>CAZFLE010000004.1:0-86729 GCA_964519895.1 uncultured Enterobacterales bacterium | reverse complement strand
GGCGTAGGTGTCGCTGACGCGCACTTTCGGGCGCGATGAGACGCCATCGGCGGCGTAGGTGTCGCTGACGCGCACTTTCGGGCGCGATGAGACGCCATCGGCGGCGGCACACGCTCAGAGCACCAGCACGACCTTGCCGAAGTGCTTGCCCTGGCTCAGGTAGTCCAGGGCGATGCGCGCGTCGTCGAAGTCGAAGGTCTTGTCCACCACCGGCCTGAGCTGGTGCTGGGTGATGGCCCGGTTCATGGCCTCGAAGCCCATGCGGTGGCCGACGATGATGCCCTTGACCGTGATGGCCTGCATCAGGATCCGGGTCAGGTTCACCTGGCCGCTGGCCCCGCCCAGGATCCCGATCAGCGCCAGGGTTCCGCCTGCCCGCACGGCCCGGAGGCTCTGGGCCAGGTCGCCACCGACGACCTCGATGATGCGGTCGACCCCGCGGCCGTGGGTCAGGGCCTTGACCGCCTTGCCCCACGACGGCGTCGAGACGTAGTTCAGGGTCGCCGCAGCCCCCAGGTTCCGGGCCAGCGCCAGCTTGGCGTCGCTGCTGCTGGTGCAGATCACCCGGGCGCCTCGCAGCACCGCGAGCTGCAGCGCGAACAGGCTCACCCCACCGGTGCCCTGGACCAGCACCGTGTCCCCCGCCGTGACGCCCTCCAGGGCGCTCCAGGCGGTCACGCCGGCACAGGGCAGGGTCGCGGCTTCGGCGTCGCTCAGGTGCTCCGGGGCCTGCACCAGGCAGTGGTCTGCCACCACCATGCGCTCGGCCAGCGTGCCGTCCAGCGGGCCGCCCAGGGTGTTCCACAGGAGCTCCTTGGCCGGCTCGCCAGCGATCCAGTCCTGGATGAAGCTGGGGATGACCCGATCGCCGATCGCCACGCGTGTGACCCCTTCGCCCAAGGCCTCGACCACCGCGCAGGCGTCGGAGCAGGGCACCAGCGGGAGCTTCTGGCGAGGGTTGTACAGCCCCTGCACCATGAGCAGATCGCGGTAGTTCAGGGAGACCGCCTTGACCCGCAGCAGCACCTGGCCAGGCCCGGGCGTGGGGTCGGGGCGGTCCTGCAGGCGGAGGTTCTCCAGGCCAAAGGCGCGGAGGGCGTGAACCTTCATGGGGGGAGCCTAATCGCCATGGGCGTGTGGTTCCCAGGCGGAACGCGACGCCGGCTCAGGTAACAGCATGTTCCAGCCCTTTCCGATCCCTGCTGCCCCGGTGTCCAACGGGTGTATTCAAGATCCACAGCACCCCTGGAGTCCCCATGACCTTCACCCTCGCCCTCTTCGCCCTGGGCTTCTCCAGCAGCGCCGCGCTCCTGACCGTGCTGGGCGACGCGTAGCTACCGGCCCCCTGGAGGGCCGTGGGGCGCCCCCAGCCCCCGATCGCACCGCTCCGGGCTCGCGGTGAGCTCTCGGAGCCTGCGGTCGCAGCGCTCCTTCATCGACCCGTGGACCACGTCACAGGCGCCCACGCCCTGGCAGGCCACCACCTCGCCCAGGAAGCTCCCCACGAGGGGCGCATAGGGCCGCTCCTGGGCCCCGATCCGCAGGAACTCGTCCACGTCGGGTCGGGTGCGAGCCCAGCGCTCCATCGCGTGGCCGACACAGTCCTTGGTGTGGCGGCCGGCGTGGTCGACGCACAGGTCGACCTGTTCCAGGACCCGGTCACTCGGGCGCTGGTCCAGGAGCTCGAACTTGCAGTCTTGCGCGTCCCCGCAGATGCCGAGCAGCTCCTGGGTGCTGAAGCCCAGGTGGGGAGCCAGGTGGCCGATCATCCAGTTCTGACGACACAAGGGCTCCCGGTCACCGGTCAGAGGGCACAGACGCTCCACGTCGGCCGGCTTGCGAAAGTCGCGGGCCTGCTTGACCATGCAGTAGCGCCACACGTCGGCGTTCTCGGCATAGCGCCTGCACTCTGCGGCTTCGGGAAGGCGGGCCCCCTCGACCAGCTCGGGTGCGGGCGCCTGGGGTGGGGCCGAGGTGGTCGTGCAGCTCAGTGCTGCAAGTGCGGCGAGAGCAGCCGTCGCCGGCAGGAGAGCTGCTCCGGTCCCGACAACAGGTTGCACAGGGCCATGCCCTCCTCTCGGCGCAGGTCGCCGGCATGGGCTCGGATCCAGGAGTCCACCGCGGAGCCGAGCACCATCGCATCCTGGATGCCCTTCGCCTTGTCCAGGACCAACGCGGACTGATCGGAGGGCAGCTCGGAGATCTCTTGCCACAGGCACTGGTCCCGTTCCTGGATGGAGGTCAACGACGCGCAGTCCACGGGTTCCGGGACGGGCGCTTCGGGCGGGTCGCCGCTGCAGGCCAGCAACCCAGCGAGGAGGGTCGAAGTCACGGGTCCAGGGTGATCTCGATGCCCACCCGCGGCACCCTGCTGAAGAAGCCGATGATGGCGAACGGCCAGGTCTGCCAGCCGTACTTCGCGCCGATCACGGCGTCGATCGGGGCCCGAGCGTCCTTGCCCTCGATGATGCGCGCCGTTCCGGCCACGTACTCGCCCACGTTGCCGCCCTTGACATCGCAGGGGGCCAGCCGGACCGCCGGATTGTTCCGCATGCGCTTGACCTTCCAGCTGTCGTCGTTGGTGACGAACACCAGCTTGCCGTCCAGATCTGCAATCCAGACCGGGGTCGCCTTTTTCTGGCCGTTCTTGCGGACCGTCTCGATCGAGACGTACTTCTCGGAGGCCAGGGCATGGGGCATGGCCGGATCCTGCCACAATGCCCCCGGATGCTTCGTCAGGTGATCTTCTTCGGGATGGTGCTCACCATCCTGTCGGTGCTCTACGGCTACCTCGGCAGGCGCCTGGGGCGGCTGGTGAGCCCGCGCTGGCGCAAGGCGCTGTGGGTCGGACTGGTGCTGCACGCGCTCTGCGTGCCCGCGAGCTTCATGGTCGGCGACCGCCTGGGCATGGGGCCTGTGGCCTTGGCTGTGGCCACGATCGGCTTCACCGGCTTGGGCCTGATCAGCGTCCTGGTGCTCGTGCTGCCGGCCTTCGACCTGGGCTCCCGTGTGGTGCGCATGGTGCGGGAGGGCGTCTCGGCGCCTCCGGATCCCGCGCGGCGGCGCTTCTTCGCGGAGCTGGGCGTGCTGGGGCTCGTTGGTGGATCCGCCGCCGTGGGGTACGCAGAAGCCACCCGGCTGGCCAGGGTCAAGCGCGTGGAGATTCCCATCGCTGACCTGCACCCGGATCTGGTGGGCCTCCGGATCGTCCAGATCACCGACATCCACGTGGGTGCCCTGATGCGGCGGCCGGCACTCCAGGCCATCGTGGACCGGGTCCAGGCGCTGGAACCGGATCTGATCGCCGTGACCGGGGACCTGGTGGACGGGTCCGTCGACGAGCTCCGGGAGCACACAGCACCCCTGAATGGCCTGGCCGCGCCCCTGGGCGCCTGGTTCGTGACTGGCAACCACGAGTACTACAGCGGGGCCCAGGCGTGGGTGGCCGAGGTCGCGCGCCTGGGGCTGCCCACCCTGTTGAACGAGCACCGGATGCTGTCCTGGAAGGGGGCGCGGATCTGCCTGGCCGGCGTCACGGACCGCAAGGCCGGGGACCTGCTGCCCGAGCACGAGAGCGACCTCGAAGGGGCGCTGCTGGACGCGCCCGACTCGGACCTGCGCCTGCTGCTCGCCCACCAGCCTCAGGCTGTCTTCCAGGCCGCCCGGCTGGGGGTCGATCTGCAGCTCTCCGGCCACACCCATGGGGGGCAGTACTTCCCCTTCAACCTGCTGGTTCATCTGGTGCAGCCCATCGTGGCTGGGCTGCACAGGATCGAGCAGACCTGGGTCTACGTGAGCCGAGGCACCGGGTTCTGGGGCCCGCCCAACCGAGCGGGCACCGAGAGCGAGATCACCGAGCTGGTGCTGCGCCGCGCGTGAGCGATGGGGTCAGTTGTTGCCCAATGGGCAGCGCTTGTCGCCGTTCTGCCACATCTCACACAGGTCCGTCGCCCCCAGCTTGCAGCCCTTGCGGCACAAGCGGCGCAGGTGGGGCCCGCTGTTCCCGCTCAGGCCGTCCCGGTGCAACTCGTACTGGCTGAAGAGGGCGGAGCACTTGTCCCCGTCGCCCTCGTCGCAGGCCTGGGCCATGGCGTGGACCCGGTCGCCTGCGGTGTCGGGCAGCACGCTCACCTCGCTGACCACCAGGGTGCCCTCCATCGAAGTCTCGGCGTCGGTGACGAAGCGGTAGCCCAGGGCGACGGTGAACGCGATGATCACCGCGATGACCAGGCTGCGGGCAGAACTCGCGGACATGGGCCTTCAGCTCTTGGCGGGGGGGTGCAGCTCGATGACCTCGCCCTCGATCGCGGGCAGCACCTCGAGCTCTCCGCCGGCCTGGGCGGCCAGGGCCTGACAGGCGGCGACCTTTTCGTCGAGCATGTCGTCGTCGTGCATCGGGTCGTGGCTGAACAGGGCGATGCGCTTGGCCTGGGCCTCCATCGCGACCTGGATGCAGTCGGTGTAGCAGGTGTGGCCCCAGCCGCGCTTCTTCTCGTACTCGGCGGGGGTGTACTGGCTGTCGGCGATGTACAGGTCGGCCTTGTGGGCGAAGGCCACGAGCTCCTCGTCGCGCTTGCCGCCGTAGGCGACCTTTTCGCCGTGGCGGGTCTGCTCGTCGTCCCAGCCCAGCAGGGTGCGGTAGGGCTCGGTGTCGGTGGCGTAGGTGATGACCAGACCGTCGATCTCGACCCGGTAGGCCATCGTGATGCCCGGGTGGTTCACGTACATGGCCTTGACCTTGAACGCGCCCACCTGGAATTCGGGCTCGCGGATCTCGGTGATGGTCATCTCGGCCGCCATCGAGCCCAGCCCGACGGGGAAGTAGGCCGGGTCCATCTGGCCGCGCAGGACCTTGCCCAGGGGCTTCTCCATGCTGGGTGGGCCCCACACGTTCACCTTGTTGCCGGGCACGTACGCCGGCACGAAGAACGGGAAGCCCTGGATGTGATCCCAGTGGGTGTGGGTGATGAGCATGTTGACGTCGAGGGGGTTCGGCCCGGCCTCGGCCTGGAGGGACAGGCCGAGCTTCCGGAGCCCGGTCCCGGCGTCCAGGATGAGCAGGTCCTTGCCCCGCTCCAGGGTCACGCAGGGGGTGTTGCCGCCATAGCGGATGGTCTCGGGACCCGGGGCGGCGATGGAGCCGCGCACCCCCCAGAACCGGACCCGCAGGGCCCGCCAGACCTGGTCCAGGGCATCGAGCAGCACCTGGGGGCGGAAGGGCTTGACCAGGAACAGCTGGGCACCCAGGTCCAGCGCTTTTTGCTGGTCTGTGGGGTAGGCCTGGCCGGACACGACGATGATCGGGGTGCGCTTGGTCTGAGGGTTGCCCCGCAGACGGCGGATGACCTCGTAGCCGTGCATCCGAGGCGTGAGGAGATCGGTGATGACCAGATCGGGGGTCAGCCGCTCGGCGGCCTCGACGCCGGCCTGGCCGTCCTCGGCCGTCTCGACCACGAAACCTTCGTCTTCCAGGATGTCCTGGAGCAGGCTGCGCAGGTTCTCCTCGTCTTCGATGACCAGCACTCGGCGGGAATTGGACACGTGGGTTGCCTCTGGCCCCGAAGCCTACCGCGCGCGGGCGGACCGGGGGGGCTTGTGAAGCAACGGGCGAGGGAGTATCAACCCCTCCATGTCGGGCTGGGCCATCGACCTGGGAACCACCAACACGGGCGTCGCCCGGTGGGACGAGGTGACGGGCAGTCCTCAGCTGCTGGAGCTGCCGGACATCTGCCGCAAGCCGGGTGCCGGGGATCCGCTGGAAGCGCCCAAGCTCGTGCCGTCGGCGACCCACCTGATCGCGGAGCCCGATCTCGCCACCCGGATCGGCACCTGGCCGGTGTTCAACACCCGTGCCTTCTGGGGCAAGCGAGCGTTCATCGGCCGCCAGGCCCTGGAGCGCAACGTGGTTCGGCCACTGCCCTGCTACGCGTCCAGCTTCAAGCCCTACCTGTCCAGCGGAGCCCTCAAGACCATCGCCCGCACCGGCAAGCGAACCTGGTCGGCCCGCGACGTGGCCGGGGTCTTCGTGCGAGAGCTCTTCGCCGAGGTCAAGCGCACCACCGGAGAGCGGCCGCGAGAGGTGGTCGTCACCACCCCGGTCGACAGCTACGAGGCCTACCGGGCCGAGGTGGTCCGGCTGTTCAAGCGCGTCGGTGTGCGCGACGTGCACTTCCTGGACGAGCCCGTCGCCGCGGCCATCGGCTATGGCCTGGGGCTGAAGCGCCAGCGCCACGTGCTGGTCGTGGACATGGGTGGCGGGACCCTGGACCTGGCGCTGGTGTCGCTGAGCGCCCGGGAGATGGAGACCGGCGCCTGCGAGGTCATCGCCAAGGAAGGACGCGCCGTCGGCGGGGACCTGGTCGATCGCTGGCTGCTCGCTGAGATCTGCGATCGGCTGGAGATGCCGCGCTCGATGGTCGACGAGCACGGCGCCAACCGCTTCTGGGCCCGGCTGATGATCGAGGAGGCCCGCCGGGTCAAGGAGGCCGTCTACTTTCGCGATCGAGAGGCCTTTGGCTTCGTGAACCCCGACGGCTCCGGGCACCGGGACCCCCAGGATCTGCTGGAGATCAGCCAACAGGACGTGCGGGACGTGCTCCAGCGCCATGACCTGGTCGGCACCCTGACGGCCTGTATCCAGGGCATCCGCGCCCAGGCTGCGCGCCGGGGCATCACCTTCGACGACATCGACCAGGTCTTGATGGTCGGGGGTTCCACGCTGCTCCCCTTTGTCTACCCGACCTTCCAGGACGCCTTCGGCCGGGAGAAGGTACGGGCCTGGCAGCCCTTTGAGGCCGTGGTCTACGGGGCGGCCGCCTTTGCAGCGGGCGAGGTCACCCAGTCCGACTTCATCGTGCACGACTACGCCTTCGTGACCTACGACCCCAAGACCCACGAGCCGGTCCACACGGTGATCGTGCCCAAGGGCCAGCGCTTCCCGACCCGGGAGCCCACGTGGAAGAAGAAGCTGGTCCCGACGTGCTCCCTGGGCGAGCCGGAGAAGGTCTTCAAGATGGTCATCTGCGAGGTCGGCAGCGACGAGGGCGGCGACCGACGCTTCACCTGGGACGCCGAGGGCAAGCTGCACAAGCTGGGCGGCGCAGGCGGCGGCGGCGGCCAGCAGATCGTGGTGCCGTTGAACGAGTCCGACCCGGTGCTCGGGCGTCTGGTCCCTCCCCACAAGCCCAGCGACCGCAACCCCCGGCTGGAGATCGCGTTCGGGGTGAACGCGGACCGCTGGCTCATCGCCACCGTCAAGGACCTGCAGACGGACAAGGTCCTGATGAAGGACGAGGCGGTGGTGCGGCTGCTCTGAGATGGAGGTCCTCGTTGTCCTGGGCCTGGTGGTGGGCGGGGTGGTGTTGTTGGGAAACCTGGCGCGGTGGTCCACCGGCCGCTCGCCCCAGTGGCGGGACGACGCCCGGAACCACCTGGAGCGGCTGCTCGACGACGTCCGAAGTGTCAGCACCACCCGCTTCCAGGGCCGGGCCAAGGGACGCACGGTCCTGGTCGACACCGCTGCGCAGCCCGGGGCCTTCACGATCTGGATGCCCCTGCGCAAGGGCCTGCTGCGGGGCCTCTCGTCCGAGGGCCAGGGGGACCCTGTGGTCACCGGCGATCCGGTGCTGGATCGTCAGCCCGGCTTGTGGGGGGACCCGCTCACGGCGCTCTCGCTGTGCTCCGACGCCGGCCGTGCGGCCCTGCGCGAGCTCGGACCTTCCGGGGTGACCGTGCGCGAAGCCGGCCTGTGGACCACGGTGCCGATCATCGACGTGGGGGGGTCGGCCGGTCCCCGGATCGGGCGCATGCTCCAGGCCGCCCAGGTCTTGGAGGCCGAGCCCGCCGATCGGGACGAGCGGTTGGCTCGGGTGGCGCTGGAGAGCTCGGGGCGCGACGTGCGCCTGGCCGCGGTGCGGGCTCTGGTGGCACGCCGCGGGGACGCACCCGTCACCGCCAGGGTCCTCGACGCTCTGGCCACCGAGGTCGACGGCGAGCTGCGGTTGCTGGCTCTGCGGGCCCGCGGGGGGGTGGACGGCGTGGCCGAGATGGTGCGCTCCCCGGCGCTGGCGCCGCACTGGCGGGTCGAGGCGCTTCGACTGCTGGACGAGCGAGGTGGTCGCGCGGCCGCGGCCCCGCTGGTGCGGCTGGCCCTCAACAGTCGGCAGACGGCGCTGGTCGAGGCCGCCACCGAGCTCATCCGCCAGGACGGCCCAGCCGTGGATCCCGCCGTGCGGGAGGCCCTGCGCAAGAGCCTGGATGACGCCGGTGGCCTGGCGCTCCTCTGGAAGCTCCAGGCCCTGGGTGCTTGCGGCACGGCCGACGACTTCGCGGTGCTCGCACCTTGGCTGGAGCACTCGGAGGCTGGCGTCCGCGACGTGGCATCGTCAGCCCGGAAGCGGCTGCTGGAGCGCCTGGGACCGCGGGACCAGGGCGCCCTGAGCGTGGTCGAGCCCGGCGAGGAGGGTGGGCTGTCCCTGGCGGATGGCGCCGGGGAACCAGGCCGCCTGGAGGTGGTGGAGGATCGGGAGTGACTTGGTGTTTTTCGACCTGTAATTATCGATAAACGATATTTTTTTGTTGACGAAAGGAATCGATGATCCTACTTGATTGGGGCGAGACGGGAGACGTCCTCCCGCCGCCGGAGTCAGTCATGGACCTCAGCGAGAAGATGGAAGGCAACCTGGACAACATCCGCGCCGGAGCCGTGGGCTTCCGGGTCGTCGGCATCTTGTCGGCCGTGTTGGGGGCGATCCTCATCGGGGTCGCGGTGCTCAAGACGGTCGGCGCCGCCGAGCCCGGCCTCGGCGTGCTGCTGGGCAACCTGGGCGGGGTGGTGAACTACTTCCTCGTGGCCTGGCTGGCCCACCGGGCGTCGGACGCCTTCGATGCGGTGGCGGCGCTGATCCTCGAGCTGCGCGAGATCGTCTGACCATGCCGATCGTCGTGCGCCTCGACGTGGTCATGGCCCTGCGCAAGGTCCGAGGACAGGACCTGTCCGAGCGCATCGGCCTGACCCCCGCCAACCTCTCCAAGCTCAAGACCGGCAAGGTCAAGGCCGTGCGCTTCTCGACCCTGGAGAAGCTCTGTCGGGAGCTGGACTGTCAGCCCGGGGAGCTGCTGGAGTACGTGCCGTGAGGCCGGCTGAACGCCCCTACTCCCCTTCCCGGGTGCCCAGATACGCCGAGCCGGTGTAGCGGGCGACGCTGGCGCCGGTCGGGTCCACTCGGGCCAGGTACACCCCCTGCTCGGTCCAGAAGGCAAAGGGCGCCCCGTTGGCCGTCGCCGGCCAGTCGAAGCCCATCACCGGGAACCACGCGGGGCCGCCGTCCCGCCAGTCGGCCACAAAGCAGCGGTCTCCATCGCCAGGGGCCAGGCACACGAAGCCCTCGAGCTGATCGTCCAGGTCCAGGTCGACCATCGCAGACCAGCGGATCGCAGCGGGCTCGCCGGTCCAGGCCTGGAGCTGCTCGCTCCAGGTCGTGCGGATCTCCGGAGTCGGGAAGCGCAGCTCCAGGAGCGTGGCGCCCTGGGGGGGCAGCGGCTGCCAGGCGCCGGTGTCCTCGGCCACGATCCAGCCGGTGTCGGCGGCCAGGGCTGCCGATCCACGCCCCTGCCCGGGGGGCTTGGTCGCCGCCAGCCAGACCTGGTGCTGCAGGACCAGGCCTTCCGCGACGTTGACCTTGTCCCCCCCGGGCTGGCTGAGCACGTTGTCGTTGCCGATGGGGATGAGTGAGAAGCCCGGCGCCGGGAAGGACGGCAGGACCAGCAGATCTTCGAGGTTGCGACCGGTCAGCCCGGGGCTCCCGGGCCGCCAGTACCGGGTGCCGTCGGGCCAGGTCACCACGGTTCCGGACCCACTGGCCGGGGTGTGTTCGAAGCGAGCCCCGGTCCACCAGACGTCCTTGTGGGGGAGTGGCGGCAGCTCGCCAGCGGTGCGCGACCACGCGCCCTGGGACCGGGAGCCGCCGCGGCGGGCGGCGCCGTTCCAGACCGCCATCGGGACCCACCAGTCCGCGCAGGGCGTGTCCGACCGGAACGGGTAGCGCAAGGTCTCGCCCATCAGCTTCACCTCGACGATGAAGCGGGTTCCCCGGGGCTGGCAGAGCCCCAAGGGCAGCCGGGCCTCCCACAGGCCCTCCTCGGGCGAGCGCCACTTGAGCGCCAGTGCCCCCGCCTCGGTCTGGGTCAGGCGGAAGGTCGCCTGGAGGTGACCCTGCAGGCTGCGGATGTCGGCGCCCTTTTCGGCCAGGACCCGGATCTCGGGGGCGTGGTTGGACACGTAGGGGAATCGGACCTGGACCGACTTGCTGAGCTGGGAGACCCGGGGGACCTCGGCCTCGCCCTCGCGGTTGAGGGTCCACCCGGGGTTGTCCGGGTGTCCGGCCACCATGGCCACGGCCACCGTGCGGATCACCGCGGACTCCAGCGCGTCCCGGGCGGTCGCGTCCGAAGGGTGGATGGCGGTGTACATCAACAGGGGGCCGACCCCGCGGGTGTCGACCTCTGTGACCGCGGCCGCGTACCAGCGGGCCTGGATCTCGTGCCGCCGGGGGTGGGCCACGAACTTCTTGTAGAGCGCGTGCCAGGCCTCGCTCGTGCCGGTCTTGCCCGCCTCGTGAAAGGCGTAGTCCATCTCCAGCTTCTTGGCCCGAGGCACCTCTGGGGACTCGGGGTAGGCCGCCACGAACAGCTGCATGGCCTCTGCGGTGCCTTCGGAGAAGGCGCGGTCGAAGGCCGCCTCCTGCTCCAGGGCCCAGGCCTCGTCCCGGAAGGGGCTGTCCGGGTAGGTCTGCCGGTAGTCGGCGTAGGCCTCGGGGCTGGCCAGGAGCTTGGCGCGGTCAAAGGCGATCTGGAAGATGCGGGTCTTGGCCTCGGCCGCGGCCTCGGTGCGCTGGTAGGTCCACGTGACCTGGTTGAGCTTCTCGATGGTCTGGCCCGCCTGGCCCAGCAGGATGCGCGCGGCCTGTTCCAGGGACCGGGTGCCCGCAGCGGTGCCTGGCCAGCGCTGGGCGTGTTCGTCCAGCTGCGCTCGCGAGAGCCCGCCAGGGTGGGCCAGATCCAGCCGGTCCCGGTGGACCTGGGCGCAGGGCTCCTTGGCATAGACGAACTCCGAGCCGCCGCTGGCCTCGAGCTGGGCGCACAGGTCCCACGCCTTGTCCAGCTTGCCCCGGCTGTGGAGCTTCTTGATCTTGTCGGTCTCGGCCCCAGCCCAGGCCGCGCTCGCGAGCAACAGGCTGCCCAGGACCACGCCGAGGGGCCCTGTGGCGCGTGTCAGGTGCTTGGCGAGCGACGCAGGCGTCATCGGCGGGAGTCTACCCCCCGGGGGCCTCGGGCCTTCCGGGGGCCAGGTCTTGAAAGGTCGGGCTGTCCCCGGGAGATGGCTCGATCGAGGCACAACCCATGCAACACGACGCGACCGCTGCGAGTCCCTTCGACTTCCGGACCCCCTGGACCCAGGACCACGCGGTCTCGGAGCTGGAGGGGAGCTGGGAACAACCGCCCCCAGCGGACGACGAGCCGTCCCAGGAGACCGACGAGCTGAGCGTGGCCGAGCTGTTCGGGGTCCCGCCCGAGCTCGCAGAGCCCCAGCCTTCGTGGCTCTTCGAGCCGACCTTTCCAATCCCCACCCGCCCGACCGGGCCGACCGGCTGGTTGGAGCACCCCTGGGGCGAGCGGGTCGAGGGCTCTTCCTTTGGCCGGGCACGTCTCACTCTGGGGCGGAGTCCCCGGTGCCACGTGGTGCTGACCGATCCGTCGTGCTCCCGGCAGCACGCCGAGCTCCGGCTCCAGGAGGGCCGGGTCTGGCTGATCGACGGCGGCTCGAAGAACGGGGTCGCCGTCAATGGCCAGCGGGTCTGGCGCGTGCAGCTGGCCGACGGAGACGAGATCAGCCTGGGTGGCCTGCGCTACCGCTGGTGCCAAGGCCGTGCGCGCAGGCGGGACTAGCCCTCCGGATGCGCCGCCCGGCCCACCAGGCCGTCCCGTCCCGGCTGGAAGGCCTGCTCGTTCAAGAAGCCGCGCAGGTCCTGGAGGGCGCCTTCGTGATCGGCCGCCCACGCGGCGAAGGCCTCTGGATCCCCAGCCCGCAAGAGCCACCAGGAGTACGCGGCCAGGTGGCCAGCGTCCTGGAGGTCGCGGTGCCAGTCGACCAGTGGATCCGGCTCGGCCAGCGCCGCCGGAAGCGCAGCGCGCCAGGCCACGATGCCCGCAAGGTCCGCCCGGCCGCCGCTGTCGTTCAGGGCCTGGGTGAGGGCCTGGGTGAGGGCGGACTCGAAGGGTCCCTGGCCCCCTCGGGGGGCCTGGCGGGCCAGCCGTCCGTGCACACCGACGAGCAAGGCGCTCACCTCGGCCGACCTGGGGCTGTAGGGCTCCAGCAGCAGGAAGACCTCGCCATAGAGCAGGGCCCAGACGGGCTGGGTGCTGCCCGCGTAGAGGCGGGTGAGCTGCAGGTAGAGCTCGGCGTTCAGCGGATCCACGGCGATACCGTGCTCCAGGCCGAGCCGTGCGGTCGCGAAGTCGCCGCGCTCCAAGGCCGCAAAGGTCTCGGCCGGGGTCGGAGGCGCGACCGGGGCAGCGGCGGACGCAGGCGTGGTCTTTGGACCACAGGCGAGCAGGGCCAGCAGCATCCACCCCATGCCGTAGCTTAGCGCGGGACTACCACCGCCCGGTGAGGGCGAGCCCCCCCGCCCTGCCCTCGGCTCGGCCTTCGAGCCAGGGGGTGACCCGGACCCGGGGCAAGACCGCCCGATGCCCGGTGCCGTACCAGCCCATGGTGTTCCACAGCGCCTGGGTCGCGAAGCCGGTGACGGCCACGGACGCGCCAGCCGCGGCCGTCAGCGTCCACGGGCGCCTGTCCTCTGCCCGCGACGTCGCGCGCATCCACCAGCCCACCGTCATCGCCGCCACCCCGGTCCAGCCCACCCAGTACGCGATCGGTGGCCCGGTGAGGCCCTGTTCGCGCAGGAGTCGGGTCGGCGTGCCCAGGGCCGCCGCGAGCTTGAAGCCGCCCCAGACGGCCATCGGCACGGTGAGCAGGTAGATCGAACCGTGGCAGGACCCCTTGCAGTCCAGGGTCTCGGTGGCGGTGAGGGTCATGGCCAACGCCAAGGCCGCGCCGCCCCATGCCATGCGCTGTCGCTTGCGCAGCACGGTGTCTTCCCACGTGCGCTGGGGCTTCTCGGGCGGGTCGTCCGGGTCGTCCAGGGTGACCCAGTCGTCCTCGGACAGCTCGGGCTCTGCTGCGAGCGCAGCCGGGGCGGCCAGCAGCCACCCCAGCAGCCAGAGCAAGCGGATCACGCCCGCCGCCGTCCGACGGCCAGCAGGCCCAGGAGCGCCAGCAGGGGCGCGCCCACGGCACCGGCCGCCGAGCAGCCCAGGTTCTCTCGGGCCTCGCGCGCCTTGCGGGCCGGGAGCCAGCAGGTGCCCGGGTCCTCACGCCAGCCTTCGCCGCACACGGGGAACGCGCTCTCCAGCTCCCACAGGTGCTGGATGTACCGGGCCTGGAAGTTGTCGGAGATGTTCGTGGGGTAGAGCTGCAGGTCCCCCACCACGTCGTCTGCCCGGTACTGGAATTGGATGCGGGTCAGGTAGGAGCTCCACCACTGGGCCCACGAGGGATCGCTCTCGGCGATGTCCGGGTGCCAGGCGAGCATGTCCAGGGCCGCGGGATCGAGGGCGGCCGCCATGCCACTCTGGTGAGCGGTCGGGCACGGGTCACAGGAGCTGATGGGCGCCATCCACCCGTACTCGGCGATCCATGCGGTCCCGCCAGCGTCAGCGATCGCCGTGTCGACCCTGTCCTCGTAGAACGCGGCAAAGGAGTCGCCCGTGTCCTCCCACAGGCACTCCTCGTCTAGGGTGGCCTGGGGGTAGTTGGCGATGCTCCAGGCGCCCTCGGTGCTGTCGCCGATCACGTAGAGGGTCAAGTCCTGCACACCGGCGCTGTTCAGCGTGCCGAGGCGGACCGGGATGGTCAAGGCGTCGACCGAGTCATAGGCGATCTGGATCGGCGCCAGCGTGTTGTCGCCGCCGTCGATCAGAGCCTCCAGGCCGACCCGGGCCGTCAGGAAGCGCGAGCCGGCGTCGATGTACTCCTGGAGCAGGCTCTCGGCGCTCGCGTCGACGCCGAAGCCGTTCAGGTCCAGCCAGTCCATCAGGCCGGTCGACTCCTCGGCGGTCAGGATGGCCAGCTCGTAGTCGCCCAGCGCGAATTCCGTGTCCACGGCGACCGAGTCCTCGGCCGTGCCCCCCAGCGCCAGGCCGGACATGTCGTAGCTCGCGGTACAGGCCGCCAGGGTGAGGGCGACGGGACCGGGGGTCAGCGCCGCCGACCGGTCCAGGTCCTCGCAGGTGTAGGACACCAGGCGAGCCCCCGAGTACCGATCGACCTCGCTCACGGCGCTGCCTTCGGCCAGCCGCACGTCGGTGGCCTCGAGCGTCGCGGGCACGGGGATCACCACCGCGAAGTCCGCCAGGTCGCCCTGGTAGTTGTTCGTCATGGTCAGGGTGGTCCGCCCCTCGGGCGACTTCACGACCACCAGCTGACTGCTCGTGTTGGTGAGCTGCTCGCCGGGCGTGCCGACGTAGGTGCCGCAAAAGGCGTGCACTTGGGGGAGAAGGAAGGACAGCACCAAGCTCGTGGTGCCCATGGGCGTCTCCTCGCCCTGCCGCCCATCACTATGCCCGGGCTTCGGGGGTGTGGCCAGGGGAAGTACGATGGCGCCGTGCTGTCCCTGTTGACGATGCTGGCGTGTCCAGCCCCGAGTCCTCCGCCGCTGGACTCGGCGCCGGCCAGTGGCTGGCAGCCTCCGGCGGACTGCGGCGAGCGCATGGACCCGACCGACACCCTGGTCCGTTGGCCCTATGTGCAGCGGGTCACCCAGACCGAGGCCGTGATCGCCTTTGGCACCACGACGGAAGCTGGCGCCGCCCGGGTGGTCTGGGGCCGCGAGGACTACTGGGACAACCAGATCCAGGCGACCCTGAGAGACCTGCCCGACGTGCTGGAGACCGAGAGCTCCTCCCGGGACGAGCTGCGTCTGTTCCACGCGACTCTGACCGACCTGCCCCCGGGCAGCCAGGTCTGCTACCGGGTCGACGTGGACGGGGAGACCGTGGCCAGGGGCCAGAGCTTCTGGACGGCGCCCGCGACCTCGGACGCCACCGTCGGCGTGCTGGTGCTGGGGGACTACGGCTCGGGCACCGACGACCAGCTGGCGGTTCGCGACGCCATGCTGCCCTACGTGGCAGACGCCCAGCTCCTGCTCACCCTGGGGGACAACGCCTACAGCTCTGGGCGCCCCTACGAGTGGCAGGCCAACGTGTTCGAGGTCTACGAGGGCATGCTCACGGACCTGCTGTTCCTGCCCACGTGGGGCAACCACGACTACAGCACCGCCAACGCGGCGCCGGCCCTGGACAGCGTCTTCCTCTACGAGAACGCCTGGAGGACCCAGGACCGGGAGCGGTACTGGTCCACGGACTACGGCCCCTTCCACCTGATCGGCCTGGACACCGAAGGGCCGGCCACCGAGATCCGAGAGTCCGAGACCGACGACCAGCTGGACTGGCTCGAGGCGGATCTGGCGGCGGCGGATCGACCCTGGACCGTCGCCGCGTGGCACAAGCCGGCGTGGTCTGGGATGCCTGGGCGGGCGCCCGATCCCACGGCGCTGCTGCTGTTCGCACCGGTGCTCGAGGACGCCGGCGTGCCGCTGGTGCTCCAGGGCCACAACCACATGTACGAGCGCTTCGCCCCCATGCGCGGCAGCCAGTCCGCTGCAGAGGGCGATGACGGCACGGTCTACGTGGTCTCCGGGGGTGGAGGTCGGTCCCTCTACGGCATCGGCGAGGTGCCCTACCAGCTGGTGGTCGCCGAGCGGCATCACTTCCTGTTCATGGAGGCCGACGCGTGCACGCTGACCCTGGTCGCCATCGACCTGGAGGGCGTGGAGCTGGACCGCACGGTCATGGAGCGGTGCAGCTGATCACCGGGGTGTGGGGCGGCGGAGCCCGATGAAGACCGTCGGGTCCAGCCAGCCGGCGCGGCGGCTGCTGTAGCCGCCCCCCAGAGGCATGCCGGGCCGGCCCCGCAGCTCCAGGTGCAGGTGGGCCAGGTACTGACCGTGGGCGTCCCCGATGGTGCCGATGGCCTGGCCTCGCGTGACGGCCTGACCGTCCCGCACCGCCATGGTGTCCAGGTGGGCGTAGAGGGACTCGACCACCCGCTCTCGCCCGTCCGACTCTCGGAACCGGTGGGCGATGCGCACGACCTGGCCCCAGCCGGCCCAGTGGTCCCAGGCTTCGGTCACCACGCCGGCTGCGATGGCGTGCACCGGGTCACCCAGGTCGGTGTCTCCGCCGCCCAGGCCGTTCCAGTCCTCGCCCAGGTGGTTGTTGACGCCGAAGCCCTGGGCGTCGCGGTAGCCGGTGCCGTCCGGCGGCCCGACGGCGAAGTCGAAGCCGTCGGCCAGGGGGAGGTGGGCCCAGGGGTCGGGCGCAGGCGCGGTCTGGGTCGGCGGCGGCTCCTGGGCAGGGGCGGGGGTGCAGGCGGTCAGTGTGAACAAGAGGAGGTGCAGGTCCATTCAGGCATGGACCGGCTGGGCTCCAGCGGGTTCGTCAGCGCTGTGTCAGCGGCGTCGGTGCCACCAAGGCACGACGAGCCAGAGCCAGACCAGGGGGACCGGGGCGCTGGTGCACTGGCAGCCCTCGTTGCCGATCGGAGGGTCTGGGCTGCCGGTGTCCGCCTCGATCCCGGTGTCGGAGGGCACCAGGACCAGCTGCTCGCCGCGGCCGCCGGTGCGCTCCTCGAGGGTCCAGCCCGGAGCGGACCAGACGGTCAGGCCTTCGGCGGCGATGTGGGCGGCATCGACCACGATGACTTCGTCCGAGGAGCCCCATGAGCCCGCCTCCACGTTGAATTCCCCCTCCAGCCGAGCGGTGCCTTCGACGGCCACCCAGCCAGCGGGTCCTTCTTGGTAGAAGCCCCCGTCCGGATTCAGGGTCCAGTCGCCTGTGATCGTCATCGCCTGGCCGGTCAGCAGCTCGCCGCCCAGCTGGTCCAGGTCTCCGTCGATCGTCGTGGCGATGAGCTGGCCTCCGGTCATCGACAGGGTCTCGGTGTTGGCGCCCGCGATCAGGGTCCCGCCCAGGGTTCCCCCCCGGAGCTCCAGCACTGCGCCCTCGCCCAGGGTCAACGTGTCGACGATCAGGCTGCCGCCATCGATCCAGACCTCGGCGTCGGCCACCTCCAGCGAACCAAGAGCGCCGAGCCCAGACCCCTCCACCAGCTGAAGGCGGGCGTCGGTGAGCCGGGCATCGCTGACCGTGGCCCCGAAGACCTCGACCCGGAGCCAGGGGCGCAAGGCCCCCTGGCTGATCGCCGCTGGATCAGCCGCCGCGGCCTCCCACTCGGCCCACGTCCAGGCCCAGGGGTAGTCGATGACGCCGTGGGGGTCGTCGAAGACGGTGCTTGCCGCGGCGTCCTGGAGCAGGGCCAGGGCGTCGGTGTCGACGCCGTCGGGCCCGGCCAGCCCGACGGGGCTGCGACCGGTCAGGGCCGCCAGGGCCGTGGCCGCGACCAGGGTGGAGCCCTGGAGGGACGGGTGGCTGCCGTCGGGTTCGTAGAGCTGGGTGAACGCGGTCTCGCCATCGACGGGGTCCAGACCCTGGGCCACCAGGTCGTCGTGCACCGTCTGCCACGCCAGACCCGCCGGGATGACCCAGACCGGCCGCTCCGGGGTCGAGAGCTGGTCCACATAGGTCAGGTAGCCGGCGGCGAGCCGGTCCTGCATGGTCGTGAAGTCCGGGTAGATGTGGTCGTTCAGCGCGTCGCCGTCCCGCCGTCCCCAGGTCATCAGGAACACGGTCTCGGCACCGTGGGCGGCGATCAAGGCGTCGAGATCCGCGGCGGCGGCCCAGCTGGCCTGGAGGTCGGCCGACGTGGCGTCGAAGCCGGGGATCTGGCTCTGCTCCTGGAGCACCACGTGCTGCCAGGTGTCAGAGCCGGTCACCAAGGCGTCCCGCCAGGCCGTGTCCCCGGACGAGCCATCGGCCCGTGCCAGGTGGTCGACCAGGAGCAGGCCGCCCTGCATCAGCCCCTCGGTGTGCACGTCGTCCCAGGCCGCTACCCCGGGCTCCAGGGTGCTCTCGACCAGGCCCGGCAGGTCGTTGTACGCCGTGTAGCTATTCCCCAGCATCAGCACGGCGTGGTCCTGGGCCTGGACGACGGGGACGAGCAACAAGAGCAAGGGCACGGCGACTCCGGCCCCGAGGGTGGACCATCGGCTGTTGGGGTGTCGACCCCGGACGGGCACGGTGTCCGGGAACGGACCGTCGGCCGGGGCCAAGTGCCTGGAATCGCGTCTGGCACGGACCGTGCCGAGGGGGGCGCGCCAGGAGGTGTCCCATGGACCCGATGATTCGAGACGAGTGCCCCCTCTGCCGCTCCCTGTTCGAGGAGCCCACCGGAGACCCCTGGCGAGACCTGCTCCAGCCCGCGCTCATGCGGATCCCCAGCCTGGTCGACGAGCGCCTGGCCAGGATCGGACTGGAGAGCGACCCCGTGCAACGCGCCCGCTGCCAGGCCATCGGGGCCCGGGCGCTCCATGCGCTGGATCGCCCCTCTGGGGCCCGGGTCCTGCTGGATCAGGCTCTGGAGGTAGGGGTGCGCGAGGCCCTGGCTCTCGAAGCCGTGGTCGGTCCCGAGCCGGGCCCTCTGCTGGAGCAGCTGGTGGCGACGGGCGGGCCGGGCGAGCGGGCCGACGCCGCCTGCGATGGCGCGCTGGCCGCCCTGCGGACCGGAGACACCGACGGCGCTCGGGGCTGGGTGGCGCGGGCCCTGGCCCTGTGCCCCGACCACGCCGAGGCCGAGCGCTGGCGGGCCTATCTCCTGGGCGCGGGGGACCGGGCGGCACCGCTGCTGTGGTCGTTCGACCGGCCCCAGGAAGACCTGCTCGAAGTGCTGCGCAGGGGGCGAGTCGACGACCCGCTATTCGGTCACCTGGCCGATCTCTTGCCGAGGGCGTGGGAGGGCATGTTCTCCAGAGACCGCCAGCTCCGCCGGCACCGGCGCTTCGCCCGGGCCCGCCCGGCGCCGCCGGACAGCGGGCTGGCCCTGCTGCGCGAGACGGGCCGGATCGGACGCTGGCTGGCGTCCGACGGCGACCACGCCCTGGTCGGCGCGGACCACCCCCAGGTCCAGGTCGAGCTGTGCCTGGATCGCGCACGGGCCTGCCAGGCATACGCCCGCAGCGCCTGGGCCGCGGTCGACGCCTGCTGGCGCTTGGCGCCGGCCCTGTCCCCGAAGCTCCGGGTGCGGCTGACCCTGTTCCTGGTGCTGCTCGCCCTCCGCGAGCCCGGTCTGGCTGGCCTGGCCGACCACGCCACCGCCGTCCTGTTGGACGAGCTGCCCCACGACCCGGACCTCCTCGCCGCGCGGGCTGCGGCGCTCGGACTCGACGGTCGCACCGACCAGGCCGTCGCGCTGGCCCGGCAGGGGCTCCGGTCCCATCGGGGCTCCGGGCTGGGCCTGGTGCTGGCGCTGGAGACCCTGCGGAGGGCCGGTGCCGTGCGCCAGGTGCGCCGGGCCCTGCGCCAGGGCATCACCCACCCGGACCACGGCTGGATCGCCGACGCGTGGCTCCTCGAGCTGGACAATCCCCCCCTCGATGGCGACATCTGGGACCTGGTGGACCCCTGGGAAGGAGCCCCGTGTCCAGGGGAGTCCTGACGGGGATGTCGCGATAGGTGGCGGCACCCTTGGAGGTCCCCGTGAGTGGCGCCGAGCAGAGCTCCAACTTCCTCAAGCAGATCATCGAGCGGGACCTGGCCGACGGCACCCACGGGGGCCGGGTCGTGACCCGGTTCCCGCCCGAGCCCAACGGCTACCTGCACATCGGCCACGCCAAGGCCATCTGCATCGACTTCGGCCTGGCCCAGGAGTACGGGGGCGTCTGCCACCTGCGCTTCGACGACACCAACCCGGCCAAGGAAGAGACCGAGTATGTCCGCGCCATCCAGCGCGACATCCGCTGGTTGGGCTTCGACTGGGGCGACAAGCTCTTCTTCGCGTCGGACTTCTTCGGCCGCATGTACCAGCTCGCCGAAGGCCTGGTCCGAGACGGCAAGGCCTACGTGGACCACCTGACCGAGGCCCAGATCCGCGAGTACCGCGGCACGGTCACCGAGCCGGCCACGCCGTCGCCGCATCGAGACCGCACGGTCGCCGAGAACCTGGACCTGTTCAACCGCATGCGGGCCGGGGAGTTCCCGGACGGCCACTGTGTGCTGCGGGCCAAGGGCGACCTGGCCCACCCGAACATGAAGCTGCGCGACCCCCTGCTCTACCGGATCCGCCACCAGACCCACCACCGCACGGGCGACGACTGGTGCATCTACCCGATGTACGACTACGCCCACCCCCTCGAGGACGCTCTCGAGCACGTGACCCACAGCCTGTGCAGCCTGGAGTTCCAGGACAACCGCGCCATCTACGACTGGGTCGTGGACAACACGGCTGTGGAGAGCAAGCCCCGTCAGTACGAGTTCGCCCGGCTGGCCATCACCTACACCATGATGAGCAAGCGCCGCCTGCTCAAGCTGGTCGAGGAGGGCGTGGTCAGCGGCTGGGACGATCCGCGCATGCCGACCCTGTCGGGGCTTCGGCGGCGGGGGGTTCCGCCCCAGGCCATTCGCGCCTTCGTGGAGCGGGTCGGGGTCGCCAAGACCAACTCGGTGGTCGAGGTGGCGCTCTTCGACCACGTGGTGCGCGACGTGCTGAACGACCAGGCCCCGCGCCTGATGGGCGTGCTGGACCCACTGCCCGTGACCGTCACGAACTGGGAGGACGGCCGGGTCGACTGGATCGACGCGGATCTGTGGCCCAAGGACGTGCCCCAGTCGGGCGTGCGCCGGGTGCCGTTCACCCGGGAGTTGGTGATCGAGCGCAGCGACTTTGCCCAGGTGCCGCCCAAGGGCTGGCGCCGTCTGGTGCCGGGCGGCGAGGTGCGGCTGCGCCACGGGTACCTGTTCACCTGCACAGACGTGGTGTCCGACGGCGACCAGGTGATCGGGCTCCAGGGCACCGTCGACCTCGACAGCCGGGGTGGCAACGCGCCGGACGGCCGCAAGGTCAAGGGCACGATCCACTGGGTGAGCGCCAGCGAAGGAGTGGCTGCCCAGGTGCGACTGATCGACCGGCTCTTCACGGTCGAGGACCCGGGGGCGCGGGCCGACTGGCAGGAGCACGTGAACCCCGAGGGCTTGGTCGTGCGCGGCTCGGCGCTGCTCGAGCCGGCGGTCCGCCAGCACGGGGGTCGCGTCCAGCTCGAGCGGCTCGGCTACTTCTGGCCCGACCCGGTGGACTCGGCCGACGGCGCCCTGGTCTACAACCGCATCGTGCCACTCAGGTCCTCCTGGAAGGCCCCGGCAAAGGACGCGCCCGCTGTCGAGGACAAGCCCGTCGTGAAGCGCGAGGGGGCCACCGAGGGCCGCCGCAAGCGGGTCCGCAAGGGCAAGGCCGACGTGGTCCTGACGCCGGAGCAGCAGGCCGCGCTGGCGGGCTTTGCGGCGGCCGGCGCGTCGGACAAGGCCGCACGGATGCTGGTGGACAACCCGGCAGCGGGGGAGCTCTTCGCTGCGGCCGTGGGCGCTGGTGCTGCCGGTGCTGCGACCGCCAAGCTCATCGCCAACGACCTGGCAGGTGCGGCCGACGACCTTGGGGGCCTGCCCTTCGGCGGGGCCGAGCTGGCCGAGCTGGTCGGTCTGCTGAGCAGCGGGGAGATCTCGAACCGCATCGCCAAGCAGGTGCTGCAGATCCTGGTCGCCAACGGCGGTTCCCCGGCGGACATCATCGAGAGCCGCGGGCTCAAGGCCGTGGTCGACGCGGGCACCCTGGGCCCCCTGATCGACGGCATCATCGCGGCGAATCCCGGCCAGACCGCGGCCTACCGGGGGGGCAACCAGCGGATGCTGGGCTTCTTCGTGGGCCAGGTCATGCGCCAGACCCAAGGCAAGGCCGATCCGGGGGTGGTGAACGGGCTGCTGCGCGAGAAGCTCGGGGGCTGAACGAGTGATCGGCGCGGTATTCGCTCTCCGGGCGGCTGTTCACAGCGTGCCTTCGGTGCAGCCGCTGGTCGTGTCGCAGCGCACGTCGGTGGTGCCGCTGAAGCTGTAGCCCTGGAAGAGGTCCGGCCCGACGTAGATGTCGTCGGAGGTGACGCCGGAGAACTCGCAGTCGTCGCACGTCAGCTCGCCGCGGAGCAGCACGTGGTCGCCGAAGCCCGGGCCACTGGCCTCGTTGCTCGAGAAGTGCACGTCGGTCGCTGCCAGCGACGCGTCGTCGAAGGCAAAGATCCCCCCACCCCCTTCGCCGGCCGCGTTGCCACTCAGCGTGCAGTCCGAGAGTGCCAGGGTCGACGTGCCTTCGAGGGTCACGGCCCCGCCAGAGTCCTGGCTGGTGTTGTCTTCGAAGCTGCAGTCCGAGAGCTCGGCGTCGACGCCCTCGAAGTGCAGGCCGCCGCCGCCGAAGCCCGCGACGCTGTCGGTCACCGTGACGTCCGCCAGCACCACGGAACCGCCGTCGAAGAAGGCCGCGCCCCCATTCTGACCGGCTTCGCTGTGCTCGATCAGCACGCCCTCGCCAGACACGGCGGTGTCCTTGGTGTAGATCGAGCCGCCGAAGGCCCCGGCCTCGCCGGCGTCGAACGCCACGTCGTAGAGAAAGAGCTTGCCCCCTTCGAGGGACAAGTTGCCGCCGCTGCCAGAGGCGATGCCGGTCGCGACCCGGATGCCGTCCAGCGTCAGCAGGCCGTCGTCGGCCAGGGTCCCGGAGATCACGGTGTCGTGCCAGCCGGTCATGACCGAGGGACTGTACGTGCCCCCCATGCCCTCGTACTCGTAGCCTCGGATGGCCAGGCTGCGGATGCTCTCGTCCACCGTGATCGTCAGGTACCAGGGGTAGTTCTCCCGCTCGCACAGGTAGAGCGTCGTGTTCTCGGCGGTGGGCGACCACTCGGCGGGCCCGGTGGAGTAGTAGTCGTCCCAGTCGTCTGTCACCTCGACGGGACCGTCGCCCTCGTGCTCGTCCATCCAGGCGCCGTGGTCGTTCACCCACCTCCGGTCGTTGCAGTTGTTGCGCTGACCGTCGCAGATCTCCTCGGCACCGGGGTAGACGCTGCTGTCGAAGTCGTCGCAGTCGTCTGCCGCCTCCACGCCGTCTCCGTCCTGGTCGTCGGGGTCGATGTCGAAGCAGGCGATCAACAGGACGGCGGACAGGATCGGAACGAGACGCATCGGGGACCTCCGGTGGGCATCGTGCCCACCCCCAGGGTCGCACCCCAGGCGGGTCCGGAACAGGTCTGGGGCCTCTGAAAGCGTACGTTTCTCGCGTACAGCAGAGGCCTTGAGTCCACGATTTCCCAGGTCGCGAGGTCTCCTACTGCCAGCGGAAGCGGCGCAGCGCGATCGCGAAGCTGATCCCACCCCACAAGCCCATCACCGCCAGCTCAGGCCCCAGCTCGAACACGCCTGCGCCCTGGTTCATGATCGCCCGCAGCGCGTCGTTCACAGCCGTGAGCGGTAGGGACTGGATCGGCCAGTGGAGCCACTCCGGAAAGCGCTCATAGCTGAAGAAGCAGCCGGAGAGGATCCACATCGGCAGCTGCACGAAGTTCATCCAGCCGTTGGCGATCTCGGTGTTGTCGAGCCTGGCCGCGATCAGCAAGGCCAGGCCGGAGAAGCAGGCCCCACCCAGGGTGGCGACGAGGGCCAGCGCCAGCAGGCTGCCGTGCACGGCCACGTCGAAGAGCCACCAGCCGACCCCCACCAGCGCCGCGACCTCCAGGACCAGCAGGCCGGTGCGGGAGATCAGGTAGCTGAGCAGGTAGTGGCTGCGCCGCATGGGTGTGGCCGCCAGGCGCTTGAGCAGGCGGCGCTTCCGGCTCAGCACCACCGAGTAGCCGATGCCCCACATGCTCGAGCCCATCAGGTTCAGCCCGATGAGCCCGGGCAGCAGGAAGTCCACGTAGCGACTGCCCCGCTCCGTCAGGGCCTCGTCGGTCGCGATGAGCGCGTCTTCGCGGCCGTTGGCGTCCTGGATCGACGCGTCGACGACCGCCCGAGCCAGCTGGCTCTCCGGGCGACTGGGGTCGTAGCGATAGGTCACGGTCCAGGGGCGTCCGCCCTCCTCGACCACCAGGTCTACCTGGCCGCGGGCCAGGGCTTCGGCCGCCGCGTCGGCCGCCAGCACCCGGGCGTCGACCGTCTCCGGGTCCAGGCTCTGGACCAGCCAGTCGGCCCCAGCCACCACCGCGACGCGCTGGGGCTCGGGCGGCCCTTCCTGGAACGCGATGCCCAGCCCGACGGCCAGCAGGACCGGGAAGCCGAAGACCCAGAACAGGATGCCCGGCTCCCGGTAGAGCTCCTTCCACCGCGCCACGGTGAGCTGCCAGAGGGGGTGTGCCCGCATCAGTCCCCCCGGAGCCCGCGGCCTGTGTGGTGGATGAAGATGCGCCGTTCGGGCCCAGCAGGCCGAAGCACTCTCCGCGGTGTACTTCCAGGTCCAGGCCATCCACGGCGGTGACGTCTGGGTAGCGCTTCACCAGGCCGCTGCATCGCAGGGCTGGAGTGGTCATTTTCTAAGCTCCATATCCAATGAGATAGAAATGGCGCCGACCCGGACCTGAACATGCGGATCCGCGGGCTGGCACGCCTCTTGTATTGCCTTCCTGGCGTACGGACTTCAGCAGCCGCCAGCCCTCGCAGCCCCCCTCCCCGTCCCGGCCCCTGGCCGGTCCCGGTCGGAGGAAGCGGTCGGGCGACCCGGTCCTGCACGTCGGGACGTACAAGTCGCGGGTTCGAGTCCCGCACTCGTTTCAGCACGAGTTCCCCTGGTAAGGAACGCCCGAGAGGGCACCCTCGCGGCTTCGGCCGCACCCCCGTCCGGTGTCGCAGGTGATCACGCGCCTGCGGATCGCGGGTGCCGCCCGGCCCAGGCCGGCACGGCCCGGTCTCTCCCCCTCGCCGCTCGCGGCCGGTGGCGGGATCCGCCTGGCACCTGCCTTCGTCGTCGCCTGCCACCCCCGGCATCGGACACCTCTGCCCACAGGAGCACACCATGTACGCGTCCTACACCCTCGAGAACCCCCACCGCCTCCTGGTCTCCCGTCACGGGGAGCCCCGCCGCTGGCTGGGCCCTGGTCGTCACCGGCTGTGGGGCACCGGCTGGACCGTGGCGCCTGTCGACCTGACCGCGCTGCGTCAGACCCTGTCTCCGACCTGGGCTGAGCTGGCGCCGCCCGGCGAGGTTCGCGAGGTCGTCGTGACCCCGTTCCAGCGGTCCCTGGTCTACGTGGACGGTGAGCTCCAGCACGTGCTGGAGGCCGGTCGCTACGTCTTGAGCTGCCTCGACCGCCAGGTCGGGGTCGTGACGATCGACACCCGGGAGCAGGAGCTCAAGGTGAGCGGCCAGGAGGTCATGTCCGCGGACATGGTCACCCTGCGCCTGAACCTGGTGGTTCGCTACCGGGTGGTCGATCCCGTGGTCCTGGTCCACGCGGCCAACGACGCCTCGGCATTGCTGTACACGCAGGCCCAGGTCTCGGCCCGGCGCGTCGTGGCCGGGTCCCGGCTCGAGCGCCTGTTGAGTGAGCGGAACGCGGCCAGTGCCGAGATGCTTGCAGCCATGGTCGAGGTCGCCCCCGCGTGGGGCGTCGAGGTCCTGGCTCTGGAGCTCAAGGACCTGGTCCTGCCCGGTGAGCTGAAGAGCATCCTGAACCAGGTGCTCGAGGCCGAGAAGCGGGCCGAGGCCAACAAGGTCGCCCGGCGTGAGGAGACGGCCGCCATGCGGTCCGCCGCCAACACCGCCCGGCTGCTCGAGGCCAACCCCACGCTCATGCGGCTGCGGGAGCTCGAGGCTCTGAAGGAGCTGGCCGGTGAGGTCGGTTCGGTCACCCTGGTGGCCGGGTCCGAGCTGGGCGGCAAGCTCGGGCTCTTCACCTGAGCCGTCGTCGTCGAGAGGCGGCGGGGTGTCCCACCATCACGGGGTGGGGCGCTCCGCCGCCGTGTGTGCTTCGGGGGCTGGGGAGGGGACGAACGTCCGAAGTACGGACGTTCGTCGCTGTCAACTCGAGCGGGAGGGGACGAACGTCCGAAGTACGGACGTTCGTCGCCGTCAACTCGAGCGGGAGGGGACGAACGTCCGTACTTCGGACCTTTGTCGCTCCCAACTCAGTTGGAGGGCCTCATCGTCCGAAGTACGGACGTTCGTCGCCGTGGAGCCCGGTGGCGGGCCGGCCGGGGATGTAAAGCCGCCCTCCAACTTCCGCGGGCGATGTAAAGCCGCCCTCCAACTTCCGCTGAGAGGGGCCTGAGGGCCGCAGAGGCCCCAGATCGACCCCCTGGAGGGCCCGCCAGGCCCCCAGATCGCCCTTCCGCGGAAGTTGGAGGGCGGCTCTACACGCCGAGCGGAAGTTGGGCCGCGGCTCTACAGCGCCCTCACGCCCCCACGAAGCACACCGCCTCGACGTTGTGCCCTTCGGGATCCAGCACGAACGCGGCGTAGTACGCCGGGTGGTAGTGCTCCCGCAGCCCCGGCTCGCCGTTGTCCAGCCCGCCCGCAGCGAGTCCGGCCGCGTGGAAGTCGCGCACCTCCTGCCGCGAGCGGGCCCGGAAGCACACGTGGGTCGCCGGCGTCTGGCGGCCGCTGTCCGACACCCACAGGGCCCCCTTGCCGCCGCGACCGAAGCCCAGGAAGGCCACCGAGCCGGTCTGCTCGGCGGTGTACTCGCCCACCACCGCCATGCCCAGCGTGGCCATCAGCGGTGTGTAGAAGGCCTTGGCCGCGCCGTAGTCCCCGACGCTCAGGGACACGTGGTCGATCATGGTGGACAGCGGGTCGTCAGACATCGGGGCCTCTCAGGTCCTTGAAGGTCAGGCCGTGCTTGGCCAGGTACTTGCGCAGGCGGTCCGCGTCGTTGGTCGAGGACCGACGCAGGCGCGACTGGGCGAAGAGCGAGCGGCCAGCCGCAGACAGCGACGCCGACCTGCGGCAGGTGCGAATGACCAGCGCGAGCTGGACCGCGTCGAAGGGGTCCAGTGCGGCAGCCCGCTCTCCACCCAGCACCTGGGCACACACGTCGGTGTCGTTGCCGTCCGAGCCCGGGACCGCCCAGCTGTGGCGCAGCCGATCGATCTCCTGGTCCACGTCGGCGACCGTGATGCGCCCCCCCGGTGCCAGAGTGGCCATGCGGGCCACGGCGCTGCCCAGGTCGCGGAAATTCCGGGACCACCGCGCCCCCGGACCGGTCGCAAAGCCCAGGAAGCGCTCCCGGGCCTCCTTGTTGAAGGTCACCCGCCGTCGCTCGTCCCGGGCGAAGCGGTCCAGCTCGAACTCCACGTTGGGGGGGATGTCCTCGGGCCGCTCCCGCAGCGCCGGCAGCGAGAAGGTCCAGGTGTCGATCCTGGCCAGCAGGTCCTCGCGAAAGCGCCCGGCCGCGACCTCAACCCGCAGGTCCCGGTTGGTGCCGGCGACCAGCTGGAAGTCGCTGCCGACCTCGCGATCCGCCCCTAGGGGCAGGAAGCGCTTCTCCTCCAGAGCCCGCAGCAGCATCGCCTGCTCGTCGAGCCCAAGCTCGCCGATCTCGTCCAGGAAGAGGGTGCCGCCGTCGGCCTCGCGCAGCACTCCGGCCCGCTCCCGCTGGGCACCGGTGTAGGCACCGCGCACGTGGCCGAAGAGGGTGGACATGGCGCCGTCGCCGCGAATCGTGGCGCAGTTCACCTCGACATAGCGCCCGCCCACCAGCCGGCGGGCCGCCCGGAGCTCGTGCACCTTGCGGGCCAGGAGCGACTTGCCGGCGCCGGTGGGCCCCTGGAACAACACCGGCCGGCTGGACCGCAACGCCACCTGCTCCAGCCGCGCGATGAGCTGGTTGTAGTGGGGGTTCCGGGTCTGGATGCCGTGCTTGAGCAGGCTCGCACCCTGGCGCTGCTCCTCCTCGAAGCGCCGGGCGATGGCGTCGTAGCGGGACAGGTCCAGGTCGATGATCGCGATCCGCCCGTGGGTCGGCGCGTCCCGGCCCTTCTCCGGCGACGTCTGGAGCAACCGGCCCGGCAGGTGCCGGGACTCGGTCATCAGGAAGAGACAGATCTGCACCACGTGGGAGCCGGTGGTGATGTGGACCAGCAGGTCCTGGGTCTCCGGGTCGAAGGTCACCTCTTGGGTGAAGTCCAGCAGGCGGGCATAGACCTGCTCGAAGTCCCAGGGATCGTGCTCCGGCAGCACGTGCACCACCACGTCGGTGGTGGGCGCCACGTCGGCCAGGTCCTTCTGGACCCCCTCGGCCATGCGGGTCCAGGGCTCCTGGACCAGCAGGTGAAGGCGGGCCACCGCCAGATCCGGCTGGGTGCATGCGGCCACGGTCGGCCGCCAACGGCCCCAGCGCTTCACCCCGCGGCCCCGGTCCAGGGTGGTGCCCAGGAACCCGACGACCACGGTCTCCTTGCGAGTCTGATTCATTTGTATCAATGACGATATCAAGGGCGCGAGGCTCTGTCCGTGTGCCCACCGGATTCCAGGGACTTGCGCGGTAGAGTGCCGTGGCACGCCCCTTGCTCCACTGCCAGCCATCCCCCACGGAGCACCGAGCCCATGACGACCACGCCCTACGAGATCCTGAAGTCTCCGAGCGGTGGCCTGGTGAAGACCTGGACCCACGGCGTGCCCGTCGAAGACAAGGCCAAGGCCCAGCTCCAGCAGGTCGCCGAGCTGCCGTTCATCCACAAGTGGGTCGCGGCGATGCCCGATGTGCACCTGGGCCGGGGGGCCACCATTGGCTCGGTCATTCCCAGCGACAAGGCCATCGTGCCGGCCGCGGTCGGCGTGGACCTGGGCTGCGGGATGATGGCGGTGCAGACGTCGCTGAGCGCCAGCGATCTGCCCGACAGCCTCAAGGACACCCGCAGCCTGATCGAAGCCGCCGTGCCCCACGGTCGCACCGTGAGCCGCAAGACCAAGCGGGACCGCGGCTCCTGGGGAGAGCCGCCTGCCTCTGTGGACGCCGCGTGGTCCGAGCTCGTGGGCCGCTTCGACGCCATCTGCGCCAAGCATCCCAAGATCGCCAAGAGCAACCACCGCGTGCACCTGGGCACCCTGGGCTCGGGGAACCACTTCATCGAGGTCTGCCTGGACGAGGCCGACCAGGTCTGGGTCATGCTGCACTCCGGATCCCGCGGCGTCGGAAACCGCATCGGCAGCTACTTCATCGAGCGTGCCAAGGAAGAGATGGCGCGGTGGTTCGTCCACCTGCCCCACCGGGACCTGGCCTATCTGCCCGAAGGCTCGCGGTATTTCGACGACTACGTCCAGGCCGTGGGCTGGGCCCAGGACTTCGCCCGGCGCAACCGGGAGCTGATGATGGCCGCGACCCTGGGCGCCCTGGCCCAGGTCCGCTCGCTGCCGGCGTTCCACGCCGTCGCTGAGGCGGTGAATTGCCACCACAACTACGTGGCCCGTGAGCACCACTACGGCAAGGACGTGTGGGTGACCCGCAAGGGGGCCGTCCGGGCCGGTGTGGGCGAGCTGGGCATCATCCCGGGCTCGATGGGCACCCGGTCCTACATCGTGCGCGGCAAGGGCAACCCCGAGTCGTTCTGTTCCTGCTCCCACGGCGCCGGCCGTGCGATGTCCCGGACCGAGGCCCGGAAGCGCTTCACCGCCGCCGACCACGCCCGCGCGACCGCCGGCGTCGAGTGCCGCAAGGACGCCGCCGTCGTCGACGAGACGCCCATGGCCTACAAGGACATCGACGCGGTGATGGCGGCCCAGGCCGACCTGGTCGACGTGGTCCACACCCTGCGCCAGGTGGTGTGCGTGAAGGGGTAGCCACTGCGAGAACCGTGGGTCGATTGACCCGTGGCAGGCCGGGTTGCTACCGTCCGCACCATGTCGGAAGAGCTCAGCAAGCTACAGGAGGATCGCGACCAGAAGGCCCAGGAGCTCGAGGCTGCCGAAGCCGCCCTGAAGGAGGCCGAAGCCGCCTCCGAGGCCGCAGACAAGGCACTCGAGGAGGCCGAAGGCGCCCGGGACGCCGCCACCGAAGAGCTGGAGAAGCTCAAGGCCCAGGAGCCCGAGCTCGAGACCGCCGTGACCGACGCCGAGGCAGCCGTCGAGGCAGCCACCGCCGAGCGCGACAAGCTCGCTGCCGAACTGGAAGCCCTGCGCACCGAAGAAGAAGGCCGCCAAGGCCAGGCGGCTGAGCTCCAGGAAAAGGTCGCCGCACTGCGCGAGGAGCTCAAGGGGCTCGAGGACGAGGCCGCGGGCCTCCAAGAAGAGCACGAGGCCCGCCAGGCGGAGCTCGCCGAAGCCGAGCAGGGCCTGGAAGAAGCCCAGACCGCCAAGGACGCCGCTGCCGCCGAGGTCGCCAAGCTCGAGCAGGAGCTGGCCGAGCTCGCCGGCTGACCTTGGAGGGGGCCCTCTACGACTTCCTGGGCACCTGGGGCGACGGCGCTCCGGCCCAGACCATCCTCCAGGCACTCCTGGCCCTGGAGCCCGGGGGCGAGCTCCTGGGCGAGGTCGCGGACCTGGCAGGGGGCGGCGACGCCCCCAGCGCCCGCCCCGAAGGAGACGAAGTCCGACGCGCCGCCGAGGTCGCCCGGACCTTGGATGCCGGGGACCAATTCGCGTCGATCGCCTTGGGTCCGCGCAACGCCCTGTCCCTGTTCGATGCCCACGCCGAGTGGGCCACGGGGCTCGCCGACCTGGAGGACGACCAAGGACGGGACGCCGCCTACCGGGCCTTGGGCATCGCGCTGGTCGCCTGGCACCTGTTCGACGGCGACGCCGAGGACCGTGCCAATGCATTGCTCGACCACCAGGCCGGTCGGGGGCTCGTGCTCTGGTTCGCCGCGGTCGACGTGGCGGTCGCGTTCTCGTCGGACATGGAGCCGCTGGAGGGCGACCACGTCAGCCAGCTGTTCGACCTCCACGGGGACTCGGCCATCGAAGCCTTCGAGGAGTGGGCAGATCCGGACGACGTGGCCGGGGCCAGACAGGTACTCGAAGCCCTGTTTCCCCAGCTGGACGGGATCGCAGAGCACAGCGGCGCCGAAGTCGAGGGCCTGGCCGAAGGCCTGCGCGAGGCGCTGCCAGCGCTCGAGGACAACTCGCGGGACGGGCTGACCGGGGAAGCCAAGAGCATCCCGCTCTACCGCTTGCTCGCGGGCTGGCTGCTCGCCGAGGCCTACGGCGAGGGCGCCACCCCGGGCGCCGGGCGCAAGGCCGCCGCCGAACCCGACCCCAACGCCGAGCGCCGAGCCGAGCTCCAAGCGGCGCTCGAGGCCGCTGGCCAGGCCCTCGCCAACGCCGAGACCGCAGCTGCGGACCAGGACGAAGCCCACAGCGAGCTCCTGACCACCGCCCGAGAGGCCCAGGGCTTCGCCGCCGAAGGGGCCGAGCGGGTCACCGCCGCTGCCGAGGAGCTGGCCCAGGCCGAGGAAGCGGCGGCCGAGGCGGGGGGTGACGCGGACCTGGATGCGGCGGAGCAGGCGGTCGAGGCGGCGGCCTCTGCCCTGGCCAAGGCCGAAGGGGCCGTCCCCAAGGCGCGGAAGGCCATCGAGGCGCTGCGGGCTACGATCGAGGGCGCCGAAGCCCAGCTGGACGACGCCCAGGCCCAGCAGGCCCAGGCGGCCCAGGCCCAGGCCACGGCTGGCACCCACCAGGAGGCCGCGGCCCAGGCCGCCCAGGCTGCGGCCACCGCACTCGATCAGGCCCAGGCCGCCCTCGACCAGGCCCAGGCCGCCCAGGGCGAGGCCCGAGAGGCCGCCCAGGCCCGGCTCGACGAGGCACGAAGCGCAGCGGCCCAGGCTGTGGCCGGTGTCGAGACAGCAGAAGAGGCCGTGGCCGGGGCCCAGGCTGCGGTGGCCCAGGCGGCCTCGGGTGCCAAGACGGCGGCGGAAGCGGTCAGCGCAGGCACCCAGGCGCTCGCCCAGGCCCAGGCCGCGGTGGTCTCCGACGACGGCGAGGACAGCGGTCTGGACGCGGCCCAGGCTTCGCTCGCGACCGCCCAGGACGCCTGGGAGCAGGCCGAGGCCAGCCACACCGCGGCCCAGCAGGCCCGGGAGGCCCACACCGGTTCCGTACAGGCGGCCCAGACCCAGGCCGAGGCACTGGAGACCGCACTGGGCGGCGCGACCCAGGCCCGGGACCAGGCCCATGCGGCCCGCGATGACGCTGCAACGGCGGTCGAGACAGCCTCCGCAGCCGTCGAGACCGCCCAGGCCGCGCTGTCTGCCGCCCAGGACCAGGCCCAGGCCCAGGAGGCCCAGCGGGCCCAGATAAGCGCAGCTCTGGAGGCGGCCCAGCAAGGCCTGGCTGGCCATGACCAGACCGTGGCCAGCGCCACCCAGGCCATCGGTGCCGCCCAGACCGCTCTCGAGGCCGCCGGCACCGCCCAGGACGCCCAGGCCGAGCGGCTGGAGGCGCTGGCCGAAGAGCTCACCCAGGCCGAGTCGGGGCTGGAGGACCTGGGGCTCGAGCCGGGCGGTGCACTGGCCGACGCCGCTTCGGCCCTGGCCCAGGCCGAAGGCGCGCTGTCTGCCGCCCAGTCCGCCCACCAGGCGGCCGACCTGGCCCGAACCGAGCACACCCAGGCCCTCGGCCAGGCCCAGGCCAAGGTCGAGGCTGCCACCGTGGCTGCAGGCGATGCGGCCAGCGCCTGCGAACCCGCTCAGGCGGCGGTGGTCGGTGCTCAGGAAGTCCTGGCGGCGTGCCAGCAGGCCCATTCCCAGGCCCAGGCGGACCTCGAGACCGCCCAGCAGGCCGCCGCCCAGCACGCAGAGGCAGCCGGTGCACTCGAGGCGACGCTGGACGCGGCCCGCCAGGCGCTCGCAGAGGGTGACACCGCCCTGGCCCAGGCCCAGGAAGCCGCGACGGCGGCCCAGGCCGCCGTCACTGCGGCCGCCGAAGAGCTGGCCACCCACGTCGAGCACCAGGAGATGCGAGCGGGGCAGATGGCCGAGGAGGTCGCTGCGCTCACAGGCGTCTCCGACGACGACGGGGCCGTGTCCACGGCCGAGCAGGCGCTGGCCGACGCAGACGAGCAGCTGACCGCGGCCCAGGCTGGTCTCGACGAGGGTGTCCAGGCCCGCGACCAGACCGCCGAAGCCGTGGCCCAGGCCGGTGACGCCGCCAGTGGCGCCGGGTCTTCTCTCGCCGAAGCTCGCGGGGTCTGCGAGGCGGCGAACCAGGCCCGGGAAGACGCGCTGACCCATGTCATGTCGGCACGGGAAGCCCTCTCCGGGGCCCAGGATGCCCTGGGCCAAGCCCAGCAGGCGGCGGCCGCCAAGGACGAGGCCGCGGCGGCGCTCCAGGCGACCCTGGTCCAGGCGCAGGGCCGGCTGGATCAGGCCACCCAGGACCTCGACACGGCCACGGTCGGTCGGGACGAGCGGCGTGCGGTCACCGAGACGGCCGCACAGGCTGCTGCCGACGCCCGCACCCGAGCCGACGGCCGTGCCGCAGACGTGGCCCAGGCGTCGGCCGACCTGGCCGAGGCATCGGGCTCGGACGGCGGATCTCTGGCGAGCGCCGACGAGGCCCTGGCCGGGGCCCAGGCAGTGCTGGACGAAGCGGGGAGCGGTGCCACGACGGCCCAGGCCGCACGGGAGGCGGGCGCCCAGGCCCTGGCCCAGTCCACGTCGTCCCAGGAAGCGACCGCCCGAGCCGTCAGCGCCTGCCACGAGGCCGCCCAGGCCGCCCAGGCCGCTGTGACCGAGGCCAGGGGGCTTGCGGAGAGCGCTCTCGCGGCCCGCGACGCAGCCCAGCTCGCGGTGGACGAAGCCCAGCTGGCCCTGGTCGCCCGAAGCGATGCGGCGGCGGCACTCCAGGCTCGGCTGGCCGAAGCACGCCAGGTCGCCGACCAGGCCCAGGCCGCACTCACGACGGCCCGGGCGCACGCCGACCAGGCGCGCCAGGCCGCGGCGAGCGCCAGCGAGGCCTTCGGGAACAACACACTGGCCAAGGGCCGGATCGGCATGGACCTGGACGAGCAGGTCGACGAGGCCGCCGCGGCGAGCGACGCTGCACCGGCTGCCGACCTGAGCGGTCCGACCCAGGCGCTGGCCCAAGCCGAGACCGGGCTGGCCGCCGCCACGGCCGCCGCTGGCGAGGCCACGGCTGTGGTGGGGGCCGCCGCAGAGGCCCGGGCGTCAGCTGAGCAGGCCGTGACGGCGGCGGGCTCGGCCTGGGACGGGGCTTCGTCCGTGGCGACGGCGGCCCGGGAGGCCCTGGCCGGTGCGGGGGACGCGGTCGCGGCGGCCCGCACCGCCCACACCGAGGCCCAGGAGGCCCTCCAGCGCGCCCAGGCCCAGGCCGCCGCCCAGAGTGAGGCCACCGCCGCGCTCCAGGCCCGCCTGGACGAGGCCCGATCCCTGCTCGCGCTGAGCGATGGGGCCCTGGCCGAGGCCAGGGCGAGCCGGGATCGACTCCTGGAACAGGTCGCCCAGGCCGGTGCCGCCCACGACGCCACGGGGCCGCGCCGCAGTGCGCTGAGCGACCAGCTCACCGAGGCCGCTGCCCAGGCCGGCCCTGCCCAGGACGAGGGCTCCCTGGACTTTGCCACCATGGCTGCCACCGCCGCCGAAGCCGCGCTGACAGACGCCCAGGCCAAGGCCGTGGAGGCTTCGTCGGCGGTCTTCATGCACCAGGCGGCCAGGCAGGGCGAGGAGCTGGCCTTCCAGGAGGCCATGACCGCCTGCCTGTCGGCAAAGCGTCTCTACGACACCGCCCGCAAGGCTGTGGCGCCGGCCACAGAGGCGGTCCAGGCCGCGCGCACGGCGCTGGCTGCTGCCCAGCAGGCGGTGTTGGACGCCGAAGCCGCTGCGGGGCCCGTGGTGACCACCACGACGTCGAGGCCCATGGGCCGCCGCAAGGCCAAGCGGCTCCGCGAGCCCGGCGCCCTGCCCAAGGGCTTCGAGGCGGTGCCGGTCCCCGCAGCCGCAGCCCCCGAGCCCGCCGCGCCCACGCCGGCACCCGAAGCCGACGAGCCCGCCACGGTGATGATGGATCGCTCGGCCCTCGCCGCCAAGTGGCAGGCGATGCTCAAGGAGCACAGCGAGCCGATGGAGAAGCCGGCCCCGTCCCAGCCGCCGCCTCCGGCCGCCCAGGACGACGAGCCCAAGACGGTCATGATGGACCGGGAGGCTCTGAAGGCCAGCTGGCAGTCCCTGTTGGGCAAGTCCGACGATCGCGACCGCAGCGAGCCCATTGCCAAGCCCGCGGCCAAGGTGCTCCGCCCCGAGCCGGAGCCGGAGCCGGAGCCGGAGCCCGAAGTCGACGAGGTGGTGGACGCCACGGCGATGGAGGTCGAGGAGGAAGTCGAGGAGGTCGAGGAGGTCGAAGACTTCACCGCCGACGTGGTCGAGGACGAAGAGCCGCTCATCGAGGAGGTCTTCGACGCCTCCGCGCTGGAGATCGAGGACGAGGAAGAGCGGGTCGAGGAGGTCTTCGACGCAACGGTCCTGGAGATCGAGGACGACGACGACAGCGAGGAGATCGAAGACCCCGAGCCCGAACCCCAGCCCCGTCCCCAGCCCCGGCCGGATCGCGGCGCCCGCCCGCGCTCCGGACGGCGGACCGCTGTGCGCAAGCGCCAGAAGCCGAGCTGGCTCAAGGACGACTGAACACCGGCTACGATGACCCCGCGCCCTCCCTCCGTCGGACCCGATGCCCCTGACCGTACAGCTCGTGCACGCGCCCAAGCTGCGCGACGACTTCGGCCCGCTGGGCCCGGCGAGCTCGGTGAACTGCATGGCGGTGGGCCTGCCGGCCCTGGGGGGCGTGCTGGCCAACGACGGTCACGACGTCGAGCTGCTGCACCTGGGCGTGGAACAGGCCGAGGACCCGGGCTTCGAGGCCGGGCGACACTGCGCCGAGCGCGGCGCCGCGCTGGTCGGACTGTCCCTGCACTGGCACCCGCAGACCTGGGAGACCATCCAGACCGCCCGGGCGATCAAGGCTGCGAACCCGGGTGCCTACGTGGTGCTGGGGGGCTTCACCGCCAGCCTCTTCCACGACGAGATCCTGGCAACGGTGCCCGAGATCGACGGGGTCATCCGCGGGGATGGGGAGCGCCCGCTGTCGGTCCTGGCCGCGGCCCTGGACGCGGGCACACCCCTCGCCGACGTGCCCAACCTGACCTGGCGGGCACCCGAGGGCATTCGCCAGAATCCCCTGAGCTACGTGGTCGACGGGGCCACCCTGAACGCTCTCCCCTACGAGCGCTTGGACCTGTTGCGACACCGGGCCCGCTACATCCGCGACTGGTGCGGCCCGCACTACCTGCCCCACGGGCGGCGGGCCCGCTGGGTCATGCGGGGGGCGCAGCGCTTCTTCGGCAGCTCACGGCGGTACTTCGTGCTCCCGGTAGGGCGCGGCTGCGTGTTCGACTGCTCCTGGTGCGGGGGCGGGCGCACGGCCCACGCGCTCCACTCGGGCCGCAAGCGGTACACCCGCGCCAGCTCCCAGCGGGTCGCCGAGCTGATCGGTCAGGCCATGGACATGGGCTTCCGGGGCGTTCACGCGTGCTTCGATCCGACCCCGGACGACCCCCGCTACTGGCTCAATGTGTTCGACAAGGTCCGCGCCAGCGGTCACCGTCCGGAGATCCTGTTCGAGAGCTACAAGCTCCCGCACCCGGACCTGGTCCAGGGCTTGGCGGAGACCTTTCGTCGGCCCGCGATCGCCGTGTCCCCGGACAGCGCCGACGAAGCGGTGCGCAAGCGAGCTCGGGGCATGTTCCTGTCGAACGAGGGCCTGCTGGAGACGGTGCGGACCTGTGACGCCGCCGGGGTCGACCTGGTCCTGTTCTTCACCTCGAACCTGCCCTGGGAGCCCGACGATGGCGGCCAGCGAGCCCGGGAGCTCGCCGCGACCTGTCAGCAGGCGGCCAGTCGCATCCGCGTGGGGGTCCGGGCCTTCTCCATCGAGCTGGAGCCTGGGTCTCCCTGGAGCCAGGACCCGGGCCGCTTCGGCATCGAGCTGGGGCGGACCGCCTTCGTGGACTACCTCGAGGCGCACCGGCCCGGCGCCGACGGTCCAGAGACCGGCCTGGGCTTCACGGTGATCGGCCAGGGCCACGCCCAGCCCGCGCCCTCGCGCTTCGCCGAGCCCTGCCGCGACACCTGCCAGGACCTGTGCCCGCTGCCGCCGAACCCTCGCTGGGGACCGGTCACCTGCAGCCTGCTGCGCAAGGTCGCCCACCCGGGGAGCCTGCCGAGGGATTAGGCAGCAGGACCCGCCCCGAGGAGGTCCTGTGCGCACCCTGTCGATGCTGTTGCTCCTGTTCCCGCTGGTGGCACCGGCAACGGCCCATGCCGGGTTGTTCAACCGCAACAAGGGCGACGAAGAAGCGCCGCCAGAGGGCGACTTCCCGCCGTTCGAGGAGGTCATCGACGGGCACGATGCCATCGAGGGCTTGTTCGACTTCTACCGGGACCCGGACACCGGCGTGGTGCTCTGGGCCGTGGGCGAGGACCAGTGGGACACCGACTACATGATGTCGCTGAAGATGGACGGCTCGGTCGGCGAGCGGGGCCTGTACGGCACGATCATGATGGACGCCTTCGTGTTCCAGCTGCGTCGCCAAGGCAACCAGGTCCAGGTGGTCCAGCGCAACCTGACCTTCCGGGCCGACGAGGGTACCCCCGAGGAACGCGCCCTGGACAAGTCCTTCAGCGACTCGGTGATCACGGCGGCCACGGTCGCCAGCATGCCCGCGGTCGAGGGTGGCGCGGTGCTCGTGGACCTGGGCGCCCTGTTCGCCCAGCAGGACATCGTCGGCTTCGCCAAGGTGCTCGGCCAGCGCTACCAGGGCGGCTATGGCCTGGACGGGGACAACTCCCTGGTGACCGATGTGAAGTCATTCCCGGCCAACAGCGAGCTCCAGGTCACCACCCGCTTCGTGGGCGACAGCGAGGACTGGTCGGTGGTCGTGCCCGACCTCAAGGCCCTGACCGTGTCCTTCCACTACAGCCTGTTGCAGCTGCCGGACGACGGCTACGTGCCGCGGGTCGCCGATCAGCGGGTCGGCTACTTCCTCCAGCGCCACCTGAACTACAGCGACACCGGGCCCGACGTGCCCCGGGAGCGGTGGCTCAGCCGCTGGCACCTGGAGAAGCAGGACCCCGCAGCCCCCGTCAGCGACCCGGTGGAGCCCATCGTCTTCTGGCTCGAGAACACCGTGCCCGAGCGCTACCGGGCCGCGATGACCGAAGGGGTGCTGTTCTGGAACGCCGCCTTCGAACAGGCCGGCATCTCCAACGCCATCGTGGTCAAGCAGCAGCCCGACGACGCGGACTGGGACCCGGCCGACGTTCGCTACAACACCATCCGGTGGTTCCTCACCTATGACGCCAGCTTCGCCATCGGCCCCAGCCACCACGACCCGCGCACGGGCCAGATCCTGGACGCGGACATCGGCTTCAGCGACGGCCTGATCCGCTTCGGCGCCATCGCAGGCCACAACTACTGGGTCGACCCGGTCAGCGGGGTCCAGGACCTGATCCGAAGCGCCACCCGCCCGGGCACGGCCCACTGCACCCTGGCCAGCGAGAAGGCCATGGCCGCGGGCTTCGCCTACGACCTGGTCGGCGCCACCCGCGGCTGGTCCAGCGAAGAAGAACAGGAGTACGTGCGCCAGTACGTCGCCGAGGTCTCGGCCCACGAGGTCGGCCACACCCTGGGCCTGCGCCACAACTTCCTGGCATCCGGTCGCTACGACATGGAGACCCTGCTGGACTGGACCGAGGACCACCTGGCCACCGCCACGTCGGTCATGGACTACAACCCGCCGGTCATCGCCCCCGAGGGCCAGAGCCAGGGCCCCTACCTGCCCATGGCGGTCGGCAGCTACGACCGGCACGCCGTCGAGTACGGCTACCGGGTCTTCGCCGACGCCGACGCCGAAGCCGCTGGGCTCCAGGCCCTGGCGGCCAAGGGCGCGCTGCCCGACTACGCCTTCTCGACCGACGAAGACGCCGGGTTCTGGGGCGCCCACCTGGACCCACGGGTCTCCCGCTACGACTACTCCTCGGAGCCCCTGGCTTGGTTCGCCTACAACATCTCCTTGGTCGATCGGCTGTGGGAGAACCTGGGGGAGCTGGCGGTCCAGGGTGGGGACTACAACGCCGTGCGCAGCGGCTTCGACCGCACCTGGCGCAACTACGTGCTGGGCGGGTTGGTCGCGGCCAAGCACATCGGCGGCCTGTACCAGGACCGCTCCCACGTGGGCGACGAGGGCGGCGCGCTGCCCTTCACGCCGGTGAGCGCCGCAGATCAGCGGGCTGCACTGGACTTCCTCGCCGACGAGATCTGGGCCCCCGGGACCTTCGATCTGCCGGCCGACCTCCAGGCCATGCTCCAGATGGACCAGCTGGGGGACCTGGAGTGGAGCCGCTTCACGGCCTATCGCCAGGACTACCCGCTGCACGAGGTCGTGGCCCAGGTCCAGGGCGCCCCGCTGGCCATGCTCTTCGACCCGGCCCGCCTGAGCCGCATGGTCGACGTGTCGGTGATGACCGACGACACCCTCAGCATCGACGAGCTGTTCTCGACCCTGCGCAAGACCATCTGGTCCGAGCTGAGCCTGCGGGGGCCCATCGACTCCCACCGGCGCACCCTGCAGCAGAGCCACGTGGACCATCTGGTCGCCACCGCGCTGCACCAGAATCCCGGGGCCCCGGCAGACGCGGTCTCGCTGGCCCGGCTGGAGCTGACCGAGCTGCAGCGGCTGTGCAAGCGAGCCGCACCGCGCATGAGTGAACGCACCAGCCGTGCCCACCTGGAGCGGCTCGCCGCCGAGATCGGCCAGGTCCTGGACGCGACCGTCGAGTGGGAGCGCGAGCAAGCGCCCCCGATGTAGGGGTCGCTCACGGCACCAGCGCTTCCAGCTGGGCGGTCCGGTTCTCGACCATGTCCTCCAAGAAGTCCTGGTACGCCGTCACGTTGTCGTCGGTGTACGGCTTGCGGGTGTCCGCGACCGTGAGCTCGGCGATCTGGGCGCGCACGTCCTTGATCCACGGTCCGAAGTCCAGGACCTCCATCTCTTGGGCGACCTCGTGCACCCGCGCTCGCCAGGCCGCCTCGCACTCCGGGGTCGCCAGGCACTTCCAGCCCAGGCGGGACGTGACCCCGTCCTGGGGCAGCCAGTCGCTGTAGTAGAAGGACTCGTCGACCCCGTGGGGCAGGAACTTCAGCTGCCCGGACTCGGGGTCGAAGTACACGTAGGCGTCGTCGCCCGGGTAGCGGTAGGGGTAGCCGTCGTAGTGGCCGGTCCAGGCGCAGACGGCCCAGTAGGACAGGTAGACGTCCAGGTCGAGGCTCTGGTTCAGGACCTCTGGGTCGAAGGCGCCGTCGCCGGCCAGCGCTTCGGTCGCGGCCAGGATGGCGCTCCGGTCGTCGGGGCCGAATTTCTGGGCGAAGTAGTCGATGTAGGCGTCTTCGAACTCGCCGCCCGCCAGCTCCCACAGGGTGCCGCCGTCGTCGTACCAGGGCTGGATCAGGGTCTTGGTGGCGCCCTCGATGTGGGTGTAGAGGCCGTACTCGTCGCCGTTCAGCGTGAGCCAGGTGTGGTGGGTCCGGCTGGCGGGCACGCCCATGTCCCGGAACACGCGGTAGGCCACCCGCTCGTGCATCATCGAGTAGTCCGACGACATGTTGTTGAGGGTGATCTCGGACATGCCCAGGTAGCGCAGCTCGTCTTCGTACTCGTCGATCTTGATCTTGAGGGAGGGCTTGTCGTCGATGGGCTGCCAGCTGCCGCTGCCCTTGGTGCGAACACCCACGGGCTCCAGGGTCACGTCGCCGTGGATGAAGGTGGCCGGCACATAGGTCCGCGGGTCCACCCGCAGAGCCTCCATGGAGGCGTCGGACAGCAGGAGCTCCAGGTGGGGGATCGACGACTCGTCGAACAGGGCGGCGCCCACCGCGGGCTCCTCGACCGCAGGCACCTGCTCGGTGGGGTCGGCCGTGTCGGTGGGGATCGTGTCCGTGTCGCTCGGCGGCGTCGTGGCCACCAGGATCGTGACGGGGGTCGGTGTGCAAGCGAGCGGTAGGAGCAGCGTCAGCACGTCATCGGGCCGGATCGAGACCTCGGGCCCAGTGTAGACGAGGCCGGTTCAGGCGGACCAGCCCGCCAGCAGCCCGTCGATCAGCACCTTGGCGACCTTGTCGCTGTGCTGGTCTTCCGGGAGCAGCCGGTCCCGCTTGCGGAAGTGGGCCACGCCGTGGACCGCGGCCCACAGCGCCAAGGTGCGCAGGCGCGTCGGGCCTGGGGCCAGCTCGCCCTCTCCCACCGCGGCCTCGAGCACTCGGTCACAGCGCTCCAGCACCGCTCGGATGGCCTGTTCGACGTGCAGGGCCGCGTCGTCTGACAGGGTCTGCTCGGGACTGGACAGAGACTGATCGGCCAGGGCGAAGAGCGCCGGCGAGCGGTCCCCGAAGTCCCGCCAGGCCCGATGGATCCGGTGGACCGCGTCCAAGGGATCGGTGGCCTGGTCCAGGTGCGTGTCCAGCAGCGGTGCAAAGGCGTCGATGGCCCGGACCTGGAGCGCCGCCTCCAGGGCGTCCTTGCCGTCGAAGTAGCGGTAGAGCCCGCCCACGGCCACGTCGAGCTCTCGCGCCAGTCGGGCGATGGTCAATGCCTGGGCCCCTTCGGTCTCCAGGATGTGCTGGGCTGCGTCCAGGAATGCGGCCTGCCGTGCGGCCCGGCGTGCTTGCCGGCGCTGGGCCCCTGGGGTAATAGTGTGAACCATGTTCACGTTATGAACATGATTCACAGTGCGGGTCAAGGAGTGCGGTCATGTTCGACGTGGTGTTCAAGGGCGGCCTGGTGGTGGACGGCTCGGGCGCACCGGCCTCTGTGGCCGACGTCGCGCTTCAGGGCGATCGCATCGCGGCGGTGGGTCAGGGCCTGCGGGGCCACCAGGAGATCGACGCCACGGGCCTGATGGTCACGCCGGGCTGGGTCGACATGCACACCCACTACGACGGCCAGGTCACGTGGGACCCGCACCTGACCCCGTCGGGCTGGCACGGGGTCACCACGGTCGTGATGGGCAACTGCGGCGTGGGCTTCGCGCCCGTGCGGCCCGAGCACCGGGACTGGTTGATCAACGTAATGGAGGGGGTCGAGGACATCCCGGGCGCTGCACTCAGCGAAGGCATCCGCTGGGACTGGGAGACCTTTCCCGAGTACCTGGACGCGCTCGAGGGCCTGCACCGGAGCATGGACTTCGCCACCCAGCTGCCCCACTCGGCCCTGCGGGGCTACGTCATGGGCACCAGCGCGTCGGAGACCACGGACGCCACCCCCGATCAGATCGCCGAGATGCGCCGACTCACGGCCCAGGCGGTGCGCGCCGGAGCGCTCGGTGTCTCGACCAGTCGCACCAGCCTGCATCGCACCGCCGAGGGCCAGTTCGTCGCCGGGACCTTTGCCCAGCTCGAGGAGCTCCGGGGACTGGTCCACGGCCTGGCCGACGCGGGGGCCGGGCTGTTCGAGCTCGCCGGGGAGCACGTCACCCTGGACGACGACATCTCGTGGATCGAGGAGCTCGCCACCGAGGCCGGCCGGCCGGTGGTCTTCAACCTGTCCCAGACCGACTTCGCGCCCGAGCTCTGGCGCACGGTCTTGAGTGGCCTGGAGGCGGCGGTCGCCCGGGGCGCCCCGGTGTTCGCCCAGTGCGCGGGCCGGGCGATCGGCGTGCTGATGAACTGGCAGTCCACCGCTCACCCCTTCAAGCTCCACCCTTCCTGGATCGCGCTGGAGGCCCTGCCGTGGCCCGAGCAGCTAGCGACCCTGCGCGACCCGGCCTTCAAGGCGCGTCTGCTGGCCGAGGCCCCCAACCAGGTGGGCATGTTCGAGGCCTACATCACCCAGACCTTCGACAAGATGTACGTGCTCGAGGACGGCCAGGGCTACGAGCCCCACGCCAGCGAGTCCCTGGCGGCACGGGCCGAGCGCGAGGGGGTGAGTGCCCTGGCGCTGGCCTACGAGGCCTTGCTCGCCCACGACGGAGGAGGCTTCCTCTACTTCCCGCTCTTCAACTACTCCGACGGCGGTCTGGATCTGCTCCACGAGCTCCACAGCCACCCGCGGACCCGCATGGGCCTGAGCGACGGCGGAGCCCACTGCGCGTCGATCTGCGACGGCGGCATGCCGACCTTCATGCTGAGCTTCTGGACCCGGGACCGGACCCGGGGCGAGCGGCTGGCCGTCGAGCACGTGGTGCATCGTCAGACCGCACAGACCGCCGCGTTCTACGGTCTCCACGACCGGGGCTTGCTCAAGCCCGGCTACCGCGCCGACGTGAACCTCATCGACTATGGCGCGCTGTCCTTGGGGCGGCCCGAGCTGGTCTTCGACCTGCCCGCGGGCGGCCGTCGGCTGATCCAGCGAGCCCAGGGCTACGTGGGCACGTGGGTCGCGGGGGTCCAGACCATGGCCCAGGGGCAGCCCACGGGCGCACTGCCAGGACGGCTCATCCGAGGGGCTCAGCCGGCCCCCTCCTGACCCGGGCAGCTCCCTGTCGACCGCCAACCCAGCTTGGTTGACGGTTCGGCGGACAGCTGCCTGGGCCTACCGCCGAACCGTCGGCGGAGCAGGCTCCCGGTGGCCCCCTCCCAGGGATCCTCCGGGAACGGACCGCTCCCGATGGGTCAACAGGGAGTCTTGAGGAGGCTCACGACTCCCATTGACCACGAACACCGGAACGGGCCCCGCCCGATCCTGCTTGTTCACACCAGGATCGACCGACTGGCGACAACGTCGCCGCCAAGTGGGGGGTCGAACAATCCCAAGGCGTGTCCAGTACACAGGACCTCCAAGCTCATTCCAGCCATGTGTCAGTGGCTGGGGATGCTTTCAGAAAATTCTTCGTCACCGTCCAATTTTTTTCAGGAGCTCGCGAGCCTGGGTGGCTGCGCTGGTTCCCTGGTGGTTCCGGATGATCGTGTCGAGCTGCTGGATCGCCGCGTCGGTGTCGCCCAGGGCGATCTGTGAGCGGGCCATGTGCAAGCGGCCGGCGGCCTCGAGGCTGTTGGACCGGCGCTCGTCGGCCAGGAAGGCTCGGAACCAGGTCACGGCCTGGGTGTGTTGCTCGAGCTCCTGGAAGAGCAGCGCGGCTTCGTAGTGGGCCCGTGCCACCGACGAGCCGGTCCCCAGCTCCGCGACCTGGAGCCAGGCCTGGGCGGCGGCTGGCGCGTTGCCCGCCTTGCGCTCCGCGAGCGCGAGCAGCTTCCAGGCGTCGACATCGCGAGGATGGTCGTCCAGGTGGTCGAGCAGCTCCTGCCGGACGGGTCGGACGTCCCCGGCGATGAGGCGACGCCGCAGCTCGCCCAGGTCCACCTGGACCACCATGGCCCGGCGGGCGGTCTTGGTCTGGATGGGCTGGGGCTCCGGGCGCGGCTCCGGGGCCTGGCGAAGCAGCGCCTCGACGTTGTCGTCGACCCGATCGATCAGCTCGCCGTCCTGGAAGCGCTGGCCAGCGCCGACCGACCAGGTACCATCGGGGCCGCGGACTTCGACCCGGCCCTCTGTGACGGTGACCAGCAGCCCCTGGGTCCGGTCAACGCGGAAGCGGGTGCCGACCACCACGACCTCCCAGTCGTCCACCAGCACGCTGAAGGTGTCCTGGGCGGCGCGAGGCGCCACGTCGAAGGCAGCAGTGCCCCTGTCGAGGGCCCACGCGCCCCCGCGCTCACGCCTTTGCAGGCGACTGCGTTCCCCCAGCCCCAAGCGATCCTCCCCCGACGCCACCAACAGGTGACCCTCGGAGGGTACCTCAAGGACCGCGCCAGCGACACCGGCCTGGTCCCCAGCCTGGCTCAGCACCTGGAGCGGCGGAGGGGGTGCGGGCTGCTGGGTCGTCTGGGCCACCGGCGCATCGGGCGCTGGCACAGGTGGTTCCGGCCACGCCAAGGCGCCGATGAGCAGGACCGCCGCACAGGCCAGCGCCCACATGGGCACCGCGGGTGCGCGCCGGGCCCGCGCCCGGAGCATCAGAGCCTCCGTGTCGCCGGGGGTGCGGGGTCGGGCCTGACGGACCTGGGCCCAGTCCTGGACGGCGGCTTCGGTGACGGCCCAGGCCTGCATCGCCCTCGTACAGGTGGCGCAGCCGTGGGCGTGGCGAACGTAGGCGGCCTGGTCTTCGGGGGACAGGGTCCGGTCCAGGTAGGCCTGGCGTTGGTCGCAGCGAACCATCAGGACCCCCCGACCTTGCTCGCCAGGGTCTTGCGGGCCCGGTGCAGCCGGATCCAGACGGCGTTCTCGGTCAACCCCAGAGCACTGGCCACCTCGGCGCCGCTCAGGCCCTCGACCAGGTGCAGGACCACGACCTCGCGCTGGCTGGCTGGCAATGCCGCCAGCGCCAGGTGCACCTGCTCCCGCGCCGCGGCCTGTTCCACCGGCGAGGGACCCCGGTACAGCGACACGCCGGCCGTGACGTCCCCGTGCTCCCGGTGCAGGGCCCGACGGACCCACTTCTTGCGCCGCCAGGACCGGACCTTGCGCACGGTGATCCCGCAGATCCAGGACCGCAGGCGGCCTTCCTCCCGGTAGCGGGACGCGGTGCTCGCCAGGGTCAGGAAGACCTCCTGGCACACGTCGTCGGCGTCGTCTGGGCCCAGGGTCGACTCGGTCCGCAGGGCCAGCGACGCGACCATGCGTCCATAGCGCTGGTGCAGAGGGGCCAGGGCGTCGAGATCGCCGGACGCCAGGCGCTGCATGAGCGCTGCATCCGAGACGGTCTCCACCACCCAACCCTCCGCAAGCCGGCTGGCTGCGATCATGGCCCTCCTCTCCTTCGTCCCTTCATGGCGCGAAGTGAGGCGGACCTTTCGGAATCTTCGTCTCTGGGATCAGCCGCCCATGCCGATGCCGGGCGCAGCGCCCCCGAGAGGAGCTGCGGCTGGAGGGCTCCGTGCCAGATCGACCCGCACACGACCCTCGCCACGCTTGAGCAGGCCCGCGGCGCGCAGGCTTGGGTGCCAGCTGGGATCTCGCTGGTAGAACGCGACCTGTCGCCCCATCAGGGTGGCCTTGTACCGCTGGTAGTCGGACTGGGGCAGTGACGTGACCAGCTGGCGGGCGGCACCCTTGAGCGCACCCTTGACCGCGGCTTTTGTGAAGCTGGGGATCCAGACCATGTACATGACGCGCAGATCGGGCTCGCTCATGTGCCGGATGATGTGGCTGACCTTGCCGAAGTACTTCTTGAACAAGCGGTTGTAGTACTTGTGCACCTCGTCCACGGTCAGGTGCTTGGTCGCCATGGTCGCGTGGGCCAGGTCGTACATCGAGTAGTCGATGTGGCGGATGGCGCCGTTCTCGAGCCCCTTGGCCAGGGTGCCGGTCTGCGGGAACGGGGTGCTCGCCAGCAGGGTCGGCACGGTGGCGTTCACGAAGTTCGTGAAGCGGAAGATCTCGTGGATGGTGTCCTTGTCGTCTTCCCAGTCCCCGAAGATCTGCATGACCTGGAGCGCGATGCCATTGCGCTTGATGGCCTGGCAGGCCTCGATGGCCTGTTCGATGCTGTGGCCCTTCTTCCAGGCGCGGAGCTTCTTGGGGTCGGGGGTCTCGAGCCCGAGCATGATCCACAGGCAGCCGGTCGCGCGGAATCGCGGAAGCAGGTCGGCGTCCCGGGCGATCTCGTTGGCCCGCGACTCGATGTAGTACTTGATCGGCAGCTGGCGCTTCTCGAGCTCGTCCAGGAAGGCGATGTTGTGGGCGCGGTTGGCGGTGAACTGGTCATCGCCGAACCAGAAATTCGTGCGGCCGTACTCCCGGTGGAGCAGCTCGATCTCGTCGACCATCAGCTTGACCGAGCGCTGGCGCAGACCGCTGTCTCCCCAGAGCACCGGCTCCGAGCAGTAGTTGCACTTGAACTGGCAGCCCCGAGCAAAGGTGGTGAGCATGCCGCCCTTGCGGCCCCCGGTGCCGAAGAACGGCAGGCTGTAGCTGCGGGTGGGCACCAGGTCGTAGTCGGGGATCGCCAGGCTGTTGATGTCCATGGCCGGCCGGTTGCCGGTCTCGACGTAGCGGTCGCCGTCCAGGAAGCTCAGGCCCGGCACGGCGGCGAGGGCGGTCTTGTCCCAGCCGTTGTCCAGGCCCTCGACCAGCGCCGCCATGGTCTGCTCGCCCTCGCCCCGGACCACGAAGTCCAGGTGGCCGCACATGCGCAGGGCTTCCTCGGGCACCGAGTTGAAGTGGTACCCGCCGCCGACCACCGTGGCGTCCGGGCAGATCTGCTTGACCAGCCGCGCGGTGTACATCGCCGAGTAGGCCATGAAGGTCTTGGCGCTGATGCCGACCACGTGGGGGCGCTCGTCGCGGAAGATCTGCGCCAATGCCCGCCAGTCCAGACCTTCGGTGGCGGCGTCGAGGATGAGCACCTCGTGCCCCAGGCGCTTCAGGAAGCTGCCGATGTGCAGCAGTCCCACGTGCGGGGCTCGCACCCCTTCGAACGCTGGGTACCAGCTGTGCGGAGGGTCGATCAGGAGGACCTTCACGCGGTGTCACCCCGCATCCGGGCGAACAGCCGCTTGACCAGCTGGCCATAGGCGCCTTCGCCCAGGTTGCGGCGCACCACCAGCGCCGTGCCGGTGTCGGTGATCGACCAGCCCGCCACCGGTAGGTCCAGGTCCAGGGCGTCCAGGGCGGCGTCCATGTTCTTCTCGCCGTTCAGGGCCACAAAGGGCATCCCACCCGCCGCGAACATGCGGCAGACGAAGCGGCCCAGCACCTGGGTCACCGGGTTGCCCATGACCATGTAGGAGCGGTCCACCGAGCCGTTCTGGAACGCAGCCTGGCTCCACTCGAAGAGGAACTGGGCCGCCGGTGGCTTCTTCACGTCGGGATCGATGATGAACACGATCGGCCCGCCCCAGTGCTCCGCCAGCTCCCGGAAGGCCTGGAGCGCCGGCGCCACATAGGCCAGGTTCGGGGAGTGGATGGCCTTGAGGCGCACCACCCGCTGGCCCCTGCGGGGGCGGGAGTAGACGTCCTTGGTGCCGATGCGGAAGAGCGGTCCTTCCTCGGCGTCCTTGTCGATCCAGGTCAGCTCGTAGCGCGCCATGGTCAGGCTCCAGGTCCGCCACAGTCTACCGGCTGGGAGGCAGCGGGCGCCGAACTCCGTGGTAGGACGATGGCATCCTCGGAGGAACCCATGCGCGCGATGTTCTGCTTCACGGCAGCGATCCTGGCCCTGTTCACCGTCTCGAACGCCGCGGCCGCTGACGCCGTCAGGCTGGCGTCCTTCTCGCTGGCAGAGCGCACGGACAAGGACGTGGTCGAGCTGCCCGCGTGCAAGGGCAGCCACAACGTCAAGGTCACGGCGCTGCAGATCCAGGTGAAGAAGTTCCCGGCCGAGATCAACCGCCTGCGGGTGGTGTTTCACAACGGCGAGGACCTGGAGCTGGCCCCCGGCGTGCACGTCAAGGCCGGCGCCAACTCACCGTGGCTCGACCTGCCGGGCAACGCACGCTGCATCAAAAAGATCGTGATCGTCGGCGACACGGACTCCAAGAAGATGGCCGCGCACAAGCGTCAGTCCGAGGTCGTCATCCTGGGCCGGACCCCCGAGGTGGCCCAGGAAGCCAGGGCCTCGGGTGGCACCAAGCTGGGCTCGGTCCGGCTCGCGGACAACACCGACCGCGACGTGATCACCCTGCCCCGCTGCAAGGACTCGCCGAACCCTCTGGTCAGCAGCCTGCGGCTGACGGTGTCGGAGCACCCGGCCGAGATCAACCTGCTGATGGTCGAGTTCCAGAACGGTGAGAAGACCCAGCTCGACGTCAAGGATCACTTCAAGGCCGGCGGCTCCTCGCGCTGGCTCGACATGCCCGGTGACAAGCGCTGTGTGGCGCGGATCGTAGTCGTCGGCGACGCCGACACCGCCCGCAAGACGCCCAAGAAGCAGGCCAAGGTGACGTTCTACGGGAAGTAGGTCAGGCTTCGACGAGCTCGATGCGGGCCTGGTGGCCGTGGCTGCGGGCCAGGCGGGCGTCCGTGGTGATGAGGGGGGCTCCGAGGTTCTCGGCGAGGGCCACGTAGACGCCGTCGTAGGCCGTGTGGGTGTCCCGCAGCTGCCAGGCGCGCGGCAGGAGGTCGTGGTGGGGGTAGCGGTGTAGCGGAAGTCGGATCAGATCGATCAGCGCCTGCTCGCCGTCCTGGGGGGAGAGTGCTCCGGTCAGAGCGTAGCGTCGGAGGACGGAGCAGACCTCGACGTCGAGCAGCTCTGGCGCATGCAGGCTGCCCGCGGGCCAGTCGACGCGCTCGGCCAGCGCGTGGCCCAGCGGTGTGGCGAGGACCAGCTCCAGCACGGCCGAGGCGTCCAGCACCATCACCGCGTGTCGCGCTCCTGGCGGATCATCTCCGCAGCGGTCTTTGGCAGGTCCGTTCTGCGGGGGCGGTCCCGGAGCATGGCCAGCCACTGTTCCTTGGACGGCCGCTCCAGGCCGTGAGTTGCCTGGCGCAAGAGCCACTCACTCATCGACAGGCCTTCGGACGCGGCCCGGACCTTGATCCGCCGATGGAGGTCTTCGGGCACGTTGCGGATCTGGATCATCTTGGTCATGTGGTCCACATGATATCATGTGGTCGACATGTCGGCTTAGTAGCCAGCACCGAAGAACACGCACAGCTCGCCCCCCGAGCTGGCGCCGCCTTCTGAGCTGTAGGGCGCACCCAAGGCCAGGTCGTCGACCCCGTCGCCGGACACGTCGCCCAGGTTGCCGACCAGGCGGGCGAACTGGTGCCACTCTTCGTCGCCCCGGAAGATGGCGTCGGCGGTCGACGCGTCGATGTCGCCAGTGGCCAGGGAGCCGTAGAACAGGTAGCCGGCGCCGACCGCGTCTCCGTAGGTGTCCTGGGCGTCCTCGGAGCCCAGCAGGACGTCCGACAGCCCGTCGTGGTCCCAGTCGCCAGCGGCCAGGTTCTCGCCCAGGCCCTCGTAGCTGTCCTGGCCGTAGAGGGTCGCGTAGGCCGCGCTCAGGCTGGACACCCCCGCCAGGGAGCTGTCGCCCAGCACGATGGACACGGTGCCGTTCTCGTTCATGCCGGCGTGGTCCGCGTCGGGTGCGCCGATCAACAGGTCGCCCTTGCCGTCCCCGTCCAGGTCGCCAGCCGCGGCGATGGAGGTGCCCGCCCGTCCGGCCTGGTCGGCGCCTTGGAGCACGGCCCAGCCATCCTCCAGGTCCATGGTGCCCAGGTCGGGTCCCCCGCGCACCAGGTAGACGGCGCCCGCCCGGTTCGAAGCGCCGTCGTCGCCAGGCACGCCGACGGCCAGCTCGGTGTAGCCGTCGCCGTCCAGGTCTCCGGGGGCCGCCAGGGTCTGAGCGGACAGGCCTGCGTTGCTGTGACCCTCGATGACGTGGTCGTAGCTGGACAGCGACACCGAGCCGATGGTGCTGCGCGTGAACAGGTAGGTGCGGCCGCCCTGGTAGGTGTCGGTCTCCTCGCCGGGTGCCCCGATGGCCAGATCCGGCCACCCGTCGCCGTCCAGATCGGCGGCGACCACCGCGGTGCCCACGTCGGCGTTCCAGTTGTCGCTCGCGATGGCGCCATCGGCGTCGCTCGCCAGGTCCAGGGAGCCCCCGACTGGGCCGTGGATCAGGTAGACGCCGCCGGCGCCCGACGTGCCGCCCTCGGGCTCGCCGATGACCAGGTCAGATGCGCCGTCGCCATTGAAGTCGCCGGCGTCCAGGAGCGCACCCCGGGTCCAGTCGGCGGCGTAGTTGCCCACCAGCTGGAAGGCCACGTCGGAGTTCGTCATGGGGCCGCTGATGGGGCCTGGGTAGGCGTTGACCGAGCGGTAGGTGCCGCCGCTGCCGCGGTTGGCGGTCGCGAGCAGATCGCCCACGCCGTCGCCGTCCAGGTCCATGCCCCCCATCGCCGTGGGCAGCACGTCGTAGGAGATGTCGCTGGTCACCCGGGCGCTGCCGACATCGCAGTGGATGTTCTGGCCGCTCCACACGCACTCGGACCAGTCCCCGTCGCAGTCGTTGTCGATGCCGTCGTTGCAGATCTCCAGGGCCCCGGGGTTCACGGCGCTGTCCGTGTCGTCGCAGTCTCCGCCCCGATCCGCCGCGCCTTCGGCCCCTTCGCAGGCGTTGATCACCGTGGCGTCGTCGCCCCAGGTGTCCAGGTCGGCGTCCGCGTAGAAGTCCTGGCCGTCGACGGGGTCCTCGTCGATCAGGCCGTCGCAGTCGTTGTCGAGGCCGTCGCAGATCTCGTCGGCGTCGGGGTTGATCGCCGGGTCGTCGTCGTCGCAGTCGTCGCCGCCCAGGAGCTCGTCGGCGAAGCCGTCGTCGTCCCGGTCGCCGTCGACCACGTCGAACTCGACGGTCGCGCTGCCCACGGCGCCCATGGAGTCGGTCACCGTGACCGACAAGATCGCAGGGCCCAGGGCTGCGATGGCCGAGACCTGGACCACCGCAATGCCGCTGGACTCGGGGTGTTCGGGCGCGTCGGGCGCATCGGCGGCCGCATCGCCCCAGGTCAGGGTCAGGTCCGCCAGGTTGGCTTCGTCGGGGTCGCTGGTCATCACGGCCGCGTCGAAGACCGTGTCGGCGGCCACCCGATCGCCGTCGGTGGGCCATTGGAAGATTACCGCGGGTGCTTCGTCGTGGATCACGGCCAGGTCTACGGTGTCGGTGCCGGACTTGCCGCCAGGGTCCACGACCTTGAGCGTCAGGGTGCGGTCGCCAGAAGGCACGCCCTCGGCGACGGTCAGCGTGACCCCGTCGGGGTCGAAGAAGGCCAGCTCGGCGGTCAGGTCCCCGAGCTCCGGGTCCGAGAGGTAGTAGTCCAGCCCCCGGAAGTCCGTCTCGGCGTCGTGGACCGACGCCGTCAGCTGCAGGGGCTGGTCGGCGGCCCACTCGCGGCCGTTGCCCGGCGACGTGATGCTCGCCGCCGGTTCGGTGTTGTGCACGGTCAGGCCCGCGTCGCTGCAGGCCCCCAGGACCAGGGTCAGAGTCAGAGTCATGTGTCGTCCCGCCTCGAGGAACCGAAGAGGCCCCCCTCCACCCATCGATCCACGACGGGACGAGCTTTCGCGTCCCCTCACCGAATCGCCTCATCCTACCTGGGGTGTGGGGCTGTTCGGCCGTCAGCCCGCCCGGTCGTTGAGGGCGTCGACGACGGTGAAGAGGTCGCCGAGCTCGTAGAAGTCCACGGCCACGACCCCGGGCAGGCGGCCGCGGACCGCTTCGCACTCTGCTGCCCGCGACTCGAGGATCTCGGCGCCATTGGCGATCTCGGCGGTCCAGCTGTTCGCGACCGGGTTGCCGAGCCAGTGATTCACCAGGAACAACGGGTTGTCCGCGCTTCCCCGGTTCAGCTCGCAGCTGAAGTCGTCCTCGTGCCAGAAGGTGTAGGGCGTGTCCTGCCACTGGTCCCAGGCGTGGGCGTACCAGTCCGGGGGGGGCCCGGCGTTCTCGGCCCCCACCACGACCCGGGTGCCGGCGTCGATGAGCTCGGCCAGGGTCGGCCAGGCGCCGCCAGGGTGGGTGTAGACAAAGGCGTCCAGCCCGGACGCCGCGAACGCCGCCTCGGTCTCGGGGGCCCCGATGTGGTCCTCGAAGATCAGGGCCAGGACCTGGTCGGGCTCGGCCTGGAGGAAGGCGGTGATGGCGGCCAGGCCGTCCACGAGCGGCAGGGCGCCCAGGTAGCAGTTGCTGTGGCACAGGTGCGGCTCGCCGTAGAAGTCGTGGGTGTCGAGCAACAGCGCCCGAATGCCGTCGTCGAGCTGCTGGGGGATGCCGTGGGTCTGGTTGGGCACGATCCAGCCGTCGTCGGCGTTGGACATGCTGTTGTGCGTGCCGGGCAGCACCACCCGATCGAAGGGGCGATCGCACAGGTCCTGGCGGCCGTTGCACAGCCGCGGTGGTGCGGTGTCCATGGGCGGCGCTGTGTCTCTGCTGCTGTCCACCAGGGGTGTGGAGTCGATCGCACTGCTGTCCGCGTTCGTGTCGCGAGTGCCGGTCGTCTGAGGCGTCCCGGTGTCCGGAGTCGGGCCGGGCATGTCCTGGTCCAAGAACGGAAGCGGGACGCAGGCGAGCAGGTACAACCAGGGGATCACGCCACTTTCCATAGCGCGATCTCTGCTCAGGCCTGCTATGTAGCAGGGCGTTCACTCTCGGAGAGCCTCGTCACCGAACGGGCAGCCGCGCTGCCCTCCACCGACTGACCCCGCGCCTCCGCTGCCCATCGTCCCAGGTGCCCAATGGTTGCCCCCCTGCGTTCACTCGGCCTGACCCTTCCCCTGCTCCTCGCCGTCGGCTGCACCGACGACACCACCACCGGAGACTCCGGCATCGCCGCTGCCGACTGCACGCCCTCGGGCGTCGTCTGCACCGTCGCGGGCACCGGCACCCCCGGCGCCAACGAGAACGAGTCCGACGCGTTGCTGACCCCGCTCTACGCGCCGATGGACGTGACCGTCTGGAACAGCGCCGACGAGTTCTTCCTGGCCGACTGGAACAACCACAAGATCCGGCTGGTCCAGGACGGCGTCATGTCGACCATCATCGGCACGGACTTCCTGGGCGACGGCGACCCGGACTTCCAGGAGCGCGAAGGCACGGGCATCCACGGCACCGAAGTCGCACTGAACCACCCCACGTCGGTCGAGTGGAACCCGGTCACCGAGAAGCTCCTGGTGCCGTCTTGGCACAACCACCGCGTGCGGGAGTGGACCCCGGAGACCGGCTTCTCGCTGGTGGTCTGCGCCGACACCGACATCACCGACGGCAACGGCGCCAACGCCGGCTTCGCTGGCGACGGCGGACCGGCGGGCGATGCCCTGATGGCGTTCCCGAACTCCGTCGCCATCGACACGACCGACGGCAGCTTCTGGCTGCTGCCCCAGTCCAACGCTCGGATCCGGTGGGTGGCCCACGACTATTCCCTCATCGAGACGGTCGCGGGCAACGGCTCCTGGGACTACACCGGCGACGGTGGCGATGCGCTGGAGGCGTCCTTCTACTTCTGGGACAAGGCCGACCTGCAGCCCGAGCCCAGCGGCGCCGTCGAGTACGACCCGGAGCGCCGGGTGGTCTACATCGCCGACACCAGCAACCACGTGATCCGCGTGCTGGACGTCGACGCCGGCACCATCGACACCCTGGCCGGGACCGGGGACCAGACCCGGGCTGGCGACGCCTGCGACGCCGACGCCCTGTGCTTCCCCCGCGACGTCGAGATCTTCGAGGACGGCCTGTACATCGCCGACGAGGGCAACCACGTCATTCGGCGCTACGACCTGACGGCCGGCACCATGGAGACGGTCGTCGGAACCGGGGAAGCGGGCGATGGCGCCGACGGCGCCCTGGCGCTCGAGACCGCCCTGAACCGGCCCTACGGCATCGACCTGGCCAGCGACGGCAGCCTGCTCATCGCTGACACCTACAACCACCGCATTCGCAAGGTGACCCCATGACCACGCTCGGACTCCTGGGCCTGACCACCGCCCTGCTGGCCTGTACCGACGACACCACCGCCGACAGCGGCGTCGCCGAGACCTGTGATCCCGGCGAGATCTGCACCTGGTTCGGCACCCCCGAGATCGCCGGGCTCGCCGACGAGGGCACCCACCGGCTGGAGGCCTCGACCTTCTGGGTCGTCGACGTCGCGTTCCACCCGACCGAGAACTGGCCGCTGATCCTGGACTGGAACAACCACCGGGTCGTCACCCTGGACGACAACGACGGTGTCGTGGTGCTGACGGGCGTGGGCGGTCAGCTCGGCGACGGTCCCGAGGGCGATGCCTCGGTGGCCGAGTGGAACCACCCGACCGACCTGGCCTGGCTGCCCGACGGCAGCGTGGTGATGGCGGCATGGCACAACTCCCGCGTCGTGAAGTTCGACAAGGACTTCGACCAGGTCGAGTTCATCGGCGGCACCGGCGGGCGGGACTTCAGCGGCGACGGCGGCCCCGCCACCGATGCCCTGCTGGACCTGCCCTGCGGCATCCGCACCGACGACGAGGGCAACATCTTCCTGGCGGACATGGCGAACCAGCGCATCCGCAGGATCGACACCGACGGCGTCATCGACACCGTGGCCGGCAACGGCGAGCACGGCTTCAACGGCGACGGCACGCTGCTGGACACCATGCTCGCCAGCCCCGCGCTGCAGCGGGCCGAGCCGGCCTTCAAGTTCGACATGTTCGAAGGCGACATCTACATCGCCGACACCCACAACGGGCGGGTCCGGCGCATCGACTTCGACGGCGACGCCATCGAGACCATCGCCGGCATGGGCGAGACCCCCGAGAACTCGGACAACGGCACCACCTGCACCCTTGGCTGCGGCTACTCCGGCGACGGTGGACCGGCGCTGGAAGCCATGCTCGACACCCCGTCTGACGTGGCGGTCGGGCCCGACGGCACCGTGTACGTGGCCGACACCGAGAACAGCTGTGTCCGGGCCATCACCACCGACGGCATCATCGACACCTTTGCTGGGGTCTGTGGCGAGTTCGGCTACGGCGGCGACTTTGGGCCTGCCAACGAGGCCCTGCTGCACCGGCCCTTTGGCGTGGCCGTGGACCTGGACGGCAAGGTCTACATCTCGGACACCTACAACAGCGTCATCCGGGTGGTCGAGCCGGAGTGATCGCGTTCGCGGTGCTGGCCGCTTGTGTCGGCACCGGCAGCGACTCCGGGGCCGACAGCGGTGTCGACTGGACCTGTGAGCCGGACCGGATCTGTGCGATCGCGGGCAGCGGGGAGCTGGGCTTCAACGGCGATGGGCTGCGGGCGCTCCAGACCCGGCTGGCGTCGCCCACGTCGGTGACCGTGGATCCCCAGGGCCGGCCGGTGGTGGTGGACTACTCGAACATGCGGGTCCGCGTGCTGGCCGACGACGGGCGGATCGAGACCCTGGCCGGCAATGGCTACCACGCCTACTCCGAGCTGGGGGTCGACCCCTTGCACTCGCCGCTGGAGAATCCCGTGGACGCGGGCTGGGGCCCCGACGGGCGGCTCTATGTGCTGCCCCAGCACGAGGGCCGGGTCATCGTGGTCGACGACGACGGCGTGTTCCAGCTCGTCGCAGGCACCGGCGTGCTGGCCGACAGCGGGGACGGGGGCGATGCCCTGGACGCCGAGATGGGGTACGGCGGCGGGTTCTCCTTTGCAGCAGACGGGACCCTGTTCGTGAGCGACAACAGCTTCTCCCGGGTGCGCCGAGTTTCCCCCGATGGCGTGATCGACACGGTCCTGGGGGTCGGCAGCGGGGGCACGGGCGAGCCGGGGTATGGACCCGACGTGGCGATCTGGAGCCCGGAGCGAGTCCTGGTGGACGACGCCAGGGGGCGCCTGCTCGTGGCCGACACCTTCAACCACCGGGTGCTGGCGGTGGATCTGGAGACCCTCGACGCCGTCGTGGTCGCGGGCTCTGGAGAGCGTGGGCACACTGGCGACGGCGGACCGGCGGTCGACGCCGCGCTGGACAGTCCGGTCGGGCTGGCGGTGACGGCCGAGGGCGCGGTGATCGTGGCGGACCTGCAGAACAACGTGCTGAGGGTGGTGGCTCTGGACGGGGGGATCGAGACCGTCGCGGGCACCGGGGAGCTCACCGGCGAGAGCTGGGTCGAAGACCCCCTGGACTTCGTGCTCAAGCGGCCGGCGGGCATGGCGTGGACCCCCGACGGTGACCTGTTGATCGCCGAGCGGTCGGGTCACCGGATGCTGCGCTGGCTTGGGGCGGCCGATGCTCTCTAGCCTGGGGCTGTTGCTGGCTTGCACCAGCGCCACCGACGACACCGGGGTGCCACGCCAGGTGCTGGCCGGCCCGTCCCTGTGGTCCAACGTGAGCGAGGCCCAGGACCCCTTCGACGACCGCCCGGACGCGGTGGACTGCCCGTCGTCGTCGTGGGCGGTCGAGGTCGACACCGCCGGAGAGCCGGCCTTCGAGCTGGACACCGGCCAGTGCGACTACGCGACCTTCCACCAGGTCTCTCTGGCAGACGTCCAGGCTGGCGGCACGGTCGGACTGTCGTGGGGGCACAGCGCCCTGACCGCGGACGAGCCGGCCAGCGCACACATCAGCCTGCGACTCGACACACAGGTCTTGTGGGACAGCACGGTGGCGATCCCCGCCGATGCCGACCAGACGGGCTACGAGCAGGTGCTCAGCACCCCCGTTCCCGCGGGGGCCGACCTGTGGGCCCACCTCCACAACCACGGAGACAACACTTGGAACCTCGGAGAGATCTGGACCCGACCCGCCGGCGGCTCGCCGTGACGGGCGCCCTGCTGGGTGGCCTGCTGATCGCTTGCAGTGGCACGGACAACACCACCACCGACAGCGACAGCGCCGAGCCCGAGCTGCCCATCGAGCTCGGGGACTGCGCCGACGGCACGGCTGTGGGCTGGGCCGACGTCGAGTCGATCTTCACCGCCAGCTGCACGAGCTGCCACAGCACCACGCTGACCGGCGACGACCGCAACGGTGCGACCGAGTTCTTCGACTACGACACGGCCGAGGCCGCGGTGAACAACAGCTTCCTGACCTGGTCGATGATCTACAGCGGGCAGATGCCCAAGGACCTGGGCGCTCTGCCCGACGACGAGCGCTGGCTGCTCTGGGAGTGGCTCAGCTGCGGAGGACCCGAGTGATGTTGCTTCCATCCATGCTGCTCGCGTTGATCGCCTGTACCGACGACACGACCACCGACTCCACGATCACCGACAGTGCGACCACCGACCTGGGCTGCGCGGCCGACGGGGGCTGCCTGATCGCCCAGGACCTGTCCGCCGGTCTGCTGAGCGTGCGTGCGGTGGCGGCCGACGACGTCTGGATCGTGGGTGCGTCTCCCGCGACCGACGACGGCACGGGCCCTGTGGTCCTGCACTACGACGGCACCGCCTTTGAGCGTCTGGACACGTCGGCCTGGGCGGGGGGCGAGCTCTGGTGGGTCTGGGTGACCGCCGACGAGGCGGTGTTCGTGGGCCACGAGGGCCTGATCCTGGAGCTCGATCGTGCGACCGGGGACATTGCCCAGGTGGCCGACGTGGACACCGGGATCACCTTCTTCGGGGTCTGGGGCGCGACGGGGGACGACCTGTGGGCCGTCGGCCAGAGCGACGGGGGCCAGGGTCCGGCGGCGCTGTGGCGCCGCACCGCGGGGACCTGGGACACCTTCGAGGACCCGGACCTGGGGCCCGGGGACGACCGGCAGATCTTCTACAAGGTGCACGGCGTCGCGGCGGACGACCTGTGGATCGTCGGCACCAATGGCCGTGCCATGCACTGGGACGGCGATGGCTTCACGGTCGTGGCCACCGATGCCGAGACCAACACCGCCACGGCCCCACTGCTGACCGTCGACGTGGCCGGCGAGAACCCGGTGGCGGTGGGCGGCCAGGGCAATGGGCTGATCCTGGAGTACGACGGCACAGACTGGCTGGACAAGAGTCCGGACTTCGAGGCCGGCTACAACGGGGTCTGCTCGGGTGCCGGGGCGTCGTGGGCCGTCGGGATCCGGGGCCAGCGGGCCCGGCGCGAGGCCGATGGCAGCTGGACGTCCGACCGGGAGCGCGGCGTGGACTCCTGGATCTCCCGGGACTGGCACGGCTGCACCGTGGATCCAGACGGCGGCGTCTGGACGGTGGGCGGCCGCATCGCCGCACGCCCGTTGAAGGAAGGCGCCATCGGGTACGAGGGCACGGCCGAGCTGCCGGCGGTGTCGCTGGACTAAACGACAGCCAGTGGGGTCGAACGCCGCGACTGGTGCAGACAGAGGCCCTGGGTGCCGGTGGGAGTCGCCGGACAGAACGGACCGGGGGCGACATGTGCGCCTTGGCGGGCCTCGGGACCCGGGAACCCGTGCGAGAGCGGGCCCCGCACCGACACTCGACCCCTCTGTCTGTGCCAGGTGCGGCGTTCGGTGCTTCTGACGGCCCGAGGGCAGCCCCGGGCCGAGTAGGCGCCACCCGGGTCTTGTTCACCCTCGCCTGTGACCCCGACTCCGGCTGGCTGGCCACCGCCAAGTCCGGCGGCGCTGTGGAGCTTCCGGTCAGGGTGCGTCGGAGATCTCCAGGCGGGACATCCGGGAGCCTCCGGTGACACTCTATTCGGACACAGCCAGCTACCATGGCCCGGTGACGCCCTGGCTCCTGCTGCTCGCTTGTGACACCGACACCACCCTGGGCGAGACCGGGACCCAGCCGCCCCAGCCGGCGTTCGCCGGGATCGAGAGCGTCGCCTGGGACGGGGGCGACGGACTCGTGGCCAGCTGGACCGATGGCGTCGAGGTCGGCCAGTACACGGTCCGGGCCGTCGACGCGGCCGGCAACACCGTCACCCAATTCTCGGAGACCGCCGCGAGCCACCTGACCGGGCTGGCAGACGGGGTCTATACGATCTCGGTCGAAGCCAGCGCCGACGACGGCGAGGCGTACGGCGGCGATGTGGTGCTGACGCAGCTCGTGGGCGAGAACCGCCTGGTGCCGCTGTCCCAGATCGCGCACCCAGGCTTTCAGGACCTGTGGGGAGAGGGCGACGTGGTCGTGGCAGCCGGGGGGAGAAACCAGGACGCCGATCTGATCGTGGTCGACGCGTCGGACCCGACCGCCCCGATGGTCGTGGCCCAGCACGAAGGCGTCAGGGAGATCCGCGACGTGCACCTCGAAGACGGCGTGGTGTACGCGGCGTCGGACAATTCCCCCGCTGGCGTCGGCGTCTGGATCCTGGACCTGAGCGATCCTGCGGATCCGGTCGAGCTGGCGAGGGTCCCGGGGGCGGTGCACAACCTGCACTACGGCGACGGCCACCTGTACCTGGCCGATCTCGACGCCGAGGCCGTCACCATCCTCGACGTGGCAGACCCGTCAGACCCCGCGTGGGTCGCCGAGTGGCCTCTGACTCTGGGGGTGCACGACGTGACCTGGGTCGACGGCTTGCTCTACGTCGCGAGTCCCGGAGGCCTGGCGATCCTGGACGTGACCGAGCCCAGCGACCCGGTCCTGGTACTGGAGCACACCCTGATGCCGGGCAACCCGGCCGACGGCTTCCACAACGTGTGGCCGTCCAGCGACGGCACCCACCTGTTCACGACCCACGAGGCCATCGGAGGCGCCATCAAGACCTGGCGCTTCCCCTACGACGTGCTCGAGGAGGTCTCGGCGTGGCCCGAGGACGAGCCGAACTGCGCCCACAATGTGCACGTGCGGGGGGATCACGCCTTTGCCGCCTGGTATCTGGAAGGCGTCCGGGTGCTCGACGTGTCCGATCCCGCTGCACCGGTGCTGATCGGCTCCTACGACACCTTCGACGAGACCGCCCAGCGGAGCGGCGAGTTCCCTGACATCCGGGGAGCCTGGGGCGTCTGGCCCTATGGCGAGCAGGTGGTGGTGAGCGACACCGAGACCGGGCTGTGGTGGTTCGACTTCTACCCGGTGACGGTCACTGCAGACGCCCGTTGAAGGTCTCCAGGCGCCGCCCTCAGCGAGCCGGCGGTGGCTGCGGGCGCTCGAAGACCCAGGTGTCCCCTTCGCTCAGGTCTTCGCGGTAGCGGTAGCCCTGGGAGTCGAAGCCCTTGAGGGTGTCGGGGTCGGTGATGCGCTGGTCGATCATGTACCGGGCCATCAGCCCGCGGGCCTTCTTGGCGAACATGAACAGGGTGCGGGTCTTGCCGTCCTTGGTCTCCTTGAACACCGGGGTGATGATCCGGGCGTCGAGCTTCTTGACCTGGACCGACTTGAAGTACTCGTTGCTCGCCAGGTTCACAATCACCGGGTCGGCGCCCAGCCGCTCCTGGAGGGTCGCGCGGATCCGGTCGCCCCAGAAGGCGTACAGGTTGGCGCCGCGGCGGGTCTTGAGCTTGGAGCCCATCTCGAGCCGGTAGGGCTGCATGAGGTCCTTGGCCCGGAGCAGGCCGTACAGACCGCTCAGGATCATGACGTGTTCCTGGGCATAGGCCAGGCCGTCGGCGTCGAGGGTCTTGGCCGACAGACCCAGGTAGACGTCGCCGCTGAAGGACAGGATCGCCGGGCGCCCGTTGTCAGGGGTGAGCTCGGGGGTCAGCTCCTGGAAGCGGTCGCTGTTGAGCTTGGCCAGGGTGGGCGAGATGCCCATGAGCTCCCGGATCTTCTTCTGGGAGAGGTTCCGCGTGGTCTTCATGAGCTTGCTGCTCTCGTCGAGGAGTGCAGGCAGGGTGGGGTCGGACACGGTGTGGGGCGTGTCGAAGTCGAGCCGCTTGGCGGGGCTGAGCAGGGCGATCATGTCGGGCCTCCATGCCCCTCCACTATCAGAACCCGAGGCCCAGCGTGACCCCGTGGTTTCGAACACCGTCGGCCATCCAGTGGCGCTCGTAGGCCAGGGCCAGGGTGAACAAGCGGATCTGGGTCTCCACACCGGCCCACCAGCTCAGCTCGTGGCCGAAGCCCCGGACCCAGTGATCCACCTCCCAGTCGACCCGCCGGTACGGGTTGAAGACGATGGCCGGGGCCAGGCCGCCCACCAGGTGGAAGAACTCGGGGCCCAGCTCCAAGAAGATCGGGATGTCGATGCCCGTGGTGGCCTGGAGCTGGGTGTTCTTCAGGTCGTACATGTTGCGCCACAGCTCGGCACCGATGGCGATGCCGCCACCCCACTTCCAGCGGGCCCCGACAAAGCCGGCCAGGCCGATGTCGTAGGCGCGACCGCCGCCCTGGGTCATGTAGGTGCCGTGGGCGATGAGCTTGGTGCTGAGGATGCCGTCCCGCTGCCAGTTCATGATGCTGAAGCTGCCGCCCATGGTGAAGAGCAGCTCGACGGGGTTGTCGTTGGCGGCGTTGGTGACTTCGCCGATGGCGCTGATGCCGACCGACGGGGAGATCGAGCGGGTGCAGCCCCAGGGGGTCTCGCCCTCGTAGGACTGCTTGCACCACTTGAGCTCGTTGGGCTTGCGGTTGAAGATCAGGCCGTAGTCTTCCTTTTCGGCCTGCTCTTCTTGGTCGGCTGCGGGGGTCTCGGGTTCTTCGCCGTCCTGGGCGTGGGCGAGCGGCGACAGGGTCATGGCGCAGAGCGCGAGAGCGGACAACACGAGACGGTGCATGGCGACAGACCCCGGAAGGAAGGTGTCCTAACGGACACCGCGGGTGCTCGGAAGCGCCACCGTACCGGGGCCGGGAGTGGGCCGTCTATGCTGCGGCGGACCCTGGAGTGCTGGTGGCCCGGACCCCTCGAATGTTGACCCCTGCGGATCGGGATCGGCCCCGCCCGGTCTACGCGGTCTGGGAGGTCACCCGGCGTTGCAACCACGCCTGTGCCCACTGCGGCTCCCGGGCCGGGCCGACCCCCGAGGTGGCCGAGCTCACGACCGACGAGCTGCTGGACATCGCCGATCAGCTGGTGGCGATGGAGGCTCGGGAGGTGACGCTGATCGGTGGTGAGGCCTACCTGCGCGACGATCTCGAAGCGGTGATCGCGCGCCTGGCGAGCCAGGGGCCGCGGGTCACGATGCAGACCGGCGGGCGAGGACTCACCCTGGCTCTGTGCGACCGGCTGAAGGCCGCGGGGCTGTCGGCGGTCGGGGTCAGCATCGACGGCCCCGCTCGGGTCCACGACGTGCTCCGAGCCAGCCCCGGCAGCCACCTGGCGGGGATGCGGGCGCTGGCCGCGGCCCGGGCTGCTGGGCTCGTGACCACCGCGAACTCCCAGGTCAACCGGCTCACCCTGCCGGTGCTGCGGGAGACACGGGATCTGCTGGTCGACGCCGGTGTGCGGATCTGGCGCCCGCAGCTCACGGTGCCGATGGGCCGTGCGGCGGACCGGCCGGAGTGGATCCTGCAGCCCTGGGAGATCCTCGCGGTGATCGACACCCTGGCCGAGCTCCAGCTCGACGCCGCTCGGACGGGCGCCGAACAGGGGCTGCCCCCCGAGCGCTTCCTGGACATCCTGGCGGGCAACAACATCGGCTACTTCGGCCCGCACGAGACGCTGTTGCGGAGCCACCCGGGCCAGCGGGCCGTGCACTGGACCGGTTGCCAGGCCGGCCGCTACACGATGGGCATCGAGGCCGACGGCACGATCAAGGCCTGCCCGTCCCTGCCCACCGCGCCGTATGACGGCGGCAAGGTCACCGACGCCCCCCTGGCGGAGATCTGGGAGCACGCCGATGCCCTGCGCTTCACCCGGGACCGCACCACCGACGAGCTGTGGGGCTTCTGCGCGGGCTGTGACTACGCGGAGACGTGCCTGGCGGGCTGTAGCTTCACGGCCCACTGCACCTTGGGTCGGCGGGGGAACCAGCCATTCTGCTACCACCGGGCCGAGACGCTCAAGGGCCGCGGCCAGCGGGAGCGGCTGGTGCATCGGGACGCGGCCGGGGGCGACGCCTATGACTTCGGGCGCTTCGAGCTGGTGACGGAGCCCTGGTGAGCCTTGGGGGTCACGACGTCGCCGGGTCGTCCTCGCCGTCGCAGTCGCTGTCCACGCCGTCGCCGGCGATCTCCGTCGCTTCGGGGTGCCGGTCCGGGTCGTCGTCGTCGCAGTCGCCTTCGGACGGGGAGTAGCCGTCGTCGTCGTTGTCGTCCCACTGACCGGAGTCGGGCACGCCGTAGAGCGCTTGGACCGCCGAGTCCGTGGTGTCCGTGTCGTCACCGCCACAGGCGACCAGCGCCAGGCCCAGCAGGGCCGCAGCGGGGGTCAGGCTCGGGGTCGCGGTCGTCGCGGTGCCGCAGTGGGGGCAGGCTCGGACGGTGCGCTTGTGGTGTCGCCCGCAGGCGCTGCAAGGCACGAGTGCCATCGATGTCTCCTCTCGACCCCGGCCCACCCTACCCGACAAAGCCGCGGGTGGGGTGGCCGACCCCCCGAGGGTCCGTGCGGGAGAATTGGACCCCCGGGGAGCTGGCCAAGAGCGAGGTGCACCGTCCCCGAGGGACCAGGCGGGAGATCAGGGACCCCCGGGGACGGCGCGAGAGATCAAAAGAGGGTGGGCGCGTCTTCGTAGGCCCGGCGGGCGGCGACGCGGGGGTCGACGCCTCGGGCGAGGGCCTTGTCCTCGCCTCGGGTCCGGGTGACCCGCATGGCCAGCTCGTAGAGCACGACCAGGGCCAGCGTGGCACTCACGAAGGTCAAGGCGTTGAAGAGCATGAATCGCATGGGGTGGGCTCGGTTGAGAGTCTCCGGTGGGACGCGGACCGGGACCATCTCTTCAGGCCCCGTTGTCACGAGATGTCCGGGATCTCCGGATGGTGGATGCGCTGCTTCGGATCGTCGACAGGCGGGTCCTGGAGCCCCTCCAGGCCAGGCACGGGCCTTGCTTCACAGGGGAGCGGCCAGGCTCGGCACAGCCCGGCGGCCACGAGGTGTTCATGCTCCGTCGACTCCTGTCCTTGCTCGCCCTGCCCTTGCTCGCTGCCTGCGGCGAGTCCATGCCCGTCGAGGTCGTCGAGACCCGGGACAGCATCAGCCAGCCGGCCCCATCCGGCGCCACGCTCCCGGCGACCCTCGTGGTCGACGGCCAGCCCGGCGTGCTGGTGGTGGGCCCGACACAGAACGCGCCCGAGCGACTGCGGGTGGTCCTGCCGGAGCCGGCGGTGGCGTCCGGGCGCATTGGCCAGGAGGCCAAGGAGCTCCTGCTGGATCTGGAACCGCCGGTGGCGGGCACGCTGACGTGGCGGAGCCGATCGGTGGCGGACTTCGTGCCCGAGCACGGCTTCATGCCAGGCACCGCCTACCAGGCCACGCTGCGCAAGGTGGGCCAGAGGACCCCTGACCCAGGGGTCCAGTGGGGCACCCGCTTCGACACCCCCGAGCTGACCGTGCACCACCTGGAGATCGTCTCCGGGGACCCGGACAACCAGCGGCTGGTGCTGGACCTGGCGCTCAGCGGTCCAGTGGAGCCCTCGCAGATCGCCCGGGCCCTGAGGGTCACGGTGGACGGCTTCCCCCTCATGCCCACCCGGGTCTTCCGGCCCGACGAGCCGCACCGGATCCGGGTCCTGCTCGAAGGGATCTCCCTGGACGATGACCGCACCGTGCGCTTCGAGCTCGGCCCGGTGCCCAGCGCTGTGGACCCCTATGCCTGGACCCGGAAGCGCAGCGGTCAGGTCACCTACGACGCGGGCCCGGCGGTCGAGGTCCACAGCGTCGCGCTGATCGAAGGCACGAGCGGCTTCACCATCGAGGTGATCTGTGACGACGAGGGCGCCTTGGCCCGGGGCTGGCACCGACGCTGGATGTGGCTGCCCGAGCACGGGATGTCCGAACGGCTGAGCCCCCGCTGCTTGCTGACCGACGACGCCCTGGCCACCGCCGTGCGGCTGGAGCCGGCGGTCGACGTGGCCGTGGTGCCGACTCGAGGCGGCTTCCGCCTGATGGGTGACCTGCCCCGCGGACCCTTGAGCCTGGAGATCGCGGCCGGTGCCCGCACGGTGGACGGCGGCCTGCTGCGCAAGCGCTACACCCAGGAGCTCCAGGTCCCCGCGCGGAGCCCCCAGGTCCAGTTCGTCTCCCAGGGCCGCTACCTGCCGCGGTCGGCGTGGCGGGGTCTGCCGATCCGCCACATGAACCTGGACGAGGTGTCCCTGACCGTGCGCCACGTGCCGCCGGAGAACCTCGTGTTCTGGCTGTCAGCGGACAGCGACGCGGCCACGGCCCGCACGAGCGATGTGATCCTGGAGACCACCGTGCCCGTGGCCCACGTCCCGGACACCTTGGCCCAGACCTGGATCGACGTGGGACGGCTCCTGCCCCAGGTGGACAACGGCTTGTACGAGCTCGGCGTGTCCGGCGGGGGCACGCGCACCCACGCCCGGATCCTGATCACGGATCTGACCGTGGTGGCCAAGCGGGACGCCGACAAGGGCTTCACGGCCTGGGTGCTGGACAGCCACAGCCACGCGCCGGTCGTGGGGGCCCAGGTGGACCTGGTGGTGCCGTCGGGCCGGACCGTGGGGTCGTGCCGGACCACGAGCGACGGGGGTTGCTCTCTGTCCGCAGACGACAGCGGCCCGGACCGCGCGGCACCGGTCGCGCTGATGGTCCAGGCCCGCGGTGACCTGACCGTGGTGGAGCTCGACGCGGTCGCGCTGTCGCTGGCCGAGCAAGACGTGTCCGGCGAGCCCTACGGCGCGGACAAGCCCTACCGGATCTCGGCCTGGAGTGAGCGCGGGGTCTACCGTCCCGGCGACGTGGTGCACCTGGCGGCTCTGGTCCGGGACCAGGATCGGGTCGCGCCGGACACCGGCATGCCGATCGTGATCACGCTGACGGACCCGCGGGACAAAGAGGTGCGGAGAGCGTCGGTGCAGACCAACCCGGTCGGCCTGGTGAGCCTGGACGTGCCCCTGGCGGACTTTGCAGCCACCGGTTCCTGGTCCGCCGCCTTCAGCGTGGGCGAAACGGTGGTCCAGACACTGGCCTTTGCAGTCGAGGAATTCGTGCCCGAGCGCATGGCGGTCGAGGCCACGCCGTCCGCCGAGCACGTGCTGGCGGGCTCGCCGGTCCGCGTCCAGGTCGACGCCCGCTACCTGTTCGGCGGAAGCGCCAGCGGCAGCCGGGTCGAGGTGAGCTGTCACCTGCAGCCTGGCGTGTTCAGCCCGCCCGGAGGAGCTGGCTACCGCTTTGGGCGTCCCATCGCCGGGCGGGTGGATCTGGGCACGGTCGACGGCGTGCTCGACGAGGCGGGCCAGGCCGTCCTGAGCTGCCCCACCGCACGGCCCCGCGCCACGGCGGACGGCACGGCGGTGCTGGTCGCCGAGGTGGCGGTGTTCGAAGGCGGCTCCGGCCGCACGAGCCGTGGCGACACACGGGCCTGGGTCCACCCCAGGGACTTCTACGTGGGCGTGGCGGCGAGTGAGGACACCCTCCGGGCCGGTCATTCCGCCCGGATCGATGGCCGGATCGTGGACTGGAGCGGGGCCCTGGTCGACACGGTGGAGAGCGTGGACCTGACGCTCTCGCGGGTGGTGACGGAGTACGGCTACAAGCTCGACCCCAGCACCGGTCGCGAGCGCTACACGCGACTCCAGCGGCCTCTGCCCGAGCGGCGGGAGACCCTGGCGGTCCACGACGGGCTGTTCGGCGTGGACCTGGCCCCGGACGACGACGCCCAGGGCTTCCAGCTGGTCGTACGCGGCGACGGCGCGAGCACGCTCCTGGGCCTGTCGGGCACCGGCCAGCGCTACTGGTGGGACGACGAGAGCGACGAGGTCGACCAGACCCCGCGGCCCCTCAAGCCCACCGCGGTCCAGGTCTCCCTGCCGCCCGAGCTCCACGTGGGCCAGCGGGCCACCGCCCGGTTCGCCGTGCCCTATGGCGGTCGCGCACTGATCTCGCTGGAGACGGACCGGGTCGTGCGATCGGAGTGGCGCGACGTCGAGGCGGGCCCCCAGACCTGGGACTTCACCCTGCCGTCATTCGACGAGACCGCCTACGTGTCGGTGCTGGTGCTCAAGGACCCGCACCTGGACTCCCGCCAGGCCTTCCTGCCGGACCGGGCCTTCGGGGTGGCTCGCAGCCGGGTCGTGCCGGAGCGCTGGACGGCGTCGCTCACCCTCGACGCCCCCGACGAGGTGCGCGCCCACACGCCCCTCGAGGTCACTCTGGACCTGGGACCCCAGGACGGCCCCACCTTTGCCACCGTCGCTGCCGTGGACGAGGGCATCCTGGCCCTGACCGACTTCGCGTCGCCGGATCCCTTTGGCGCCATCTTCCCCGACCGGGCCCTGGGCATCGACACCTGGGAGACGGTCGGGTGGACGCTGACCGTGCCACCGGCCGACGGCTCCCGCCGCACCGGTGGTGACGCCGAAGGCGCCATGGAGCGGGTGCAGATGGTCAAGCCCGTGGCGCTGTGGTCCGGGGTCGTCGAGATCCCGCACAGTGGCCGGACGACGGTCACCCTGGACGTGCCCCAGTACCAAGGAGCCCTGCGGGTCATGGCCGTGGCTGCCAGTGCCGAACGCATGGCCCACGCGGACACCACCGTGCTGGTCCGGGACCCGCTGGTCGTCCAGACCACCCTGCCCCGGTTCCTGAACCAGGGCGACGTGGTGGACATCCCGGTGTTCCTGACCAACCTGAGCGGCGAGGACCGGTCCGTGGACCTGGCCCTGGCGGTCGAGCCATTGGGGCCCAGCGACGGGCTCCCCGTGGCCGTGGTGGGCGCCGACGAGACAGAGCTCTTCCTGGCCGACGGCGCAGGGGAGAGCGCGGTGTTCCGCATCCGCGCCGACGGCGCCTGGGGTGCGGCCCGCTTCACGGTGACCGCGACCAGCGGCGAGCTGCGCAGCGTCGAGACCCTCGAGGTCCCGGTGACGACGGCCGGGGTGCGCGAGACAGAGCTGTCGATGGTCCGGCTCGACGACGGGCTCAACGGCCTGGACGGGCTGGTCGGGGACTGGCTGCCGGCCACCGAGCAGACCACCTTCTGGGTCACCGCGCACCCCTATGGGCGGGCCTTCAGCCACCTGAAGTACCTGGTCCGCTACCCCTACGGCTGCCTGGAGCAGACCACGTCGACCACCCGGCCGCTCCTGTTCGTGTCCAACCTGCTCGAGGCCACCGAGCCCGAGCTGATGGCGGACAAGGACGTGGACGCCATGGTGCGTCACGGCATCGAGCGGGTGCTCTCCATGCAGACCGCCGGAGGCGGCTTCGCCTACTGGCTCGGCGAGGACCGGCCAAATTTCTGGGGCACGGCCTACGCCACCCACATGCTGCTCGACGCCAAGGGCGCCGGCTACCCGGTCAGCGACGCCGCCCTGGACGGCGCCCTGGACTACATGGAGCGGGAGCTGGCCGCCAACGAAGGCCGCAACGACGCCGCCCACGGCCACGCCTTCAAGCACGGCGAGGCCTACGTGCACTACGCCCTGGCCCTGGCCGGCCGCGGGCACAAGGCGCGAATCCTGACCGCCCTGGAGGATCTGCCAGCGCAGCATCGCGGACCGATGGCCGAGCGGCGCTACCTCCTCCAGGCAGCGCTGTACCTGGCCGGTGATCGCCGGTATGAGCAGGTCCTGCGGGATCCGGACGCGGCGCCCCTGTCCTTGGACCTGGGCCGACGGAACGACGCGTCGTTCTACTCGGAGCTGCGCCACCTGGGCTTCACCCTGAGCGTGTACCAGGACCTGTTCGGAGCACAGGGCGCAGACCAGCTTGCCCGTCGGGTGGGCACGGGCCTGGAGAGCCGCACCGCCCGCGGGTACAGCACCCAGGAGCTGGTGTGGGGCATCACGGGGCTGGGCAAGCGGGTCGCCGGTCGCCGGGCCGAGGCCCTCAACGGCACTCTGCGGGTCGACGGCCAGGAGCGCACGCCAGAGGTCGACGATGAGCTGGCCCTGAGCTGGACGGTGAACCGGGCCAGCGAGCGGGACGGCCTGACCCTCGACGTCGACGTGGACCCCGAGAGCGACCTGTACCTGGTCGTGCGCTCCGAGGGCATGCGGGCTGGCGGCGGCACCCAGGTGGTGAGCGAAGGGCTGCGGGTCGGCCGGGAGCTGCTCAACACCGACGGCACCCCGCTGTTGCTCGAGGACCACACCCTGGGCGAGCTGGTCACCGTCCGCACCACCATCCAGAACCTGACCGGCGACACGGTCGCCAACGTGGCCCTGGTCGATCGCCTGCCGGCGGGCTGGGAGCTGGAGAACCCCCGGCTGGGTCGCGGCGGTGAGGCGGAGTGGGTCGACGAGGATCTCCTGTGGTCCGCCGACCACATGAACCTGCGGGACGACCGGGTCGAGGTCTTCGGCACGCTGATGCCGAGCGAGCGGCGCCAGATCGTCTTCCAGGTCCGAGCCGTGTCCGCAGGCACCTTCACCTTGCCCCCGGTCCAGGCCGAGGCCATGTACGACCCGGACCTCCGGGCTCGGCAGCCCGGCACCGAGCTCACCGTGCGGGCGCCCTGGGGCGATGAGGTCCTGTGATGCGACGGCTCTTGGGGGTGCTGCTGGTCCTGGTGGCGTGGCTCGGGCCCCTCCTGGTCGGAGGAGGCCTGGTGGCGGCGGCGCTGGTGCCTCTGCCCGAGCGGCTCGGGACACCGGGGTCGGTCGCGGTGGACTGGCGGGACGGCTCGGTGGCCCACGTCTTCCTGGCCCCCGACGACCGCTGGCGGGTGCCGGTGGGCCTGGACGAGGTGGACCCGGCCTATGTGGAGGCCCTGGTGGCGCTCGAGGACGAGCGCTTCTGGTGGCACCCGGGCGTCGACCCCATCGCGATCGTGAGGGCGGCAGGGTCGAACCTGATGGCCGGGCGGGTGGTGTCCGGTGCGTCGACCCTGACCATGCAGCTGGTCCGGGTGCTGGAGCCCAGGCCCCGCACCCTGCGCTCCAAGGGCATCGAGGCCCTGCGGGCGCTGCAGCTGGAGCTCTACCTGTCCAAGGAGGACGTGCTCGTCGCGTACCTGAGCTTCACCCCCTATGGCCGGAACCTGGAGGGGCTCGAGGCGGCCAGTCTGGCCTACTTCGGCCACCGGGCGACGCACCTGTCCGGGGACGAGATCGCGACCCTGCTGGCGGTGCCCCAGAACCCGAACCAGCGCTACCCGCACCCGGACCACTCCGAGCGCTTGCAAGCCGCCCGGGACGACATCGCGGCGTTCCTCATGACGCGGGACGCACTGGAAGCGCCGATGGGCCTCGAGGAGCTCTTGGCCCAGCCGGTGCCCGGCGCGCTGAGGCCCTTCCCCCGGGAAGCGCCCCACGCGGCCACCTGGCTGCGGGGCCGCCACCCGGACCAGGTCCGCATCGCCACCACCCTGGATCGGGGGACCCAGCTCCGGACCGAGGATGCCCTGGCCCGCCACCAGGGGGAGCACGCCCGTCAGGGGGTGCACAACGCGGCGGTGGTGGTGCTCGACCACGAAGCCGGCGAGGTGCGGGCCCTGGTGGGCAGCTTCGACTTCTGGGCCCAGGCCCACGGCGGGCAGATCCCGATGTTCGACGTGGCGCGGTCGCCGGGCTCGGCGCTCAAGCCCTTCATCTACGCCCAGGCCCTGGACCAGGGTGCGCTGCTGCCGGAGCACCTGGTCGAGGACCTGCCCGCCGCCTTCGGGGCCTACACGCCCAGCAACTACGACGGCGAGTTCGACGGGCTGGTGCGAGCCGAGGCGGCGCTGAGCCGGTCCCTGAACCTGCCCTTCGTGATGATGCTGCGCCAGCTGGGGGTCGACGACTTCCTGGGGCACCTGGGGCTCATGGGGGTCGAGAGCCTGGTGCAGACGCCCGGCTACTACGGCCTGAGCGTGGCAGCCGGCGGGATCGAGCTCACCCCGCTGGAGCTGAGTGGGCTCTATGGGGCCTTGGCCCGGGGTGGGCAGGCCGTGACGCCGCGGGTCCTGGCGTCGGACGACCCGGTCGAGACCTGGCAGGCCTTCTCCCCAGGCGCGACCTGGCTCACCCGTCGGGCCCTGTCCCTGCGGGATCGGCCGGACTTCCCCGCACGTCGCAGCCTGGCCGAGATCCCCCCGGCGGTGGCCTGGAAGACCGGGACCAGCTTCGGGCACCGGGACGCCTGGGCCGCGGGCTGGGACAACGACCACACGGTGGTGGTGTGGTCGGGCAACACGGACATGACGCCCAGCCATGCGCTGGTGGGCAGCCGGGCGTCCGGACCGATCCTGTTCGACGTGCTCGAGGCCCTGGGCCATCGGGACCCGGCGCCGGCTGCCGCGCCGCCGCGGGACCTGATCGAGGTCCAGGTCTGTGCCCTGAGTGGTCACCTGCCCGGGCCGGGCTGTGGGCACACCCAGGCGGCGTGGGCCCTGCGCACGGCGGTTCCGGTGGCGGTCTGCCCCTTCCATGCCGCGGTCGAGGTGGAGGCGGACTCCGGGCTCGCCGTGGCCCCGGGCTGTCGGGAGGGCAAGGACACGTCGGTCGAGGGGGTGGTCCGCTGGCCGGCAGAGGTGCGCCGCTACCTGGGGCGGCACCACGCCGCTCTGGCCCGGGAGCCCGTGGTCCACCCGGACTGCGGCGTCGTCCCGCTGGGGGAGCCCCCGGCGATCACGCGGCCGGCGGCCGGCCTGGTGCACCTGTTGATCCCAGGCCTCGCCGCCGGCGAACAGGAGGTGCCGCTCCAGGTCGACGCGGCCCGCCCGGACGCGGCCATCGCCTGGTTCGTGAACGGGGCCTACGTGGGCACGGCGCCGGCGGAGCAGCGCCTGTGGTGGACCCCGGAGCCTGGCCGGCACGACGTGGTCGCCGTGGACGGCGCCGGGCGGTCCGACCGGCGCACGCTGGAGGTCCGGTGGCTGGGCCAGGCGCCCGGTTGAGGCCCCAGGCCGGGCCGGCTCAGCCCACCGCGCGGCTGACCCGGACCGTGTCTCCGACCGAGATCTCTCCCGGCATGACCACCCTCAGGTAGACCCCCCGCAGGCGCTCGTGCCGGCGCTCCTTGCGGGAGATGAACCGCAGGGCATCGGCGCCGAAGCGGCCTCGGTACTTCAGGCACCCGTTGTGGGCCTTGGGGGTCAGGACCAGCGCGGCGCCTCCGATCTCGAGCAGGGAGCCGATGGGGAGGTTCTCCAGACTCAGGTCCAGGTCCAGGGTCAGGTTGTCTCCAAACAGACTCAGGGGCTGCCCATTGGCCACCAGGGTGGAGAAGCGGTGGCTCTGGGCGGCCAGTTGGGCGTCGGGGTTGCGGCCGGGGGTCGTGCCCCAGCGGTCGCCGGGCATGCCTTCGTTGACGTGGAGGATCACGGTCTGTGGTTCGTGGCGGGACCCATCCGCGAGCCGGGAGAGGATGTGGGTCAGGGTGCCGTCGTCCTGGGGTGCGGGCGCCAGGCGCGACCAGGCGGACTCGATGGCGTCCAGGTCCAGGTGTGTCGAAGGATCGACGACGGGACGGGGCGAGACGGACATGACCCGTTCTACCCGCCGGCGCGGTGGGTGGTCAGGTCGGCCTCGTAGGCGGCCTTGATCGCGCCCATCTGGTCCATGGCCAGTTGGTAGCCCAGGGCCGCGGTCTGGTCGGCGTGGGCGAAGTCCATCGGCAGGTTCTTGGTGTGTCCGGTGGGCACAAAGGCGAAGTCCGAGGCGCCTTCGTCCTGGCGCGAAGCCTGGCCCATCAACAGGAAGAGAGCCGACGCCGCGTCGATGAAGCGACCGATGACCGGTGGTCGGGGCATGGGCTTGGCGTCCGGGTCCCGGCGGTCCGGGATGCAGTTCGACGCCAACACGAAGTCGGCGTTGCGACCCAGGACCAGGGCCGGCAGGTTCTCCACGACGCCCCCGTCCACCAGGCGGTGCTTGCCCCGGTTGAAGGGCGTGAACACGCCCGGGAAGCTGCTCGCCGCGCGCACGGCGTCGGACAACGACCCGGTCCAGGGCACGAAGCGGCTGTTGCTGTACACGTCGGCGCTGACGGCGATCAGCGGGACCTCGGGCTGGTAGATGTGCTGCACCCCCGTGATGCCCTCGATGTAGCGGCCCACGAAGGCGCTGTTGACGATGCAACCCTGGGCGTTGATCGAGAGCTTCTGGCGGGTGCGCTCGAGGGTGTCGATGCGGTCGATGGCCTCGGTCTGGGGCCCTCCGCAGTAGACCGCGCCGACCACACTGCCGATCGAGGTCCCGGACACGAAGTCGGGCTCCATGTTGCACTCGTGTAGGGCTCGCAACAGGCCCAGGTGGACAAAGCCCCAGGCCCCGCCGCCGCTGAGCGCCACCCCTCTGGAGCGGCCCTGGATCATCCGGCCCAGCCTCGCGGCCGCACGGGCCATGGGCGAGTGCGGACTGGCCAGGTGCTTCAGCGGCACCTTGCCGGTCATGGCGTCGCCGCAGGACGGGTCCCAGGGGATCCGCACGAACGACGTCATGGGCTGCCAGGTGACGAAGGGCGGGCCGGACTTGTAGCCCCGCACCCGTGCCCGTCGCGCGGGGTAGGGCTCGGCGGGCTGCCGGATCGCGTGGATCCGGCGCTGGTGCTCTCCCAGGGGCAGCGCGGCGTGGTCGGCCAGGCTGGCGGACAGCAGGACCGCCGTGTGCACGTCCTCGAGCAGCTCCTCCCGCGGTGGGTGCCCGGTGGCGTGGCTGATCAGCACCTCTTCGAATTCGCTGAGCAGCGCGTCCAGCACGTCGTCGGGGTCTGTGCCCTCCCCGGGCCAGATCAGCACGGTCCGGTGGCCCAGCTCCAGGTCCACCAGGTGACAGGGGCCGCCGAAGCGCGCGACGGGGGTCCCGGTCCGTCCCAGCGCCTTGCAGGTTCGGGCCCCATCCAGGTCCAGCACGGCCACGTCCTTGGTGCCGTTGTCGGGATCCAGGGCCAGGTGGACCGCGAGTGCCAGCGCCAGCGTGGTCGCTCCGGCACTCGCCTCGCAGGCGTTGATGAGGGTCGCCGAGCCCCGGGCGGCTCCGTGCTCCCGGGTGCTGGCGCGGTGGAACCAGGGGTTCCGCGCGGCCAGGCAACGCAAGGTCGCGACCGGAAGCCACAGCACGCGGGCACGGCCGTTGGGGAGGATGCGGTAGGGCTGGCGGGGCTGCTTGTGGGTCCAGTCCGCATAGGCCCCCAGCAAGGCACCCGCGGGGAAGGCCAGCTGGGACTTGGCGCCCACCCAGGCCTGGGCGGTGCCGACCAACAAGAGCGGCAGGCGGCTCGCGACTCTGCCCTTCTCCAGCAGGATGTCCAGTGGGGTCACGTCTTCTGTGGTGGACGCTTGGAGGAGCTGGATCCGCTGGTGCGCGTAGAGCCGCCGCAGGGTGGGCTCCTTGCGCAGGCGGTGCTCGAGCTTGTCGACCACGTAGTCCAGTTCGTCGAGCTCCTTGAGCACGCCCAGGAGCGTCGTGCGGTCCTCGGGGGCCAGGGCATCGAGCATGGACGCCGGGAACACCAGGTAGTCCACGGGGCTCGTGGCCAGGAGCTCCGGGGCATCGTCGCGGATGTCGAGCATCCAGCCGGCCCCCATCAGGCGCCCGGTGTCGATGCGCTCGGGGTTGAACTCCCCCGGTGTGTTCCGCATCGCCTGCCCCTTCAGGAGTAGCAGGGCGGCCCTCTCCCCAGGCTGGAGCAGCGGCTGGGCCGACCGGCCTGGGGTGGGGGCCATGCGGCGCTCCTGGCACAGCCGCAGCACCTTCTCGGCCAGGGCCGCGGGCAGGCGCTGCAGGAAGGTGGATTCGATCAGCCAGCTACGGTCCGACATGCCGCTCTCCACCCATTCCCCTGGGCGATTCTAAGGGCTCCTTCACAGAAATCGGGCAGACGTCACGACCGGTCACGCCGGGTCCGGGCCCCGAATCGGTCCCGCTCGCAGGCGTCCCTTGGACCATGCAACCCTCGACGCTCAAGCCGGTCTTGTTCGCTGCCCTGGCCACCGGTGGACTCTGGTCCGCGCTGTCCCAGGCGGAGAGCCCACGGCTCGCCCTGTTCTACGCGATCCACGTCCACGCGCCGGAGCTGGAGGGGTCCAAGCTGGACACCCGCCTGGCCCGCCAGGACCCCCAGACGGCGCGGTTCCTGGCCTCGGGGCTCGAAGCCCTGGCGTCCACTCTGGAGGAGCACGGGGCTCGCGCGTCCTTCCAGCTGACCCAGGCCGCCCTGGGCGCTGTGTGTGGAGACGTCGGGCCCCAGGTCCTGCACGATCTGGTGGCTGCCGGGCACGACGTGGGGGTGCACGGCCACGACGCGGCTGAGATGGTCCAGGCTGCATCACGGCTCCAGATCGAGTGCGGCCTGGTCGCCCGGACAGGCTCCGGGCTGCTGGGCCCCGGCATGATGATGGGCGGCGGCCGGCGCGGGGCGCGGGGCTTCTTGCTGGACCCGGACTTGTTCGTACAGGGCGCCCAGTCGGCCCAGTCGGCCGGCCTGGAGGTCCTGACCCTCAACACGACCCAGACCGCCACCCGCGAACCGGCCCTCTCCCAGATCTGCGGCGGCCAGCTGGGGGCCAACCCGGCGGGGGCCCCCGACAGCGGGGTGCTGCCGCTTGCCTGGCGGCCAGCCCTGGACCAGGGAGAGATCTGTGGAACGGGCGGTGAGGGGCTGGCGCTGCTGGACCACACGCCCGGGGACTGGTTGCTGGACGAGCGCGGTGCCCCGCGGGCGAGCGTGGCCGAGCTCGCCGACGCCGACTTTGCCCAGCTCAAGCCCCTGCTGACCGCTGCGCTGACGGCGCCGGGTGCCGACGGCCAGACGACGTCCTGGGGGTTCGTGTCTCACCTCCACGAGTACATGCCGGGGGCCGTGGAGATGGGTCCGGTCTCGCCGGACGCTCTGGCGGCGCTGGACCGCTGGCTGCGCTGGAGCACCGACGTGTCCGAGGGCACGGCCGTCTGGAAGACGCCGCCGGACATCGTCGACGGCGGTCTCTGATCGTCGAGACCTGCAGATTGGGTGGGTCGACCAGATTCGTTCAAGCTATCGTCCGCCCGGACGACTGGGTCGGGGCCCGACTCGTCTGGAGGACTGTGGTGCAGAGCTGGCGTGGGCATCGGTTCGCGACAAGGCTGGTCGCCTTGCTGCCGGGGCTGGTGGGGTGCCTGGGGGACAGGACCTCGGACAGCGCGTCGCAGCCTGTGGCGGACTCGGCCTGGACCGAGGACTCCGACGAGCCCACGGACTCGGTGCGCCTGCCGCGGAGTGGGCCCGACGTGGTCCTGGGACTGGGGCTCCTGGAGCTGGACCTGGTCCAGACCTGCGCCGATCCCCTCGACGCCGTGACCTACACCGAACAGGGCGAGGCCCTGGGCCTGCTCGGACCCCTCCGCGGCGAGGGCACCGGCGGCGTCGGTGGGTCCCTGGCGGTGTTCGACCTGGACCACGACGGCGACCTGGACGTGCTGATCGGCTTCCCCGAGGAGCCCCTGGCCGTCTATCGCTGGGACGGCGGTGCTTTTGTCCGGGACGCTCCGGACACCCAGGCCCACGACGTCAACATGTTGAACGTGGCCGATCTCAACGGGGACGGCTGGCTCGACGTCATCACCGGCTCGACGGGCTTCCCGGGCATCCTGTGGAACACCGCGGGCAGCCTGGGCACCGTCGAGACCCTGAGCGAGATCTCCGACATGGCCCGCATCCGCGAGCTGGCCCCCGCAGATGTCGACGGCGACGGCGACGTGGACCTGTACGGGCTGACCGTGCGGGCGGACAACTTCCCGGGCGAGCTGTGGGACATGTTCCTGTGGAACAACGGGGACGCCACCTTCACCCTGGACACCGAGGGGCTGGGTCAGGGCGAGGCCACCGGCCAGGGCTTCGATGCCGGCTGGTTCGACTGGGACGACGACGGCGACCTGGACGTCTACGTGGCCAACGACCAGGGCACCGTGTACGGGCCCGACTTCATGCTCAAGAACGACGGCGGCGTGCTGACCAACGCCAGGGCGGAGTGCTTCTGTGGCCCGACCCACACCGGCATGAACGTCGACGCCGCGGACTTCGACGGCGACGGCCTGTTCGACGTGTTCGTCACGACCGCCGAGAACAACGTGCTGTTGAAGCAGTTCGCGGACCGCACTTTTGGCGACGTGACCCTGTCCGTGGGCGCCGACGTGACGGTGGAGGGCACGGACAACCCCACCGGCTGGGGCGCGGTGTTCTTCGACCGGGACAACGACGGCGACCTGGACGTGGCGGTGGCGCTGGGCGACTACTCCGACGGCCGGAATGCCGACGACGACGAAGGGGCCCAGGCGGCCAAGGACCAGCAGGGCCAAGGCGGCGGCGGGGCCGCGGGCAGCGCCCAGGCACCCATGCCGATCGCGCTGTTGGAGTGGGACGACGAGAGGGTCTACACCGACGTCGCGGCGGACCTGGGCCTGGCCCGCGAGGGGTCCTGGCGCAGCGTCGTGACCCAGGACCTCAACGGCGACAACGTGCTGGACATCCTGATGACCGACATCTTCAGCGCCCCGCACCTGTACATGAGCGACGGCTGCACGGCGGCCAGCTGGCTCCGGATCGAAGCCCCCACCGCCACCAAGGTCACCGTCACAGCCGGGGAGCGCACCTGGGTGGACCACATCACCCACGAGTCGGGCTACGGCGCGGCCCAGCCCGCCAACGTGCACATCGGACTCGGCGACGTCGCGACGGTGGACCGGGTCGAGCTCCGGCTCCCGGATGGCCGCACGGTGGTCAGCGAGACCCCCTTCCCGGCGAACCGGGTCGTGCGGCTGGCGGAACCCCCGGGGCCTGGCCGCTGATCGGAGCTCAGGGTCCGTCCGCGGCCCACAGGTCCCAGCGGCCGTCCGGCGACCACTGCCAGCCGCCGCTGTCGTCGATCACCAGGGCGGCGGGTCGGGCCGCGCCCAGGCTCACGTCGATGCACCAGAGCCGGTCCTGGTGGCGTCCCAGGATCTCGCCTGGGGAGCCCCCGGGCAGGCTCTCGGTCTGGGTGTGGCCGGTGACCATGCGGTCCACACCCAGGAGCGCCAGGGTCCGCGCGACCTGCCGGCGCTCGCGGGTGGTCTCCTTCACAGCCAGCTGCCGGTTCCAGAGGGGCCCTTGGGTCGCGCGGAACAGCCCCTTGCGCGGCAGGGCGCGGTAGAAGGGCGCGGCCTCCTGCCAGGCGCGAGCGACCCGCTCGTTCAGGCCATCGAGCCCCAGCCGGGCCCAGCGGGGGGTCAGCGGAGCATGGGTGAACAAGCAGCCCTGATCGACCACGGCCAGGGGCAGCGACCGCACCAGCGCACCCACCTGCCCCTCCGGGCCCAGGTCGGCCCGCATGGCTGCGCGCCCGGGGGCGTTGAGTGCCTTCCAGGCCTCGAGCTGGGGCGCCAGGGGCAGGACGATCCCCGGGGGCGGCACCGCCAACAGGTAGCTGTTCCGCTCGGCGACCCGGCCAGGCCACGCCGCCCGCTCTTCTTCGGTCGCCCAGGCCAGGTACTCGTCGGCGGTGCACCAGGCCTCGACCCCCAGGACGGTCAGGACCTCGTGGTTGCCGAGCAACTGGGTGATCCGGCCCCCGGCCTGGGCGGCTTGGCGCTGAAGCTCGGGCAGCTCCTGGAAGTAGCGCCGGGCACCCGGCCCGCGGTTGAACACGTCCCCCAGCTGGATCAGGTGCGTGTCGGCCCCGCTCCACCCGCCCGACTCCGTGATCAGGCCGAGCCCCTGGGTGATGGTGGTCCAGGCCGACCAGCTGGCGTTGAGATCGCCGATCGCCACCACGCGCGCTGCGCCCATGGGTCAGCCTACTGCGGATCCGATGCCGGGCTCCGGCGCCGGCGGGCCGCCAGTGGCAGCAGGATCAGGCCGCCAGCGGCCGTCACGGGGAGGACCCAGAGCGGCAGCGGGTCCCCCGGCTCGGCCGATCCCCCGGGGCGCACCCGACACATCGCATAGGACGGACAGTTGTCGTCCAGGACCGCGGCATCCGGCGACGCCGTCACGCTGGGCCGCTCTGGCGCCGGCTCGGCCGGTCCCGCCCGGTAGAGCACGATGGTCTCGCCGCCGTCGCGGGAGCGGGCCACCGGCGGACCCCACCAGTGCTCCAGGATCCGGCCCACGTCTTCGCGTCCGTCCTGCTCGAAGGCGTCGGAGTGCCAGGCCACGTGGGTGATGTCGTCCTGGGCCAGCACCTCCAGGGCCCGGTCCGGTGCGTTGGCGAGCAGGGCCGCGACCACGCCGTCGACCTGGGTGCGCAGCGGACTCTGGGGGGTCGAGACGGTCAGACAGGAGAAGGGCAGCTGCGCCTGGTGCCGGGTCTGGTAGTAGCAGCTGATGTTGAGCACCTGGAGCGACACCGAATTGGGGTACCAGGGCCACAGGTCCAGCACCGTGTCCTGGGGCGTGAGGGCGTCGTAGGCGCTGGGGATCGCCGCCACGGTGCGGCGGGGCTCGAGGGGGCGCATGCCCACGAGCAGGGTCTCCCCCAGCACCAGGGCCACCAGCCAGTGGGCGCGGCCAGGCAGCAGCCACGCCGCCAGCCGGGCGGCCCCCAGCCCGGCCGCCAGGTACCAGATCCACAGGAAGCGGGTCGGGAAGCGGAAGAGCTTCAACGGAGAGGCCCAGTGGCGGATCCAGCCCCAGGCGCTGCCCGTGCGCAGGTCGGAGAACTCTCCGGGAAAGGTCGTCACATAGGCCCGCTCGCCCAGAGACAGCACCACGGCGGTGACCCCGACCAGCACGAGCGCGGTGTCCGGGCCCTCCCGGCGGGCGAGGGGCAAGGCGGCGCCAAAGGCCAGCAGGGTCCACAGCAGGGGGTGTCGGATGTGGTACCAGGCCAGGTCGAAGCCCGGGGGCACGCCGGCCAGGGTGTCCAGGGCGCTGAAGGTCGAGACCAGCCCGCTGACCCGGTCCGCCGCAGAGGAGGGGTCCAGTCCCCCGAACACGACGACCCAATACACCAGGGCCGGGCCCAGCGCGATCGGCACGATGCGCCACAGAGGCCGTCGCCGGGCGCCGCCGTAGACCCCCACCGTCAGCCCCGCCATGACGGCGAAGTACCCGGACTGCAGAGCGCACAGGCAGCCGGCGGCCGTGACCCAGCCCGCCCACTGCCACGGCCGGGACCCCGGGCGTCGCTCCAGGGCGCCGAACAGCAGGGGCAGGCCCGGCCCGAACAGCAGGCCGCCGTGGCCCTCGGCCAGCCCGGTGCCTGAGAGGGGGGACAGGCCATAGGCGATGGCCGCGATGAGGGACGCGGGCCTTCGGACCTCGAAGATCTGGTGGGCGACGCGCTCGGTGACCGCCACGGACAGGAACACGCCCAACAGCGTGAGCACGTGGTACCCGGTCGCCGCGCCGAGCGGTGCCACCAGGGGTGCGAGCAGCCCGTAGAGCAGGGTGTCGGCCCACTCCAGGGTCGCGGCGACGTCCTGGGTGCCGGCCGACCAGATCAACCACGCGCTGCCGTAGGCGTCGGCGTTGCGCTGGACCAGGGCCCCGTCGGGCCAGGCCAGGGGCCAGGTCCCGACGACGGTCAGGGCCGCGCACAGGCCCAGCATCCTGAGCGAGCGGGTGCGCCGGCTCAACGGGCCCTCCGGGCGAGCAACAGGAACCCCACGGCCAGCAGCCCCCAGCTCAGCCACCCAAGCAGCGGCACCTGCCACACCGTGTCGTCGGCGCGGTTCAGCGGCGTGGCGTCGGCGGCCACAGAGCCCTGGGCCCACCCGTGGGCCGTGTAGGCGATCTCCAGCACCTCGGTGTGCGGGTGCAGGACGAACGGCGTGGTGTCCACCTCGATCCAGGCCCCGGGCGGCGCTGGCACGTCGGCCACGAGCACCTCGGCCCCCCGGTGGTGCCGGAACTTCGTCACCGGGTTCAGGTCGACCGACAGCGTCTGGTCCTGCCCCGGCACGTGCAGCACGACCTGGGGAGCCCCAGCGGATTCCACGACCAGCAGGACCTCGCGGTGGCTGGTCTCAGCCATCGCGGAGCCGCCGCAGGTAGAGCCAGCCCGCCAGCCACAGGATCGCCAGACCTGCCCCGAATTGCAGGCTCAGGGGGACCTGGACCCCCGGGTCCTCCAGCCGACCCCAGACGCCGTTGGGCCGGGCGACCAGCTGCACCACCAGGGACGAGTGGTCCATGGCATCGGGGAAGCGGATCCCGTCGAAGCAGACCTCTTCGGTGTAGCTGTCGCCACAGAACAGCCGGACCCGCATGAGCCGCGGCGCGTCGGGGAAGCTGGTGGTGCCGGTCCAGACGCGGCTGTCCTCGAGCCGCACGGCCTGGAGCTGCAGGTCCACGTCGAGGTCGATGGCGTGCACCCGGGCGGACAGGGTGCGGACCTGGAGCGCCTTGGGGGCCTGGACCTGGATGGTGACGGTGTGGGCCGGCACTCAGGGCTGCCCCAGAGGGCCTGTTGGGGCCAGTCCAGCGGCTCGCCAGGCCTGGTCCAGGTCCGCCAGCACCGGACCCAGGGCCGGGTCGTCGACCGCACACCGGGTGCCTTGGATGCGCGTGGGCACCTGGTGGGGTCGATAGGGCAGGTCGTGCCCGCCGCGGTGGAGCTCCCGCAGGGCTGCGATCAAGAAACCCTGCAGGCGCAGGCAGGCGTCGGCGTCGTCGCCGCCGAAGCCGGCCATGCCGCGCAGGGGCAGGTGGCCGGCGGGTGTCTCGACCGAGGGGCGCCCGGGCTCTGGGGCATCGATGTGAGCCCTGTGCTGGGACAGGGCCAGCTCATGGATCGCCTGGGCGTCCCGGAGCTGGACGTGTCGCCAGGCCAGCGGCAGCGTGAGCAGGCCGGCCACGCACAGCAGGACCGCGATCCCCAGCTCCTCTCGGCTGCGCTGGCTCTCGGGGGCCATCGGGGGATGCTACCGCCGAAGGCCGAAGGCGCGGGCGAGCAGGGCCAGCGCCCGCACCGGCGAGACCACCGTGCCCTTGTGGAAGAACAGGAAGACCAGGGCCCGCAGGTGGAAGGTGGTCACGATGCCCAGGGCCCGCTTGAGGGCTGGCCGGTCGTGGAGCCAGCGGGGCAGCAGGGGCGGGCCCAGGAGCGCGAGCACGACCAGGGTGGCCTGGAGCAGATCGAACACGGCCAGGGAAGCAAAGGTCTGCAGGCGCGCGGTCGGGTCGGCCGGGTCCAGGGCCATGGACAGCGACTGGAAGAGCAGGAGCAGGTGGCCACCAAAGGTCACGAACACGGCTGCGGCGACCGCGTGGCGCTTGCGGTCCCGCCAGCGGCGCCCGAGCCGGAGCAGGGTCGGGTAGTAGAAGAGCCCCACCACCAGACCTCGGAAGTGCAGGTTCCAGCGGCGCCACAGGTCGGCGTAGCTGTGGGCGGCGAGGGGGCCTTCGTAGTTGTCTCGGAGCCGAAAGCCGAACAGCCGCAACAGGCCGATGCTGCTCTGCTCGAACCCGTAGCGGTACAGGTACTTGCGCAGGTACCCCAGGTCCAGGGTCGCCCAGATGGCCAGGGCCGAGCGGGTCTCCAGGTCCCGCCCGAAGCCCAGGTCGATGGCCAGCGCAGCCGCAAGCAGCGTGATGGCGGTGCGCCCGAAGAGGGCACAGATCGCCAGCAGCAGGGTCACCGCCCCGTGGCGCAGGCTGTCCGCCGTCATGTCCGGCACCCAGTGATCCCACAGGCTGGTCCAGGACACCACCGGCGAACGTCCCGCCAGAAAGGGCAGGAAGAACAGGTGCAGCAGGGTCTCGGCGAGCGGGGCCTGGCGGATTCGGCCCGCGTACACCTCGTAGACCAGGTAGACGCACTTCCGAAAAGTCAGCCAGAGCAGCAGGTAGGGCAGCAGACTGCCCTCGGCCAGGCGGCCGTCGCTGTACTCCAGGAACGTGCCCCGCCAGCAGACCGGGACGTAGATGGCCCCCAGAAGTGCGATGGCCGCGGGCAGCCACCACTTCTCGTGTCGCAGGGCGCCCACGCAGACCTCGCGCAGGATCACCGCAAAGGCGATCAGGAAGACACACAGCGGGCCGGGCAGCATCAGCGCCATGAACAGCAGGCTCGAGCCCAGCATCAGGGGCTTGCGCCAGGCGGGGGCCACCTCCATGAAGGCCATCCACGTGGCCAGGGTCCACGTGCCCAGGACAGCCAGGAACGCCAGATCAGCCCGCCAGGTCTCGGCCAGGACGTGGATCAGGGTGGCGGTCAGGCCGTCGAGCACCCGGGGTCGCCTCCGTGGGGCCTGCTGGCGGCGCAGGCTGTCCTATCATGCGGCCCCGGAGGGCAGATGAGTCCAGAGAGGCTGAAGGGCGCGGTCATCGCCCTGGTCGCGTTGGTCGCGCTGGTCGGCGCGCTGGTCTATGGCAGCGGCTCCGACGGCGACAAGGACGCCGTCGACATCCTGCGCAAGGGGGCGGCACGGGGCGCACTCCCGACTGCGATCATGGCGGCCTACGACACCGACGGCGACGACGAGATCTCCGAGACCGAATTCCCGGGCAGTGCCGACCGCTTCAAGGTCCTGGACGGCGACGGCGACGGGGCGATCCAGATCCGGGACCTGGGCCGGTCCAAGACCGCCAAGTCGGCCGACGGCAAGCAGGCCAGGAAGCCGGGCCGGGGGTTCGTCAAGAAGCACGACAAAGACGACGACAAGCGTCTGAATGACCAGGAGTACCCGGGCTCGCCGGACCAGTTCGCCAAGCTGGATGTGGACGGCGATGGACTACTGAGCGGGCTCGAGGCGGCGTTCCGACCCGCTGGCGTCGGGGAGAAAGGCAAGAAGGGCAAGGGCAAGAAGGGCAAGAAGGGCAAGAAGGGCAAGGGCAAGAAGGGCAAGGGTGGCAAGGGCAAGGGCGGCAAGAACAAGAGCGGGGCCGAGGGCGAGGGCAAGACCGACGCCGCCACGGGAGCCGCTCCGGACGAAGCCGAGTCCGGCGGCGAAGGGGGCATCGACGACAAGGTCGAGCGCAAGAACCGCAACCCCAAGGACACCCTGACGTTCCACAGCGCCGACGACGACGCGGCGGCCGAGGAGCCGGCAGACGCCCCTGCAGACGACGGGGAAGCGCCGTAAGCTGCTCTCCATGTTCGGTCTGTGGATCATCGCCTGCGTGGGCAGCGAGCCGGACTCCGGCACCTCAGCCACCGACAGCGCCGTGGGCGAGAGCACACCCCTGACGGACACCGCTCCCACGGTCGACAGCGGCGCACACACCGGAGACTCGGGCGGGTCGTCCACCACCCTCACCCAGCACGGTGTGGTGACCTGTGCCGAGCCCGAGCTGCGGGACAGCGAGGGTCCGATGGTGCTGCTGGATCACGGCCAGGCTTGGGATGACCAGGTCCCCTCACCGGGCGAGTCGTTCAACTTCGGCACGACCCTGGCGGTGGAGGACTTCGACGGCGATGGCCACTGGGACATCTTCTTGGGCCACGTGAGCGCGGGCCTGTGGTTCCGGGGCACGGAAGCCGGGGAGCTGGTGCTGGACACCCAGCCGCTGCCGGCGCTCACGCTGCCCGAGGACAACCCCAACTGGCGGGCCCGGGGCATCACGGCGGCCGACGTGGACGCGGACGGAGACCCCGACCTGGTCATCGGCACCGCTGCAGTGGGCACCCTGGTCTGGCGCAACGACGCCGGGGTCTTCGTCGACGCGAGTGAGCTGTCGGGCCTGTCCGCGGCGCTGCTGGACGCCGACGGCCTTCCCATGGGCGACCTGGACGGCGACGGGGACCTGGATCTGTTCCTGGGCCACGACAGCGTGGGGGAGCAGCCCCCGGATCCCGGCCAGGACAACGCGCTCTACCTGAACCAGGGCGACGGCACCTTCGTCGACGTCAGCGATCGTCTCGAGGCCGAGCACAAGGACGGCTACGTCCAGGTCGCGACCCTGGCCGACCTGGATCTGGACGGTGACGTGGACCTGTACATCACGAACCACCACGGGTCCTACAGTGGCAGCAAGCTCCTGCTGAACGACGGGACCGGCACCTGGACCGCGGCGCCCGACGCGGGGCTGGACGTGAACATCGAGGGCATGGGCGTGGCCTTGGGCGACACCAACGACGACGGCCTGCCGGATCTGCTGATCTCGGGGTGGGGGGAGCTGGCGCTGTTGGAGAGCGTCGGAGCGGGCGTGTGGGCGCGCACGGAGAAGGTGCGTGAGCTCGTGCCCGACCGGGATCGGGACCAGGAGGTCGCCTGGGGCAATGCCCTGGCGGATCTGGACAACGATGGGGACCTGGACGCGGTGGTCGGGTTCTCCAAGTCGAACCGCGACGACTCGGCGCGGACCGATCCGGAAGATCAGCCCGATGGCCTGTGGCTTCGCGAGGGCGACGTGTTCGTGGACCAAGCCTCGAGCTGGGGTCTGCGCCAGAAGCGGGACACGCGCGCGGTGGTCGTGTGGGACTACAACGGCGACGGCTGGCTGGACGTGCTCAAGTCGGCGGTCGGCGGCAAGGCGGTGCTGTGGACCGCCCGCTGTGGGGACGCCGCGTGGCTCGAGGTGAGCCTGGCGCAGCCTGTGCCGAACCCACGAGCCATCGGGGCCCAGGTCAGGGTCGAGGCCGGGGATCGCAGCTGGGTCCGCTGGGTGACGGCGGGCTCGATCGGGTACGTGTCGAGCGCCCCACCCCAGGTGCACTTCGGGCTCGGCGACGTGGACGCTGTCGACCGGGTGGTGGTCACGTGGCCGGACGGCACCGAGGAGACCCTGGAGGGGGTCGACGCCCGGCAGCGCGTCACGGTGACCCGGGGGGGTCCGTGACCGCCCTCTGGCTCTGTGCGGGACTTGCGCTCGGTGCCGAGCCGCTGACCCAGGCCCCGCCCCCCGAGCCGGTGCCCTACCCCTCTCTTCGGGCCTTTCAGCTGGCGTCTGTGGGCACCTTGGCGGTCGGTGCGGGCTTCTTCACCTGGGGTGTGACGCAGGCGGCCCAGCACAGCGGCAACGCCTCGCTGCAGTACCTGGGTATCGGCGCGGTCGGTGGCGGCGTGGCTGTGCTCGGCTTGGGGCTGGGCTGGGTCTCGACCGGCCTGGCCGGGCGTCGCCTGGGAGATGACGGCGCCCTGGCCCGGCGTTGGGCAGTGCGGGGTTCGATCGCGACGGGGCTGCTGGCAGTGGGCCTGGGGGCCACGCGGAACACCCTGCCGTGGACCGATCAGGGACAGATCTGGGTGAACCAGGGCCTGAGCGCGAGCATCGTCGCGACCGTGGGGCTCTTGGGGGCGCAGCTGGCGTTGAACGAGCTGGCCTGGTGGGATCACCGCCCGGTGGCGCTGAGCCTGACGCCGTGGTGGGGGTCGGAGGAGGCGGGGGTGGCGCTGGGGGTGAGGCTGTAGGGAGGGAGGGCGACGCCATTGCGGCAACTGGCGCGGCGCCAGACCGGGTTGTGGCACGAATTCGTGCCATTGCGGCAACTGGCGCGGCGCCAGACCGGGTTGTGGCACGAATTCGTGC
>CAZFLE010000003.1:0-149141 GCA_964519895.1 uncultured Enterobacterales bacterium | reverse complement strand
GCGGTGACGACCCGTCGTTGGAATTGGTGCGACTGAGCCGGGGCGATGGCACCGAGACCCTGGACAATGTCGAGCGGGACCGGGTGCGCATCCGGCTCCACGACCTGCCCCCTGAGACGCCGACGGCGGTGAGCTCTGGCGACGATCTCGTCGGCAGCGCCTTCCGCGATCCGGACGGGGACCTGCACGGGGCCAGCCACTGGCAGGTCGCCTTGTCCTGTGCGGGCTTCGACGATCCGGTCTTCGACCACTGGCAGCAGCACGAGGACCGCTTCGGGGGCCAGGACCTGGCCGCAGGGGTGGACCTGACGCGACAGGCCGTGACGGGTCTGTCCGCGGACACGGACCACTGCTGGCGGGTGCGGTATCGGGACCGGGGGCTGAGCTGGAGTGCTTGGTCGGAGGGGGAGGGGTACCGAACTCCCCAGTGATGCAGGGGGCTGGCGCTTTCCATCCCGCGCCCCTGGCGGGTCAAGGTAGGGTGAGCCCCTGGAGCGCCCCATGACCCGCCTGTCCCCCCTCCTGGCCGCCTCCTTGTTCATCGCCTGCGCCCCCGCGGTCGAGTCCGACGGCGTCATCGCCTACCGCAGCACCATGGACATCGGAGTCCACGGCGTGGCCCTGCACGCCGACGGCCAGGTCGGCCACGCGGGCATGTTCGGCACCAACTGCCCCTTCGAGACCATCAACGGCGACGTGACTGGCGACGTGGACCTGGAGGGCGAGGACGAAGAGGTCCAAGACGTCGGCGAGTCCGAGCTGGGGCCCGAGACGGTGGTCATGGTGCTCGAGGAGAGCGTCGTCCTCATCGAGAAGAGCACGGGCGACTACCTGACCCGCTACACCGAGCTCACCGACGTCGACCAGGCCCGGCTCTCCGACGACGACCTGGTGGCCCTCTCCACCGACGCCTGCCAGGTCACCTGGGAGTCCGGTGCCCAGCTGGCCCTGGACGCAACCTGCACGGGCGCCTTCGACGTCGACCCGGCGACCGGCCAGGCCTTCGTGGGGATCGACTCTGGCATCGCGGTCGTGTCCGCCGACGGCAGCGTGGTCCAGGCGAGCGGCGCAGCGCTGCTGGCTTGGGATCCCGTCAGCGCGTGGCTCTTCACCGCTGACCAGGGGTCGGACCAGGTGGTCGCCATCGATGCCCAGGGCCAGGTCAGCTGGACCGCCCACGTGCCCGGCGTGGTCCAGGCCATCACCGACGGCGGCGCGGCCCGCACCGCGGCGATCTCGGTGGCCCACCCGGACGGGACCGGTGGACTGGTCCTGCTCGACGCAGACTCCGGCGAGCTCCGCGGCGTGGTCGACACGCCCGTGCCCGCCAAGGCCGTGGACGTCAGCCTGGATGGGAGCGTGGTGGCGTTCGTGACGGATGAAGCGGTGCACTTCTACGATGGGTTGTTTCGATAGGCCCTCGCGTCCCACCCCACCGTCCACAACACCAGCCCCTCCCCCACCGGCGCCCCCGGAAGCAACAGGCTCCCGCGCAGCTCGATGCCCTGCCAGGCCCCGCCGCGGCCCTGCCAGGGGGTGATCAGCACCCGCCCACCGACCCCGAAGATGAGCGCGCCCGCCGTGCCGTGCACCCCGGTCCGCACCCGGTCCCCCCCAAAGACCACGCCCCCCGTGAACGCCGCCAGGTGGCCTCGTCCGGGCTCGCCATCCGCCAGGTACGACGCGTAGGGCGCCGTGTCGACGCCCACGAAGGGCCGCACCGCGCCCTGCCGAGTCTCACAGGTGACCGCCAGGGCTGGAGAGCCCCGCCAGGTGGTGCTGGCCGACGTGCCCACGTACTCCCAGGCCCCTTCGGTCGAGAAGACGGTGCCTCCGACGCCCAGTCCCAGCGTGAGCCGGGAGCAGCCCGGGGCGCCCTTGGCCCAGCTGGCGGGCTCGGGCAGGGCCTCGGCGCCGCGAACCACCCGCGGCACGGTCCACCCCCACAGGAGCATCGCCTCGCCGACACCGGGGGCGTAGAGGGTCACGACCAGCTCGGGCCCCATGCGGGTGTGGCCCATGCGCAAGGGCTCCCACACCACCCGGCCCCCCACCCCGAGCGTGGCCACCGGACCGGCGGTCAGGTGCGGCCCAGCCCGCAGGACGTCGTTGCCAAAGAGCATGCCCACCGAGCCCGTGAAAAGGTGCCACCCGGCCCAGTCGTTCGAGCGCCAGATCATGAGCGGCGCGTGGTGCATCGCCAGCAGCAGCCGGGTGCGATCGGTGCCGAACTCCCAGGCGAATTGGCGGGCCGGTGAGCCCCCGAAGGGGAGGAGGTTCTCGATGCTGCCGGTCTTGCGGTCCAGAGCCCAGCCGTGGCTGGAACGAAGGCCCCGATAGGTCCACAGGCCCACAGGCGGCCCGGGCAGCGGAGCGTGTCCCGAGACTTGGGGGAGCCTGAGGCCCAGCAGGGTCGGGCCCGACGCCTGCACGGTCTCAGGCGGCTCGGGCGCGGCGTCGATGGGCTCCTGGGCCCACAGAGCCGAGACGACGGTGAGCAGGAACAGGATCAGCCGGTTCTCCCGGGCGGGGACCGACAGTCTGCCATCCCCGGAATCCCCCGGTGAACCTGATAAGGTCCGCCTATGCTCGACTCCCTTCCCATGCCCCTCTGGCAACTCGTCGCCGGCGTCGTCGGCGCCCTCATCGTGCTCAAGCTCATCGGCAAGATCATGTCGGGCGGGGGCAAGAGCGACCAGTTCGTGGCAGGCGCATGTGCCTGCGGCTGGAATGGGCAGATGAGCAAGTACCGACCGGTCTGCCCCAAGTGCGGATCGAAGCTGAACCCCAAGTAGCGGAGCGCGCCATGGGTGCCTGGATCCTCCTCACCGGGCTTTGGGCCTGCGGCGATGACACCACCACGACCACCGCTGGCACCGACTCCGGGACCACCGCGACGACCCCCGTCGACGACACCGGCACGGTGACCGACACGGGCCCGGCGTGCGACCGGGCGGGTGCGGCCCCGGACGGCTCCGAGACCCTGAGCTGGGACGACGACGTGGGCGGAGCGTCCATCGAGGGCACGACGTGGGCCTACGGTGCCGACGAGCTCCGAGACATCCGACTCAACGAGGCCGTGCGCTTCGAGCTGGAGCACCCGGCCCAGGTCCATGCATTCTCGGTCAAGTGGGCTCATGTGCCCGACGACCCCGACCACATGCTGACCGCCGGCCTGTTCCACGACTTCGGCCACAACGGCTTCGACTTCTGGGCCGCCGACCCCATCTTCGAAGACGCCGTCTGCGCGTCCGAGATCGGAGACGACGGCTGGGTCACCTATGTGCTCGACGAGCCCCACACGGTCGACCAGCCCGGGCTGGTCTACGTGGCCCATCAGCGGCCGGGGTCCGAGACCCCCGCCTTCGAGATGGACCAGACCTACCTCGACGACGGCGACTGCGGCTCGTTCGACGAGTGCCACAGCTCGGTGAACGGGCCCGACCTGGAGTCGAGCGTCTACTACAACGGCATCACCTACCCGATCCCGTACGACTACATGGTCCGGCTCCACGTGAGCTACACCCAGACAGATCCGGGCCCGGTCACGTTCGAGCTACACGACGGGATCACCCTCTCCAGCCGGATCGCCTGGGGCGACTACAACGCCGACGGCTGGGACGACGTGATGGTGAACGGCGTGCGCCTGTGGCACAACAACGGCGACGGCACCTTCACCGACGTCACCGGCGATGCCGACCTGGGGGTCATCTCCGGCGACGGCGGCGTCTGGGGCGACTACGACAACGACGGCTGCCTGGACTACTTCGCCCAGGCCGACAGCTACTCCCGCGCTGACGTGCTGCTGCAGAACGACTGCGACGGCACCTTCACCGACGTGACAGAGCGCTCGGGCATCACCGACCTGCAGGACTACAACGACTGCGACGACCCGGACAACAACGTGCACGCGCCCACCGCGGCGTCCGCGTGGCTCGACGTCGACGGCGACGGCCTGTTGGACCTGTACATGGCCAACATGATCTGCTGGGGCAACGAGCGCTCCTACAAGGACCTCTTCTTCCTGAACAACGGCGACGGCACCTTCACCGACGCCACGGCCGACGCGGACTTCAGCAACCTGCGGCTGGCCGCCCGTGGGGCCGCCCCGGCCGACGCCGACGGCGACGGCGACGTGGACCTGTTCGTGAACAACTACCGGCTCCACGAGAACCTGTACTTCGAGAACCTGGGCGACGGCACGGTCGACGAGTCCGCAGACACCGCGGGCGTCGGCGGCCACCGAGCCAACCTGATCTACTTCGGCCACACCATCGGCGCGGTCTGGGGAGACCTGGACGGCGACCTGGACCTGGACCTGATCGCCGCCAACCTGGCCCACCCCCGCTTCTTCGACTTCTCGGACAAGACCCAGGTTCTCCTGAACGACGGCACCGGGGACTTCACGGACAGCGCAGGGGACTGGGAGACACCGCTGGAGAACCCCACCGGCCTGCGGTACCAGGAGACCCACTCGGTGCCCGTGCTGAGCGACGTCGACAACGACGGGGCCCTGGACCTGGGCATCACCGCGGTCTACGACGGCCGGCCGACGGACTTCTACTGGGGCAACGGCGACGGCACCTTCACCCTGGACGTCTACACCGCCGGCTTCGACGACTACACCAATGGCTGGGGCGCGGCCGCCGCGGACTACGACAACGACGGCGACACCGACTGGGGCACCAGCGGAGGCCTGTTCGAGAACGTGCTGGACGACGACGCCAAGGGCAGCTGGTTCAGCGTCAAGGCCGTGGGTGACGTGCTGAGCAACCGCGAGGCCCTGGGGGCCACCGTGTGGATCGAGTCCGGCAGCCAGACCTGGGTCCGCCACGTGAGCGGCGGCAACGGCCAGGGCTGCCAAGACTCCAGCTACCTGCACTTCGGGCTGGGCGATGGGATCGCCGAGATCGACCGGATCGTGGTCGCTTTTCCCGGAAGTGGCACAGTCGCGTTCGATGGGCCCTGGGACGTCGATCAGCGCGTCTGGGTCTACGAGAGCGGACCCTCAGCGACCGGCTGGGCCCCTTGACCCGTTGACAAACCCTCCCTGACGAGACACTACGCGCGTGTCTCATCTGTGGAGGACTCCGACATGACCCGTGCACTCACCGTGATCCTTGGCCTTGGCGCCACCCTGCTCCTGGCCTGCGGAGGTCCCCAGGCGGAGACCACCGACAGCGGCACCTGGGACGCTGACGCCGACACCGACAGCGACAGCGACTCGGACACCGACAGCGACAGCGACTCGGACAGCGACTCCGACACCGACTCGGACACCGACAGCGACTCGGACAGCGACACCGACAGCGACACCGACGCCGACTACTTCGACCCCATCGCGGTCGGCTTCGAGTACGTGGGTGGCTACAACGCCGACGACGTGTCCCTGACCGGCTGGACCTGGTCCGACGGCACCCTGCAGGACCCCTATGTGGTCGTGACCCTGGCCGAGCTGGACTTCTTCAGCACCGGCGACGAGGGCACCTACTGCGAGCTGTACTACTCCTTCACCCACGAAGAGGGTCAGTTCAAGGCCTACGAGGACAGCGACCCCAACAGCGCCAACCCCTGGGCCACCCACGGCTCCCAGGCCAACCTGTGGGCGTCGTGGGAAGGCACGCTGCACTACTGGGCCAGCAGCTCGTCGAATGGCTACCTGTGCGAGAGCCTGGACCCGGCCGAGTGGGAAGACGGCGCCCCCTACTCCCGCCTCGAGGGCATGCAGTTCGGCCTCGGCTTCGGCGAGCAGACCGACTACCTCTTCGACGGCTGGGGCGACGACACCCAGGACATCTACGGCGACGCCGCGTTCACCAGCTACATCGCCATCAACCACCCGACCAGCGACGGCGGCGTGGCCTTCGACGGCTACAACTGGACCTACTCGATCATGTGGCAGTGGGACGGCATCGGCGGCGAGCGCCGGGCCGACGACGACGGCTACCTGATCCCGCAGCCCCACTACGACGGTGGGGCCAGCGGCTGGATCAACAGCTACGCCCGGTGGTACGAGGACTTCCCCCACCTGGATCTGGACGGTCTGACGACCCCCCACTGATTCAGGCCGCCCGGCCTCCGCGACGAATGGCGTCGGCCACGTGCTGCGCCAGGTCGCTGGGGCCGGCGTCGACCTGGGCGCCGACCAGCCGGGAACCCGAGACCCGGGGGTCCCGGCGCAGGTTGCGCACGGTGACCGTCAGCCGCAGGGACCGGGACCCCGGAACCTGCAGGCGGACTTCGAGTCGCTGGTGCCGTGCGAGGGCGTAGCACGTGGTCGGCACGCGGAACGACAGTCCCTGCGGAGACAGGTCCACGACTTCGAAGCGCCCGTCCTGGTCTCCCAGGGGCACCACGAGCTTCACATTGCACCCCTGGTCCAGCGGCTTGCGGTCCAGGTCCCGGGTGTCGACCACGCGCACCACACGGGGGAGCTCCAGCTCGACCCGGCCGTCGTTGTGCACGCCCATGACGCCGGAGTAGAACGACAGGCCCCCTTCGGGGCCGGTCAGGCTGGCGTGGGCGGGCGCCCCGGAACGGAGTCGAGCGACGGCCTGCCCCGTCAGGACCTCGACCCGGGCCCCATCGTCGGACAGGCTCACGATGCCCGACAGCTCCGTGCCGTCGGACACCCGGATCCGGGCGGCCCAACCCTCTTCGGATGCCTGTTCGAGGCGGGCCTGGATCGCGCTTGGGCTGGTGAGCGTCGATCGCATCCCTGTCCCCCTGAACCGTCTCCCCGGTGAATCGGACGGACGCCCCTCCAGGCTGAGGTCAACGGCGAGAATCCCCGAAGAGACGAGCCTGGAGGCGCCGATCAGTGGATCTCCTTGCCAGAGATCAGGATCGGTCTGGACGGGTGCGCGGTCATGAACGGGGATCGCCCACTGACCTGTTGCACGTCGTCGGCGTACTCGCCGGTGCAGATCCGCCAGATCATGCGGCCCACATACCGGGGCACCCAGGGGTGCCCGGGCGGGGCGGCGCTGGCGGGCACGTCGGCCTCGAAGAGTTGGTGACCCAGCGTCGCGATGGGCCCCGACAGGATCACGGCGAAGAGCCAGATCGCGTCCTGGTGGAGCAGGGTCAGTCCCAGGCCACCCCAGAACAGGGCAAAGCCCAGCAGGTGCAGCGCCAGGTTGCCCGGCTCGGTGTGGTGCTTGCAGAATGTCTGCCAGGCCAGCTGCCTGGTGTGCGTCTCGTCCATCATGTCGGGCTTCCCAGCGACCACCCGACCCCCGGACCTTCATCAGTCCTGGCCCGGCGTCGGGTCTGAAGCGCCCGTGACATTCCGCGACAGGCAATGGCCTGCGCTGACACTGGCCCTCCCGGCTGCAAAGCCCCTTCCCTCTTCCGCCTGGGGGCCATCGCAGGCCGTTTGGGAGACGTCGCGGCCCCAAACAGGCTCGTTTTGACCCATTTCTCGGCCAAAGCGGAAGAACTCAGGGGCTCTGTCTGCACAGCCGGAAGAAAGTGATGGCTCTGATGGCCCCACAGCCCCCTCGCGCTAGCGCACCAGGACCCACATGTAGTTCTCGCTGTTCAGCTCGGCCCCGGTGTTCAGCTCGAGCGCCCAGCCGAAGCCAATCGCCGTGTGTTCGGTGGTGCCGGTCTTCTCGGACGGTCCCAGAGCCGAGCGCCGCCCGGGGTCGTCAAAGGGGCACTTGCTGTTGTCCGCCACGCTCCACACCGGCCCGTGGGTGTTGGCGCAGTTGGTGCAGTCACAGGTGCTCTTGCCGTCGGCGTCGGCGGCGTTGAAGAACAGGTCCGTGCTGCACAGCTTGTCGGAGGCCGCGATGGTGCCCGCCGTCATGGGGATGCCGTCGGTCGCCGCGTCCCAGCAGACGGACTCCCCCACCCCTCCGATGTAGGTGCCCAGGTCCGCGGAGCCGTCGGAGACCGCGTCGTAGCTGGCCCAGTCGCCACTGGGGTGGTGCACGAACAACAGGTCCGCAAAGGAGACCTCGTTCAGCGCCAGGGACTTCATGTCCTGGTGGGTGCCACCCAGATCCCCAAAGGTGGCCGTGTCGCTGTCCCAGTACCCGCGGTTGTCCCAAGTCCAGGTGTCTGCGCCGTCGTCGCTGGAGACGGCCACCAGGGTCCAGCCGCCGCCGTCGGTGGTCATGTCGCACCAGGCCTCGAAGGCCCCCGCTCCGAGCGGGTCCAGCCAGTAGGTCCCGTCGCCGGTCGACGCTCCGCCGGCCAGGATGGTCGCGCAGTCCGTGGACGGGCACGACGCGTCGCTGCCGTCCAGGCACTGGATGGTGACGCTGGCACTGGCCGGCGTGCCGGCGTCGAAGCCGTCGGTCGGGGTCACGGTACAGGTCCAGACCTCGCCGGGGCCGGTGTCGGCGCCAGACACCGTGTCCCCGGTGAGGGTGGTGGTCGAGACCGTGGTGTGGGGTGTACCGTCCCGGGCCCAGCCGACGCTGTAGCTGATGCTGTCCCCGTCGGGGTCCGTGCTGGCGATGGACAGCACACAGATCAGGTCGTCGATGCTGTTGTAGGGCAACGCCGGCTCGATGGTGACCCCCGGGGCCTCGGGCGCGGAGTTCTGGACCGTGCGGCCACTCGAGCTCACCGCGGCGCCGGTGTCGGTGCCGTCGTCTGGGGTCACGGTGACGACCACCACCTGGCCCTTGTCGAACCAAGTGGTGCCGTCCAGCGAGGCTCCCGTCTCGGCCACGGCCGTGCCGTCGACCGTCCAGGCATAGCTCACGCTGACGCTGTCGCCGTCGTCGTCGGCGGTCGTGACACTGGCCGTCACCGTGTCGTCGGTCCGGAGGGTGGTCGGGACCAGGGTCACGCTGGTGACGGTCGGCGGCGTGTTGTCGATCACCACCGTGTTCGAGTCCACCGGGGTGCCGGCGTCGGTGCCGTCGCTCGGCGTCACGGTGCAGTGCACGCTCTGGTCCCTGGCGGTCGCCGACGCGGACAGCGTGCCGGACCCGCTGGTGGTCACCCCATCGACGGTCCAGGTGAAGGTTGTGGACACGCTGTCGCCGTCGTCGTCCGACGTGCTGCCGGGCGTGCAGGTCAGGTCGTCGGTGGTGGTCGCAGGGTCCGGACTCAGGGTCGCCGACGCGAGCACCGGCGGGGTGTTCGACACCGTGATGGAAGCCGTCGCCGAGGCCCCGGTCCCCATGCCGTCCGACGGCGTGACCGTCACGGCCCAGGTCTCGTCGCGGGCGGTGTGGCTCGCCAACAACGTCGCCGACGTGCTCGCCGACGACGCCACGCCGTTGCGGGTCCAGGCGTAGCTGTAGGTGACGGCGTCTCCGTCGGGGTCCACGGCGTCGCTGTCGATGGAGACGCTCAGATCGTCGGTCGTGGTCGCCGGGTCCGGCGACAGGGAGATCGCCGGCGCACTGGGCAGGCCGTTGATGACCACGCCCAGGTCCACCTCGGCGTAGAAGCCGTCGGTGTCGGTGGCCCGGGCGGTGATGGTGTGACTGCCGACGCTCAGGTCCGCGGTCGTGAAGCTCACCGCGCCCGTGGCGTCGGGCCCATCGGTGTTGAACTCGCCGTCCAGGTGGCTGGTCCAGGCCAGAGCGAGGTCCTGGGCGGCGTCCTCGCCGTCGCTCACGGTCGCGCTGAACGTGACCCGATCCCCGTCGTTGAACACGTCGCCGTCGCTCGGCGCGGTCACCACCAGGGTCGGCGGCGTGCCAATGGTGACGACCACCTGGGCCGTGCAGGTCAGGTCCAGCTCGTCGACCACGGACAGGGTGACCACGTGGGTGGCCAGGGTCAGGTCCGACGCAGCGGCCGCGGTGGTGCCGTCGGTCGCCAGGGGCCCCGAAGCCAGCTCGCCGTCCAGGTCGCTGGTCCAGGTCGCCGTGAGCCAGTCGGCGGGCACGGCCGGGTCACTGCCGCTGCCCTCAAAGGTCACGGTCTCGCCCAGGTTGAAGGCCACGCCGTCGGCGGGCGCCGTGATCGCACAGTCCGGCGCCACGTTGGGCCCGCCCACCAGGATGCTGACCGTCGCGGAGCCCGTCAGGTCGGTGGTGTCGGTGGCCCAGAGGGTGAGGGTGTGCGGGCCCTCCTCCAGGTAGGTCGACGTGGCGGTGACACCGTCGGGGTCGGCGCTGGGGTTCAGCCCCAGGTCCACGTCGTCGTCGGTCCAGACCAGGGCCAGCACGCCACTGGCGTCCCGGTCATCGATCACCGTGGCCTCCAGGGGCACAGCGTGGTCGCTGTAGTACACCCCGCTGGTCTCCGGCGAGTCCAGGCTCACCTCTGGCGCCCGGTTGGCCAGGGCGTCGACCACCAGCGTGTCGGTGCCCGCCTCGTCCGTGGGGTCCATCGCCAGGAGCGTGATCGTGTGCTCGCCCCGGGGCAGGGTCGCGCTGCACAGGGAGAACCCCGAGCTGTCCGGTGCAGCCTCGTCGCACAAGAGCTCGGCCCCGAGCATCCACATCACCGACAGCGATGCCAGGTCGTCGTCGGCGTCGGACACCACCCCCACCAGGTCGAAGGGGATCTCCTCGACGATCTCGGCGCCTGCGCCGGGCGACGTGATCTGGGCGACCGGAGGCTCGTTGAAGGCGGTGAAGCCCTGGTCCTGACAGGCCAGGACCATCCACATGGCGAGCAAGACACCCTCCCCGAGTGCGGCAGGCCGTGAGCCTAACCGACGAGACGGGGCGTCTGTGGAGCACTGTCAGCGGCCGCTGACCCTCATGGCCAGGCGGGCGATGCGGGCGTCGCTGTCGTCCAACAGCGGATCCGCCAGCGCCATGGCCCGGTCGGCGTCGATGCGCTCGACGGCGTGCAGGGCCTGGAGCCGCACCTCGGCGTCGTTGTCCCTCAGCAGGGCAGCCACGGTTTCGAAGGCCCCGTCGATGCGCAGCACGCCGACCGACCACGCCGCCGCCTCGCGGACCTGGGCGTCGGTGTCGGCCAAGGCGCCGAGCAGCTCGGCGGCCAGGGCCTCGCCCTGGGGGTGGTAGGCCAGGGACCGGGCGCCTTCGGCCCGCACGTACGCGTCGGCGTCGCTCAGGGCCAGGCGGAACACCGGCCAGGCGTAGGCGGTGTCCTGCTTGCGCATGCTGGCGACATAGGCCGCCCGCACCCAGCCATCGGGCTCGTCGGACATGAGCTCGGCAAAGGCCTGGGCGTAGTCCGAACCACTGCGGCTGATGGCGTCGACCAGGGCGTGGCGCTGGCCGGCGCCTTCGTCGCCGACCATCAGGCGCTCGAGCAGCACGGCCTCGGCACCGGGCTCATCGACGATGCCGCCCCAGAACCGCAGGAAGCGGGCCCGGGTCGGCATGGGCTGGATGGCCCACAGGTCGGCGGCCAGGTCCGGCTGGTCCCGCCAGAGCTGCGCGACCGCGGCGTCGTGACGGACGCGCCAGTCCGGCGAGGCCAGGGCCTGGTCCAGGGTCTCGGGGGTGTAGGCGGCCTCGACCAGGACGAGGGGTGCGTCGGCGGCGAGGGCGGGGGCGCTCAGAGCGCCCAGGAGCAGGAGCGTGGTCATGATCAGTTGCCCTCCAGCAGATCGAGAGAGGTGTCCCACCAGTCGGCGTCGGGTGCTCGCTGGACCTTGGAGCCGCAGTGCACCTCGCCCAGGGCCATGTGGTAGACGTCCCAGTCGTCGACGAAGTGGGTCTCGACCGACGCGGGCATCAGGCTGTTCCACTCGCTGATCAGCGGGTCGCTGGACTGGTCACCGGTGTTCTGTCGCAAGAATGGGTCGGGGGCGAACAGCTTGACGGCCTCGCCGGCCACGTTGGCCACCGTCAGGTTGACCGTGCCCGGCATCAGCGACGCGGTGTACTGACCGCAGCCCGTGGGCTGCTCGAACAGCCCCGGGACCCGGATGATGTCCGACTCGGTGAGTCCGAGCTCGGCCTTGAAGGTGGCGATGTTGGGCTCGATGTAGTCGTCGCGCAGGTCCTCGTTCAGCGCCCGGATGGCGCGGTCGTCGACGATGTCGCCGATGGTGCGGAAGCCCTTGGACTGGTACTGCGTGATCTTCGTGTTCTCGTTCAGGCCCTCCAGGAACGCGTAGCCGGCGTCCACGTCGGCCACGACCAGCTTGAAGCCCTTGGCGCTGGACGAGTCCGGAATGAAGGTGTGGTACTCGTCGACGTGGCCGACGCACAGCCACTTGACCGTCTGGGTGAAGGGCTCTTGGAGGATGCTGTCGTTGATGGCGTCGACCAGGTCGTCGTTGGGCCGGATGTTGCGGCCGTCGTCGCCGTAGTAGAACCGGCCCAGGGGGTACTCGGTGCCGCCCACCGTCACCGGGGGCGAGGTCTCCAGGTTGCCGCCGTAGTCCTGGCTCGTGGCGCGGCCGCTGCCGTAGACCGTGGCGATGCGCCCGGGCTCGACCATGTGGTCCTCGGCGTAGTCGTCCAGGTCCCGGTCCCGGATCAGGTCCAGCACCACGCCGATGCGGGTGTCGGTGCCGTACAGGTTGCCCCACTCGAACTCGTCCTGGATCCAGACGTCGTTGCCGTAGTTGCGCCCATTGACCGACGTGAAGGCGCTGCCCAGCTCGTCGGTGAAGTCCTGGACCAAGGCGTGGTTGTCGGTGCCCCACGCCTCGACGGAGACGACCCAGACCTCCTCGGCCTCCTGGAGGTGGTTGTTCATGAGCAGCGGGCTGGCCATCAACAGCACCTCGGTGCTGTCCTGGACCACGCCGGCGCTGTTCAGCCGCTCGAGCTCCAGGTAGCCCTGGGCCAGCAAGATCCCGAACTCGACGGCCAGGTCGAGCTTGCCGCTGGGCGTGAACTCGTAGACCGTGTCGCTCCCCTTGCCCAGGATCTGACCGGACGAGGTGTGGACCCGGATCTGGCTGGTCTCGCCACTCAAGGTGAGCCGGACGGTCTCGCCATCGGGCAGGCTGTTCAACACCGACCGGGGGAGTGTCAGGGTGGTGAAGTCGTCCTCGCCGCTCACCCCGCTCCAGCCGCCGTTGTCGGTGAAGTCGCTGGTCCGGTTCTCGTCGTCGTCGTCGACGTTGGGCACGCCGAACACGTCGTCGAAGGCCCAGTCGATCTCGGGCTCCGGAGGCTCGGTGTCCTCGGTGTCCTGAGTGTCCTCGGTGTCCTGGGTGTCGCTGCCGGTGTCGTCGACAGCGGTGGTGCCGGTGTCATCGACCGCCGTCGTGCCGCTGTCGCTGCCCACCGTGCCGGTGTCGGAGCCCGTGGTGTCGTCGCCACAGGCCAGCAGGAGCAAGAGGGTCGGAATCATGGAGACCTCCCGTTGGGAGCGGCAACTTAGTCCCCCTCCCGGTGCCCGACTGTCAAGAGAATGGGCGGGAAGCGGCTGGGCGCCCAGTCGGACCGTGCGATGATGCCGCCGAGCATGACCCCCTCCCTCCTGGTGCTGGCACTGTGGGGCTGCACCCCGCCGGTCCCGGATGGCGACAGCGGTGTGCCCGTCGACACCAACCCGTGCACGCTGTACGCGGACGCCGACGAGGACGGCTACGGCGATCCTGCGGTGGTCACCCACACCTGTGACCTGAGCGGCTTCGTCGACGACGCCAGCGACTGCGACGATGGGGACGCCGAGGCCTTCCCCGGCGCCACCGAGTACTGCAACCAGCTCGACGACGACTGCGACGGTGCTGTCGACGAGGGGGACCCCGAGGACCAGGTCTGGCACCGGGATCGGGACGCGGACGGCTACGGCAGCGACGACGACACGCTGACAGGCTGTGAAGAGCCCGCGGGATACACCCGAGCGGGCGGCGACTGCGACGACGACGACCCGGACAGCTTTCCCGGCGCCGACGAGTTCTGCGACGGCCTGGACCAGGACTGCGACGACACCGTCGACGAAGAAGCCCTGGACGCCAGCACCTGGTACCTGGACGCCGACGGCGACGACCACGGTGTTGCCGACGAGACGACCCTGTCCTGTGACGACCCGCGGGGGTGGGCCGCCACCACCGACGACTGCGACGACAGCGACGACCGGCGCTTCCCCGGCAACCCGGAGCTGTGCGACAACGTGGACAACGACTGCGACGCGACGGTCGACGAGGCCGCCAGCGATGCGCCTGCGTGGTTCCTGGACAGCGACGGCGACGGTCACGGGGACCCGGCCGAGGCCGAGGTGGCCTGCGACGCCCCCCCGGATCACGTCGACGACGCCACGGACTGCGACGACCAGGACGGCACCCGCTACCCCGACGCCCCCGAGCAGTGCGACGGCGACGACGAGGACTGCGACAGCCTGGTCGACGAGGGGGTGACCGAGACCTTCTACCTGGACGCCGACGCCGACGGCTATGGCGTGGACACCACCACGGTCGAGGCCTGCACGGCCCCGTCGGACTACGTCGCCGAGCCCGGGGACTGCAACGACGCCGACGGGGGCATCAAGCCCGGTGCCAGCGAGGGCTGCGACGGGGTGGACGAGGACTGCGACACCGCGATCGACGAGGATCCGGTCGACGGCGACACCTTCTACGGGGACAGCGACGGCGATGGCTTCGGCGACGCCCTGGTCTCCCAGATCGCCTGCGAGCTCGGCAGTGGCTGGTCGGCCACCGACGACGACTGCGACGACGGGGATGCCGCCGTGAACCCCGACGCCGCCGAGGTCTGCGACCACACCGACCAGGACTGCGACAGCAGCGTCGACGAGGGGGCCACGACGACCTTCTACGACGACGGCGACGGCGACGGTCACGGCGACCCCGCGGTGAGCACCCAGGCCTGCAGCGCCCCGTCGGGCACCGTGGAGAACAGCGACGACTGCGACGACGGGGACGCCACCGTGAACCCCGACGCGACCGAGGTGTGCGACACGGTGGACCAGGACTGCGACACGGCGGTCGACGAAGGCGTGACCACGACCTACTACGCCGACCTGGACGCCGATGGCTACGGCGATGCCACCAGCGTCGTCGACGCCTGCAGCTTGCCCGCCAGCGGGTACGTGGCCGACGACACAGACTGTTACGACCTGAACGCCGCCGCCAACACGGCCCAGACGGCGTTCTTCAGCACCGACCGCGGGGACGGCAGCTACGACTGGACCTGTGACGGCCTCGAGGAACAGGAGCTGCCCGATGCGGCGACCTGTGCCGCCGGCGGGACCAGCGGCAAGACGTGCGAAGGCGATGCCGGCTGGGAGTCCGGGGTGCCGGCGTGCGGGGACTCGGCGACGTGGGTCGAGAACTGCAACGGGGCGGTGGATCTGGACGGGAATTGTGGGGGGAAGACGGTGACGGCGACGCAGATGTGTCGGTAGCGAGGACTAGACTCCGCCCCCCCAAGGCCACGCCGGCACCCCCCGCGGACGCCCCACCCGGCGCTGCTCCGACACCGGAAAGGGACAGTGCCGACAGCCCGCCGCGCAGCACCAGCCCCGGCGGGTCAGGAAGGCGCTCGTGAGCACGAAGAGCCCCGTCTGGGGATCCATGTAGCCGTCCTCGTCGCGCTCGCAGGCCGCGACGTGGCGGTCCAGGGCGGCGGGGGTCGGAGGAGGGCCGGGCATGCCCCGCCGGGTACCCTGTCTGCGCACGGAGGGCGAGCGCGAGCATGGGCCGGAGATGGATCGCCGCGGCGCTGCTCCTGGCGGTCGGCTGCCTGTCGACGCCGGCCTGCAGGGGCAGCGAGCCCTCGGGCGCCGCCGCCCGTCTCGACCTGACCCTGGCCCGGGGCTGGTCGGTCACGCCGGACCCCAAGCCGCCCTGGGTCGCGCCCGCTCGGACCGCGGCGGTCCACCTGGAGACCACCGTAACCATTCCCGCAGATCGGGTCGGCCCGGGCAGCGTGCTGGTGCTCAGGGACACGAGCTGGTCCGCCCAGGTGACCGTCAACGGCACGGCCCTGCCAGCCCAGACCGGTGGCCTGGCCCCCATCGAGGTGCCGGTCGGACCGTACCTCAAGGCCGGCGCAAACCAGCTGGTGGTCCGGATCTCCGGGCCCCGGGGGGTCTCGCCCCTGCTCTCCGGACAGGACAGCGCCCGGGCGCGGCTGGGAGAGCCCCCTGTGCTCTCGCTCCGGCCCGCAGCCTACGTCGACGACGCCTGGGTCACGCTGGACGACGGCGCTGCAACGGCCAGCGCAAGGGTCGACAGCGCTCCGGCGGGCAGCGTCGTGCACTTCTCGGCCATGCTCGACGGCCGGGTGCTCCAGACCCTGGGGCAGGCCAAGGTGGTGGACGGACAGGCGACCGCGGCGGCGGCCCCGTGGAAGGGCCCGGTCTGGTCTCTGGGGCTCGCCCAGGGTCCCGCCCTCTTCCAGCTCCAGGCCACCCTGGCCGGGCCCGACGGTGCGCTCCTCGACCGCCACACCACCCGGACCGGGCTCCGGGACTTCGGTGTCGAGGACCGGGCCCTGGCGCTCAACGGGCAGACCTTGCGGCTCCTAGGCCAGCGGGTCACCCAGGACACGACCCTGACCGCCATCGCCCGGCTGACCGCCGCAGCGGGCCACAACGTGGTCGAGTACCACGGCCGCCTGCCGTCCCCGGCCGACCTGGCCCAGGCCGACGAGCGGGGGCTGCCGGTGGTGGTGCTGCCCCGCTGCCCGGGCATCCTGAATTGGCGCGGCCTGTCCGCCCAGGCCCGGGACCCGGGACCCTGCGTGGCCCCGGACGCCGCCCTGGTCCAGTCCCTGAGCGGCCATCCGTCCCTGGTCCTGTGGATCCTCGAAGAGGGACCCGGGGGCCCGAACCAGGCCCGGGAGGGCCTGCTCACCGACCCGCTGGCGCGACCGATCGTGGGACACCACCTGCCGGGCCAGGCGCTGGTGGTGGATGGCCCAGGGTCCGGCCGGGACCCGTCGATGTTCGCCGGGCACTGGATCACCGAGATGGGGTCCCGCCGGGAGCACGCCGCCGATCCCAGAGCCCTCCCGATGCGCCTGCTGGCCACGCTCAAGGCCGGCGCCGTCGGGGGGATCGTGCACGGACCGGCCCGGGGACGGGCCCAAGGGTGGGCCCAGGTCTGGCAGGAGCTCCTGGTCGACAAGGGCGTGTCGCCATGGATCCCGGGCACCCACCGGGCCGAGAGCCGCGTCACGGTCTCCGGGCTGACCCGTGGCCAGGTGGCCTGGATCGAGGCACCCGGTCACCCCCCTGTCGGAGCCACCGCCGATCGGAACGGCGTGGCACGGCTCGCGCTGTGGCACCAGGGCACGGTCACGCTCCACGTGGGCGACCTCACCCAGACCCTCCAGGTGGCCCCGGGCACGTGGTCCGACACCGGCTGGACCGGCGAAGCCACCCAAGCGTCGGTGCCGTGAGCGGTCGGGCTATGGAGGAGGCGTGCTGATCCTGTGGTCGATCGCCTGCTCCACCCTGGAGCCGCTGGACCTGCCGTCGGACCCCGGGGTCCGCGGTGTGCCCGTCGGCGTGCGCACGATCCGCGACAAGGGCCAGGTCTTCGATGTCTGGTACCCGGCCGCCAACGACGCGAGCCTGGAGCCCACCGAGACCATCGACCTGGCGGACTTCGCGCCCCAGAGCGTGATCGACCTGCTCCAGGCCACCGAGCTGGCCCAGGTCACCACCGGCGCGGTCCGGGACGCCCCCACACGCCCCCTCGATGCGCCGCTGCCGGTGGTCCTGTTCAGCCATGGCTGGGGCGGCTTCCGGGCCCAGTCGATCACCTACACCGAGCACCTGGCCAGCCGCGGCTACGTGGTCATAAGCGCCGACCACCCCGGTCGTCACCTGGCCGACGTGCTGCCCTGCGTCTTCAACCCGCCACTGGACGGCTGCGACCCGTCCCTGGACGACCCGGCCCCCGAAGACCTGGCCGATGTGCTGGCCTGGCTCGAGGACGCGAACGGCGATCCAGGCGGCTTCCTCCAGGGCCTGCTCGACCTGGATCGCATGGGCCTGAGCGGTCACAGCGCCGGCGGGGGCACCACCGAGACCGTCGGCAACCCGGATCCGCGCTTCTCGGCGCTGCTGGCCCTGGCGTCGGCGGTGACGATCACGCGGGAGAGCGCGTCGGCGCTGACCCTGAGCGGCTCCTGTGACCCCTACGCCGACAACCTGGAGACCGCCGTGTCCCTGGATGTGGGCCAGCTCCTCCAGCTCCAAGACGCCGGCCACATGGCCTTCAGCGACCTGTGTCGCATGGACGTGGTCGGCCTGGCCCAGACCTACCTCGAAGGGCGCGACGACCTGAACGCCACCTGGTACCAGCAGCTGTTGGACCTGGCCAGCAACGGCTGTCCCGGCGTGGCCCCGCCGGTCCAGGACGACTGCGGCCAGACCTTCATGGACCTGGACCGCTCCGACGCGATCCTGACCACGGCCAGCACCCTGTTCTTCGACCAGGCGCTCCAGGGCATCGGCCCCGGCCTCCAGTGGGACCGGTTCGACGACGCGGTGCTCATTCCTTGAGCGAGCGGCTGTGGGTGATGGTCGCCGGGCCCTACACCAGCGGGGGCGCCGATGGCGCCCAGCGTGCGGAGAACCTGCGGGCGATGAACCGCGCCGCCCTGGCGGTGTTCGAGCGGGGCCACGTGCCGCTGATCGGGCTCAACCTGGCCCTGCCGGTCATCGAGGCTGCGGGACAGGGCCACTTCGAGCGCCTGATGATGCCCCTGTCCCTGGCCCTGGCTGAGCGCTGCGACGCCGTGCTGCGGATCGGGGGTCCGTCCCAGGGGGCTGACGACGAGGTCGCGCGGATCCAGGCCCGTGGCGGCCGGGTGTTCCGCGACCTCAGCGAGCTCCCGCTTGGACCCAGCCGGTGAGGTCCTGGATGGCGTGGGACAGGCGCATGGCGAGCGCGGCCTGGGCCGAAGAGGTCGGCTGGTAGTCGGTCCCCCAGGGTCCCGCGATGGGTGCGATGGGCAGCACCTGCACCCGGGCATCCCCTCGGCCGTCGGCCAGGGCCAGCTGCTCCGAGAAGCGCTCGGAGAGCCAGTCCGGGCCCCAGCCCCCCTCGGGCCAGCTGGCGGTCACGGTGGGGCTCGCGTTGAGCAGGATCCAGGCATCCGGGTAGACGTCCCGGATCGAGCGGATCCAGCGGTCCAGCGCGGCACGGAAGACCCGGCGAGAAGGCCTGCCCTGGCCCAGGTCCTGGGCCCCGAGCTGCAGCACGAGCAGGTCGGGCACGTAGCGATCGAAGTCCCAGACGGCGTCGGCTTCGTGAGGCAGCGACAACCGCCACAGCTCCGGGAGCTGCGGGAGGTCCGGCTGCCCGGCGGCTGGCAACAGCCCCCGCCCGCTGTAGCAGACCGTCTGGACCTGGGCAGCGAGCGACTCGCCGACCAGGTAGGGCCACGCCAGCAGGTAGTCCTCGTGGGCTGGGTCGAAGCCGGTGGGCGGCCGGCGCTCGGTGGTCCGGACCCCGTAGCCACAGGCCTCGGTGCCGCCCACGACCTCGATGCGCCGGGGCAGCCCCGGGTGCGGGTTGCGCAGTCGGCTGTGGGGCTCCAGGGTCAGCGCATAGAGCACGCCGGTGCCGACCATGCCCTCGGTGGTCTTGCGCACCTCGATCACGTGGCGGCCTGGTTCGAGACCGGTGGCCAGCACGAGCTCCTGTTCGCCAGCGGGGGCGTCGAGCTGGATCGGCAGGCCGCGGTCCACCCGCACCGAGTAGCGGTCCACGCCCGCGGGCCCCTCCTGGGAGAAGGTCTCCAGGGTCGCCACGACGCCGGTCCCGTCGAACTCCAGCCAGAAGCCCGAGCCGCTCCAGGCCATGCGAGGGCTCGCCGACACGCTCAGATCCACCCGGCCGAGCCAGCGGATGTCCGGGTCCGACGGCGCCACCGGCACCCAGGGCTCCTGGGGTGCCACGCCCAGGAGACCGATCGCGGCCACGCCCAGGACACTGGTGCGCAGTCGGCTCAGCCCGTGTCCCCGGAGTCGCCGGCGACCGCCTCGAGGATCAGCGTCTCAGTGGCGGCCTGGCAGGCGGCCGGACACTCGTCGCCCTGGGGGTAGACCGGCTCCCACGTGGGGCTCAGCTCCCAGTCCGTCGTGCCGTCGGCGCTGTTGATCGCCAGGGTGACCGTGGTCAAGGACCACCCGGCCACCGTGAAGCCTTCGTCCTCGCACCACACCAACAGGGAATCATCCGTCAGGTTCTCGACTTCCAGTCCGTAGCACTTGAAGGACTCCTGCCGACCGGTCTCGTCCGTGAGCTCGGCCTTGTAGGTCTCCAGCAGCCCCCCGCCATCGAAGACGAACGTGAAGCTGTCCGTGCAGGTCGTCTCGGAGCAGTCGTCTCCCTGACAGCCGAGGAGGAAGAGGGACATCCAGGCAACCGAGCGAGTCATGGACCCAGGATACCCGGAAGACGCGTCGATCCTGGCCCCGCGACGACGGCGAGGGCTGGCCGACCTGGCGCCCTGGCTGCTGGTGTTGCTCTTGCTGGCGGTGTTGGTCCCGGTCAACTGGCGGCTGCACCACCAGGCGCCCAAGACCCGGGCCGAGCTGACCGCAGCGGTCGGACCCCAGCTGCTCTGGCTGGACGAGCAGATCCAGGCCGGCGCAGACCGGGACATGCAGGTGCTGTTCCCCGAAGGCCACCTGTTCACCCACGCCACGTGGGCGCTGGCGTGGATCGAGCTCGGCCTGCGCTACCCGGTGGGGCATCCCGTGCGGCAGGCGGCCCACGAGGCGGCCGCCCGTGCCCGAGCGGCCATGGAGTCCCCTCTGGGGCGCGCGCCCTTTGACAGCCACCTGGACCCGCCGTGGGGCATCTTCCACGCCGGCTGGACCAACCAGGTGCGGGTCGGCGCCTTGCTGCTGCAGGCCCCCGAGGACCGGCGCCTGGAGGAGCTGGCCGAGCTGCGGGCGTCCTGTGACGTGATCGCCCTGGCCCACGCAGCGCCGGGGCCCCCGTTCGTGGCGTCGTACCCGGGTCAGGTGTGGCCGGTGGACTCGGTGGTGGCGATGGCGTCACTGCGGGGCTGCGACGCACTGCTGGGCGCCCGGTATGAAGGGGTCATCCAGAGCTGGCTCGAGCGGGCCAAGGCCACCGCCGATCCTGCAACAGGACTGTTGGGCCACACCGCAGACGTCGCCACCGGCCAGGCCACGAGCGCCCCGAGAGGAAGCTCGACGGCGCTGATCCTGCGCTTCCTGCACGACCTGGATCCGGGCTGGGCGAGCGCGATGTACCTGACCTTTCGGCATCGGCTGGTGGTCGAACGACTGGGGGTGCCGGGCGTGCTGGAGCACCTGGACGGCGACGGCGTCGGGGACATCGACAGCGGGCCGCTTGTGGCTGGGGTGAGCCTGTCGGCCAGCGCCATCGGCGCGGGGGTGGCGCGCATCCACGGAGACGACCCCCTGGCCGATGCGCTGCTGGCGGCCGGGCAGGCCTTTCTGTGGCCCAGCACCCGCGACGGCCGGACGGCCTTTGCCTTTGGCCTGCTGCCTGTGGGAGATGGCTTCGGGGCCTGGTCCCGCACGGCCAAGGCCTGGTACCGCGCCCCGGAGGACCTGGTGCGCCCGCCTGGGCTGGGGGGCTGGTGGCTCCCAGTGCACCTGATCAGCCTGGCCCTGGTGGTGTTGGCCCTCGGCCTGGCCTGGAGACGTGACCGTTCGTGACCCGCACCGCCCTGCTCCTGGGGCTGGGCGTGCTAACTTCCCGCGTCTCTCAGGGTGCCGGAGGCTTCTGGATGCGGGCTGTGGGCCTGCTCATCGCTGGTCTCCTGTGCGCTTCGCCGGCTCTGGCCCAGGACGAAGCCGCCTGCCTGCCCCTCCAGGACGCGACCATCGTGGCGGCCCCTCAGGATCCGAGCGCCCCGGACTCGGACGGCGGCACGACCCAGCGCATCTGGCGGGTCGGTCCTTCGGGCGACGTGCAATGGCACCACGTGCTGGGCACCGCCGAAGGCGAGCTGAAGCCCTGGGACCTGTCGCTCTTGGCCCGTGGCAACGCCGTGTGGGTGGCCTACGAGGACCAGCTCAACAACACCTTCAGCGTGATCGCGCTGGACCAGGCTCGGGGCCGGGCCCTGTGGCCGGGGCCGGCCACCGTCGGCTCCATTCCCCGGGACCACCAGCCCCTGGACATCCAGCTGGTCTCCCGCTCGGGCAAGGAGCTGGTGGCGGTGATCACCCACGGGCCCTCTGCCGACGGCAGCCTCGAAGGCGCCCGCTCCAAGGTCCTCCTGCTCCGCGAGCGTGGACCGGCCGACCTCCAGGTGGTCCAGGTCCTCGAGGAATTCGCGGTCCAAGACCACCCGGCCCTGGGCCGCGGGCCCGATGGCGTCTACGTGGTCGGCGGCGGCAAGCTGCGCTTCTACCCCGACGACGGCGCCAAGGTGCGCTCCAGGCCCCTGCTGCCCCGGTCCACCGGGCAGCCAGGGTGGGTGGGCAAGCGCCTGCACGTGCTGTCCGACGGGCGCGTCGCGGGTCTGTTCCACGGCGGATTCATCGCCCTGGCTCTGCTGGAGCCCCCCGGCGAGCGGGCCCCGAACACGCCACCTTGGCACGTGCTCGACGCCGACCCCGACGGCGCCACGGTCTACGACCTGCGAGAGACCGGCGGCCAGCTCGAGCTGGCGACCAACTGGGACGCCCCCACCGAAGGCACCGAAGGCGCCTTGCTCTACGAGCGGGGCGAGCGCGAGGACCACCGCGGGGCCTGCTTCGCCGCCAATGGCCGCCTGCTCATGGCCCGACCCGCCAACCTGGGCTGGACCTTCGAGCACCTGGACACGGCGGGCTACGACACGCTCCGGCTCGATCTGTCGGCCCCGACGGGCAAGGACCTGGACCACGACCAGGACGGTCTGCCCGACCAGACCGACGCCTGCATCCTGCAGCCCGGCGACACGGCAAGTGGCGATGGCTGCCCGGCCTTCACCACCTGGCCCCTGCCCCCGTCGGAGCACCCGTCCGCGTCCTGGGAGCCCGGGCCCGTGCTCAAGGCCGGCGACTCCGGGGGCTACACGGCGGCGGTGCGAACCAAGGACGGCATCGCGCTGGTGGATCGGCTCCACCAGCTGTGGTGGTGCCCGTCGGGCAAGACCAAGTGCGAGCAGATGGCCGTGCCGTCTGGGCCGGTCCGCATCGGCCAGGGGGCCAAGCTGGCCTACCACGACGTCGAGGGGCGGGTGTTCAGCCGCGAGAGCTTCAGCGCCCAACAGCTCAACGACCTGGCCGGCTGGGAGATGGTCGGCCTGCAGCCTGTCGGGGCCGTGGCGTTCAGCGACGGTGCGATCTACGCCCTGGAGCGCAACCAGCTGGTCGATCTGGCCGCCGGCCAGGACGCCCGCACGACCTCGGTGAACCGCCTGACGGTGGCCGCGAACGCGGATCGCTATGGCCTGTACATGCTGACTGCAGATGCCCAGGTCCAGCGCCTGCACCGGGGCAAACAGGTCCGGGTCAAGGACCTGCCGGATCACGCGCCGGTCGTGGACATCGGACAGCTCGACAAGCGCCTGGTCCTGCTGCACTCCGACGGCACGCTGACGTATCAGGGCCGCGCCGGGGGGTTCTTCACGGTGCCGGCGCCGGGGCCCATCGATCTAGGGCGCCCGCCGTGGCTCGCCGTGCACGGCGACGCCGAGTTCGGCCTGGTCAGCCTGGGCACCGGCGGCACCTTTCAGCTGGTCGCCAATGGCGTGGAGCCGCTGCCAGAGGGGCTCGCCACCGCACGCCCCCTGGACGCCTGGCGCAGGCCGGACGGCACCTATGCGGTGCTCCTGTCCACCACCGAAGGCGCCATGCTCTGGTACGTGAGGCTCACGCTATGAGGGCCCGCACCCTGGTGCTCCTGGCGGGCCTGGTGGCCCTGCCGCCCGCGGTCCAGGCCGCGAGCAAGGACGCGTCAAAGCTCGAGAAGCTCCTCAAGAAGGACAAGCTCGACAAGGTGCTCGAGACCTGTGCGGATCGAGTGGCGGACGGACTCCAGGACCCAGACGTGAGAGACGTCTGTGCCAGGGCCGAGCTCACGGGGCTGGAGCGCCTGCACCCGGCCGGCATTCCCCGATCGGCGCTGGACAGTCACTGGCAGGCGTGGTCCGGGACCCAGGCCGGCGCAAAGACCCAGGGACTCGCAGCGCAGCTGGCTCTCCGCGAGGCGGGCGACGACGAGACCCTGAGACGCCAGCTCTACGCCGACTACCAGGGCACCGACGCCGCCGAGACCGTGCTCCAGGGCTTCTGGGATCAAGCCGCGACACTGCGCACCATCGATGCCGCCCGGGCGTTCCAGGAGGAGTTCCCGGACACCCCCCAGGCCACCAAAGCGGTGGCGCTGGAGCACACGTTGGCCTTCGAGGCGACGGCCGCCCAGGGCACCAGCGAGGCTTGGCAGGCCTTGCTCGAGGCGTACCCCGAGCACGGCCAGCTGGCGGAGATCCAGGGCCAGTGGATGGCCGCGGTCTGGTCCGAGGTCGAACAGGTCGACACCGCAGAGGCCTGGGCGGAGCTCCTGTCGATCCACCCCGAGCACCCCCGGCTGGAAGAGGCCGCGTCTCGCCGCATCGACGCCATCTGGCGGGACTCTGAGGCCCTGGGTCCCGAGGGCTTGCTGGCCTTTGCCAAGACCTACCCGACCGATCCGCGCTCGCCGGACGCCTGGCGCCGGGTGCACGAGGCGCTGGTCCAGGTCTCGCTCAACGACAGTGAGAACCACTCGGCCCTGCTGGGCTTGGGCCAGGAAGGCCTGACGCCGCCGTGGGTCGACGCCGACGACCGGTCGGTCCAGGTCCGAGTGCCCGTGCCCGGCGTGGCGGTGAGCGTCCGGCTGGAGACCGGCGCCGGAGAGTCCGCTCGCACGGCCCAGGACGCGTGGCTGCCTCTGCTGACGGACGCCGGGCTGCCGGCGTGGCGAGTGCCCGCCGAGACCCTGGCGATCGACTGGTACCAGCCCGACCCCTTGTTGCTCGAGACCACCCTGTCCCGACCCCTGTGCCGCGCCGACGGAGACGACGCGGGCTGGCAGGTGGTGGTCGACATCGAGGGCGGCGTGACGCTGCGCTACCCATTCCAGGTCCGCGAGCGCTGCGCCAGCGTGTCCCGGTCCGCGCGGTCCGACGTGGCGATCACCGTCCAGGGCCGTCGCATCCGACTGGGCTGGACCCAGGCCGAGGTCGGCCTGGTCTTCCCGTTCCAGGAGCCGGCTGCCAAGCCCTTCAAGAGCGACCGGGTGGCCCGCAGCTGCCTGCCCAGCAGCGGCGGCGACGCCGTCTGCTTCGACTTCTACGACGGTCTGCTGGTGGCCCTCGACGTGGCTTGCTGGTCCAGCGAGCCCTGCTTCGAGAGCCAGGGGACCTACAACCGGGTGGTGCCCGACCTGCGGCGCCCGCTGCGCCAGGCCGACGTCACCGACACCGACGACGGCGCCCGGGTGACCCTGTACCGCACGCCCAAGGCCGCGGCGGTAGAGCGCCAGTTCGTCGACCCGGAGACCGGCACGCCGGACTTCCAGTTCTCGGTGGTCGACGCCCGCTTCCTGGGCTGGGTCAGGCCCCAGGCGCCGGCGTATCTGGCGGGGATCACGCTGGAGTAGGCGCTGCGGAGGGACGAACGTCCGTACTTCGGACGTTCGTCCCGTCCAACTCAGTTGGGGCCCCTCAACGTCCGAAGTACGGACGTTCGTCCCCTCCCGGCCGCGCTGCGGAGGGACGAACGTCCGTACTTCGGACGTTCGTCCCGTCCAACTCAGTTGGGGCCCCTCAACGTCCGAAGTACGGACGTTCGTCCCCTCCCACTTCACCCCCCCTTCGCGCAAGCCTCCACGGCCGCCAACACGTCCTTGGCCGGCACGATCTCCTTGAAGCTGACCACCTGGCCCGGAAAGTGCTTCCACACCTCCTTGGTCACCGCCAGCTTGCTGCTCACGGCGAGCACCAGGTTGCCCGGGCCGTGGGCCTGGAGCAGGTCCAGGCGCCGACGCAGCCAGTCCTTGCGCCAGAAGCCGACGATCTCCAGGTGCGCCACCCGACCGCCCTTCCGAAACGTGAAGTTCGGGACCACGACGCCCTTGCCCTCCAGGTTCAGGGGCGTGCCCTCCCGGGACAGGGCCCAGTCGCAGTCCAGGGCCTCGAAGCGCTCCCGGAACCAGTCCTCGGTCCGGGTCGTGTAGGCCCCGGTGTCCCGATGGTGGGAGCGCAGGCCGCGCTCCGAGTCCACGTGCAGGGCCTTCTTGAGCTTGCGCTTGCGCCCCCACCGCACCACGGCGTCCATGGACCAGGGGCACTCCTGGAGGAGCAGGCCGGGGAACCACGTCGCCAGGCTCATGCCGTAGCGGGTGCTGTGGCGCAGGACCGACGCAGGACCGTCCAGGTGGATCCGGTAGCCGAGCGCAGTGGGCGTGACCGAGTACATCAGGCCGTTGAACTGGATGAGCCGGAAGAGCTGGCGGGCGCGCTCGGGCGTGGGGCCGTCCAGGGACACCTCGACCGAGACGGCCTTGAGCAGGCAGGCCTGGACTAGGCCGGTGTTGTAGCGGTGGAGCAACCAGTCGCCGTCGGACACGTCGCATTTTAGGATGCGCTGCTCCTCCTTGCGGTCGGCATAGAGCAGCCCCTTGAGGGCGTCGGGGGTGACGCCCACCTGGTCGGCCAGGGCGGCGATGGCCGCCGCGGTCTTGGCCCGCGAAGGCGCCGCGGCTGTCACATCAAAGAGCCGAGCACGGAGCTCGGCTGGGGGCACAGGCGCTTCGACGGCAAACTCGGCGCGGTCCGTCAGGGTCTTGGCCAGGCCCTTGGTGAGCTTGTGGTCGACGCCGTCGCCGATCATCTCCTCGACCTCGCTCGCGAGCCAGGCCCGGGTGTGCCCCTGGGTCACCGCCCTGCGGTACAGCGCGACCAGCTCTGCCGCCCGCTCCTGGAAGCGCGGCTCCTCGGGCTTCACGTAGGAGGGGTGGAGCTCCTTGCCCTTCACCCGCACCCGCACCAGGTCCCCGGTCAGCACCCTCAGTCCTCCTCGTAGGCCGCGTGCTCCCGGCGGCGGCGGCTGGTCGCTTCCTCGGAGGTGCCGGTGGTGACGAGCTCGTAGAGCACGGCCTGCTTGCCCTCGCGAGGGCGCAGGATGCGGCCGAGGCGCTGCACGTGCTCCCGGACCGTGCTGGTCCCCGACAGCACGACGCCCACATCGGCCTCGGGCATGTCGACGCCCTCGTTGAGCACCCGGCTCGTGGCGATGACCCGCCAGCGGCCCTCGCCGAACGCCGCCAGGATGGCCCGCCGCTCCTTCACGTCGGTCTGGTGGGTGATGCAGGGCACGCCGAACTCGCGCGAGACGCGGTAGACCGTGGCGTTGTCGTTGGTGAACAACAGGACGCGGCCCTCTGGATGGCGCTGGAGGATGGTCTCCAGGGCGTCGAGCTTGCCGCTGGCCTCGTGGATGACCCGCCGGCTCTCGCGGTGGGCCTTGAGGGCGGCTCGCCCGGCCTTGGACATGGCGGCGGCCCGCAGGAAGTTGCCCCAGCCATTGCGGCCGCCCAGCCGGATGCGCTTCCGGCCCACGAAGCTGCGAAACGTCCCGCGGGCCTCGAAGTACCGGTCGGACTCGTCGTCGGTCAGGTCGACCTCGACGTGGACCACGGTGTAGTCGGCGAGCACCTCGCCGGCGAGCTCCCGGATGCCGCGGCGGTAGACCACCGGGCCGATCAGTCCGACCACGTCGTGGTGGCCGTCGTCGGGCCGCTCAAACGTCGCGGTGAGCCCCAGCCGCCAAGGGGCCAGGCTCATGAGCGCGGCCTGGCTGTACGCCTCGGAGGGCAGGTGGTGGACCTCGTCGCAGATGAGCAGCCCGAAGCGAGCGCCGTAGCGCCCCATGTGCAGGTACGCGCTGTCATAGGTCGAGACGGTGATGTCGTGCAGCTCGTGTTGCCCCCCGCCGAGCATGCCGATGGGCCGCTGGAAAGCCCGCTCCAGCACGGTCACCCACTGGAGCACCAGGTCGATGGTCGGGGCCAGCACCAGGGTCGAGCGGTGGGCGTCGGCGATGCACAGCTCGGCGACGTAGGTCTTGCCCGAACCGGTCGGCAGGATCACGCAGCCGCTGCGCCCCCGGGTGCGCCAGGCCTCGAGCGCTGCTTCCTGGTACTCGCGAGGGGTTCGATCCGTGTGGTGGACCAGATCCTCGAGCTTGCCGTAGGCCCGGGCCTCGTCGGTCCACGGCTGCCCGGAGCGATGCCACTCCAGCACCACGTGGCGGTAGAGGTTTGCGTCGCCTCGGAAGCGGTTGACCCGGCCATCCCAGGTGAAGCCGGGCGGTTCCTCGCCGTCGACGATGCCGTCGATCAACAGGGTGCCGCGGTCGAAGCGGAGGGTTCGCACACCCCGCTGTCGCCCGTTGGCGGGGTGGCGTCAAGTCGGCTCCTCCTGAGACAGGGCCCGGATCGCCTTGGTCCGCTTGCCCAGCACAGGCAGCAAGCGGAACACCGCCCCCAGGGCGCCCATGCTCAGGTCCCGAACCGCCGTCGCCAGGGTCTCCAGGTCCGCATTGGCCGGAAACCAGAACGGGTCCGGGGCGGTGTTCTTGTCCACCAGCACCGTGCGCGGCCGCACGAAGGTGCTGTAGCTGTGCCGACTGGCCGCAACCCCATGGCCCGTGTCCTTGACCCCGGTCCAGGGGATCTGCGGCACGATGCCCGCGAAGCTGTGGTTGTTCACGTTGGCGATGCCCACGTCGAGCTGGCGCGCCAGGGTCTCGCCAAGGGCCAGGTTCGTGGTCCACACGCTGCCGTTGAGGCCGTACTTCGAGTCGTTGGCTGCGGCGACCGCGGCGTCTGCGTCCGGCACCCGCACCACGGCCAGCACGGGCCCAAAGGTCTCCTGGTCGACCACCGCCATGCCCTTGGCGCAGCCATCGATCACGGTCGCGGCGTAGCCCAGGCCCTGGCCCACCCGCTCCCCGCCGCAGAGCACCGTGGCGCCCTTGGCCCGCGCGTCGGCCACGTGGGCTTCGACGATGGCCAGCTGGGGGGCGTTCTGGAGTGGCCCCAGCTCGCTCTCACCGCTGCCGTCCTCGACCCGCAGCCGACCCACTGCCCGCGCCAGCGCCGGCACGAAGGTGTCGGCGATCGCATCCTCGACGTAGACCCGCTCGATGCCGGCACAGTTCTGACCGGCGTTGTGCATGCCCCACTGAGCGATGCCCGCGACCGTGCGCGGCAGGTCGCAGTCGGCGAGCACGATGGCCGCGTCCTTGCCCCCGAGCTCCACAGAGCAAGGGATCAGACGCTCCCCGGCCCGTGCGGCGATCTTGCGGCCGGTGGCCACCGAGCCCGTGAACACCACGGCGTCGACCGCGTCGACCACCGCGGCCCCCACGTCGCCGGCGCCCTGGGCCAGCTGGACCAGGCCGTCCGGCAAGGTCTCGGCGGCCACGCCCGCCAGCCAGGCGCCCGACCGCGGGGTGTGCTCGGACGGCTTCAGGACCACGGCATTGCCCGACAGCAGCGCCGGGAAGAGCGACTTGTAGAAGTTCGCCAGCGGGTAGTTCCACGGCGCGACGATGCCGACCACCCCCCGGGGCAGCGGCTCGATCACGGCCCGCTTGCCGGGAAAGGCCACGGGGTTGAAGGGCACCCGCTCGGGCTTCAGGGTCTTCTTGGCGACCCCGACGGCGCCCCGGGCGTACTCCAGGATGCCGTTGGCCTCGTTCAGCCCGCACTCCAGGGCACTGCGGCCGGTCTCGCTGGCCAGGATGGGGATGATCTCGGCGTGCCGTTCGACGGCGGCCCGGGCAAAGGCGAGCACGGCCTTGCTCCGGGCGGCGACGCTCAGGGCACCCCAGGCGGGCTGGGCCTGCCGGGCGGCGTCGACCAGGCCGGCCACGGCGTCGGGCGATGTGGCATCGACGGCCGGCAGGGCGCTGCCGTCCACCGGGTTCGTGGTGCCAGGGGCGGACATGGGGACCTCCACGGGTCCCCCGCCCTATAGCTTGCGGTCCGCAGGCCGCAGCTTGTAGCTGCCGATCAAGAAGGCCAGGATCACGAGGGGCGCCATGAACAGGTCCGGGCCGTCACCGTTGAGAACGTGGGACGCCGCGGCACCCAGAAAGTCGAACGTGAACCCGGCATAGGCCCACTCCTTGAGCAGGGGCTTGCCGGGCACGGCGATGGCGATCACGCCCAGGATCTTGGCGGTGCCCAGGATGTACAGGATGTAGGCCGGGTAGCCGAGGGCAGTGACGCCCTCGAGCACCGGCGCCGCCCCCAGGAAGTCCATCACGCCAGACGCCCCCTGGCTCACGACGATGAGGGCGGTGAAGATCCAGTACCCGATGAGGGCACGCTTGTTGGCTTCCGACATGGCGAGACTCCAGCTCCAGAGGGGGGGGATCCTACCGCGTGGAGCTGTGCGCACGGAGCGGGCTAAGTGCCCCCGCCATGCTCACCGTCACCGATCTCGCGATGGAGTACGGGGCCCAGGCCCTGTTCCGCGACGTGAACCTGCAGCTCGATCGCGGCAACCGCTACGGCATCGTGGGCGCCAATGGCTCTGGCAAGTCGACCCTGCTCCGCGTGCTCGCGGGCCAGGAGACCTCGAGCAGCGGCGACGTGACCCGCCCGCGGGCCGCCCGCATGGGCGTGCTGGAACAGGACCACTTCGCCTACGAGGACACGCCGATCCTCGATGTCGTCATGATGGGCAATCCCCTGCTGTGGGACGCGATGGTCGAGAAGGAAGCGCTGCTGGCCAACGCCCACGAGTCCTTCGACGACGACCGCTACAGCAAGCTCGAGGACATCGTCATGGCTCATGACGGCTACGGGCTGGAGTCCCGGGCCGGCGCCATCCTCGAGGGGCTCGGCATCCCGACCGCGGTCCACCGTGAGCCCCTGCGGGTGTTGTCCGGGGGGTTCAAGCTCCGCGCCTTGCTGGGCAAGACCCTGGCCGCCGAGCCCGACCTGTTGATGCTGGACGAGCCCACCAACCACCTGGACATCCTGGCGATCTCGTGGCTCGAGCAGTTCATGCTCGACTTCCGCGGCTGCTGCGTGGTCGTGAGCCACGACCACCGCTTCCTGGACCGGGTCTGCACCCACATCCTCGACGTCGACTACGAGCGGGTCGTCTCCTACAAGGGCAACTACGCGGCGTTCCTGCAGCAAAAGGTCGCCGAGCGGGCCCGCCGCGAGTCCGAGATCAAGAAGCGAGAAAAGGAGATCGCCGACCACAAGGCCTTCATCACCCGCTTCAAGGCCAAGGCCACCAAGGCCCGCCAAGCCAACAGCCGGCAGAAGCGGGTCGAGAAGATCGTGATCGACCAGCTCCCCCAGAGCTCCCGCCGGCACCCCCGCTTCCAGTTCCAGGGTCGGCGCCCCAGCGGCCGCAAGGTTCTGACCGTCGACGGCCTGTCCAAGGCCTACGACGACAAGATCGTCTTGCTGGACGTGGGCTTCGAGGTCGAGCGGGGAGACCGGCTGGCCATCATCGGGCCCAACGGCATCGGCAAGTCGACCTTGCTCAAGATCCTGGTCGACGAGCTCAACGCAGACGACGGCACATTCGAGTGGGGCCACGAGGCCGACTTCGGCTACTTCCCCCAAGACCACCGGGACGCCCTGGGCCCCCCGGACGGCACGGTCAAGGAGAGCATGTGGAAGAGCGTGCCCACCGACGGGCTGGGCGGCGTGGTGGCCCGGCTGGCGATGGTGCTGTTCTCCCGGGACGACGTGGAGAAGAAGGTCGGCAACCTGTCCGGGGGCGAGGCCGCCCGGCTGCTCTTCGCCCGGATCGCCGCCGTCCAGCCCACGGTGCTGGTGCTCGACGAGCCCACAAACCACCTGGATCTGGAGGGCATCGAGGCCCTGGCCGACGGGCTGCTGGCCTATGACGGCACGATCCTGTTCGTGTCCCACGACCGCTGGTTCGTGGACAAGCTCGCCACCCGGGTGCTGGAGCTGCGGGAGGACGGGGTCGAGGACTTCCACGGGACCTACGCGGACCTGATGGCCCGCTCCCAGACCGATCACCTGGACGCGGAGAAGGTGGTTGAGCGGGCCAAGGACGAAAAGCGCCGTGCCCGCAAGAAGAAGAAGGGCAAGCGCGCCCCGTGAGTGGCCAGAGCCTGAGGACCGAGGCGCTGCTCGCGGCGCTCCCAGACGACGCCTGGACTGCGGTCGTAGACAGTGCCAGGGGTCGGGTCCTGGGGGCCGGCGAGGTGCTGTTCCGGGCGGGGGACGCCGGGAACGAGCTCTTCGTGATCCAGTCTGGCCAGGTCGAGGTCTTCGTCCAGGGCACGGAGGGCCCGGTGGTGGTGGCGCGGCTGGGGCCGGGCGAGGCCTTTGGCGAGCGAGCCCTGGGGCGCGGTGCGAGCCATCGGCGGACCGCCGGGGTGCGCGGGGCGGCGCCGACCCGGTTGCTGGTCGTGCCCGAGGCGATCTACCAGAGCCATGTGGCGCCTCACCTGGACCAGCCCATGGCCGACGCCGCCGTGTGGGAAGCGCTGCCCGACCTGCCGGTGCTACGCGACCTGCCAGCGGTCGACGCTGGCATGAGCCTGCGGCGCTTCGAGCCCGGGGACGCCGTGTTCCGAGCCGGCGACCCCGGGGACGCCGCCTGGTTCGTGGTCGAGGGCATGGCCGGGGCCGTCGGTGCCGACGGCGCTCAGGGGCTGCGCCGGTACCAACGGGGCCAGTGCTTCGGTGAGCTGGCCCTGGCTCGGGGTGCGCCGCGAGCAGCGACGGTCCGGGCCGAGACCGCGCTGGTCGCTCTGCGGATCGAAGCCGCCCGGTTTCGCGATCTCGCCGTCTCCCATCCGCCCTTGCGGGCCCTCTTGAGCACCCTGCAGTACGCCTACAGCGGCCCAGACGGCGGCACGGCGACGGTGCGACGGGGCGTGACCCAGGGCTCGCCGTCGGTGACGTCCCTCGTGCGCACCAGCCGGGGGCAGGTGTTCGTCGCGACCCGGGTCGAGGCGCGCGACCTGCTCGCCTTCCGCCGCCACGACGGGGGCACGGGAGAGCCCCGGGTCGTGCTGTTCGAGCGGGCCGCACCGGGCGAGCGCCGGGCCCTCCAGCTGCGCAATGGCGTGCCCGTGAGCCTGCGGGTGGTGGGCGACACCGGCGGGCTCGATGCCCTGGTGGGGGCTCTCTACGGCGGCCGCCGACTCAGCGGTCCAGAGCTGGAGCGATTCCGCTGGACGGGCACGCTGGACTGAGCCCCGGTCGACCGGGCGCCCCTGACCCGACCCCTCGCCAGGCCTGCCATCGCCCCCACCACGCCCGGGCGATCTCGGGGTGCAGCAACACCGGGTAGAGCGCGATGGCCGCGTGGCTGAACACCCCGACATTCATGGTCAGCAGAATGCCCAGGTGGAGCGCAACGCCGGCCAGCAGCACCCACGGGTTGAGTCGGCGGAACCACACCAGCAGCGGAAAGCCGCACTCGAACAGCACGGTGAAGACCCCCAGGGGCCACGTGATCCAGAGCTTGTCGCTGATCCAGGCCCCGACCACCGTCTGCCCGAAGTACGGCAGCACCATGTGCCACTGGAGGGCCTCGCCGGTCCACCACAAGGGCTCGTAGCGGGCCTTGAAGTACCCAGTGGAGCCGTAGATGCAGCAGTAGGTCACCAACAACCACCAGCGCCCCAGGGGGGAGCGGGCCTTGGTCGTCAGGTCGCGCTCGCCGATCGGCCCCAACAGGAGCGCCACGGCCTGCCACGTCATGAGCCGGTCGTAGGCCTTGATGTTGAAGCCCTCGGCGGACAGCAGCACCCACCCGCTGAGCAGCCAGATCAACAGCGCTGGCTTGGCCAGGCGCCCGCCCCACAGCAGCGCCAGCAGGGCCAGGAGCCCTGTCCACCACAGCGCGAATCCGGTGCTCGGCGTGAGCACAACGTGATCGGCCAGGTAGAACGGCTTGTAGGAAAACACCATGTCGGTGCTGGCGTAGGCGTCGGCCACCCGCGGGTAGCGCAGGAGCTGGTTGTACAGCGCCGCCAGGCAGAACAAGACCCGCGCGAGGGTCCACCCCCCCGCCCAGACCGGCGTCCAGCGGGCCTGCCACCAGCCCGCCATCAGATCGGCCGCCCAGAGACCTGGGGGGGCTCGCGGGAGCAGTCCCAGTCCATCAGCGGCTTCTCTCGGACCTTGCCCCAGCGGGGCTGTTCGCGCTGGCCGCGCTTGGAGCGCCACCGCACGTCGACCAACAGGACCCGCTCCGGGCGCTCGGTGAGCCGCCCACAGGCCGCGCCAGCCAGGATCGCCAGGTGCTTGGGGCTGCGCCGGATGGTCTTGCGGGTGTAGCGCGGGCCGGACTCCCACCGGGACGGGAACAGCGCCGGCAGATCGATCGGGGCCCACTCCCCGTCCCACATGGCGTAGCCGTCCATGTCCCGCTGCTTGCGGTCCACCGTGGTGAACATCTTCCAGTTGCCGAAGAACGCGATCGGCTCGGCCTTGAGGATCCATCGGGGCCCGTTGTGGGCCACCATGCCCTGGGCGTAGAGGAAGCCCAGCCCGAACACGACCAGCTGCGCCAGCAGCAGCAGCACAGCCGGCCCCCGCAGCCACCCCGGGGTGGTCCTCGCGTCCTCGATCTCAGCGGCCACCGCGTCCTCCGACCGGACGACGTTCCTATCAGACTAAGCTCTCGCCGTGCTGTCCTTCCTCCTGGTGCTGATCGGGCTCAGCCTCGCCGACGACACCGACGTGGATCGGCCCGTGCCTGCCCAGGGCGCGGCGGGTCCGCCGGCGCCCACCCTGGACCGCCCCTGCCCGGACCAGGACTTCCTGGCCTGGGCCTCGACCCGCGAGCCCCCGGCGGTGCACCCCGAGCGTGCAGCGGGCTGGGACTTCGAAGCCACCCTGTGGCACCGGCTGGCCACCCTGGTGGCCGACCACCCCACCACCGTGCTCCCGGAATGCGTCGGCCTGACGGTCGAGCAGCGTCGGGTGTGGTCCTTCACCGTGCGCAGCGAGACCGCGCCGGTGCAGCAACGCCTGCTGGTCTTCGCCCAGCTCCACGCCCTGGAGTGGATCGGGGCCGAAGTCGCCGTGGCCTTGCTCGAGCGCTATGGCGGCGCACCGCCGGCGGGGATCGAGCTGGTTGTGCTGCCCGTGGTCAACCGGGACGGGCGCTGGCGGACCGAGGAAGACTTGCTCGACGGCCGCACCCGGACCTATCGCCGGGCCAACGCCAACCGGGTCGATCTGAACCGGGACTTTGCGGTCCACCGGGACAACGACAACCTGTGGTCCCGGCTGCCCTTCACCCGGCGCTACTACTACACGAGCCCGGCGCCGCTCTCCCAGCCCGAGTCCCGCATCGTCGATCGGGTGGCGGCCACCGGGTTCGACACCGCGGTCTCGCTGCACGCCTTTGGCGGCTACGTCTACTTCCCCTGGGCCGGCCGCTACGGCGCCCCCGACGACGGCGGCGCCCACCGGGCCACCGCCGAACAGATGGTCGCCGACATGCCCGGCCGGCCCTACCGCATCAACCAGCTCGCTCGGAACATGTCCTGGTTCCGCGGGCTGGGCATGGAGATCGACCACATCTACGGCACCTACGGGACCCCCAGCTTCCTGATCGAGCTCACCCGCTCGGGCATCCGCCTGGTCGAGCCCGCGACCTGGCGGGACTACTTTCGCTGGTACAACCCGGCGGACAAGACCCCACACGTGCTCGCCGGGGTGAGCTTGCTGGACACGCTTGTCAGGGAGATGTCAGCGGATTCGCACGGGCTGGGACATCAGGGTCCCGGGACCTCGGGAGTCCGGGCCCCAACTGGGGAATGAACACCCCAGATCCCCCCTTGGAAACGGCCTGGACCGGCCAGATCCAGGTTGGCACGGCGCTTGCTCTAAGGAATCCCGAACCCTTGGAGGAACAGACCAGACACCCCAGCTGGGTTTAGCTGCGGTGGAATCGGTGAGGGAATTGTCCTTTCGCCGGCGGATTTCGGTGCCTTCCGGACCTGGAGACGGGTCGCTGGCCTGAACCACCAAGTGTCCTGGGCCCCGCCGGATCCTCCGGCGGGGCCCTCGTACCTTCTGGGCCGGAGTCAAGACCGCCGCGCTTGACGGACGGCCAGCAAGGGCTAAAACGCTGCCCCGACTAGGAGGTTGGCGACATGATCCAGGTCAGCGGACTCACCCGCTACTACGGGAGCCACCCAGCCGTCCGGGACGTCTCGTTCCGGATCGAGTCCAACGAGATCGTGGGCTTCTTGGGGCTGAACGGCGCAGGCAAGTCCACCACACTCAAGGTCCTGGCAGGCCTGCTGCTCCCCAACGCAGGCTCCGTGCGCATCGACGACGTCGACGCCCTCGAAGCCCCCGACAGCATCCGAGCCCGGATCGGCTTCCTGCCCGAGGACCCGCCGCTCTACACCGAGATGCGGGTCCGGGACTTCCTGTTGTGGGCCGGCCGCATCAAGGGCCGCTCGGACAGCCAGATCAAGGCCCGCATGGCCGAGGTCCTCAAGATCTGCCAGATCAGCCACGTGGCGGACCGGGTGATCGACACCCTGTCCCACGGCTACCGCAAGCGCGTCGGCATCGCCCAGGCGATCATCCACGAGCCCGATCTGGTCATCCTGGACGAACCCATCAGCGGCCTGGACCCGGTGCAGATCGTCGAGATGCGCGACGTGATCAAGGCGCTCAAGAAGCACTGCACCGTGCTCATCAGCAGCCACATCCTGAGCGAGATCAGCCAGACCTGTGACCGCATCCTGGTGCTCAACGACGGCCGGCTCGTGGCCCAGGGCACCGAGGACGAGCTCTCCAACCGCATGGCCGGGAGCAACGAGATCGTGCTGACCGTGCGGGGCAGCCGCGACGCCCTGGACAAGGTGCTGAGCGACTCCGGCTCCGTGCTCGACCACGACGTCCGACCCCAGGGCGACGTGTGGCGCGCCACGGTGAACATGGCCCAGGACGACCGCGAGAAGCTCGTCTGGGAGCTCGTGGGCGCCGGCTTGGGCCTGCGCTCCCTCGGTGACTCCGAGGCCGAACTCGAAGAGATCTTCCTTGGCCTGACGGCCGGCACCCAGCCCTAGGAGCAAGGGACCATGAGAGGCGTACTGCTCATCGCCCGGCGAGACCTGGCGGCCTACTTCAACTCGATCTGGGGCTACCTCGTCGTGGCGGCCCTGCTGTTCTTCAACGGCTTGGCGTTCAACGTCTTCGCCATGGGCAAGACGGCCAAGTACAGCACCGATGTCCTGGAAGACTTCTTCTACTGGACCTTTGGCTTCATCGTCGCAGCCGCGGTGCTGCTCACGATGCGGCTCATCGCCGAGGAACGCCAGACCGGCACCATCGTCCTGATCGACAGCTCTCCGCTGAGCGACTGGCAAGTGGTCGCCGGCAAGTACCTGTCGGCCATGGGCTTCTTGACCCTGATGATCGCGCTGACCGGCTACATGCCGGCCCTGATCTTCGTCGAGGGCAAGGTCAGCTACGGCCACATCGCCGCTGGCTACACCGGCCTGCTGCTGACCGGCAGCGCGGTGATCGCCATCGGCACCTTTGCGTCGTCCCTGTCTCGCTCCCAGCTGGTCGCCGCGGTCATCGCCGGCGTCATCGTGGGCGTGCTCATCCTGAGCTGGCTGCTCGGCCGCGTGACCGAAGCGCCCCTGAGCGACGTGTTCAGCTACCTGAGCCTCTACGACCGTCACTTCCAGCCCTTCCAGAGGGGCCGGATCAACCTCGAAGACGTCGTGTACTACCTGTCCCTGACCTTCGCGTTCCTAATGCTGTCCACCCGCTGGATGGCCGCGAGGAGGTGGCGATGAGCGCCCAAGTCGTCCTCTACATCCTGGGCCTGGTCCTGCTGTTCGCGGGCGAGCGCCTGTACGGCGGAGACGAGACCCTCCGCCCCATCCTGAGCGGCAGCGGTGAGCTGCTGGTGCTGGTGTCCCTGGCCCTGCTGGCCAAGGCCGGCAAGACCCAGCCGGCCCGCAAGACCGCCGTCAAGTGGGGCCTGGTCGGCCTGATCGGGCTGGTCGTCTACGGCCTGACCACCGACATGGCCATCGAGGCCTTCGGCTTCGCCGACGAGATGGAGCGCCGCTGGCGCGGCGTGTTCGGCGCGGTCTGGCCCATCGTGCTCCTGTGCGGCCTGTTCCCGCTGATCGCGGTGGACCACGCGCTGAACGACAGCCCCATCGTGGTGCAGCCGAAGCGCATCCGGCAGGCCGCCCAGAACGGACTGGCCGCTGCGCTGGGCCTGTCCCTGGTGTTCCCGCTGAACTACCTGGCCAGCGAGCACAACGAGAAGTGGGACCTGACCTACTTCAAGACCGCCCAGGCCGGCAGCGCCACCCAGGGGCTGATCGCCAATCTGGACGAGCCGGTCGACGTGCGCATCTTCCTGCCGTCGAGCGCCGAGACCTACACCGAGCTCAAGGCCTACTTCGGCCCCCTGGACAGCCCCAAATTCCGGGTGAGCTTCCTGGACCACGCCGCCGAGCCCAGCCTGGCCAAGGCCCTCAAGGTGCGGGACAACGGCTACGTGGCCATCACCCTGGGCGAAGTCCAGCTGGGCGACGACGCCGACCCCACGCTCAAGCCGGTGACCAAGACCCTCAAGGTCGGCACCGAGCTCGACGACGCCAAGCGCACGCTCAAGAAGCTCGACGCGGAGATCCAGGAGCTGATCATCAAGGTCGCCAAGGGTGAGCGCCTGGCCTACGTCACCGTGGGCCACGGCGAGCTCTCCTGGAAGGGCACCGCCACCCCGCTCGAGAAGCTCTCCGGCCTCAAGAAGCTCCTCCAGGCCATGAACTTCAAGGTCAAGGAGCTCGGCGTCGCCGACGGCCTGGCCGAGCACGTGCCCGACGACGCCGACGTGGTGTTCATCCTGGGCCCCGACGAGCCCTTCCTGGAGCCCGAGGTCGACGCACTCAAGGCCTACGCTGCAGGGGGCGGCGCCCTGTTCGTGGCTCTGGAGCCCGAGTTCTCCAAGGAAGCGACGGCCCTGGAGCGCCCAGACGACCCCCTCGACACCCTGGTCGCCGAGCTGGGCCTGGCCATGGGCGAAGGGGTGTTGGTCCAGGAGACCAAGTACGTCCCCCTGACCCGGACCAAGAGCGACCGCCTGAACCTGGGCACCGACCGCTTCTCCAGCCACGACTCCACCCGGGTCCTGTCCAAGAACAGCAGCCAGCTCTTCCTGTTCACCCCCACCGCGGGCTTCCTCGAAGAGACCAAGGGCAGCGACGCCAGCGTGACCATCACCGTGCGCAGCCAGTCCGACGCCTGGGCCGACCTGGACGACGATCTGGACTTCGACAAGGACGACGGCGAGAAGAAGAAGATCCGGCCCCTGGCCGCTGCGTCCCTGGGCGCCGGCGAGACCCCCCACCGCGCCGTGGTGGTGAGCGACGCCAACCTGTTCAGCGACTTCGCGCTCCAGAACCTGGGCAACCAGCGCTTCGTCTACGACGGCATCAACTGGCTCATCGACGAGGCCGACTCGTCGGGCGAGACCAACAACGAGGAAGACGTGAAGATCAAGCACGCCAAGGAGGAAGACAACGCCTTCTTCTACAGCACCGTGCTCGGCGTTCCCGCCTTGGTCTTCCTGTTCGGCGTGGTGCGTCTGCGACGCCGCGTGAAGAAGGGAGGTGCCGCATGAACCGCACCGTCGCCACCTACGGGGTCCTGCTCCTGGGCCTGCTGACCGCCAGCTACATGACCTGGACCGCCGAGGACACCGGCGAGCCCAAGGAAGGCGTGGTGCTGGTCCAGGCCACCGCCGACAACCTGACCGGCCTGTCCTGGAAGAGCGAGAAGCTCGACGTGGACATCAGCGTGCGCTCGGACAGCGTGGGCTCCTACCTGTGGGTCGACCTGACCGAGATCAAGGAGAAGCCCGCGCCCAAGTCCGACCCGGCCGACGTCATCCAGGACAAGCTGCCCGAGACCGCCCCAGACGACGGCCACAGCGACGACGACGGCCACGGACACGGCGACGGCGACGACGACACCGACGACACCAAGCACGACGAAGGCGCCGAGGACGAGCGGGAAGAAGCACCCGTCGAGATGATCCGCGAGGAGAAGCAGCAGGCCTTCATGGCGGGCGCCGCCGGCCAGAAGCTGCTCGACGCCCTGGCCCCACTGATGGCCAAGCGCCTGATCGAGCTGTCCGGGGACAAGGTCTCCGAGTTCGGCCTGGACGACCCCACCGCGGTGCTCACCATCCGCCGCGAGGGCAAGCCCGACAAGGTCCTCGAGATCGGCGGCGAGGCCTACGGCGTCAAGGACCGCTACGTGCGCGACACGGACAGCGGCAAGGTCTACCTGGTCGACGACCAGACCTTCAAGCCCCTCCAGTATGCCAAGAGCCGCCTGCCCGAGCGCAACCTGATCCCCACCGACAAGGACGACGTCGCGACCGTCGCGGTCCAGGGATCGGGCCAGCAGCTCACCCTGGAGCACAAGAACGCCGACGACAAGGACGCCGCATTCTGGGCCCTCCAGGGCGCCGACCAACCCAACGACGTTGCCGAGGCCTGGCTGGACAAGGTCTTCCGCCTGCGCAGCGCCGGCTACGTGCAGACCACGGACATCCCCACGGGCCTGACCACCGCCTTCACGCTCAACGTGACCGGCGCCGACGGTGTGGCCACCCAGGTCACGGTCTCATCGGGCAACAACCCCGACGGCAAGGAGACCTGGTACGCCAAGAGCACCCACACCCGCGACCTGGTCAAGCTCCACAAGGTGCTGGCCAGCGAGGCGGCCGAGGACCTGGCCACCGTGTTCAGCAGCGACGCCGAGTCCGATGCGGGCGAAGAGCTGCCCTAGGAGCTTGTAGGGAATTGGGGGCCACCAACCCGGGTTCCGGCGGCGATGGCTGGGCCAACCTCAACCGGGAACCTGCCAGCGTTTAGCCAATGGGAGCCTCGGTGCTTGGTCGACCGGGGTCGCCGAGGCGAGCGCTGGTGGTTTGATGTTCCCTCTTTTCGGGGGGCGTCGGCGTCGAATCAGCAGGTGCCAATTAAGGCGGCCGCTGGGAACCGGGGTCGTGGGAACCGGGGTCGGGAACCTTTTGTTAAGCATTAGCCGCGCGCGGATGGGTCGTGATTGTGATTGATTCTGACCCTGGGGCATGACTCTGGGTTGGGTGTAGCATTTTGCTGTCTGGGGGCCGGTCTCGGGTCGGGCGGATCTGGGGACGAGGGGTGGCCACGTGGGCCTCTTCGTCGACCAGGGCCAGCTGATGGCCGTGCACCGGGGCGGCGTGGTCGAACCCGCAAGACACGGACGCCAGCCCAGGACTGCGGCCTGACGCCCGACGCTCGCACGGCCAAGAAGGCGAACCCGAGACCAGTCCCGAGTCGGCACAGAACCCGCCGCCAATTGGCACCCTGCCCGCTTCGACGCCCGACGTGGACACCCGAGGAGGGAACATGAAAGCGCCAGCGTCAGCCCAGCCGCATCCGCTCGACCAGACGCCAGCGCTTGCCTGGCGATCCCGATCGAAGGTTCCCGGTTGCCGTCCCACCAGTCACCCGACGGCCACACTGGGCGCTCTGGCCCCCAATCTCCTACAACCTAGTAGGGCGCCACGCTGCCCTGCCAGGACAGCTCCAGCTCGGAGATCCACACGTCCTCGTCGCCGCCGTCCAAGGCGTCGAAGCCCACGCGCTCCGCGTTGACGGTGGCGCGGATCGGCGCAGCGCCGTCGGCGTCCAGATCCAGCTCGGTGGGGCTGACCTTGAGCGTCAGGGTGCCCTGCTCGACCTGGTAGCTGAACTCGGCCCCGTCGCCACTGCAGTCGTCCAGGTCCATGGCGGTGCCCCGCCAGAGCCGTGTGTCGGCCCGCTCTTCGTCCTCGTCCTCCTCCCAGCCATAGGTCGTGGTGATCTGGTCCGCATAGGCCGCCTGGCCGGCCCCGGGCACGGACAGGTAGAGCGCAAAGGTGCGCTCCGGGTCGAACAGGACCGCTTGGGTGTCCGCACAGACCTGGATCTCGGTCAGCAGCTCCGCCAGATCCACGTCGCCCAAGGGGTCCTCGGATGTGACCTGGGGCTCGGCGGTGTCCGGGACCGGCATGCCCACCACCACCATGCTGTCGGTGATGCAGCTGGTCCCCAGGACCAGGGCGGCGGCGGTGGCAGCGATCTCAGCGCGGGTCATCGGGTCTCCGGGTCCAGTGTGCCTCAGACTGCAACGTCCATGCCGCTCCGTGGACCCGCATGACACGGCCCCGTCGGCCCTTGGACCGCGACAGTGGTGTCACGCACTCGGCTACGCTGGGCCTGTGCTCCCAGCCCTGTTGATCTGGAGTGGGATCGCCTGTCAGGACGGCGAGGCGACGGACTCCGCTGCCCCGACCCTGGTCGCCTGTTCGGAGCCGGGGCTCCGCGACATTGACCCCCTCTCGCCCTGGGACCTGGGCGACGGCTGGTCGAGCTGGCCCGACAACGCGGGCACCCAGTACGGCGGCAGCGGCCTGGTGGTCGCCGATCTGGACGGCGACGGGCTGCTCGACGTGCTGGTCCCTGGGGTGGGCGCCGACGGCCTGTGGCTGCAGCAGGGCGACGGTTCTTTCGAGGAAGACGGCGCCGCCCGGGTGCCGGATGGCGGGACGGCCGTGGACACCGGGGCGTCCGCCGCAGACGTGGACGGCGACGGCGACCTGGACCTGTTCGTGACGGTGCTGGAGGGGCCCAACCGCCTGCTCCTGAACGACGGCGGTGCGCACTTCTCCGATGCCACGGCCACATCGGGCCTGGGCGACGCGAGCTGGCACTCCGTCGGCAGCAGCTGGGCGGACTTCGACGGCGACGGCTGGCTGGACTTGTTCGTGGGCAACCACCGCGAGGAGCCGGCGCTGCTGGGCGAGCTGCTCCAAGGCCAGGCCGAGCCGGCGCACCCGAATCGGCTCTGGCGCAACCTGGGAGACGGGACCTTCGCGGCTGTCGCGCTGGGGGCCCAGGCGGCCGACGGGTTCACCTTCAGCGGTGTCTGGACCGACCTGGACGACGACGGCGACCCCGACCTGGTCCAGCTCAACGACTTCGGCCCCATCGGCATCGCCAACCAGGTGCTGTGGAACCAGGACGGGCTCATGACCCTGGGCGACGACGCCGGACTGGGCGTCGCCGCGTTCAGCATGGGCGGCCAGGCCGTCGACGAGGACGGCGACGGCCACCCGGAGCTCCTGGTCGCCGCGTGGAACGATCTCCACTGGCTCCAGTCCGCCGGAGACGGCACCTGGTACGACGCCGCCCAGGCGCGAGGCCTGGTGCCGACCGGCGACCAGAAGACCGCCTGGGGCGGGGTCCTGGCGGACCTGGACAACGACGGGGACCTGGACGTCTCGGTCCAGTACGGCTTCCTGGAGGTCCCGGACGCCGTGACCGAAGACCTGGACGCGCTGGGCCTGCCGGACCCGACCCTGCAGCCCGACGAGGTCTGGCTCCAGGGGGACGACGGGGGGTTCAGCCCCGTGGCAGCCGACTGGGGGGCCGCGGACACCGGGGTCGGGCGCGGGGGCCTCTGGGTCGACTTGGACGGCGATGGGTGGCGGGACTGGCTCAAGCGGGAGCTCGACGGGCCTCCCAAGGCCTACAGGGCCCAGTGCGGCGATGGCCACTGGCTGCAGCTGAGCCTGGCCCAGGACGGGCCCAACGGGCACGGGATCGGGGCCCGGATCGGGGTCGAGGCCGGGTCGATCCTCCACTCCCAGGAGGTGACCGCCGGCAGCGTGGGCCTGGCCAGCGGAGCGCCCCCGCGGGTCCACGTGGGGCTGGGAAGCGCGACGACGGCCGACCGGGTGGTCGTGCGCTGGCCCGATGGCGGCGAGACCGAGCACGGACCGATCGACGTCGACCAGAGGGTGGTGCTACGACGGTAGGGTGCTCCTGGCCCTCCTGACCGCGTGTTCGATCACGATCATGAACCTGACCGAGTCGGAGTCCAGCTCCCAGTCCACGTCGATCGTGATCCCAGGCGGCGGGACCACCGACCATCCGGCGGTGGGCACCCTCACGGTGACCCAGCTGCAGATGACAGGCTGGAGCACGGGTGAGGCGCTGCTCATCGTGGGGCCCGCTGGCGACAAGGTCCTGATCGACGTGGGCAACGACAGCCACGACGACGACGTCCTGGACGCTCTCGCAGCGGCAGGTGGCCTGTCCGTGGACCACGTGCTGCTGACCCACTTCCACGAGGACCACGTGGGTGGCATGGACAAGCTCTTCGACGACGCCGGGGTCGCCCTCAAGGGCACGATCGTGCACCGGGGGCCCTTCGACCTGGACCCCAGCGACACCAACCCGGACTCGTGGGCCGAGGTGTGCGAGCTGGGCGAGGACCTGCCGGTGACCGAACTCTGCGAGGGCGACGAGCGGGCGCCTTGTGACATCGAGGACGGCGGGGGACCCTGGCCTGCATCGGGCTGCGGGGACTGGGAGCTCGACCTGGGAGGCGGGGCCTTGCTGCGGGTCGTCGCGGTCAATGGCTGGGCCGGAGGGTCCACGATGGACCTGCCCCACGACGACGAGAACAGTCGGAGCCTGGTGGCGCACCTGTCCTTTGGCGACTTCGACGCGGTCTTCGGCGGGGACCTGACCGGCGGCGGCAAGGACACGCCCGACGTGGAGAGTCACGTGATCGACCACGCCGACCTGCCCCTCGACGGCGTCGACGTGCTCCAGCTCAACCACCACGGCATCGACTCCAGCACGAACACCACCTGGCTCGACGCGCTCCTGCCCGACGACGGGCACGACCGCCAGGTCTTGGTGGGCGCCAACCCGATCTACCTCTCGGCCCCTGACCAGGACGTGCTCGACCGCATCGGCACGCGGGTCGGCGGCGGCGCCGTGTGGGTGCCCGAGCCCGGCAGCCTGGCCGGCGGGCATGCGCGGCTCTGCATCGGGGACGGACCCATCACCGTGACCGTGACCGACGGTGTCAGCTACACGGTCGCGGCCGACGACCCCCAGGGCACCTGTCCGGACGGTGCCTTCACGCCGTGACCTGTGACCCGGACTCGGCGGGCCTCAGGGCTCGCCGTCCTCCAGCAACGCCGCCACCTCGGGACGGGCCCCGTAGACGTCGCGGTGGGCCGGGTCCAGGTCCTCGTACAGGCTCCGGGCCCGGTCCATGGCTTCCATCCGCCACCCCGCCGCAGCCGACGGGTCCTCGGTGACCTGGGCCAAGAGCCAGCGGGCCTGGAGGTCCCACAAGCGGAAGCTGCGTGAGCCCGCCAGTCCCGCCGCCTCGCTGGCGAGCCTGCGAGCGTCTTCGCTGGCGCCCAAGGCTGCGTGGGCCTGGGCCGCCGAGAGCATGACCTGGCAGCGCCGGGGCACCTGGAGCTTGCCCAGGGTGCGCTCGACCTGGGCCAGCATGCGGGCGGCGTCGTCCAGGTCGCCCGTGAAGGCACAGGCCCAGGCCTTGAGCGCCACCAGTGCCGGTGCGTAGCGCTCCGGGTCCTGGCGCTGGGCCAGGGCCCTTGCCACCGACACGTGGGCTTCGGTGTCCGAAGCGTCCTGGCGGCCGGCCGCGAGCCGGGCCAGGCCGTGGCGAGCGCCGATCATCTCGGTGGTCAAGTCGAGCTCGGCGGCTTCGGCCAGGGCCTGCTCCATCTCGATCCGGGCCTGTTCCAGGTGACCGAGCTCCAGCCACGCTTCGGCCCGGATCCGACGGGCGACCACCTGGCCGACCCGGTAGTCGACCTCGTTGGCGATGGTCAGCGCTTCCTCGGCCCGGTGGATGGCCCCGGACAGCTGGCCCTGCCAGATCAGCATCTCCGCCAGGTTGCACAGGGCCAGGGTGCGGATGCTCTTGCGCCCCAGCAGCTGGAACAGGCCCTCGGCCTCGATCAAGCCTCGGGCGGCGAGGGTCAGGCTGCCCCTGGCGGCCTGGACCGCGGTGAGCGCCAGGAGCAGCTCCCCGCGAATGTGCGCCATGTCGTCGCCGACCGCCAGGACCAGGCCCTCCTGGGCCAGGCGCTCGGTCCGGTCCAGGTCGCCAGCGTCCCAGGCGAAGCTCGCGAGCTCGTGCAGGGCCATCGCCACGGCCTCGCGATCGTGGGCCGAGCGGGCGGCCTTGAGGGCGCCCTCGGACAAGGCGATCGCCCGGTCCAGCGCCTTGGTGCGGTGCAGGGCGCGGGAGAGGCGAATCGCGGCACGCACGCTCTCGCGGTCATCCCGTCGCTTCTCGGCGACCTCCATCAGGCGCTCGAAGGTCCTCTGGGCTGCCGCCCACTCGCCGCGCCCGTAGAGCATCTCACCCTGGACCCGCAGCAGCTGGACCAGCGACGCCCCCATCTCGGCCGACGTCAGGTCGACCCGGGCCAGGTCCTCGAGCGCCGCCGCCCGCGTCGCCAGATCCCACGCCGCACCGGTGAGCCAGCGACCGTGCATCCGCTCGGCCGCATCGACCAACAGGCAGAAGGCCTTGCCGGCCTCGCCCGCCAGCCGGTAGTGCTCGCCCACCAGGGCCGTGCGCCGGGGCGAGCGCCCAGAACGGGACTCCAAGGTCCGGGCCAGCCGCTTGTGTTGGGACCGCCGCATCTCGGGAGACAGGTCCCGGTAGACCAGGTCCCGGACCAGCTGGTGCGCGACCTCGTGCTGGACCCGTCCCCGGCTGCGCCGCTCCACGATGATGGCCCGCCCCAGCAGGTGGTCCAGAGCGTCCAGCACGGGCTCCTCGTCCTCGCAGAGCACGTCCAGGAGCAGGTCCAGCTCGAGCTCCCGGCCAGCCACGACCAGCGTGCGCAGGACCCGAAGCTCTCGAGCCGACAGGTCCTGGAGGCGCTCGGAGACCACCTCTCGGACCCCCCGTGGGATCTCTAGGTGGCCGCTGGCGATCTCCTGGCTGTCGACGCCCAGCTCGAAGCGACGACCCCGACGGGTCAGCACTCCGGAGTGCATCAGCGACGCCAGGTACTGGTGGATGAACAGAGGGTTGCCCTCGGTCACGGCGTGGAGCCGCTGACCCAGCGCCGTGGCCTTTTCTCCGGGCCCGATCAAGCTGCTGACCAGCCCTTCGACATCGTGGTCCTGGAGGGGTCCCACGGTCAGGGACTGACCCTCGACCCCGGTCCGTGCGCCGCCGACCAGCCGATCGAGCGCTGGGCTCTCCACTTCGGAGCGACGGGCGAAGACCACCAGGAGGGCACGGCCCCGAACCATGCGCCCGAGCGACGCCAGCAGCTCGAGCTCTCGCTCCCCGGCCCAGTGCACGTCGTCGTAGATGACGAGCTCAGGTCCGCGATCGAGCATGGCCACCAGGCCTTCGCCCAGCCCGTCGACGAGCCGCAGGGCCGCATCGGCGCCGCGCACTCCACCCTGGGACCACAGCTCGAGTGCGAGGTTCAGCAGTCGCGGCGGATCCGCCAGCTCGAGCTGCACTCCACGGGCCAGGTCCAGCAGTCCCTGGAGGCCGCTGCCGCCCTCGCGGGCTCGGACGGCAAGCCAGGGCACACCCAGACTCGCCGCGCGGTTCCGCAGCGCATCCAGCAGCCGTGACTTGCCGGCGCCAGCCCGACCGTTCAGGCTGAGCAGGCCGCCTTGCCCCGCGACCACCCGGTCCAGCGCCTGGTGGAGCGCGTCGAGCTGGGGGTCGCGACCCACCAGCGGCGGCACCCACCCCTCGCCCTCGCTGCGGGGGCTCACCTCGGGCTCGTTCTGCTCCAGCCGGAACAGGATCTCCCGGGCGGACTGGAACCGGTCCCGCGGGGACTTGCGCAGCAGCCGCAGGCAGATCTCCTCGAGGTGCAGCGGCATGTCCGGCATCAGGTCGCGAGGCCGGGCCGGCGGAAGCTCCAGGTGGGCCTTGCGGTACCCCTTGATGTCCTCGGCCGCAAAGGGCCGGCGGCCGGTGAGCATGGCAAACAGGATCACGCCGAGGCTGTACAGGTCGGACCGGTGGTCCAAGGGCCGGCCCGTGATCTGCTCGGGGGACGCATAGGCCCACGTCCCGACCAGGTTCGAGCTCGTGTCGGGGTCCGCCGTAGGCAGCAGGTCCTTGACGATGCCGAAGTCGGTCAGCTTGGCCCGGCCCTGTGGGCCGAGCAGGATGTTCGACGGCTTCAGGTCCCGGTGGACCAACCCCCTGGCGTGCACGTGGGCCAGGGCGCGGCAGATGTCGACCAGCACGGCCTCGCAGCGCCGCCAGCGCTCGCTGTCCGGGCCGGACCCGAGCTCCTTGAAGGAGCGGATGACCTGGTGGAGGTCCTGGCCCTCGACGAGCTCCATGGCGATGTAGGGGTGGCCATAGATGTCGCCATAGGCCTCGACCCCGATGACGTTGGGGTGGTGAATTCGAGCCATGGCCCGGAACTCCCTTCGAAAGCGAGCAAGTCCCGTCTTGAAGCGGTTCGGCTTCAGGATCTTCAGGGCCACTTCTCGCCCATCGGGGTCCTCGGCGCGGACCACGTTGGCCATCCCGCCCTTGCCGATGCGGCCCTTGTAGACGTAGGGACCGACCCGACCCCCGACCTCGACCTCGGTCCCGCCCATCACCAGGACCGGGTCCTGAGGAGGGGGGGGCGGGGGCGGTGTGGACGAGAACGGCGACTTCACGGGGGTGCCCTAAGCCGGCACACCGGGGCACGACACTCAACCCAGGAGGTCAGCGACATCACGCCGGGCCCGGAAGCTCGAGGCCAGGTCGGGGGGCAGCTCCTCGGCGATGGCGCGGGCCACGTGGGCTGCTCGGCCCTCTCGATGGGTGTCGGGATCCAGCCGGCACAGCATCAGGGCGACCCGGTGGGCCAGGCCGCCGGCGCCAGCACCGGGCAGGAGCGACCAGGCCAGCTCGGCCTGGCCCAGGGCCGGGAAGTGTGCGCCCTGGGACTCGAGGCTCTGGGCCTCCTTCAGGGGGGCCTGGGCCGCCAGCACCACGCGCGGGAGCAGCGTGGGTGTCGGGACTGCGCTCTGGACGGCCTGGACCTCACTTCGCAGGCGGTCGGCGTCCCGGTTCCTGCCTGCGAGCTCCAGGACGTCCGCCGTCACCGTGAGGGCGGCCCCCCACGTCTCCAGGTCCTCGCGGGCCTGGGCCAGCTCCGCGGCCTCGTCGGCGAGGGCCAGCGCCTCGCGGTAGCGGCCGTCCACAGCTTGGAGCTCGGCCAGGCTGCGCAAGCAGTGGGCCTGGCCCTCGGACCGGGTGGCTCGCAGCAGCGGCAGCGCCTGGGACAGCGCTTCGTGGGCCGCAACGAGCTGTCCGCCCTGGATCAAGGTCCCCGCCAGGCCCAGCAGACACAGGCCCGCCGGCTCGCGGCTCCCCAGCTCCTGGGCGAGCCCCAGGCCCTCGCGCCACGTGGCCTCGCTGGGTCCCAGCTGTCCCTCGAGTCGTTGGGCCTCGGCCAGGGCGCGCAGGGCCGCAGGGCGTGCCGGGTGGCCTGCCGCCAGCTCGACGACCAGAGGCTCGAGGACCTGGAGCGCAGCACGGGACTGTCCCAGGGCGACCAGAGCGGCCCCCAGCGCCGAGCGGGCGGTCAGGGCCGTGGCATCGCTCGGATCCCCCAGATCGAGCGCGGCACTCAGCGCCTCCCGGGCCGGCTCGGGCTGTCGACACGCCAGCAAGGCTTCGCCGCGCAGCGCCAGGGTCTCTCGCTCCAGCCGACGCCGCTCGGAGGGGTCGAGCTCGGGGCCGGCGGCTTCGCCCGCTTCGTGGGCCCGGGTCGCCAGCGCCAGGGTCTGGCTCGGATCCCGGCGTCGCGCGGCCCGCCGGGCGGCCTGGACCCACAGAGGCCACGCCCGGTGCCCCTGGCCAGCCCGCATCAGGTGCTCGGCCATCACCGGGGCCATCGCGCCCGGGCGCCGAGCGTGACGGGCCAGCAGCGCCTCGGCCACCTGGAGGTGGAGGGCCTGCTGCTGGCCAGGCTGGAGCGCGTCGTAGACCACCCGCCCGAGCCGAGGGGGACCGAGGGTCAGGATCCGCTCGAGCCCTTCGCTGCGCACTCGAAGCAGCCCGGACTCGGTGAGGGCGGCGCCCTGGGCCGCGCTGATCGGCGCCAGGCTGTGGACCCAGTCGGCGTTGGCCTGGCCCCCTCGCACGGCGACCACCTGGAGCAGCCGGCGGCCGGCGGGCTTGACCTCGGCGAGTCGGCGGAGCAGCTCGTCGCGGAGCCGCTGGGGCACGGGCAGAGGCTGACTCCGCAGCTGCTCCAGAGGCACGCTGGCCACGAGACGCAGTCCATCGCGACGCAGCCAGCCGGCCCGCTCCAGGCAAGTGAGCTGGTCCACCAGGGCCCCAGGCCAGCCGCTGAGTTCGTCGTGCAGACGCCGCCCGAGCACCGGGCCCAACCGCCCCGACACGCCAGCCCGGCGCAGCAGGGCCACGGTCTGGGTCTTGTCCAGGGGCTGGAGCGCCAGCACGGTGCCGCCGAGAGGCATCAGCTGGGGGCCCAGGCTGGAGCTCGAGGGCTCAGCGGCCCCAGGCTCGGCGACGGCCGACCAGACCAGCAAGGATCCCTGCTCGGCGACGGCCTCGACCAGCTCCCCCACGTGGACGCCTTGGCGCAGGTGCAGGTCATCGGCGCAGACCACCGCCCGGGCGCCCGACGCCTGGTCGGCGCGTTCGACGGGCAGACCGCGGGCCCGCGCCAGCTCGGCCACGACCTCGACCAGCGCCGAGCGACCGGAACCCCGCGGTCCCACGAAGCCCAGCGCACCTCCCCCGTCCTGGCCCAAGCCTGCCAGCAGCTCCCGGGCGTGGGCCAGCACCCCGTCCCGGCCCTGCAGGATCAGCGTCGGCTCGGCCGCGGTGCCCTCGAGGGCGTCGAGGACCTGTCGCGCCGAGGCGTAGCGCCCGGCCGGATCTTTGCGCAGGAGCTTCAGACACACCCGCTCGAGCCCGGGTGGCACGTCGGTCCGAACCTGGGTCGGCCGCTTGGGTTCGCTGGCCAGGTGCCTCGCCAGGTACGACGCGATGCTGTCCGCAACGATCGGGCGCTGCCCGGTGAGCAGGACGTAGAGCATGGCCCCCAGCGCGTAGAGGTCCGATCTGGCGTCGAGGCCTTCGCCTGTGATCTGCTCCGGGGACATGAACGCCACGGTGCCGAGCAGCTGGCCGGCCACTGTCAGGTTGGTGGAGAACATGTCGTCGCCCTTGACCACGCCGAAGTCGGTCAGCTTGGGCTCGCCGTCACTGCCGACCAGCACGTTCGACGGCTTCAGGTCCCGGTGCACGATGCCCGACGCATGCACGGCGTCGAGACCGGCGCACAGCCCCCGCAGGATGCGCTCGACCCGGGACCAGCGGTCCGGGGGATCCTGGGCCTCCCAGCCCTCGACGAGTCCCCCCAGATCCGTGCCGTCCACGTACTCCATCGCCAGCCAGGCGTGGCCGTCGGTCTCGCCGGCCTTGTAGACCTGGATCACGTTGGGGTGGTCCAAGCGCTCCAAGGACTTGAACTCCCGCTCGAAGCGCTTCAGATCCTCGGCCGAGGCACGGCCGGGGTGCAAGATCTTCAGGGCGACGATGCGTCCCTCGCCGTCGACCGCCCGGAACACGCGTGCATTGCCCCCGCTGCCCAGGTGCTCGTGGAGCTGGAAGGGCCCCAGGCGGGTGCCGGTGGCGAGCACCTTCGCTCGGGTCGGCGGGTCGGACATCGGGCTTTCCGGGGGCTCTCCGCCGGAACTCAGGGGGGTCCGACCAGGGGACTGGATGATAGCCGTTGGACCTGATCTTGCGGCCGGATTGCGCTACTCCCCGAGCCCCAACCCGAACATCGCCATGAACCCCGGCCGGTCATCCCGCGAGATGCTCCCCGCCAGGCTGCGCGCCAGTCGGTCGGCGATCCGGCGGTGGTTCGCGGCCTTTTCCGGGTCGTGGGCCAGTTCTGCGATGAAGCAGTGGGCCTTGAGCGAGTAGAGCTTGTAGCCGCAGCTCTCGGCCCGGCGCAGGGCGGACTCGGCCCGCTCGGCTGCGGCCTCGTGGTCGTCGGCCGTGGCCAGGGTCCTGGCCGTGATCAGGTCGAGCCGACACAGGTTGTGGGGCCACGCGCCTTCGGACTCGGCGTCGGCATCGGCCAGCAGCGCCCGCCAGTCCTGGTCGAGCCCCAGGTTCACGATGCACCGGGCCCGCCAGGCCTTGACCAACGGGGCGAAGCCCTCGGCGTCATAGTCGGCCAGCAGCGGCTCGACCCTGTCCAGGCACTCCTGGGCCGCCACGTAGTCCCCCCGGCTGAAGGGCACGCGCACCAGCTTGACCCATCCGCCGACCTCGTCCTCCTTGTTGTCGATCTCCTGGACCCGACGCAGGGCTTCGCGCACGTTGTCCTCGGCCTCCTGGAGCCGGCCCAGGTCCACCAGCACCAGGGCGCGGTACCGCAGCCCCAAGGCGATGCCCAGGGAGTGGTGCACCTCGCGGGCCTGGGCGATGGTCCGGTCGGCGATCTGCAGGCCCTTGCGCAGGTTGCCCTGGAGGTGGCACAGCTCGACCAGGTTGATCCGCGCGATGGCCAGCTGGGCCAGCAGCCCGAGCTTCTCGAAGGTGCTCGCCGACTGCTCCAGGTACTTCCGAGCGTCGCTGGACTGGCCCCGGCACATCGCCGCCAGTCCCAGGCCGTTGTAGCAGTGGCCCAGGGCCTTGTCGTCGTGCACGGCCCCGGCCACCGACAGGCCCTCGAGCATGTAGTGGCGGGACTGGTCCAGGTCGCCCTGGGCCCAGTGCACCGCACCCAGGCCGTGCAGGGCCAGAGGCCGAAGCCGCGGGTCCCCCACCCGCTCCGCCAGGCTCAGGGCCTCGGTGAAGTGGGCCTTGGCGTCGTCCATCCGGTGCAGGAAGCGGTAGTAGGTGCCCAGCTCGGCCGCGGTCTGGGCCTTGAGGTGGTCGTCGCCCACCAGCCTCGCGAGCTCATCGGCCCGGCCCAGCGCCTCGCCGGCCTCGTTCCAGCGGCCCATGTGGAACAGCGCTCGCCCCCGAAGCAGGTGGAGATCCGCCAGCCGACGATCGGCCTCTTCCAGAGTCAGGTACTCCCGGGCTTCGGGCTCGATCATCGACGCCCGGTCGTAGACGTCCATGGCCTCGGGCACGAAGGACTGGGCGTACAGCCGGCGCCCGGCGGCCGACAGGTAGGGGTAGGCCTTGGCCGGCACGCCCCCCTGCTCGAAGTGCCACGCCAGGCTGTCGACCACCGCGCCAATGCGATGTCGGTACAGCCGCTCCATCGCGGTGCCGACCCTGCGATGGAGATCCTGGCGCCGATCCAGGGCCAAGGACTCCAGCAACAGGTCCCGGAGCCGGGGGCGAGCCAGGCCGTAGAACTCGTCGGTCCCGACCTGGCGCTGCCGGGCGACGCCGCCGTCCAGCAGCTCGTCGATCTGGTCCAGCAGCTGCTCCTCGGTGTCGCCGAGCGCCTCGAGCAGCACGTCCAGGTTGATCTCCTGGCGGGCGATGGCGATGGCCGCGGCGACCGCCCGGGCCTGGAGGCTCAGCGGCTGGAGGCGCTCGCGCAGGGCCTCACGGATGCTGCTGGGCAGCGGGAGCTTGGTGCGTGTGACCTCGGACAGCTCCAGGCCCAGGGTGTAGTCGCCACTCTCGCCCGGATGGATCACCCCTTCCTCGACCAGTCCGCGGATCATCTCCACGATGAAGTGGGGATTGCCCTCGCCCTCGCGCCGGAGCCGGTCCGCGAGCCTCCGACTGCGCAGGTCATCGGGCAGGAGCTGGAGCAGGAGCTCCTCGACGGCCGTGCTCTCCAGCGGCGCCAAGACCATGTGGAGCATGCCCAGATCTGGGTCGTCGATGAGGTCCTGGAGTGGGTCCACGCCATCGGGGGGGCGCCGGGTCAGCACGAAGTACACCGGGTCCTCGGCCAGGCCCAGGTGGTTCCGAAGCAGGAAGGCCAGCAGGTCCGCCGTGCCCCGATCGGCGTGGTGCACGTCGTCGAGCAGGATCACCCGGGGCAGGCGCTCCCGCAGCAGGTCGCGGAAGGCCGAGAGCACCAGGAAGCGCTCCACCGGGCCTTCGCCATCGCGAAAGGCCGCCTCGAGTGCTTCGGGCAGGGGCGCGTCCGCCGGCACCAGGTCGCTCAGCACCTCGGCGAAGCCGCCAAAAGGCGCGTCGTCCGGGTCGCACTGTCCCGATGCGACGGGCAGCCCCATCTCGAAGGCCCACGAGTGGAGCTCAGCGAGCAAGCGAGAGCGCCCAAATCCCGAGGGGGACTCCAGCAGGACGACGCTCCCCCAGCCCGACGGCAGGGCGGCCAGGCACTCCCGCAGCCGGGCCTGCTCTCGGGTTCGTCCGACCAGCGTGGGGGGCCAGTGCTTCAGGTCGACGCTGCCCTGCTGGGCCTTGGACCGGTCCAGCACGCCGAGCAGGTGTTGGGCCGAGCCATAGCGCTTGGCGGGGTTCTTCTCGAGCAGCCGCAGGGTGATCTCGTTGAGGTGGGCCGGCACGAAGGGGTCGAGCTCGCGCGGCGGGCGGGGCGCCATGTTCAGGTGCTTCTCCAGGTACCCGGGCAGGGTGCGGGCGTTGAAGGGCCGCTTGCCCGCCAGCATCAGGTACAGCACCGCCCCCAGGGAGTAGAGGTCCGCCCGGGCGTCGACCGGCTCCCCTCGGATCTGCTCCGGAGACATGTAGGCCACCGTGCCGACCATCTCGCCAGCGATGGTCAGGTCATGTCCCGGGGCCTTGGCGACCCCGAAGTCCATCAGCTTGGCCCGACCGTCGGCCTGGACCCGCACGTTGCCCGGGGTGATGTCCCGGTGGACCAGCCCACGCTCGTGGATGTAGGCCAGGGCCGACGCCAGCTGGACCAACACGGCCTCGGCCTTCTGGAAGCGCCGCGCCGGCGGCTCGTCCTTCCAGGTCCGCACCAGCTCGCGCAGGTCCTCTCCCTCGACCTCTTCCATCGCAAACCACGCCCGGCCCTCCCAGCTTCCGTGGTCGTGGGCCCGGGTGATGTTCGGGTGATCCAGCTGGCCGAGCAGCCGGAATTCCGCCGCGAAGCGCTGCCGGGCCTCCTCCCTTTCCTCGAGGCCCGCCAGCAACAGCTTGAGCGCCCGGTGCTCCCCACTCTCGCGGTGCACCACCCGAAACACCACGGCCATGCCCCCCCGCCCCAGTCGGGAGACCACCGTGTAAGGCCCGATCTCCGCCCCTTCGGAGGGCTCAGCGGGGGGCAGCACCGAGGTCATGACCGCTCAGCTCCTGGGGGCCGATATATAGTCCCCGGAAGGACTCGGAATGCAGATCGAAGCCTACGCCGTCAGCGACACCGGCCCCGTCCGGGAGAACAACGAAGACTACTGGCTCGTCGACGTCGACGGGGGACTCTTCATCGTGGCCGACGGCATGGGGGGCCACGCCGCGGGCGAGGTCGCGTCCCGGATCGCGGTCGAGACGGTGCAGGAGATCATCCTGGGCGACGACGATCCCGAGGAGACCATCTTGCAGTCGATGGTCGAGGATCCCCACGACCTGCTCCGGGAGCGCCTGCGCTACGCCATGAACCAGTCGGGCCAGCAGATCCGCAAGGCCGTCGAGGAGAACAACTCCTACGCCGACATGGGCACCACGCTGGTCGTGCTCCTGATCGAAGAAGGCCAGGCCCACCTGGCCCACGTGGGAGACAGTCGGGCCTACCTGTGGCGCGACGGGCGACTTCGCCGCCTGACCCGGGATCACACGGTGGTCCAGCAAGAGGTCGACGCCGGTCGCCTGACCCCCGAGCTGGCCCGCATCGTGCCCCACAAGAACATCCTGACGCGCTCGGTCGGCTACCACGGCCCGGTCGACCCCGACACGTCGACCCGAAACACCGAACCGGGCGATGTCTTCATCCTGTGCAGCGACGGCCTGACCGACCCGCTGGACGACAAGGATCTGACCCGTCTGTGCCAGGAATTCCACCCCGAAGACCTGGCCCAGTCGCTGCTCGAGAGCGCGATGGCGGCGGGGGCGGACGACAACACGACGGTGGTCGTGGTGGTGGTCGGAGACTGATCTCGGGCTGGTCCTGCCCGGGGCATCACGCGCTGGCGAATTCCTGCTTTGCCAAGTACGCCAGCACCCCGTCCTGGGACATCGCCCGGTGGTGGTGGTACCCCTGCTGGCGCTGACACCGCAGCTTCATCAAGGCCTCGGCCTGGGCCCGGGTCTCGACATTCTTGGCCGTGACCTCGATGCGCAGCCGGGTGCAGATCTCGAACAGGCCCTCGATCACGATGGCTCGGCGGGGATCGACCTCGAGCCCCTCGATGACCTGGGGGGCCAGCTTGACCTCATCCAGGGGGAATTGGGCGATCAGGTCCAGGCGCAGGCCGTCTGACCCGAAGCCGTCCAGGCACAGGCGCACCCCCAAGGAGCGCACGGCCTTGATCCGGTCCACGATCGCCTGGGTGTCTCCGCCCAACAGCACCTCTTCGCCGATCTCCAGACTGAGCTGGTGGGGCCGCAGACCATGGGTCTCCAGCGTCTTCTCGATCGCATCCGCGAGCTGGGGGTCGGCGAACTGATCGGCCGTGAGGTTGAGCCGTAGCCCAGGCACCATCATGCCGATGTCGTGCTGCCACGCGGCCAGGTCTTCACAGGAGCGCTGGAGCACCCAGTCCCCGAGCAGACGACCGAAGCCCAGCTGCTCGGCGACGTCCAGGAAGGCCCCGGGCAACAACACGCCCTGCTTGGGGTGGGCCCAGCGAACCAGCGCCTCCAGGCCCACGACCCAACCGGTCCCGGCGTCCAGCACCGGCTGGTACTCGAGCTGGAACTCGCCTCGCTCGAGCGCTCGCACCAGCGCATCCGGACCCTCCATGGGCGGCAGCGAGGGGGTCGGCTTGCGACGGAGCTCCTTGTCCCGGTACATGTCCTGGTCGGCCCGGTCGATCAGGTTGCCGTCGTAGGCGTCGCCACTGTTCGTCACCGCCAGCCCGACGCTGGCGCCCAGGGAGATCTCCAGCCCGTCGATGACCATCGGGTTGTCCAGGGCCTCCTGGAGACGCTGCTTGGCCGCCCGCGCCGCAGCGCAGGCCCGCGGCCCCTGAAGCAACACGGCGAACTCGTCGCCGCCCATGCGGGCCAGCAGGTCCCGGGGGCGCAGTGTGCGCTCCATGCGGCGGGCGACGGCCTGCAGCACCCGGTCGCCGGCCCCGTGGCCCAGGGTGTCGTTGATCTCCTTGAAGCGATCCAGGTCGACGTACAGCACCGCCGCCTCCCAGACCCGACCGCGCTCGACCTCGGCCAGGGCCCGCTCCAGGCTGCGCACCAGCCGCTCCCGACGGGCCAGGCCGGTCAGCTCGTCCCGCTCGGCCCGGGCCCGCAGGCTGGACTCGGCACGGCCCCGCACCAGGGCGTAACGAATCGTACGGTCCAGCAACCCCGGCGTCAGACGCCGCTTGCTGATCAGGTTGGTCGCACCCAGTGCCAGCGCCCGCTCGTCGACCTGGGGGTCGGGGGATCCGGTCAGCACCACGACGGGCGTGGGCAGGTCTTCGTCCTGGCATGCGCTCAACAGGTCCGCGGCGGTCTCGCTGACCAGGTGCCAATCCGAGAGGCAGACGTCGTGCTCGCGCTCGCGAAGCCGCTCCAGTGCCACGTCTACACTGGTCACCCACTCGACCACGTAGCAGCGCTTGCGCACGCGTAGGAGCAGCTCTTCGGTGAGGCGCGCCTCGGCCGCCCGATCCTCGACCAGGAGGACGCGGAGGAGCTGGTGATCCGAGCCTAGGGAGGCGTCTGGCAAGGAAGGCCTCTGTGCTCTGGGCGGAGCCCGGGCCAGCAGGTCTACGGATCCAGCGGAGTCGATCTTGAGGGCGTCGCCGACTTTTCTTCGCGACGCCTCAGACCCAGCGCCAGGAGCCCGCCGAGGAGCCCCAGCGGACCTGGTCTCTGGCCGGTCTGGAGCGCGCACCCCAGACCGGTCTCGTCCGGCGGCAGCTGGCCGGCGGCGCCGGAGCTGGGCTCGACTTCGCTCACGTCGAGGGTGGTGCTGTTCTCTCCGTCCCCGCCCAGGTCCAGGGCTTCGGTGATCCAGTCCACGTCGATGTCGACCCGGGCCGTCGCCGAGCCGCCGTCGTCGCACAGGGTCTCGCCTTCGTAGGCCCAGACGTACGACGCCACGCCCACGATGGTGTCGTTGTCCGGATCGATGGCCGGGCCGCCGGAGTCCCCCAGGCACAGGTTGTCCCCGCCCGGGTCGTAGTGGTCCACGTGGGTCGCGTCCACGCCCAGGATCGGCAACATGACCTCGCGCTTGACGCCGATGTCGTCCTTGTTCCAGCCCGTGATGCCGAAGCCCACGTGCCACAGGTCCCGGCCCTCCCAGGACGAACCCACAGTGCTGGTGTTGAGCCCCAACACCTCGCCGTCCAGGCCGTGGTCCAGCACGAGCACGGCGATGTCGTGGGCCAGGCTGTAGTCGTCGTAGTCCGGGTGGGTCAGGATGTCGTCGATGCGGGCCAGCTCGTCGACCAGGCCGGTGGTCATGTCCGCCCCGGTGGCGAACCACAGCTCCAGGTCTTCGGCCTCGACCTCCGCGGCCAGATCCCCACAGTGGGCCGCCGTGAGCACCCGGTCGGTGGCGATCAGCGCGCCGGTGCAGAACACGACCCCCGCGTCCTGGTTGGCCGTCAAGCCCAAGAGGGCGCCCACGCCGGTCCAGTCAGAGGTCTTCGAGCCCCCCACGACCGGGGGCGGAGCCTGGGCCCATGCGGCGCCCAGCAGTGCCAGGATCAAGCCCTGCGTCGTCGCCCCAACGCCACCAGCGGCAGCCACCAGCAGACCCACAGGGGGACCGGCGCGGTGGCGCACCCACCGCCCGAGGAGAGCGTCTCGTCGTCCGGCCGGCTCGGCAGCTCGTCGTCCCACCAGCCGGTGTCCAGGTCCTCGGTGTCCGAGTCGGCGTCCGCATCGGTGTCGGTGTCGGTGTCCGCGTCGATGTCCGTGTCGCTGTCGCCGTCCTCGACCCCGATGGTGTAGTCGACGTAGTCGGCGACCCAGCTCAGGTACTTGTCGACCCGCGTCGCGCCCGCGGCGCCCTCGGGGTGGTCGCACTGGGCCTGGCCGCCGGTGCGCACGTAGATGAACGCGTTGACGCCCACCAGCTCCCAGCCGTCGTCGCCCAGGGGCATGAGCGCGGCCCCACCGGAGTCCCCAGAGCACACGTTGCCCTGTTGGCCGGACTCGTCGTAGGTGTAGATGTTGTACCAATCGAGCGCTTCGATGTGCACCGTGACCGTGCGCTTGACCCCGCTGCCATTGCCGTTGTTGTCGTCGTTGCCCCAGCCCACATAGGTGATCTCGTCGCCGTAGTTCTGGGTGCCCAGCGCGTCGTGGTTCACCGGCATCGGCTCCACGTTTGAGATCGTGTTCTGGAGCTTCATGATGCCGATGTCGTGGTACCCGCTGCCCGTGTAGTCGGGGTGCAGGTGCATCTCGGTGACCTCGGTGATGCGCTCCAGGCCTTCGTCCCAGTCGGTGCCGGTCATGAAGTACGTGGTGCCGGAACCGTCCATGCTGTCCACACAGTGGGCCGCGGTCATGATCCACTGCTCATGGATCAGGGTGGCGCTGCACAGGCCCGAGCGATTCCCAGCCTCGTAGTACAGCATTCCCACCTGAGGAAAGTCGCTGGTGGTCTCGCCGTTGACGATGGGAGGCGGCGCCTGAGCGAGCGCGGTGGTCCAGGCCAGGGCCGCCAGGATCAACGGCGCCTCCGCAGGGCCAGGCCGATCAGACCCAGGCTCAGCCAGCCGAGATCCGCGGGGCTGCCGGTGGTGGCGCAGGCGGCGGTGGTCTCCGTGGTCGGCGTGCCGGGCAGCTCGTCGTCCCACCAGCCGGTGTCGGGCACGCCCCCGTTCGCGTCGCCGTCGGCGTCGCTGTCCGAGTCGGCGTCGCTGTCAGTGTCGGTGTCGGTGTCGGCATCGCTGTCGGAGTCGGTGTCGGTGTCCGAGTCGGTGTCCGTGTCCGAGTCCCCTTCCGGATCCGCGTCCAGATCGATGTAGTCCAGGAGCCAGTCGTAGTAGACGTCGACCCGGGTGGCCCCTGCGGCGGCTTCCTTGTCGTCGCAGTAGACCGGCCAGGAGTTGTCGAGCATGAAGCCAAAGGCATTCACGCCGACCAGCTCCAGCTCGCCGTTGTTCCGAGGGTACAGGGTGGCGCCGCCAGAGTCCCCGGAGCAGATGTTGCGGTTCTTGCCCGAGTCGTCGTGGGTGTAGACCACGCGCGAGTCGATGTAGTAGATGGGCACGTCGGTGGTGCGCTTGGTGCCAGAGCCGCTGCCGTTGTCGTTGCTGTTGCCGAAGCCCACATAGGTGACCAGCTCACCCTCGTAGACACTGTTGCTCATGCCGTCGTCGTTGACGGGCACCAGGTCCACGTTGCTGAGCGTGTTCTTGAGCTTCATCACGCCGATGTCGTGGTAGCCGGAATTCGACCCCGAGTACGACGGGTGGCGGTGCATCTCGGTGACCTCGGTCCACCGGGACGAGGTGTCGTCCCAGTCATCGCCGATCATGAAGTAGGTGTCGCCGTTGCCCTCCATGGACTCGACACAGTGGGCCGCAGTGATGACCCACTGCTTGTGGACCAAGGTGGCGGAGCAGATGCTGCCGGAGTTGCCGACCTCGTGGTACAGCAGCCCGACCGCTTCGTAGTCCGAGGTCACCGTGCCGTTGACGATGGGCGGTGGCGCCTGGGCCAGCACCATCGAGGGCAGGAGCGCGAGCAGCATGAGGTCTCCGCGGGGCATCCCCACGGCCCTCTTCGGCCCGTGGTGCGCTGGATTAATGCCAGGGTCTCACGACGGTCGCCACCCGGGGGCCAGAGAGTTGACGGGGGCTGAACTCCAGGGCCGGTCGGCGAGCCTCAGCGGCTGCGGGAGATCTTCAGCAGCACGCCTCCGATCCGGTCCGGGCGTTCCCGCTTGCGAGCCCGCATCTCGTCGTTGCACACCGGGTCCGACGCGGCCAGGGACGACAGCAGGCCCGACAGCACCGGGTCCCGCTCGGACGGCCAGATCACGGTGGCCTCGACCATCACCTTGCAGGCGTCGATGTGGCGCACGTTGCCCAGAGCGGTGGCGGCCGTGAGCTGCTCGCTGGTGTCTTCCCAGTTCATGAGCGCCGCCCGCAGGATCGGAACCACGCGGGGGTCTTCGCTGGGACCGAGCAGGCCCAGGGCGAGTCGCTTGACCGTCGGCTCGGGGTCGGTGGTGGCCAGCGCCATCACCTGGTCCAGCTGGTCCCGGACGGCCTGGGGGTTCATGGCGTAGAGCGCGTCCTTGCGCAGCTGCGGATCGGGGTCTTCCAGGGAGGGGCCGTCCGGGGTCCCGGACCCACACCCGAAGATCAGCCCTGCCAGCGCCACGACCACGTTCGCAGCCTACTCCAGGCGGTTAGAGCCCGGTCCGCTGACGCCGAAGGAGGCCCCATGATCCGCGCCCTCGCTCCCCTCGCCCTGTTGCTGCCGCTCCTGACCGCCTGTGGGGAGTCCGAGGAGGCTGCGAAGCCCGCGGCCGACACCCCGGCCGCCAAGCCTGCGGCCAAGGCGACGCCCAAGCCCACGGCAAAGCCCGCCGCCGATGCCGCCGCAGAGACGCCCCTGCCGGAGAACCTGCAGAAGTTGATGGACCCCAGCCAGCACGCCGCCACCGCGCCGGACACCTTCAAGGTGAAGTTCGAGACGACCGCTGGTGACTTCGTGATCCAGGTGAACCGCGCCTGGGCCCCCAACGGCGCTGATCGCTTCTACAACCTGGTCCAGGGCGGCTGGTTCACCGATGTCGCCTTCTTCCGGGTCATCGACGGCTTCATGGCCCAGTTCGGACTGCACGGCGAGCCCCGGCTGAACAAGGTCTGGCGGGACGCCCGCATCGACGACGACCCCAACACCGGCCACAGCAACACCCGCGGCATGGTCACCTTTGCCACCGCGGGCCCGAACACCCGGACCACGCAGCTGTTCATCAACTTCAAGGACAACGGCATGCTCGACCGCCAGGGCTTCACGCCCTTTGGCGAGGTGGTCGAGGGCATGGACACCGTGGACGCGCTGTACAAGGGCTACGGCGAGGGTGCTCCCCGGGGCCGTGGACCGAGCCAGGGGCTGATCCAGAAGTCCGGCAACGCCTACCTGAAGGACAAGTTCCCGGAGCTGACGTACGTCAAGGGCGCGTCGGTGCTCTGATCGGGCGGTGCTCAGCGCCGACGGTCGGCGCCCCGGCCCTGCCAGGCCACCTCGATGCGCTCCAGGGTGACCTGGTCCCCGACGTGCCGGGCACACCAGCGGGCCCGGATCAGGGCTTCTTCCTGTGCTTCGTAGTCGTCGAGCTGCCCCAGCACCCTCGCCCGCGTCGCCTGCAAGATGCCCTCGTGGCGCACCGATCCGAGGCGCCGGGCACAGGCCAGGGCCTCGCCGATCGCCGCCAGGGCGTCCTCGAACCGCCCCTCCTGCAGGGCCAGCTCGCTCCGCAGGGAGTGCTGTCGGGCCCGGCGGACGAGCGGAGCCGGTCCGAGGGGCAAGGTCGCGGCTCGGTCCAGGTGGCGAGCCGCTTCGAGGGTGTGCCCGCAGTGCATGCTCGCCAGGGCCATGTCCTCCAGCGAGCGGGCCTGTCGCCGGGGGTCACCCAGGGCGTCGGCGACCCTGAGCGACACGGCGAAGCGACCGTGGGCCCCCGAGACATCGCCCACCAGGAACGAGGCCCGCCCGAGCACGCCCAGGATGAACCAGACCACGGCGTCGTCCCCCAGCTGGCGTGCCCGTCGCAGAGCCTCTTCGAGGGGCGCCATGGCTTCGGCGGGACGCCCCTCACCACAGGCAGCCAGCTGCTGCCACACCACCAGGTACAGGCCCCACGGCCCGGGCATCGAGACGCCCTCCAGAGCCTGAAAGAGGGCCTCGAAGCGGCTGCTCTTGCCGACGTGGTACAGCACGGCACAGAGCCCGTGCGCGAGGGGGCCGAGCTGGGCGCTGCCGGTGTCCCGGGCCCAGCTGGCGGCGTCCTCCAGGTCCCCGAGGCGGTCCCAGAGCGCCCGTGCCGGGTCGAGTGGATCCCGACGGACCTGATCGGCGAGCCGCGCCACGAGCCGCTCCCGCGCGATCTGCAGGATCGCCCCGTGGTCACCGGCCAGGGATGCCCCGTCGAGTCGGTGTCCCGCATAGGCGCGGATGGACTCCAACATGCGGAAGTCGCAGCCGCCGGAGCCTCGACGCCGGACCGGGGCCAGGAGGTTCTTGTCCGCGAGCGCGAGGACCACGGCCGTGGCCTCGCCAGGTACCCGAAGCACCCCGGCCACGATGCACGCCGCCGTGGCCAGGTCGAAGGGACCGCGGACCACCGACAGCGCTGCCAGAGCCCGCTGGGCCTCGGGGCCGAGCAGGTCCCAGGACCACGCCAGGGTGCCAGCGAGGGAGTCTCCGGGCCTGGCAGAGCTCGGGCGGCGCGACAGCAGGACGAAGCGAGCATCGAGCCCCCGCAGGATGCCCTCCGGGCCCAGCTGGTGGCTGCGACCCGCGGCCAGCTCGATGGCCAGGGGCAGGCCATCCAGACGCCGCACCAGCTCGTTGATCGCCGGGCCCGCGCCCTGCAGGTCCCGGTCCGGAGCCGCCCGACGGGCCCAGGCGATGAAGAGCGCGCTGGCGGGGACTCTCTCGAGCTCCGCCAGAGCGCGCACGCCCAGGTCGGGCAGCACCAGAGGTCGGACCGACAGGAGCCGCTCACCGCGCAGGCCCAGTGGCTCGCGACTGGTCACGAGCGCACGGAGTTCGGGGGCCCGTGACATCCAGCCAGGCAGGGCCCGTGACAGGGGGTCCAGCACGTGCTCCGCGTTGTCCAGCAGGAGCCAGAGGGGCCCGGCCCGGGCCATCAGCGCGGCCGGGTCGGCACCGGCCATCAGGGCATCGGGGCTGACGGCAGCCGCGACGCGGTGCTGCAGATCCGCGGCGTCTCGCACCTGGCGCAGGTCGACCCGGGCGATCCGCCCCAGGGCGGAGTCCACCAGGTTCGCTTCGGCCAGGGCGGACTTGCCCACACCCGGTGGACCGGTGAGCGTGACCCAGCGAGCGCCCCGGAGCCACAGGCTGGACAGGGTGGACAGCTCCTCCCGCCGGCCGAACAAGCCCGGGCCTTGGGTGGGCGAGAAGGGGGGCGGCGTCTCGACCTCGAGGCGGTAGCCGAGCCCGCGGGCCGTCAGCAGGAAGACAGGCTCGCCGGGATCCGGCTCGATCTTGCGCCGTAGGGTCTTCACCGTGGTGTCGACCGTGCGCGAGCTCACGCCCTCGCGGTAGCCCCAGACCTCGGAGAGCAGCTCCCGCCGGCTGGTCGCCACCCCGCGGCGGGCATGCAGATAGGCCAGCAGACGGGCCTCCAGAGGCCGGAGGGTCGCCCGAGCCCCACCGGGCAGGGCGACCCAACGCCCCTGCAGGTCAACCACCCGGCGGCCGAGGCGGATGCGCCCCAGCTGGAGATGTTCGTCCACGCCCCGACTCCTGCGCCACCCCAGACCGCGACGAGTCCGGCCGTTGCGTCTGACTACGGGACGAAACCAGGGGTGGATCACAGCGTCAGCTCCGGGGGAGGGGGCCAGGCCACGCCAAGGCCCAAGGCCGCGAGGGGAAGGAGCGGCCCGAGGCCCGCTGGCAGCAAGGGCTGGAGCAGCCCGGCCCCGATCACGAGGACCAGCAGACCGGAAGCCTGGCGGTCGGCGCACCCGGTGCGGGACCAGCGCCAGGCCACCACGCCGAGCAGGGTCCAGCCCCCCAGGCCCGCCAAGACGGCCAGCGCCACGTGGCCGGCGGGCAGGGCGACCCCGAACCCGGCCAGGGCCAGGGCCGCCACCGCCACCGCGGACTGGGCCGACCCCCACGCACGGGGCACGGGGGTCGGTCGAGAGAGCGCCTGGGCCACGCTTAGAACCCGCCCGGGTAGCTCGGGGTCTCGCTGCTCTCGCTGCTCTCGCTGCTCTCGCTGCTCTCGCTGCCCATGTCCGGCATGTCGGTGTCGCCCATGTCCATGCCCCCGTCTCCACAGGTCGTGCCGGTGCGGAAGCTGCACCGGGTCGGGCCCTCGAGGCTCTTGTTGCGAGCGACTGTCAGGTTGAAGGAGCCGGGACCCGGCGGATCGATCAACACGGTCACGTTGAACTCGGCGCGGCCCGTCAAGGTCACGATCCGCTCCACCTCCGACTTGTCGGTGTCGTCCCCGTTGGCCCCCGTGATCGGGGTCGGGGACTTGGCGCGGGCGACCCGCGACGTCCAGACGTCGGCCGACACGTTGGTGGACGCCTCGCCTGAGCCGTAGAGCGGGTGCGTGCCGGAGATGGTGACGCTGATCTCCGAGGTGCTGCTGCACTTGGAGCACGCCCCGGACGATGCCGTGCTCGCTTCGGCATAGGCCTCGTCGCAGTCCGTCTCGCACGTGGTGCACTCGAATTCGTCCTCGACGCTGCCGCCCGCGCCGTCGCAGAGGCCCTCGCCAGCACACGTCATGGTGTCTTCGAGCTGGCCGCAAGAGCTTAGGGCCTCGAGCATCTCCTGGGCGTAGTCGTCGGCATAGCTGATGCCCGTCAAGGCGGGCTCGCCTTCTTCCTCGGGGGGCTCCGGCTCGGGTTCGTCGTCGCTCCAGGCGAAGACACTGGGCATCAGGAACAGAGAGGAGAGCAACAGCGCGGTCATCGGACACCTCCGACATCAGAGGGGGTGGGACTGAGATCCGAGTCATGGCAGCCCGGATCGGGGGTCTGGAGGGGCTCGAAGGCGCAGATGCGCAGGAAATCGGACACCGGGTGATCGACCATGTCGACCGCGTCGTCATGCACCGCCTCGGTCATCCACTGGGAGGCGCTGAGCAAGGTGCAGCCGTCGAGCCCTTCCTCGTCACAGGAGAGCCAGGCCTGGCCGATGGCAGTCGGGTAGCGATCGTGCTTGTACCGCCAGCCCGCTTCGCGGTGGTACGGATTGTCCAGCGCCCGGGTGGTCTTCTGGAAGCCCACCTGGACCAGCAGGCGGCCCTGCTGACCCGGTTGCCGCCGGACCTGGCGCAGCCTTGCGCGCGTGTCGGTAGAGAACACGATGGACTCGAGGTCCCAGGCGTCTGCTTCGGTCGTCCCGGGGATGACCCAGGTGTCGCCGAGCTCGACCTCGGCATCGGGCAGGAGCGCCCAAGGGAGCAGCTCCCGAGGCACATAGGTGCCATCGGAGGAGGTGATCTCCCCGGTGGTGTCGATGTCGTAGGCGAGCTCACCGTGGGCGATCTCCCAGAAGTCGTTGGCGGCGAAGGACACGGTGTTGTCCAGACCAAAGCTCAGCTCGACCGCCACATGGGCGATCTCGTCTCCCCGCCGGAACGTCGCGATCTCGTAGGCGTGGGTGACGTCCCGGGGGGCCTGGAAGAACAGACTCACGGGGGCGTCCACCGATGGGCCGAGGCCGACAGCGGCACCACGAACGTTGCCGTCTGCAGGGCTGAGCGCCCACACGGCGACGGCGCTCAGCGCCAACAGGGCACCGCCCCCAAGGACGGCGTGGAGGGTCTCTCGAGTCATGGGGTCCTCACTGGGTCTTCCCGTTGCCGGGCCCGGCATCGGCGCCGAGGAGCGAACGGTACGGGCCGCGAACATCCGAACGGAAGGGTGATGACACAGCCTTCGAATGATGTGACACAAGGTCGAGATTGTGACTTCCTACACAGTCCCTCCCGGGAACGGAGAGCCTGGCGAGGCATCTGGGTAGACTGCGCGCACCATGGGTCACCCGCGCGCTCTCCGTTCCTCCCGACTCGCTCTCGAAGCTGCGGGAGCAGCCGTGCTTGGCATGGGGGCCGCCTGGACCCTCTTCCCGGCCCAGGCCAGCCTGGTCGGCGTGTTCCTGGCCAGCTTGCTGTGCCTGGACGGCACCGAACGAATCCTCGAGAACAGGTCCTGTTCGCTCCAGCAGGACCCGTCCCAGTTGCGTTCCTCGAACCGGACGGCGGTCTGGCAGACGACCGCACTGTTCGCGGGTGCGATCGCCGGGTTCTCCGTGCTGGGACTGAAGCTCACCCTGCCCACCGCCCACGCCATGTTCGGCGCCCAGCTCGTGGACTACGGCCCGCTGCTGTTCCCCGAGCTGCACTTCGGCGACCTGCAGGGCCTGATTCGCAACAACGTCTATGTCCTGGTGTTCTTCCTGGTGCTGGGGGTGCCCTTTCGGGTGGGCGGGTTGCTGTTCGCAATCCTGTGGAATGCGTCGGTCTGGGGCGCCAGCTTTGCCGTGGTCGCTCGGCGCTGGGCGGGTGCCACCGACGGCCTGGACACGCTCGAGGCGTGGCTGCGCGTGAGCGCGGCCTGCACGCCCCACATGGCGATCGAAGCCCTGGGCTACGCGGCCGGCGGCCTGGCGGGTGTGCTGATCGGCCGGGCCCTGCTGTGGGGCCGGTCCACCCAGGACCCCCTTCCCCGGGAGGTCTTCTCCGGGCTGGCCCTTGCGGCGACAGGCATGGCGCTGGTCCTGTCCGGCGCGGCCTTCGAGGCCCACGTGACGGGCCGGCTGGTCGCCTGGTTCAGCGCCGGCGTGGGGTGAGCAGCAGACCGGCCAACAGGAGCGCCATCAGGGCCGGAAACGCCAGCGGGTGACGCCGGTACCCGGTGTCGACCGTGGCGACCCGAACCGGCACGACCCGGGTGACGGCCTCGAAGGGCCGGGTCATGCCCCGCAGCGCGCCCGTCGGCTCCGCCACGAAGGAGATGCCCGTGTAGGCCGCCCGAATCACCGGCAGCCCCAGCTCGACAGCCCGGACCGCGGCCACCATGCCGTGGAGGTGCGGGCCCGGGCCTCGCCCGAGCCAAGCGTCGTTCGTCACGTTGACCAACAGGTCGGCCGGGGGCAGCTCGGTCAGCGCCCAGGGGAGCACGACCTCGTAGCAGATGGCGGCCACCGCGCGGAAGGGGCCGATGTGGAAGGTCTCCGCGCCCCGGCCGGGGCGAAGCTCCCGCACCCCCGACCGCACGGCTTCGGGCCACGGCAGGGCGTCGCGGCCCGGCAGGGACTCGGTGAAGGGCATGGCGTAGCGCTTGTCGTACCAGCCCAGGCGCCGCCCAGCGTGGTCCAGCTGGACCACCGCGTTGCGCCAGTCACTCCAGGGCGGCCCCACCGGGTCGCGCACGGACAGGCCCGCCAGGAGCGACACCCCAGCGGGCGGCACCAGCCGCTGCCAGCTCTCGGGCATGGGGACCGCCGCTGCGGTCTCGGGCCAGACGACGAGCTCGGCCCCCAGCTCTGCGGCGGCACGGGTTCGGGCCGCCCAGTCCGATCCGTCCCGCCGCCGCTCCGCTGCATCGGTGCCCTTTGGTGCCGCCGACTGGAGCTGCCCCCAGCGCAGGACTGGCGCCTCGCCCAGCTGGGCCTCCAGGGCGGTGCGGCGACCGTGGCCCCACCCGCACACCGCGGCCAGCAGGACCAGGACCAGCGTGAGCGGTCGCCACCGGGCCCGCTGGGTGCCCGCGGCCAGCCAAGCGTGCGCGATCCCGGCACTCACCAGCCAGACCAGAAAAGTCAGCCCCGAAGCCCCGGTCACCGAGACGACCTGGACCAGGTCGGCCACCTGGTACTGGGGCAGGCCCTGGGCGTAGGGGATCACGGCCAGGTGAGCCGTGGAGACCTCGCACAACACCAACAAGGCCGGGACGGCGCAGACCCACGCGGCGCCCAGCCGATCCCGCAGCCACGGCACCGAGCCGACGACCAGAGCCCCCGTCGGCGCCCCGAGGGCTCCCATCACGAGCCAGGGGCCGGCGGCGGCGGCTGGAGCGAGCCCGTGGAAGTCCCGCAGGGTCCCCGGCACCCAGCAGAACACCAACAGCTGAACAGACACGCCGTAGATCGCACCGAGCCAGGCCGCACGCAGCGGTCGCGACCACGCGGCCGCCAACAGCACGGGGACCGCCGCGACCCACTGCAGCCAGGCCAAGCCCCAGGGCGGGCAGCTCAGCCACAGGACCACGGCCGAGACCCCTGCCAAGGCCACTCCCCCCACCCGGTGTTCGCCACACGCCCGCACCCGAAGACCCTGCCAGAGCGCCTCCGTGAGGTGGACGAGACCTGGGCGAAGGCTGCGAGTGGTTCCTGTGAACAGGTCTCCAGCCCTTCCGTGAACCCTTGTCAACGAGATGTCAAGCACCAACACCCAACCTCGGACCGGGGAAATCCTCCCCTCAGAGGAGGTGTGCATGCAGCTCTCAGGGGGCTTTGTCAGGCTGGCCGAGGCAACCGTCCAGCGCGGGGAGCACGCCATTCACCTGCGCCCCAAGGAGCGGGCGCTCTTGGCCTACCTCTCCTCGCGAGCCGGCGAGACCGTGAGCCGAGAGGAGCTGCTCCAAGAGGTGTGGGGCTACCGACCCGGCGTGATCTCCCGCACCGTGGACTCCACCATCCAGAGCCTGCGCCGCAAGGTCGAGCGCGATCCGCGGGCCCCCCGCCATCTGTGCACCGTGCACGGCGAGGGCTATCGCTTCGTCGCCCCACCGTCGGTGGGCGGCACGGCGCGCTTCGGGCACTGGGTGGGCCGCGACCAGGCGCTGGACGCGCTGCGCCGCTGGTGGCGACTGGGCAGAGGGGTGATGTGCGTGCATGGTGCGCCGGGGATCGGCAAGTCTCGGCTGGTCGCCGAGCAGCTGTCCCGGGAGGGGGCTCCGGCGCTCGTGTTCGCACCTGGCCGGGCCGATGTGTGGCCCGAGCCCCCTCTGCCCCTCGCCGAGCTGGAGAGCACCCTCGCCGGAGACCCCCTCCCCGACGCCATCGCGCTGGACGGACTCGACGGCGACCGGGTCGACCAGGCACGGGCTCTGCGGCTCTGCCAGACCCACGCCCAGCGGACGCGCTGGCTCCTGACCGCCCGTGCGCCTCCCGCGCTGGATGGCGCCCACTACCATCGCCTGGGCATGCTCCCCCCGCGTGAGGGGCTGACGCTACTGCGACAACTCCTGAGCGGGCGTCCAGGCCAGCGCCGCTGGGGACAAGAGCTGCACGAGCTGGTGGCTTGCACCGACGGCCAGCCGGCCGCGCTCTACGCCCTGGCCAGACGCCTGCGCCACAGCACACCGGCGGCTGAGCTGGGCCGACTCCGAGCGCCGGGCTCGTCGACGCTCTGGCCCGAGCTGTCGGGATCCCTCGAGGCGAGCTGGGCAGACCTGCCGAGCTGGGGAGTGCAGGTGTTGGCGCAGTGCGCGATCTTTCGCGATCCGTTCACCCTCCAGGCTGCGAGCCGCTGGCTCGTTCGGCCCCCCGGAGCCCCCCCGCTGAGCCAGTGCCTGGCCATGGTCGCGGACCATGGCCTGCTGGAGCGCCTGCCCGGTGCCCCTCTGCGCTACCTCATGCTGGCTGTGATCCGCTGCAGCGCCCGGGAGCGACTCGCCGACCTGGCCACCAAGCGGGGTCCCACATGAAGGCGTGCACGACGAGCATGCCCAGGGAGAGGCTGGCGAAGTCCACGAGCACGAGCAGCGCAGCGTGCATGACGACCGCTCCCCCCCAGAGCATCGGCCGGAGCCTGGGGAAGAGGGCCAGCGGCGCGTAGAGCAGCTCCAGCAGCAAGCCGCCGGTCGTGGCCAGGCGCAGCAGAGCTGCCGGGGCGCCGAGCAGCGCAGTCCGCACCAAGCTCTCGCGGGCCAACGGGTTGTCCAGGACCCGGGCCAGCGCCGAGCCATCGACCCACGAGGGACTGCCGAGCTTGTGCCACCCGCTGTAGGTATAGGCGAGGGAAGCGACCACCCAGAGAGCCGCGACGAAGGGCACTGGGACCGCCGTGGCGTCGCCGGCCCGGCGGGGCAGCGCCGCGTGCCAGAGCAGCAACCAGCCCACGAAGGGGAGGGCCGGGTTCTGGATGAGCGGCTGACGGACGAAGAGCCCGACGAGCACCAACCAGGCCAACAGAGCACTGCACCGTGGCCACCGCCCCAGAGCCAGGGCGAAGCCTGCCAGCGCCCCCAGAGACACCCAGGCTGGGCCGCCCGCCCCGAAGATCTCCCTGGCCCAGGGCAGGGCGGTGGCCAGGAGTCCCGCCACGTAGAGCCCCAACACGGCTCTGACCCGGCGGTGCTGTGGGGCGGTCAGGGGGGACACGCCGCCTCCGCCAGGCGGGTCTGGTGACCCGCCGTCAGCCGCACGACGACGCGACCTCCAGGGGGTGGCACGGGCAGCCCGAGCTCCGCCCCGACGCCGTCCCCGGCACAGAAGCCGCGGATCATCGTGCGGTGCCACAGGGCTTCGAGCTGCCCGCGCTGCAGGTGCCACCCATAGGCGAGCGCGGCGGCGTAGACGCTGCGCCGCAGGAAGGGTCCTCGGGCCCGGGCCTGCACTGCGGGCTCGATGGCCACCTGGTGCCAGGATCCGTCGGCTGACTCGATCGCGATCTCCGTCCGTGCCGCGAAGACCTCGAAGCCGGCGACCGCGCTGAACACCCGGGGCGCCGGAGAGGCCAGGCTGAGGGCCGCCGGGGTCCGCAGGGCGTGCCAACCCGTCGTGGCACCGAGCATCTGCGCGAGTCCCAGCGCCACCAGGCCTGCGGCCCTCAGCCGGACACCGCGCGCTCTCCGGTCGGTCCGTGGGTCCTGCTCGGGCACACCCAGGCTACGGGCCGACGAGACCGCCGGATCACCGACCTGGGAGACCCTAGGCTCGGGTTTCGTCGTTTCGGACCGAGCAGGCGACGCCATATCGCGATTTCAGGCGCTTACGGACCGACCGAGCGGGCGTTAGCCCGTGACCGAGGGCAGTAAGTGGCTGAAATCGTGAGAGGGCGAGGATGCGACGGGAGAAATGACGAAATTCGAGCCTAGGACTCAGGGCAGTGCGACGAACCCCAGCGACAGCTCGTCGCCTTGGCGCAGGGCGATGGCGATCACCCCGTCGCCCGTCACCGACACCGAGCAGTCCTCGAGGGCCGACGAGGACGGCGCGGGCAGTGGCCAGTCGTCGACGTTGGTCGAGCTGAGCGGCTCGGTCACGAACAAGGTCAGCGAGCCGTCGTCGCCCACCCCACAGGACACCACCTCGCCACTGGGCCCGGACGCCACGTCGACCTCTTCGATCACAGCCGACGTGGTCACTGCGGCGGCCGAAGTCGAGGCCTCGGGGGTGCTGTCCTCGTACCAGTAGTTGTAGAAGACGATCCAGGGTGTGCCGTCCTCGTACTGGTAGGGCAGGACCCGGGACCAGTACCCGAACTCCCAGGTGAATTCGATCTCGGTGTACACGTAGTCGTAGTCCACCCACGTCGACTGGAGGCTCAGCTCGCCGGCCAGGATGTCGTAGGTCTCCATCGGCGGATCGACCTGGCCGGTGACCAGGTAGTAGTCCAGGTACAGGGTCTCGTCGTAGTCGCAGTGCTCGTAGAGCATCGTGGGCTCGAATGCGTACCGAGCGCCAGACGCGTCGCCGGCCAGGAGCTCCGCGAGCGACAGCTGGGCGGCCTCGACGCCGCCTCCGCGGGCGCTGCAGCCGACCACAGAGACATCGCTGCTGCGGGAGAAAGCGACCTGGAGGTCGTCGAAGAGCGTGCCCAGCCCGACCTGTTGCCAGCTCACGTCGGACCAGCTGTCGGCCAGGACGTCGTAGGCGTCCAGCCGCAGCACGCGCCCGGTGGTCGCGTCAAAGGAGCGGGCCCAGATGAACGCATCTTCGGACGCGAAGAAGTCCGCCGCTTCGCCCTGGACCCCGATGCTGCTGACCGAGCCCGTGGACACGAAGTCGACCTCGCCCGCCAGCGGGTCGTCCGCGTCGAGACTGGAGACCAGCATGGCGTCGTAGAGGGTGCCGGAGCCGTCATCGAACTCCACGGCTGACCAGCCCACGTGCAGGCGCTCGTCGCTGCCGGAGTCGGTGTAGGCCAGGGTCGGTCCCCGGACGTAGCTGGAGTCCCGGGTGTCGATGGCGGTCCAGGTGAACGTGTCGGCGTCGCCGTCGCAGTCGCCGTCCAGGAAGTCTCCGAGCTGCTCCAGCCCGCCGGGATGCACGGCGTCCGTGCTGTCGTCGCAGTCGCCGGCGTTGTCGACGTAGCCGCTGGGCTGGTCGCAGGCCGTGGTGGACGCGTCTCGGTCGCCGTAGCCGTCGTCGTCGTCGTCCAGGTACCAGGTGACCGGATCGAGGGGGGTGTCGTCGTCGTCGATCAGGTCGTTGCAGTCGTTGTCGACGCCGTCGCAGAGCTCGTCGGCGCCGGGCTTGATGGTGTCGTCGTCGTCGTTGCAGTCGCCGGACTCGGCCACGTAGCCGCTCGGCTGCTCGCAGTCTTCGAGCACCACGTCGGTGTCGCCGTAGGTGTCGGAGTCGCCGTCGGCGTACCAGGTGAGCAACACGCCGTTGTCCGCGACCGTGTCGCAGTCCTGGTCCACGCCGTCGCACTGCTCTTCTGCCCCCGGGTAGATCACCGGGTCGTCGTCGTCGCAGTCCACGTCGGTGTCGAAGCCGTCGCCGTCGATGTCGTCGTCGGGGGTGGTCCCGTCGCAGTCGTTGTCGATGCCGTCGTAGGGGACCTCGGCCGCGTCGGGGTGTACATCTGCGTCGGCGTCGTCGCAGTCGTCACCGCCCCAGGCGGCGTCCACGAAGCCGTCACCGTCGACGTCGGTGAGCTCGGCCTCCTTCAGGTCGACCTCGTCGTCGGAGACCCAGAGACAGCCAGCAAGGAGCAGGAGCAAGGACATGGGGCCTACCATCGCCGGGTCAGGGTCAGGCCTGCACCCTGGTCGAGCAACACGAAGCCCACGCCACCCACCGCCAGGCCGATCGCACCGACCCCTAGGCCGACCAGTGTGAGGGTGTTCGTGCGGGTCTGGTGGCTGGCGAGGGCCGTGGGATCGGTCTCGGCGTCGAAGGCCCGATGGCTCAGGCCTGCCGCGCCCAACAGGGCACCGCCGGCGACCAGACCGACCGCACCGCCGGCCAGCGCACCCATGCGTGCACCTCCGGCCATGCCTGCGCCGCCGCCGTCGGCCACGGGCTCAGGGGCTGTGGCCACCTGGGTGCCCAGTGGGAGCACGCGGGCTTCCCGGGTGCTCACCCGGACCACCCGGGCCTGGAGCGGCTCCTCGGGCGTCTCCCGCCACTGCAGAAGGTGGTTGCCCACCGCCACGTCGGCGTCGACCCCGACCACGAGCGGGCGCCCGTCGAGCCAGGCGTCGACCTGGCCCTCGATGCGCAGGGTACCGCCGGGGGTGTCCAGGACCTGCTTGCGCACCAGGTCGTAGGCAGTCGCGGCGTCGTCGCCCAGAAGAGGGTCGATGACGGCCAGGGGCGCCACAGCGACCGCCCGCTCGAACAGGACTTCGGCCGCGGTCTGGTCCCCCATGTACAGCTCGACGGACCCCGCCAGCTGGAACAGGCTGGTCAGGACCACCGTGTTGATCGGAGACGCCTGGCACTCCAACCCCGAGGTGGCCTGGAGGGCGAGCTCGTGCGCGACGTCCAGGTCGACGTCGTTCAGCGCCGTGGTGATGCCGGTGATGGCGTCGCCCAGGTCCGGACAGTCGCCTGCCAACGCAGCACCGACCCACAGCAGCATCACCGGATCGCGCCCTCGGCGCGGCGATAGGTGAACTTGGTCTCTTCGCCTGCCCGCACCGTCACGGTCTTGCGGATCGAGCTCTCGCCGTCGATGAACAGCAGCGTGTGCTTGCCCGGGCTGAGCTGGATGGCCCGGGGGGTCTTGCCATAGGGCTTGCCGTCCACCATCACGGCGATGCCGAAGGGCTGGGAGACCAGCTTGACCTTGACCGGCTCGCCGGCCGGCCTGGGCTGGGCGGGCCGCGGGGTGTCGGCTTGGGGTGTTGGCTTGGCGGTGGCAGCTGGCGCCGGGGTGGCCAAGGGCTCGGGCGATCCGTTCGCGGCTTCGGCGGCGGCCGGCTGGTCTGCCGTGGCGGCAATGGCGGGCTCGGGCTCGGGCTCGGGCTCGGGCTCGGGCTCGGGGCTCGGAGGCGGCTTCACCACCGGGACCGCAACCGCCGGGGCGGTGGCGCCGACCGCCGATTCCGGCTCGGAGCCGGGCTTGGCGAACACCAGCAGCGCCGCCGCCGCGATGGCCAGCCCCAGCAGGGCGATGAGCCGCCACGAGCCGCCGGAGTCCGTCGCCGGGACCGCAGGCTGGGCGGGCACCGCCAGGGTGCGATCGTCGGCATCCGGCGCAGCCCCGGCCGCGGCCGAGACGGCCTCGGCGGCCTCGAGGGCGGCGCGGTCATAGGTCCCGGACAGTCGCTCCGAAGGCTCCTCGTACAGGGTCTTGCCGGTGAGCTCGCCCGAGACCTCTTCCTCGTCGGGCACCACGACCTTGGGGATGGCGTCGGGGGCCCACTCCCACATGGCGCTGCCGCCCACGACCTTTTCCAGCTCCTGGCAGCGCTTCATGACCTCTCGCGCCGTGGGGCGATCGTCGGGTTCGAAGGCGACCATGCTGCGGATCAGGGCCAGGGCGGTGTCGGCGTGGTCGCCCATCGGGCGGGTGTCGCACTCGGAGACCTTGTTCTGGATCTTTGCAGCGTGCTCGCTCGCCGAGTCCCCCGCCAGCCCGAACCGGATCCGGGAGATGGTCTCGAAGGCGGTGACACCCAAGCTGTAGATGTCCGACGCCGGAGAAGCCTTGCCCGCCAACAGGGTCTCAGGCGCCATGTAGCGGAGCGAGCCCAGGTTGTAGTCCTGGGTCTGGGACTCCCGCTCCATGTGGTCGCTGCGGGCGATGCCGAAGTCCAGGACCTTGACCTCGCCGTCAGGGGTGATCCGGATGTTGGCCGGCTTGATGTCCCGGTGCAGGACTTCGAGCGGTCGACCGGTGATCGACGAGGGGCGATGGAACGCCACGTCGAGGGCATCGGCCACGTGCCGGATGATCTCGAAGCCACAGGACGGCGGGATCTCGTCGCGGAAGCGGTTCGGGTTCAAGAGCCAGTTCAGATTGACCCCGGGGATGAACTCCATCACCACCGTGGGGCGCCCGGCCAGGTTGATCAGGTCGTCGGCCTGGACGATGGAGCGATGGCGCATCATGCCCAGCAGGCGGGCTTCGTCGCGGATGCGGGTGGCCATCTCCTCGCCGCCGGCAACGTCGGAGCGCAGGAGCTTCAGGGCGACGGTCTTGGCGAACCCGGAATTCGTCTGCAGCTCGGCCAGGTAGACCTCGCCGAACCCGCCCACGCCGATGCGCTTGAGCAGCTTGAATTTACGCTTGGAAGGGCTCGCGGAGTCCGGCAGCACGGAGCGTAGTCTCGGTCGGGCGGAGGTGGGCGTCAAGGCACGGTGGAAGAGCCTAATGCCCGACCCCGCTCGGCGCCGGATCCCCGTCCCCCCCAGGACTCAGAAGGAGTAGCCGCTGAAGTCCCCGCCATCCCTCGGCTCGAGCTTGTGATCGCCGTAGCTGTAGTGCCAGACCCCGGCGATGGCGGTGAAGCTCGTGCCGGCGCGCAGGGTGCTGCCAAAGCTGGTGATGGCATCGTCGACCAGGATGGTGTCGATCCCATCGGTGATCGAGAATTCGCCGTAGCCCAGGTCTGGATCGACCACCTCGACGCCGCGCACCTCGACCAGCACGCCCTCCCACTGATCGGCGCTGGAACCGCTCAGATCAGCCAAGGAGAGCACCTCGGGTGCAGGCAGGCCGGGGTTCCCGGTCGCGGTGACGCTGGCACCTCCGAGGGCCAAGTTCAGCTCGGTCAGGCCGTCGTAGTCGAAGATCTCCCCGGTGACGGTCAGCTCCCGGCCTGCGGTCACAGTGCTCCAGGTCTCCTCCCACCCGGACTCGGCGTAGACCCACAGCCCGGACCAAGGCCCGCCGGCCGGCTCCTGGATCCAGAAGCCGTGCTCGCTGAGCGCCGTGACCACGACCCCGCTCAGCGTCACCACGTCGCCGATGGCGTGGGTGCCGTCCTGGACCGCGTAGATGCCGCCGCTCGTCGTGCTGCCGTCGCAGTCCTCGTCCACGTCGTTGCCCGCGATCTCGGCGTCGCTGGGACTCACGTCGGGATCGCTGTCGTCGCAGTCGTCCCGGGTGGCGCTGTAGCCGTCGGGGGCCTCACAGGCCTGGACCATGGCGCCGCCCTGGGCGCCGTGACCGTCGTCGTCTGCATCGACGGTCCAAGAAGCGGCGTCCGTCGCGTCCTCGTCGACCTGGGCGTCGCAGTCCTGGTCCACGTCGTCGCAGGTCTCGGTGGCACCGGGATGGACCTGACGGTCGTCGTCGTCGCAGTCCCCGTCGTTGGCGACGGTGTCCACCGGTTGCTCGCAGGCGAACACGTCGCCCAGCGGATCGCCGTAGCCGTCGTCGTCGTCGTCCGCCCACCAGGTGTCGCCGTGGACCAGGTCCGGATCGCTGTCGTCGCAGTCCTCGCCGCCGAAGCGCTCGTCCTTGACCCCGTCGTCGTCCTGGTCGCCGTCGCTGCCGTAGCAGGTCGCCTCCTCGGAGTCGCTGGCGACCACGGGCTCCTGGAGCAGGAAGGCCCCGGACAACAGGATGCCGCCGGCCGTCTCGGCCACGAGCTCGCCCACGATCAGGGTGTCCACCGACTGCCCGGTGAAGTCCCCGGTCTCATGGCCAGAGTCGACCCGGGCGAGCCGGACATAGCCCTGGGTGGCGTCGTGGCGGCCCTCCCAGGCGTCCTCGACCCCCGTGCAGTCCGACGTGTCCACCACGACGGCCGCAGGTTGGGCCCCGGTGGTGTCGTCCACGCCAACGCCGTAGTACCCGCCTCCGCAGACGCCGATCTGGTCGATGCGCACCGAGCACTCGAACCCGGTCTCCGTCGCGGCGTCGAACACCACGGTGTAGGTGCGCAGCTCGGGCGGATCGTCGGGGTCGAATTCATAGGTCGCGTCGAGCGACACGTCGGCGCAGCCGTCCAGGGTCGTGTCTGGCGCACCTGGAAAGGACAGCGTGAAGACAGCGTCGCAGTCTCGGCCGTCCGCGATGGTCAGCCCGGAGTCCCCGGTGTCGTCGCCGGAGAGGATGTTCGGCAGCTCGACACAGCCGGTGAGGGACAGGGCGAGGGGAAGGATGGCGGACATGGCAGCTCCCGTGACGCGTGCCCTGTACCCAGCGGGTCCCCGTTGGCCGCTAGCCTGTAACGAACGTTTACGGGCCGAAACCTGGGATCAGTCCCATAGCAGCCGTCGGGAAAGCTCTCCCTTCGCGGGCTCGCCGATCCTGGCCCAGGTCGGGACCTCTCCTCAATCACAGGTCTCGACCTGCTCAATCGTCGAGAGCCCAACCTGGACCAGGCTTGGCTTCGCCTGCTCGGTCCGAGCTTTCCCGACGACTGCTAGTCGCGCCCGGCTCAGCGGTCGTAGTCCTCGCGCAGCACGCCCATGGCCCGCAGCATGTCATGCAGCGGGGCGTCCGCGCCCTCGAAGCGATCGGTGCGCTCGCCGCCCTCGAGCTTCAACACGCCCCGAGGGCACACCGCAGCGCAGACCCCGCACCCCACGCAGCTGGCCCGGACGATGTTGCGTTCCTTCTGGGCATAGGCCCGCACGTCGATGCCCATCTCGCAGTAGGTCGAGCAGTTGCCACAGGAGATGCACTGGCCCCCGTTGGTGGTGATGCGGAAGCGGCTGAAGAAGCGCTGGAACAGGCCCAGGATAGCGGCTTGGGGGCAGCCGAAGCGACACCAGACCCGGCTGCCCATGATCGGGTAGAAGCCGACCCCGATGACCCCCGAGAACGCGGCGCCGATCAGGAAGCCGTAGGTCTTGTAGTACATGGCCTGGCCGCCGTCGGACCACCAGGGCCGGCCCAGGGCCTCGTGGATCCAGAGCAGGCCGGTCACGAACACGATGAGCACCAGCACCGAGTGGATCATCCAGCGCTCGATGCGCCACGCTCGCTCGCTCTTGTCCGAGAGCTGTCGCCAGGGGTCCCCCAGGGTCTCGGCCAGCCCGCCGCAGCCGCACACCCAGCTGCAGTACCAGCGCTTGCCGAAGCGGTAGGTGAGCAGCGGCACGGCGACGAAGCTCGCCAGGGCGCCCCACAGGATCATCGCCCGGCCCAGGGACCCGCCGTCGATGGTCCAGCCGATGCTGAAGGGCAGCAGATACTCGGGCTTGAGGGGCCAGAAGTAGGAGAAGTAGAACTCGGCCTGGCTGAATTGCTTGAGGAGCCCGGGCAGCAGGAAGGCGAAGCCCAGCTGGAAGAAGGCCACGCTGCCGGTGCGGATCAGGTGGTAGCGGCTGTGCCGGTATTTCATCGCCATGCGCACGCCGAAGACAAGGACCGCCAGGGTGTAGGCGAAGCCGTACAGGAACCACTTGTCGCTCGGCCCGCCCCGAAGCAGCTGGGAGAGGGGCTCCAGGATGGCCACGCCGCCGTGCAGCGGGTGGGTGCCCCAGCCGTCCTTCCACCAGTACAGGACGCAGTAGAAAGCGGTCATGCCGATGCCGGCGATCCACCCGGCCCAGCCCCGGCGATTCAGGCCCGAAAACCAGACCCCGTGGTTCTTGATGCCCGGCGTCGAGTCCTTGTAGAGCAGCCAGGCCGTCGCCGCGCCGCCGCCCCCGAGCAGCGTGGTGATCGCGAGCAGGGGCCACCACCCCGACGCCGACCCCGTGATGCCGAAGAACAGCAGCAACACCACGCCGGCGTTCACGGCGGCCCAGGCGAAGTAGACCGGCAGGGACTTGTGCTGCCCGGCCTCAAAGGTCTGCGCAGCGGTGGGGCGGAGCTCTTCGAAGAGCGCGACGTCGGGATCGGTGACGGTCATCGGGTCGCCTCCAGCTGCTCGAAGAGTGCGGCCCGGATCTGGCCTTCGTGCCGTGCGTGGAACTCGGGGTCGAAGTTGGCGTCGCCGAGCTTGGGCAGGACGTCGTCGATCGACGCACCCGCCTCGATCCAGCGCTCACAGACGTCGTGGCGATAGCGGATGCCCATCAAGTTGAAGCCGAGCACGGTGTGCCCGTCGTGCACGATGCGCAGGCTCTTTCGGCCGCTCTCGTGTTCCCAGTACAGGTTGTGCTGGCCGTCGTGTGGCAGGTTCGGCACGTCGCCGTAGACCTGGTACTCGATGTCCAGGAACTTGGCGCTGTTGAACCAGGTTCGCTTCACGTAGTCCTGGGTGCCGCCCAGCACGTTCTCCGCGCAGACCTCGCCTTGGAAGCGACCGGTGTACCAGACCTGCTGGATCACGTTGCGCTCGCCTTCCGGCGTGCGCAGCTCGGCGCAGTCTCCCGCGGCGAAGACACCGTCTGCACTGGTGCGCAGCTGCCAGTCGACCAGGATGCCCCGCGCGGTCTCGATGCCCGAGCCCTCGACGGCCTTGAGGTTCGGCCGGACGCCCGCCGTCAGTCCGACGAACTGGCACGGGATGCGGTCGCCCTGGCTCGTGCTCACCGCGCCGGCCCCGCCGTGGCCGTCGTCGTGGATCGCCGAGAGCTCGGTCTGCAGCCGCAGGTCGATGCCCTCGGCGTGGATGGCCCGGGACACCATCTGCGCTTCCTCTGCCGGCAACACATTGTCCCAGTAGCTCCGCTCCCGCACGAGCATGGTCACCGGGATGTGGCGGGTGTGGAGCATCTCCGCCAGCTCGATGCCGATCAGGCCCCCTCCGACGATCACCGCGTGCTGTAGCTGGGGCGTCATGCGCTCCAGGCTGACCAGGTGCTGCAGGGAGTAGAGCCCGTGGACGCGATCGAGGTCCTGGCCTGGCCAGCCGAAGCGGTTCGGCTGGGACCCGGTCGCGAGCACCAGCCGATCCCAGGCCATCGACCCGCCGTCCTCGAAGTGCAGGGTCCTGCCTGCGGTGTCGATCCGGGTGACCCAACCGCGCTTCAGCGCGATGCGGTTGTCCGACCAGAAGTGGTCCTCGTAGGGCTTGGTGTCCTGGTACCTCAGGTGGCCCATGTAGATGTACATGAGCGCGGGCCGACTGTAGTGGTAGGTCGACTCCCCCGAGATCAGCGTGATGCGGACGTCGGGGTCGCGCTTGCGAAGGTGGCGGGCGACGGTCGTTCCGGCGATGCCGTTCCCGAGGATGGCGACGTGCATGTCCTCAGGGTACGCCGGTCGCCTCCATGGGTTTCGGACCGGGAGCGGTCAGGGGCAGGTGGTCTTGACCGGGACCGGGTTCGACACGCTGATCACGCCCCCCCAGGCACACATGCAGGTGCTCGTGTTGTTGAGCAGGGGGAAGTTGTTGTTCGTGACCGTCACGGCGCCCGCGCTCCAGGGCGCGACGGTCACGGGGACGCAGGCCTGGGGTGCGCCCTGGGCCGCGGAGACGGCCGGGTTCGTGGGCGTGATGCACATGCTGAAGGTGCCCACGTTGGACATGGGCGCGAAGTCCTGGATCGTGGCGGCGAGCTGGTTCTCGATCATGACCGTCTGCTGGCTGGTCACGGTGAGGGTGCCCGGAGCGACCCCGAAGGTGCAGGTGATGCTGGCCGTGTTGCAGACGGGATTGGGCATGACGGTCCCTGGGAAGTGCAGCTTGGGGGAAGTGTAGTCGAGCCTTGGGCGTACCGTGGGTACGGGAGGACGCTTGGGTTCGATCCCATCGGTGCTGCTGCTGATCGCGATTGCGTCTGGTGTGGTGTACGGGACGTACCTGGGCATGCGCCTCACCCGGAATGCGGCCCGCCTGCACCACTGGCTGGCCCAGCGGAGCGAGCTCGACCGGTTGGGGCTGCGCCCGAGCTTGCGGCCCCGCAACCTGGCAGCGGCGCTGGTCCTGGGCACGCGGTGGCTGGAGGCGCCGGTGTTCGGCGCCCGGGTCGGGGTGGGGTTCCGCGGACACAACGACCAGGTGCGGATCAAGGTCGGCGGCCCTGGAGTGCGGTCCGGGCTGGCGCGACCCCAGGTGCCCCTGGCCCACGGAGACGAGACCCGGTTGGCGGAGCTCCTGCCGCCCGAGGTGCTGAGCGAGACGGCCCTGACCCAGGGGCTGACCTATGCCCATGGCCGCCGCCAAGCGGCCAAGGTGGCCCAGCGCACCACGGAGCTGGTGTTGGTGATGCTCCTGCGCCTCAGGACGCTGCCGACACTGGCGCTGCGGCTGGCGGACCTGGCCCTCGACGAAGCGCCCATCCCGGTCCGTGTCCTGGCCCTCCAGTTGCTGGCGCAGGTCGACCCCGACGCCTCTCGCGAGACCAGTCGCGAGCTGCTGGACCACGCCGACCTCGGCCTGCGCCAGGCGGCGGCGCTGGGCCTGGGCGAAGAGGGTCTGGACGTGCTGCTGGCGTTGGGCCTGTACGAGGGCCAGTCGGAGTCCACCTGGAAGGCCTGCCTCGCGGCGGCGCTGCAGGGAGAGGGGGCCACAGCCCGGGCGGGACAAGCACTGGGCGACACGACGGGACCCCGCAAGGCCTTCGTCCTGCAGACGCTGACGCCGTCTCCCGACGGCCGCTCGCTCTACCTGACCCACCTGTCGGACCCCCACCCCGGTGCGCGGCTGGCGGCGGCCCAGGGCCTGGCGCACTGCGGCCTCCTGGCCGACGTGGAGCCCCTGCTCGCCGCCAGGACCCGCCACACCCTGGACCGCCCCTTCGCCCGCGCCGCCGACCAGGCCATCGGCCGGATCCAGCACGGCCTGGGAGGGCAGGCCGCCGGAGGCCTGGCCATCGCGGAGCCCGGTGCAGTGGGCGGGGAGCTGACCGTGTCGGAGCAGCTGGACGGCGGCCAGCTGGAGATCTGCCGGGAGCCGGAAGAGCGGTGAGGGCCTTGCCCTTCCCCTCACCCCCTGAACAAGATCACGCAGCTTCGTCCTGGATGTAGGTCTTGACCGGGTACTTCATCGCGACGGGGATGAACAGGATGGCCGTGACCAGCATGCAGGCCGCGAAGAACCAGTAGTAGTCGGCCCCGGCCAGCTTGCTGCTGCCGTCGTCGTTCAGGATGAAGAAGTTCACGGCGGACACGAAGACATTGCCCAGGGACACGCTCATCAGGAACAGGGCCATGATGAAGGACTTCATGGCCTTGGGGGCCTGGGTGTAGCTGAACTCCAGGCAGGTGATGGACACGAAGACCTCGGCCGCCGTGATGATCACGTAGCTGAAGAGCTGCCAGGCGATGTTCACGGTCTCGCCGTTGGCCAGCCAGATCTCGATGATCGCGGGCATCGCGAACGCCGGCACGGTCAGGAACAGGCCGATGCTGATCTTGCGGAGCGGGGTGAGCGGGAAGACCTTGTCCAAGAGCGGGTAGAACCCGATCCACTTGACCGGCCCGATACTGAACCCGTTGAACAGCGGGATGAACGTCATGATCATGATCGGGTTGATGGCCTGGATCTGCGAGGAGAGCCACTCCACGCCCAAGAAGTTCTTGTCCATGTTCTCGGCCTGGAGCACCCAGGCGCTCCCGGTCTGGTCGAACAGGGCCCAGAACATCGCCACGAAGCAGTAGATGACCCCGAGCCGGAGCACGGTCTTGAGGCCTTCGCCGGAGAAGGTCTCCTTCACGAAGTCCATGCCGCTGGGCGGCACGTGGATGAAGACGTTGCGGCCCATCCAGAAGAACAGGGTGGCCAGGGCCATCAGGATGCCAGGGACGCCGAAGGCCACGTGGGGGCCGTAGTGGGCGAGCAGCCACGGGGTGAGCAGCGTGCTCGCGAACGCCCCCAGGTTGATGGCGAAGTAGAACCAGCCGAAGACCTTTTCCAGCAGGTGGGCGTTGCTCTTGCCGAACTGGTCGCCGACGTGTGCGGACACGCAGGGCTTGATGCCGCCCGAGCCGATCGCGATGAGAGTCAGCCCGAGGGCCAGTCCCATGCGGGTCTCGTCGAGGGCCAGGGCCAGGTGCCCCAGGCAGTAGACGACCGACAGGGTCAGGATGGTCCGGTACTTCCCGAAGAAGATGTCGGAGAGCAGCGCGCCGAGCACCGGGAAGAAGTACACCGCCGACGTGAACAGGTGGTAGTACCCCTTGGCCTCGTCGCCGGACATGAAGTCCTCGCCGCCCGTCGCGTCCATCAGGTACTTGGTCATGAAGACGACCAGGATCCCCTTCATGCCGTAGAAGCTGAAGCGCTCGGCCGCCTCGTTGGTGACGATGTACGGGATGCCCTTGGGCATCTCGGTGCTGGCGACCGGCGCGGACCGGTACTGGGACTTGGCCATGTGGATCTCGGGGGAAGGAGCCGTCCTTATAGGGACTCCATCTCGAAGGATCCAGCGTCAGCCCCGCTCGTCGGGGGCTGCCGGGTGGGCTCAGGTCCCGCGCACCGAGGCCAGGATCAGGTCCTCACGCAGGACCCGGACGGCCTCTGCCGATCCCAGGACCTTGGAGAGCGTGGCCTGAGGTGCCCCGCGGGTGCGGGCCCGCTGGAGCACACCACGGCTCGCCTGCAGGGCCAGGTCGATGACCCGGCTGGCGCGGCTCTGGATGCCGACCCAGGCCTCCAGGTCCAGCTCGCCGTCGAGCTCGCCCAGGAAGCCGGAGAGGGCCGCCGCGAGGCTGCCCAGGGTCTGGAGCTCCAGGAGCTGACGGCTCCACGCGCTCTCGCGCTGCCAGAGCACCTGAGCCTGGTCTTCGACCGCGTCCAGGCGCTCCTGGATCACAGCGGTGAGCAGTTCCTGCGGGCAGTACTTGAGGGCGGCGGTAGACATCGTTGCCAGGGAGATCGGAGAACCGATCCCGACCTTGAGCATCCGCTGAAAAAAAGCGCGGGCTCGGCGCCATCGGCCGGGTCACCGAAGTTGATCGGAGGATGGCGACGCAATCGTCCGTCCTGCTGTTGTGACTGTGCTGAAGTCGTGGCTCGCGTCACGTCGATGCACAGGCGCAGCGGCAGGGCGGGCGAGGGCGAGCCAGAGCCGGTGAACTTCGATGATCCGGCCGATCAGCCCTGCCAGGTGGGCACGTAGTCCAGCAGCTTCTGGAGCGCCGAAGGCCCGATCTGCGGCGTGTCGGCCAGCTCGTCCATCGTGTCGATGGGCCGGGCATCCATGATCTCGTCGACCGCGTTCGATGGCAGATCCACGTCGATGTCCAGGACCTCATAGGAGGCCTGGTTGGCGATCTCGAGCACCACCGCGGCTTCGTCGGCCGTCATGCTCACCCCCTCCCACTCGCCGTCTCCGCCGCTGCCGCCGCCGTCGAGGTAGGCCAGGATCGCCAGGATCGACGCATCGCCGACGTTGGGGGTGGCGTCGACTTCGTCCAGGTCGTCGAAGGGGTCGTCGTCGTCGGTGCCGCAGAGGCCGTCGGCGCCGTCCCGGTGGTCGATCAGGGCCTCGGCTGCGTCCTTGTCCAGCGGCACGTCATCGTCGAGCTCGGCCAGGTCGGTGGCACAACCGTTCAGGAAGGCCAGGATCGCGGCGACGTCGTCGTCGCTGAGGCCCAGCCGCTCCTGGGTCGACAGAGCCGATCCCGAGTCGCCGGACGGATCCAGGATGTGGGTCTCGTTGAGACAAGCCAGACCCAGGACACAAGCTGCGATGACGGCCACGATGCGCACCGGGTCAGGCTATCCCCGTCGACGCGCGGGCCAGGGCCAGGTCCGGGTCAAAGGCGGCGACCCGGTCGCGCAGGCGGGACACGCTCAGTCGAGCACCGAGCGAACCCGTGCCGCCAGCTCCTCGGGCAGGAAGGGCTTCTCCAGCAGCTGGATCTCGCCGGCGGCGACCCCGGCCTGGAGCACGCGGTCCTCGGTGTAGCCGCTCATGAACAGGACCTTCAGCTCGGGCCGGATGGCCACCAGCTGCTCGGCCAGCTCGGGCCCGCTCTGCCCGGGCATGACCACGTCGGCCAGCAACAGATCCGGCGGCGGCACGAGCCCCTCGAAGGCCGCCAGGGCCTGTTCGCCGCTGGCTGCGGTGTGGATCGTGTAGCCCACGCGCTCGAGGACCTGGCGGGCAGCGGTCAGCACCAAGGCCTGGTCCTCGACGATCAGCACGGTCTCGGCACCCCCGACCGCCTTCTTTCCGTCGATCCGGGGCTGCCACGGGGTCACGGGCTGGTCTGTCGTGGGCAGCGTCACGCGCATCGTGGTGCCCTGCTCGCGGGCCGATCGGAGCGAGATGTTGCCCCCCATCTGCTCGACGATGCCGTAGCAGGTCGCAAGCCCCAGCCCGGTGCCGCGGCCACCCTGCCGTGTCGTGAAGAATGGCTCGAAGATCCGCTCGTGGAGCTGCGGATCGATGCCCTCGCCCTCGTCCTGGCACAGGAACTCGACCTGGCCCGACCCGATCCGCTGGACCGCCAGCTGGAGCCCAGAAACACGAACGCGAACGCTGCCGCATCCCAGAACACCGGGTCTTGCAGTCCGCTTCGCCGGCCGGCGAGCACGAGCACCGGAGCGGTGGCCAGGGCGGCGCCGGCCACGCCGAGCAGGGCGAGTCCAGAGCCCAGCCACACGCCCGCCAGCACGGCGAGGGCGAAGGCGCCGTAGGCCAGCTTGGCGCGTCGTCGGCGAGACAGCTCCGGGGGACCCGCCAGGCCGGTGGTGAAGGACTGGCTCTCGAGGGCTTGCTTCAGGGGCTGCACCGGACCTCCGAACATCTCGCCACATCATAGGTCGCGCGCCCGGTCGATTGTCAGCCGCCCGAGACCAGGTAGACGGCGCCGGCGTTGGTGCCCCCGCTGTCCTCCTGGGTCGCGCCGAACAACAGATCGGGCAGGCCGTCCCCGGTGTGGTCCCCAGCCGCGCCGACTCCATGGCCGACCCGATCCGCGCCCAGTCCAGGCCAGGAGGCATCGGCGTCGGCGGCCGTCAAGGAGCCGCTGAGTGGCCCATAGAACAGGTAGACCGCGCCGCTGTCGGTGGCCGCGCCGTCGACCTTGTAGGCCCCGACCACCACGTCGCCGTAGCCGTCGCCGTCCAGGTCCCCGACCAGGTCGGCGTCGACCCCCAGCTCGTCGGCAGCCCCGTCGCCCAGGATCACGGCGTCGGCGCTGGTGACCGACACCGAGCCCGTGAACTTGGTCGTGCCCAGATAGGCGGCGCCCTGGTTCGAGCCCGCGGCGCCGTCGTAGCTCGGGGCACCCAGGATGACGTCGTCCAGGCCGTCGCCGTCCACGTCGGGACCGCCGTGCACGCTGTAGCCCACCGACTCCCCCGCGGTGCCCCCGGTGGCCCGTGCGTCGGCGTCGGCCAGACTCGCCGATGCGGTGAGCGGTCCCAGGACGACCCAGGCCGCGCCCCCGGTGCTGGCCCCGGCGTCGCTGAACTGGGAGCCGATGAGCAGGTCGGCGGTGCCGTCACCGTTGTAGTCCCCGCCGCCCGACAGGCTGTACCCGGACCGGTCGCCGCTGGTCTCCCCGGTCAGGATCGCGTCGGCTGCGGTGTCGTCCAGGCTGCCGCTCACCGGTCCGAAGAACAGGTACACGCTGCCGCCGTCGGTCAGGTCGTCGTCGCCGGCATCGGCACCGAAGACGGCTTCGGCGTTGCCGTCCCCGTCCTGGTCGGCCAGGACCAGCGCGTCGATGCCCAGGCGGTCGCCCGCCGCCCCCGAGATGGTGGCCGTCGCCCCGCTGGAGAGAGTCATGCCGGCGGTGATGGGGCCCGCGACCACGTAGCCCACGTCGGCGCCGTAGCCGCCCAGCACCAGGTCGTCCGTGCCGTCCCCGTCCAGGTCGCCGCCGCCCTGGAGCGACCAGGCGATGCTCTCGCTGGAGCCGCCGGCGAGCTCGGCGTCTGCGTCCGTCGCCAGATCCACGGTGCCGCTCACCGGCCCCAGCAGCACGAAGGCAGCGCCGCTGCCACCGCCGACCTTGTGGCTGCCGACCAGCAGGTCGTCCTGGCCGTCGCCGTCCACGTCGCCAGCCCCCGTCACGGCCTGGCCCAGCCGGTCGTTGTTGGCGGCACCCAGGATCACGCTGACGCTGCCCGCCAGATCCTGGTCGCCGGCCAGCTGGCAGGACGCGTCGCCGTCGGCGCAGTCGTTGTCCAGACCGTCGCCACAGACCTCGAGTGCGCCCGGGTTCACAGTGCCCTCCGCGTCGTCGCAGTCCCCGGGCAGGGCGGTGAAGCCGCTGGGCTCGTCGCAGCTCTCCTGGGTCGCGACCGTCAGCCCATAGCCGTCGCCGTCACTGTCCAGGTACCAGGTCTCGGGGTCGACCGGGTCCTCGTCGACGCTGGCGTCGCAGTCGTTGCTGGCCCCATCGCAGAGCTCCGGTGCCCCGGGGTAGGTGTCGGCGCTGCTGGGGTCGCAGTCGGTGGCGTCGGCCACGTGGTCGGTCGGCGCATCGCAGGCCAGCACGCTGCTGGCCGGGTCGCCGTAGCCGTCGCCGTCGGTGTCGTCGTACCAGGCGGTCGTGTCGGTGGCGTCCTCGTCGACCGCCGTGTCGCAGTCCTGGTCGCTGTCGTCGCAGGTCTCGCTGGCGCCGGGGTGGACCGAGCCGTCGCTCGGGTCGCAGTCGCCGGGGCTGGCGACGGTGTTGGCCGGCGCCTCGCAGGCCACGGTCACGCTGGCGGGGTCGCCGTAGCCGTCACCGTCGCTGTCGTCGTACCAGCTCGTGGCGTCGCTGGCGTCCTCGTCGATGGTCGTGTCGCAGTCCTGGTCCGCGTCGTCACAGGTCTCTGTGGCGCCGGGGTAGACCGCCGCATCGGCGGGATCGCAGTCCGAGCCGTCGGCCACGTGGTCCGAGGGCGCGTCGCAGGCTTCGACCGAAGAGGCCGGGTCCCCGTAGCCATCGCCGTCGGTGTCGGCGTACCAGGTGCTCGGGTCGGTCGGGTCCTCGTCGATGGTGGTGTCGCAGTCCTGGTCGGCGCCGTCGCAGAGCTCCGGGGCCCCGGGGTAGACCGCGCCATCGGTGGGATCGCAGTCGGTCAGGTCGGCGACGGTGCCGGCGGGGGCGTCGCAGGCCACTGTGCTGTCGGCGGGGTCGCCGTACCCATCGCCGTCGTCGTCGGCGTACCAGGTCGATGCGTCGGTGGCGTCCTCGTCGACCGTGGTGTCGCAGTCCTGGTCCGCGTCGTCGCAGGTCTCGGGAGCGCCGGGGTAGACGTCGGCCCGGGCGTCGTCGCAGTCCGTGTCGTCGGAGACCTGGTCGGTGCCCGGTGCACAGGTCTCGACCTGGGTGGCGGGGTCGCCGTAGCCGTCGCCGTCGGTGTCGTTGAACACCACGACCGGGTCGATCACGTCTTCGTCGACCTGGGGGTCGCAGTCGTTGTCCAGCTCGTCGCAGAGCTCCGGGGCGCCGGGGTAGCGGGTCGCGTCGTCGTCGTCGCAGTCGCCGTCGTCTTCCGTCCAGCCGTCGCCGTCGTCGTCGTAGCAGGTGGTGCCGTCGTCGACGAGGGTGTTGCAGTCGTCGTCGATGCTGTTGCAGAGCTCGCTGCCGTCGGGGTTGACGGAGGGGTCGGTGTCCACGCAGTCGTCGCCCAGGGTGCCGTCCTGCTGGGGGTGGTCGGCGGCCTGGAAGCCGTCCCGGTCCTGGTCGAAGTCATCGTCGCCGTTGCAGTCCTGGTCGACCCCGTCGTACCAGACGTCCGTGGCGCCCGGATTGACGGCGATGGCGCTGGGCTGGGCGAAGCCCTGGCCCGTCACGATGGCGTAGTCGTCCGGAATGGCCCGGGGGTCGTCCCAGCAGTCCCAGCCACCGGCCTCGACCGCCGGGTAGCCGTCCTGGTCCTGGTCGTCGTCGTTGCCGTCGCAGTCCTGGTCCACACCGTCGTACCAGATCTCGTCGGCGAAGCCGTTGACCGCCGGATCCAGGTCGTTGCAGTCCCCCTGGCCCGCCAGCACGCCGTCCCCGTCGAGGTCGGTCGGTGACCAGTCCACGCAGGCGACGGACAGCACGGTCAACCACAGCATCGGGACTCCCAGGATCGGCTGTGCAGGCCTAACACCACGCGACCCGGGTCAGCCCGAGCCCGTGACCACCGCGACGGCACGGAGCTCGATGGACTTGCGCACCACCCGGTCCATCGCCCGTGCTGCGGCGTCGGTCCAGGTGTCGCCCGCCGGCAACGCCGTCCAGCTCCGGGCCGTCTCGAGCAGCTGGGCCATCTGGTCCAGGGCCCGGGACAAGGGTGCGGTCAGGGGTTCCGTGGGCACCGGGTCCGGTTGGTGGCCCACCGCGGCCTGGAGTCCATCGAGGTCGCCCGCAGCGAGGGCGGTGCGGGCCGCGTCCAGCCGGCGCCAGGCACGCTCTGCAGCGTCTTCGCCCGGGAGCACCAGCGCAGCGTGCGGGGTGCTCAGGGTCTGGAAGACATAGGCCCGCTCCGGGCCGAAGTCGGCGGTGAAGTACCAGGCCTGATCGGGGTGGTGCAAGAAGTGCCAGATGTCGTTGACGGCCCGGTCCTCGTCCCGGGGCAGGAAGGCCGCGACCGGCAGGCCGTAGCGGACCTGGTGCGCCGGGCGGTCCAGGGTCGCGTTGTCCATCAGGCTCAGGGGCCGGGTGACCTGCTGCAGAGGGATCCACAGGTTGAGCAGGTGGACCGGCGAGCGGCGGTTCTCATGGAGCGGGGACTGGTGGCGGAACAGCCAGGGCGCTGCGCCGCGCAGGATCTGCCGGATGGGTGTGCCGTCGACGTCCTGGTCGGCATGCACCGTCACCGCCGGGCGGTGCCCGGTGCGGGTGTTGGCGTCGCCCTGGCCCGTGACGTCCAGGCCATTGGGTCCGGCCCGCCGAAGGATGAAGCCCTCGGGCGCGATGTAGACGATGCGCAGGCGCCCCCCCGAGCTCAGGCGGAGCGGGGCCCAGAGCAGCGCCCGACGGACCGCCGCGATGTCGGCGTCGGTCACCGACCCGGCGGCGCAGATCGCCGCCAGGCGAGCTTGGAGATCGGCGAGCCCGGACAGGTCCACGTGGGCGAAGCCCTGGCGGCTCAAGGTGGGATGGAAGTCGGGGCAGGCGTCCAGGTCCCGCACCGGGCACGACCGGACGTCCCACTGAGACGCGGGGCCGTCCATCGGGTGGGCCACCGCTCGGCCCAGACCGGGGCGCTCGGGGTCCGGGGCCACGTCGGCGGGCCGAGAGAAGGCCAGCGGCGAGCGCACCTGGGCGACCCCGGACACTCAGCCCCTCCCCGTCCGGACCATCAGGCGGGTGATGCCGTTGACGTAGTTGCTCTCCAGCCGGGTGACCTCGCCGGTCGGGGCCAGCGCGGGGAAGCGCTGCATCAGGGCCTCGAAGAGCAGGCGAATCTCCAGCCGGGCCAACGTGGCGCCCAGGCAGAAGTGGGTGCCGGTGCCAAAGGCCAGGTGCGGATTGACCGAGCGGGCGATGTCGAAGTTCCCGGCCCCGTCGAACACGTCCTCGTCGCGGTTGGCCGACGCGTAGTAGAGCACCACCTTGTCGCCCTGGGCCACGGGCACGCCGCGGATGGTGGTGTCCTGGGTCGCCGTGCGTCGGAAGCAGGTGATCGGCGACGTCCACCGCAGGATCTCCTCGGTCGCAGATGCGGAGAGTCCGAGGGGGTCGGACCGGAAGGCGGCCAGCTGATCCGGGTGCTCGTGCAGGGCGAGCAGCCCGCCGGAGATCGCGTTCCGGGTGGTCTCGTTGCCCCCGATGGCCAGCAACAGGAGGAAGTTGACGATCTCCATCGCCTCGAGCTGCTCGCCGTCGACCTGGGCGTGCATCAGGGTCTCGAGCAGCGACTCTGGCACCGCTCGTTCGCCGGCCTCGACCTCTTCGATCAGCGCCGTGCAGTAGTTGTAGAACTCCAGCGCCGCGATCCGGGCGTCGTCGGGGTCGAAGTCGATGCGCGAGACCCGGTCGCTCCAGTCGAACATCCGGTCGCGGTCTTCGACGGGCCAGCCGATCAGGTCAGCGATGAGCACCAGCGGGAGCTGGGCGGCGACCTCGGCCACGAAGTCCGCGGTGGTGCGGTTCTCGAGGCGGTCCAGGATGGCGGTGACCGCGGCGGAGATGGCCCCCGCAAGCCGGGCGGTCATGCGCGGGGTGAAGCCTGTCTGGACCAGGCGTCGGTACTTGGCGTGCTGGGGCGGATCCATCGTGATCATGATCAGCGCCGAGACCTCCAGGTCGTCGGGATCGGCGTCGGGGATGTTGATGCCGCCCCGCTGGGACGAGAACACCCTGGGGTTCTTGCTGATGGCGACCACGTCGGCGTGGCGGGTGATCGCCCAGTAGCCCGGGCCCGAGGGCTCCTGCTGGAACCAGACCGGCGCCTCCCGGCGCAGCCAGGCGAGCTGGTCGTGAGGCACGCCCTGGAGGTACTGGGCGGTGTCGTAGAGATCGATGGTGTGGGTCACGGGAAGGGTCCTAATCGAGCCACGGGCCAGGACCTGTGGTCAAATCGCCACAGACCGCCCTGGCACGGTCACCATGCCCCCGGACCCTCCCCCCACCGACCCCACCGAGCCGACGGTCGTCGACATCGAAGTCGATCCCGGCGGCCTGACGGAGCCCCTTCCGCGGCTGGCGCTGCCGCGGCGGATCCGGGGGATCTGGAAGCGGGATCTGCGGCTGCGCGGGGAGCTGGTCGGCAAGGGCGTGCTGGAGCTCACCGACCAGGGGCTGAGCGTGAAGCGGGCCCGGCGCAGCACGCCGCTGCGCCAGGGCCTCTGGCTGTTCACCTGGGCCGGCTGGTGGGTGGTGGCGCTCACTTCGACGGTGGGGCTCGCGCTGACCGCGGTCGGGGTGGCCAACAACCTGGATGACTGGCGGACCCTCCCGCTGACGGTGGGCCTTGGGCTCCCGTTCATGTGGTCGCTGCTCACCTCCCTCCGCTACTTCCTGCACCGGCTCCTGGAGCCCAAGGTCAAGACCGTCGTGCCGTGGCAACAGGTCCGGCACCTGGCGACCGACGGCCGCACGCTGGAGATCCACGCCGACTTTGACGGTCGGCCGCTGCACGCCCGCCTGCAGCCCACCTGGGGCAAGAAGAAGGCCCGCCGGGCCCTGGCCACGATCGCCGCCGGGGGGCTCTCCCACCACGAGGTGGCCCGGGCCCGAGGCTGGTGGCGGCCGGCGTGGTTCGACCAGGTGCTGCTGCTGGGGGCCTTTGGCGCGATCGGCGTCACGGCAAAGCACGTGGAGCCCACCGTGTCGGGGTGGTTCGCCGACGTGGGCGATCCCGCCAGCGGGCCCCTGGCAGGCATCCCAGACCCCGTGGGGGACGTGACCCTGGCGGCCTACGACCGGGCCTGTGGCCACAGGTCCAAGGCCCCCGGCCGCCTGACCAATGGCCGGGACGGCGAGGCCCTCACCTGGACCTCGGACCTGGGCCCGGACAGCGCGATCGGCCACCTGCGCTGGCAGGCGGGCACGGCCCGGATGGAGCTGGCGCAGGCCCCGCTCGTGCAGAGCACCGGACGGCTGGCGGGGTTCTTCCGCACCCCGGAGCACCTGGGGCTCACCTTCGTGAGCCGGGCCGGGGACGCGACCTCGGTGGGCAACCTGCTGGCATCGGGTCGCTTCGACGACTGGCGGTCGGCGTGGTGCTCCGACATGGTCCAGGCGATGGACGTCACGATCGCCAAACCGGGGCGGGCGCCCGGGATCTCGGCCAGCCGGTCCGGCGACGACCTGGTGGTCCAGGTCGAGCCGTCGGTGGACAAGGCCTGGCTCCTGCTGCCGGTGCGCTGGTACCCGGCCCCTGGCCCGGAGCCGTACCACGCCTGTGCCGTGCCCGAGCTCGACGGCACCCCCGGCCTGGTCGAGGCCCGACGCGAGCGGACCTTCAGCCGCTTCTTCCAGGGGCCCGATCAGCTCGCCCGGGTCTACCTGGTGGACCCGGCCCAGCGGGCCCTGGTCGACCGGCTCGCGGCGGCTGGCGGCGTGCACCCCTGCATGGTGGTCGACTCCCTGCGCTACAGCGGCGCCGCGGTCGCTGTGGCCATGAGCGGTGAGCTCGAGGGCGGCTGGCTGCGCCAGCAGGCCGCGTCCATGGCGGGCTCCCCGCCCATGGTGCCCATGGCCACGTCGGCCGACGAAGCCATGACCCGGATCGAGCACCGCTGGCGCGATGTGGTCGGGGTGCTGGCCGAGAAGTCCACCACCGACGACGACCGCCGAGCGGTGGTGGACGGGTTCCTGGATGGTGTGGACTGGGTCCCGCTGCTGGAGAGTGTGTCGTTCAAGAAGCACCTGCCGCGCCTCGAGCTCGCCCGGCAGCGCCTGAGCGGTGCTTGGGAACCCGCCCAGGCCGGCGAGCAATTCCTGCTGGCCCTGGCCGAGAACTTCCTCTTGACCCTCCCGCCCGACCCGAAGCGCCACCTGGCCCGCATCCGGGTGGGCGAGGCGTGGCTCGCCGTCGAGGCTGGAACGACCTGGGACGCCCACGGCCTGACCATCACGGTGCCCCATGCCGCGGCCACCTACTACGAGCTCATCGGACGCTACGTCTTGATGGACGTGGCCCGCCGCCTGGAGGATCAGCTCGAGGCCAGCCCGACGGGCACCGCCCTCCCCGGGGAGTGGATGCTGGTGCGCGCCGCCCTGGAGCAGCACAGCATCCGGATCGACGTCGCCAAGTCGACCTCGCGCAAGGCGCTGGAGGCCTGGGTCCAGGGCGACTTCGAGTACCTGGCCGATCGGGTGGCCAAGAAGACTCTGGAGCGCGTCCAGGACCAGGCGACCGCGATCGCCGAAGCCCACTCGGCGACCTATGCCCTGGCCACGTCCTGGAGTGACAACCAGGGCGTGCGCTACTCGGAGCTCCGGCGGGGCGGCACGGACATCGGCTGGGTGGCCCAGTTCAGCCCCCAGGACACCCGGGCCAGCCTGCACATGGGGCCGGTGGCCCACAGCGACGGGCTCCTGCTGGCCACGGCCGGTAGCTACGTCACCCAGGAGGGCCGCACCAGCGGACTGGCGGTGGTCGACGGCCGGGTCGAGAACTTCCTGCCGGCCTTGGACATGGACGGCCTGGTGATCTTCCACCGCACGGGCCTGCACACCTTGAACCTGGACCGCGGAGGCACACTGCCCGGGTCCCGGTCGATGCTGCGTCCGATGCATTCCCTCGGGGACCTGCACGCGCTGATCTCCTGGCTGCGGCGCGAACAGGCCTCCGCTTTCCAGACCCACCTGCTCGTCCACGACGGCGCCTACACGATCGACCAGGCCAAGGCGTCCAAGGACCTGCGAGAGCGGCGGGTGCTGGTGCGGGCCGAGTACCAGGGGAATCCGATCGACGTGGTGATCGACCTGCCGGCCGGTGGCCCCGGCGGCATGACACTTTTCGAGGCGGCGGTCACGGCGGTGCAGGCCCTCGCTGCCCCCGAGCCGGCCGGCCCCGGTCTGACCGTGCGCGAGGTCGCCAACCTGGACGTGGGCTCGTTCAACATCCTGGAGGCCTGGGACGCCGGCGGCACGTCGGTGATGCACGGCCGGGTGGCCCTGGACCGAGCCCACAACCTGATCCTGTGGCGGGCACGGTGATCGGACTGTGGTGGCTCGCATGCACCAACCCCCTGCCCCCGGAGCCGCCACCGATCAACGAAGTGGTCTTGGCGGCCCCCCAGGTGTCGCTACAGGAACTGGGCTGGACCCACGAGGGCCACAAGGGGCGCGCGTGGGTCGCCCGAGTCCCCCGCGGCGTCCTGTTGCAGCTGGTGCCCGCCGAGACCCCCAGGCCACTGCCGGAGCTGGCCCCTCTGGCCGGCAACGGGGTGGCGATCAATGGCGGCTTCTATGGCCCGGACGGCAAGGCACTGGGCCTGGTCCGAACCGAGGGCAGCGATCGCACGCCCCTGAGCGCACAGGGCGGCAGCGGGGTGCTGACCTGGGGCCCCGACCTGCCGATCCAGGTGGTCCACAGAGACGCCTGGGCCGATCAGGGGCCCACGGCGCTTCAGTCTGTGGATCGGCTCGTCGACGGGGGCGAGAGCCTGGTCAAGCCCCGAGAGGGCGCCCCCCGGGCCGCCCGCTCCGCCATCGGCCTGACCGCAGACGCCGTGCTGTTCGTGGTGTCGGTGGGAGAGGGCTCGATCGCCAGCGAGAATTCGGACCGGGTGGTGCTCCAGCGCACGTCTGGCCAGGGTCAGCCACTCTGGGTCTTTGCCGCTTGGCTGGCCGAAGAGCTCGGCGTGGCGCAGGCCCTGAACCTGGACGGCGCGATCAGCACGGCGATGCGGGTCCGAGTCGGAGACACCCTGCTGGACATCGTCGGCGAGGCTGGAACCGTGAACGCCGTGGGGTGGGGCGTGTCTCCCGCAGCGCCCCCGTGACCCTGCTGCTCCTGGCCACCGCCTGCACCGACGCCCAGGGGCCAGTAGGCCAGGACTGCCCGACGCCCTCCGGGCTCTCCACGCTGGCGCTGGGCTCGGCGACCCTCGAGCCGCCCTTCGATCCAGCGATCCGGCACTACCTGGTCCGGGCGAGGGAGCTGGGCACGCGGACCGCCGTGACCGCCACGACGGCACGGGGCGACGACGCATTCTTGCGACACGAGACGCTGGACGGCGAATCGCTGACCCGGGGCTGGAGCGGGCTGGAGGTGCCGCTGAGCGAGGCACAGAGACTGGTCATCCAGACCTGCGACGACGACGCGCTGGGCGAGCAAACCACGGTGGTGCCTGTTCCAGACGACTGGCCCGACCTCACCGCCAGCCAGACCGACGATCCGGGAGAGCGGTACTTCTTTCTGGGGGTGACGGACTTCGCCGACCGGGCCTGTGACCACGCCCTCGCGGCCATGATCGTGGACCCACGAGGCACACCCGTCTGGTACCGCCTGGGACCCCGTGCGGTCTACGACCTGCGCGTGACAGACGCCGGAGAGCTCAGCTACGTGGCCGTGAGCGACGAGACGCTCACTCTCCAAGGCCACGTGATCGACCCGGTCGACCACCGGAGCCTGAGGACCCTGTCGGCCCTGCCCAGCGAGCTCGCGCAGACGCCGAGCTTGGACAGCCACGAGCTCCATGTCCTGGCCGACGGCGGTGCGCTGAGTCTGGCGACCACGACCCACCTGGAGGACCTCACCGTCTGGGGAGCGGGCGCTGAGACCTTGGTGGTGGACGCCCTGGTCCAGGAGCGCGACGCCGACGACGCCCTGGTCTTCCAGTGGAGCCCACGGGGTCATGTGGACCACTCCGACCTCCCCCTGGCCCACCTGAACGCCATCGCCGACGGCTGGGACTACGCGCACCTGAACAGCGTCGACGTGGACCCCGCCGACGGACACTGGGTGGTGTCCCTTCGGCTGCCCAGCCAGGTGATGAAGATCGCCCGCACCGACACCAGCTGGGCGGGCCAGGACCGGGCGGCGGGCGATGTGCTCTGGACCCTGGGTGGTGCGACCAGCGACCTGGCCTTCGTGGGCGACGATCGGGACCATGGCTGGCAGGGCTTCGCAGGCCAGCACTCGGCCCGCGTGCTCCCGGACGATCAGCTGGCGGTGTTCGACAACGCCAGCCACCTGGATCTGGGCGCCACGGGAGACGCGCGTCTGGCGGTCTACGCCCTGGACCACGGGTCCGGCACCGCGACGCTGATCCATCAATTCCCCCTGGACGGTGCCGGAAGTGTCGCGGTGGCCGGGTCTGTGCAGCGGCTCGACGACGGCTGGACAGCCGTCGGCTGGGGCCCGGCCGCGGACGCGACTGGAACCCCTCTGGCCTCGGTCACTCTGCTGGACGAGGACCTCCAGCAGGTGCTGGACCTGACCCTGCCGCGGGACTGCTGGTCCTACCGGGCCTGGTCCTTCCAGGGCGATCCGGTCCGCGGGCAGTGGACCCCCTGAGCCTGGGGTTCAGAGCCCCCACTCGCGCAACCCGGCCACGAACTCCGGCAGTCGCTTCGCCGGCCACCCCTGCACCTGGTGCCGGTGGAGCTGGCCCTGGAGCCATCGGGGCAGCATCAGCGGCTCCAGGGCCGCAAGCTCGGGAAGCAGCGCCAGCCGGGTGACCGGTAGCTCCCGCACGGCCGTGTAGCCCTCGACAAAGGCCGCCCACCCCCGCTCGGGCTCCGCCAGCCGCCGGATCCGCATCCAGGGCGTCGACAGGTCCAGGGCGTAGTGGCTCCAGCCCCCGTCGTCGAAGTCGATCGGCACCGCCTGGCCCGCGCGGAAGACCAGGTTGGAGAAGTGCAGGTCCACGTGTACCAGCCCGAACTCCTGGGCTCCTCGACCCAGCCCGTCCTGGATCGCCGCCAGTCGCGCGAGCCCAGACTCCCAGGTCCGCCAGTCCGCGTCCGGGAGCAGAGCCAGCACCCCGGCGTCCCGTGGCATCTGAAACACATCTGTCGTGTCCCAGACCGGACGGTCCAGGCGCTCGCGGCACCCCTCGGCGAAGTCGTGCAGCTGGGCCATCGCGGCACCGGCCAGGCCACAGTGGCGGGCCGTCGGCTTGCGGAGGATGCGACCGTGGGCCCAGCGCAGCAGCGTGCACCAACGGGCCTGGGGAACCCCGGGCGCTCGGCCGAGGACCGGCTCCCCCAGAGGCTCCTGGACCGCCAGGTCGGTGCGCGCACCCAGCGCTCGAAGCCACGCCAGCTCGCCCTGGATCTGACCCTGGGTGCGGTAGCCGGGGCGGTGCACCCGCAACAGGAAGCTGCCCTGGGCCGCGTCGACCCGAAAGGTCGCGTTCTCCCAGTAGCTGAGGGGTCGCACCCGCTGCACGTCCAGGCCCCAGGCGGGCAGGGCCGAGAGCGCGAGCGTGCGCAGGCGCCGGAATTGGGCGGACTGGCTCAGCTCGTTGTATGGGCGCATGCGCGTCGGGGACCCCCAGCGGCCCTCAGATCAGTGCCACCAACACCGTGCCGAAGAACGCCAGGGAGACGTACCCGTTCAGATCGAAGAAGGCCTTGTCCACTCGGGACAGATCATCCGGCCCCACGATCCAGTGCTCGTAGGCCAGGGTGCCCGCCATCGCCGCAAAGCCCAGCCAGTAGATCCAGGACAGCTCGGCCACGAATGGGAGCACCGCGAGCCCAGCAACGGTCAGGCCGTGCAAGGTCAGCGAGATCCACAGAGCACCGGCCAGCCCGAATCGCGCGGGGATGGAGTGGAGCCCCTCTTCGGCGTCGAAGCCAGCGTCCTGACAGCTGTAGATGATGTCGAAGCCCGCGACCCAGGTGCCCACGATCCACGCCAACAGGACCGGCAGGACCGCCAGCTCGCCGGCGATGGCGACCCAGGCCCCGACCGGGGCCAACCCCAGGGCCACACCGAGAATGATGTGACACCACCACGTGACCCGCTTGGCCAGGGAGTACCCCCAGACCACCGCCAGGGCGACCGGTGCCAGCAGCAGGCACAGCGGCCCCAGGAGCCAGCTCGCCGCGAAGAACACGACCGCGCTGGCGCCGGTCCAGCCCCAGGCCGTCGCCACGCCAAGCTCTCCCGCCGGGATCTCCCGGGTCGCGGTCCGGGGATTCCGTCCGTCGATGTCCCGGTCCACGATGCGGTTGAAGCCCATGGCCGCCGAGCGGGCCGAGACCATTGCAACCAGGATCCAGCCCACCTGCCACAGGGTGATCCCGTGGTCCACAGCTGCAAGAGCCGCGGCCGCAAGCGCAAAGGGCAGCGCGAAGATCGAGTGGCTCAGCTTGATGGTCCGGGCAAAGGCCCGGGCCTGGTGGGTGGGCCCGTCCTCGGCGATGCGCTCCGTCACGCAGCTTCCTGGGTGCAGGTGGTCTGGACCCCGGGGCAGGACAACCAGGTCCGACGCAGACCCAGACCGCTGCACAGTGTGGCCGCAGGGTCGTCGGTGGTCGCGTCGAGCAACAGGAGCCCGGGTGCGGCGCCGGCGGCGATCACACCCAGATCTGGGCGGCCGAGCACCCGCGCACCGCCAGACGTGGCGGCCAGGACCCAGGTGAGCGGGTCCACCGACGGGAAGGCCTGGCGCAGGACGGCCAGCTCTCGGAGCAGATCCAGGTCCGCGCAGCTCGCAAGCGAGTCGGTGCCAACGGCCAGGGGGATCCCCCGGGCGACCATGTCCGCTGCCGGGGGCAGACGCCCGCTGATGTGCTGGTTGGAGCGGGGGCAGAGCACCACGGTGCTGCCTGCGGCGGCGACCGCGTCCAGATCCTGCTCGCTGAAGCCGGTCCCGTGCACCAGGGCCAGCTCGGGGCCCAGGACGCCCAGCCGGGAGAGCCAGGACACGGGGCTGCAGCCCGGTGGAACGAAGTCGCCGCGGTCCCGCCCGAGACGGTCCAGGAAGTCCGCCCAGGGCCCCGTGCCCGTGGCCAGGAAGGTGCGCTCGGCAGGGTCCTCGTCCAGATGGATCGTGGCCATGGGGCCGGGGGCGGCCACCGCCCGTTGGATCAAGGCGCCGCTAGTGCTGTAAGGCGCATGGGGCGACGGCCGAACCGCGAGGCTCTCGGATCCCAGGCCAGCGACCCGATCCAGGGCCGCCTGGGCTTGGTCCGGGTCGATCCCCAGGACCTCGGCGTGCACCACGCCCTGGACCCGCGCGGCCTCGAGGGCGCCGATGGCCAGCCCCGTGTTGGTGACCTCGGCCACCCCGGCCGTGCCGGCCTGGATCAAGGACAGCACCGCTCGCCCGATGGCCGCGCCCGCAGCCTGGTCGGTCAGCTCGGCCCGCAGGCGCAGCAGCACGTCGACCCACACGGGCAGCCCGAGCCCGGCCGGGACCTGGCCGGCCAGGGCCGACAGCTCCAGGTGTGTGTGGGCGTTGATCAGGCCAGGGATCAGGATGCCCCGCACCGCCCGGCCTGGGGCGCCACCGAGCTCGAGCACCGTGCCGTCGTCGGCCACGGCCACGCTGACGGACCGCTGGAAGCGGCCGTCGATCAGGATCCAATCAGGGGTGAAGCGGCGCACAGCGGCCTCGTCGGTGCCGCGGTGGACCCTACCGGAGCCGGCGCCCGCATCTGTCACTTTGCTGTCAGCTCCGGGCCGCCGCCCCGTCGCGTAGACGCCGCGGTCAGCGCCCCGCCCAGGTGGTCATAGGACGCGTTGCGACGGACCGGGTTGAAGCCGGCCTGGCGAATGTTGCGCTCGACGTCTCCGACGGTCATGGCAAAGGTGCTGCCCGCCGCGCTCACGACGTTCTCTTCCATCATCACCGAGCCGAAGTCGTTGCAGCCCATGTACAGGCTGGCCTGGGCCACACCCGGCCCCTGGGTGACCCACGACGCCTGGAGGTTCGGGAAGTTGTCGAGGACCAACCGCGCCAGTGCGTTGACCCGCAGGTAGTCGCCGGCGGTGTTGTCCCCCGGATCGACGTAGTTGTTCTCGGGCTGGAAGGTCCAGCAGATGAACGCCACGAAGCCCGCGGTGCGGTCCTGGAGCTCGCGCAGTCGCATCAGGTGCTCGATGCGGTCCGCCGGCGTGTCCATCATGCCGAACATCAGGGTCGCCGACGACTTCATGCCCTTGGCATGGGCGGCGGCCATCGCATCCAGCCACTGCTGGGTCGTGCACTTGAGGGGTGCGATCTGCTTGCGCACGCTGTCGACGAGCACCTCGGCGCCGCCCCCTGGAAGGCTGTCCATGCCGGCGGCCGCGAGCCGCTCCAGGGTCTCGTCCATGGACAGGTCCGAGATCTTCATGATGTGGAAGATCTCCTCGGGGCTCAGCGCGTGCAGGTCCAAGGGGAAGCGGTCCTTGATGAACCGAAACAGGCGCTCGTAGTACTCGATGCCCAGATCCCGGTGCAGGCCGCCCTGGAGCAGCACTTCGGTGCCGCCGTTCTTCACCAGCTCGTCGCACTTCTGGAAGACCTGCTCGTCGGTCAGGACGTAGGCCTCGCGGTGGTGCTGGGGCCGGTAGAACGAGCAGAACTTGCAGGCCGTCACACACACATTGGTGTAGTTGATGTTTCGACTGATGATGTAGGTGACGTCGTCGGTCGGGTGCAGGTCCCAGCGGCGCAGGTTCGCTGCCGCCCCCAGGTCGCTGAGGGGCGCGTCGTAGAGACGCAGAGCCTCTTCGGTGGACAGCCGCTCGCCGGTCGCGCCCTTGGACAGCAGGGTGTCCAGATCGGGCAGCCGAGGCCGAATCATCGGGGGCGGGGCGTAGAGGTCCAGCTCCTGGTCCTGGATCAGCCCGGCACGGGCCCCCAGGGCTGCAAAGCGGCGCAAGCCCATCATGGCCCGGTCGTCCAGCTCGTAGCGGATGTCCTCGGTCAGGTAGGTCCGCTCAGCCTCGCCCAGGTGCTGGCGCAGGTTCATGCCCTCGGCGGCGGCGGTCCGCAGGCCCTCCAGCTGGGCCAGGCTCAGGTCCCGCCGGCCGGCCCAGACGGCGAACACGAACGGCAGTCCGGTCCACTCAGTCCACGCCTGACCCAGGTCCCAAGTGTAGCGGAATTGTTCTGGCAGGTGCCGGGCGGCGTCGCCGATCACCAGAGCGCCGGTGCGCTCGCCCGCCAGCTCCAGCGCCCGGGTCGGCGGCACGATCCGCACCCTCACGTCCAGGTGCTGCCACGGGCCTTCCCGAAGCAGCAGCTTGGCCAGTACCACGCTGGTGCGGCTCACGCCGTCCAGCAGGATCTCCGTCCACTCCTCGGGCGGGGTGGTGCCGGCGAGGACAACGCTCTTGACTGGCCCCTCGGACCCGATGCACCAACCCGGCAGCACCTTGTAGTCGCCGTCGCTCAGCACGGCGGCGACAGGCACCAGGCCCACGTCGATCTCGCCGTCCCGCAGCTTGCGGGCGACCTCGGCGGGGTGGTCCTCGCTGGCCTGGTAGCGGATGCGGTCCAGGCGGTTTGTCAGGGGCCAGGCGTTGGTGTAGCCGACTGCGCCCACGCGAATCCGTGCCATGTTCAGGCCTCTGCCACGATGTTGTAGAGGGTGTCGCGCTCGACCGGGATGCGCCCGGTGTTGCGGATGAGCTGAACCAGCTGATCCCGGGTCAGCTCCTGGGGGGTCTGGGCCCCGGCCATGTGGTAGATGCGCTCCTCGCGCACCGTGCCGTCGATGTCGTCGGCGCCAAAGGCCAGGGACACCTGGGCCAGCTTGATGCCCAGCATGATCCAGTAGCTCTTGATGTGGGGGATGTTGTCGAGCATCAGCCGGCTGATGGCGATGGTGCGCAGCGAGTCGTGCCCGGTCGGTGACGGGAGCCGCTGGAGCCGGTTGTTGTCGTTGTGGAAGCGCAGCGGGATGAAGGTCTGGAAGGCCCCGCGCTTGGGGTCATCGGCTTGGAGCGCCAGGGACTCGTCCTGGAGCTCCCGCAGCCGCACCAGGTGGTCCACCCGCTCTTCGTCGTGCTCGATCGACCCGAAGAGCATGGTGCAGTTGGTCCGCAGGCCCAGCCGATGGGCCACTCTGTGGACGTCGAGCCAGCCGTCGGCGTCGACCTTGTCGTGACACAGCTTGCGACGGGCACGGGGGTGGAAGATCTCGGCGCCGCCCCCGGGCATCGACCCCAGCCCGGCGTCCATGAACGCCCGCAGGACCTGTTCATAGCTCATGCCGTACTTCTCGGCGTAGTAGTGGATCTCCACCGCGGTGAAGCCCTTGATGTGCAGGTCGGGACGGGCCGTCTTGAGGGCCTTCATGAGGTCGGTGTAGTAGCTGAAGGGCAGACCCGGGTGCAGCCCGTTGACGATGTGCACCTCCGTGATGAACGCGTCTTCCAGGGCTTCGACCCGGCCGACCGCGTCCTGGAGCGACATGGTGTAGGCCGCCGGCATGTGGGCCTCGAGGCGGGCGAAGCTGCAGAAGATGCAGCTGGCTTCGCACACGTTGGTCGCGTTGATGTGCAGGTTGCGGTTGAAGTAGGCCAGGTCTCCGTGCTTGCGCTCGCGGACCAGATTGGCCAGGGCACCCACCGCGCCGATGTCGGCGGTGGCGAACAGCTTGACGCCGTCGTCGAAGTCCAGGCGCTCGCCGGCCACGACCTTGTCCGTGATGTGATCGAGGCCAACCCGGCGCAAGGCAAGGCGGCTGACGGTGGAGAGCTGAGGCTGCATGGTCACATCCCTTGCCAGCGGGGGCACACACCGTGATCCGGGATGCCCAATTGATCGAGCACCCGGCCGGCGACCGTGTCGATCAGGTCGCCATAGGACTCGGGGTTGGTGTAGAAGACGGGCGAGCCGGGCATCACGATGGCCCCGGCCAGGGTCACGGCCTCGAGGTTCTTGATCAGCGGCAGGCTGTAGGGCGACTCTCGCAGCACCAGGACCAGGCGGCGCCGCTCCTTGAGCATCACGTCGGCGGCCCGGCCGATGAGGTCGGTGGACAGGCCGTGGGCGATGCGGCCCAGGGAGCCCGCTGAGCAGGGCACGACCGCCATGCCGTCGTAGCGGGCCGAGCCGCTGGCAAAAGGCGCGGTGAAGTCCGTGGGACCCCAGGTCTTGAAGTCATAGACCGCCGGGTCGGTGCCCAGCTCTTGCTTCCAGCAGAGCCGCCCGGTCTTGGAGAAGACCAGGTCCACGTGGTGACCCCGATCCCGACCCGGGCCTGCGAACCAGTCCAGCACACGGGCTGCATAGGGGTGGCCGGTGGCGCCGCCGATGCCGATCACGAACCTCATGGGGTGGCTCCCGACCGCTCCAGCACCACCAAAGATGCGACAGGTGGGAAGAGCCGATCCGCCGACAGGACCCGGAAGCCGTTGTCCGCGGCGAGCGCCTCGAACGTCGGTCGGTTCATGTAGGCCTGCATCGAGTTGGCCAGGTAGCTGTACGCCGCCCGGTCGCCGCTCACCAGGCCGCCCACCAGGGGCAGCACGGCGCGGTTGAACACAGCGTGGAAGGCCCTCTCGAACCAGCGCTCGGGCCGGAAGAACTCCAGCACAGCGAACCGCGCCCCCGGCCGCAAGACCCGATGGACCTCGCGCAGCGCGCGGGCGTTGTCGGCGACGTTGCGCAGGCCGAAGCCACAGACGGCCGCGTCGAAGGCGCCCGAGGCACAGGGCAGGTCCTGGGCGTCTCCCCAGGTGGTGTCGACCGGCGCATCAGGAGGCAGGCGAGGCCGCCCCATGCGCAACATGCCCTCGCTGAAGTCGACCGCCTCGACCCGCGAGCTCCCGTGGGCCAACAGCACCAGGGTCAGGTCCAGAGTACCTGCGCACAGGTCCAACACATGGCCCTTGCCGCCAGCGTCCAGGGCCCGGACGGCCTGACGGCGCCAGCGGCGGTCGATGCCAAAGGTGAGCAAGCTGTTGGTGATCACATAGGTCGGCGCGATCCGGGTGAACATGTCCCGGACCAGCTCGCCTTTCTGCTCGGCGGAAGGCACGCTGCCGTCGATGCGGGTGGGGGTCGCGGTCATGAGATGCGGTCCACCAGGTACCAGGCGAGTGCCTCGAGTGCGCCGCGCCAAGGAGTCTCCGGCAGGGCCTGGAGCTGCGCCACGCCGAACGCGACCCGCTCCCGGGCAAAGACCAGGCTGTCCTCCAGCGCACCACAGTCCGCCACCGCAGCCAGCAGCCGGGACAGGTCGTCCCGGGCGGGCGGCGCGGCCAAGAGTTCATCCCGAAGGCCCGCGACCCGCTCCAGGGCCAGGAGCAAGGGCAGGGTCAGCTTGCGCTCGAGCAAGTCCGTGCCCGGCTGCTTGCCCGTGAGCTGGCTCTGCCCGCCATAGTCCAAGACGTCGTCGGCCACCTGGAAGGCGATGCCGACCGCGCGGCCATAGGCCTCGAGGGCCCGGCCCAGGGCAGGGTCGTCGACCACGTGAGCCCCCGCGCCCGCACACCAGGCGATCAGCGCCGCGGACTTTTTCTCGACCACCTCGAGGTAGGTCTCTCGCCCTGTGGTGAGGTCCCCTGCACGCTGGAGCTGCAGGACCTCTCCCTCCGCCATCTCCGTGACCGCGCGGGCCAGGTGCGTGACCGCGGCGTGGCCGCCCTCCTCGGACGCCAGCAAGACCGCCCGCGCCAGGCAGAAGTCGCCCGTCAGCACCGCAGCCCCGTTGCCAAAGACCCGCCAGGCCGCTGGCTCGCCGCGGCGCTCCTCGCCGCCGTCGACCACGTCGTCGTGGAGCAGCGAGCCCAGGTGGATCATCTCGCCGACGCACATCAACCGGCTCACGTCACCCTGGAGACCCACAGCCCGTGCCCCCAGACAGGTGAGCAGGGGCCGCAGGCGCTTGCCGCCATTGTCGGCCAGGTACCGCGCGATCACTTCGACCGCCGCGACGTCGGAGCCCAGGAGCTGGCGCAGGCTGTCCTCGGCCCGGGCCAGGTCCGGGCCGGCGAGCGCCAGAGCCTGCTGGGGGGGCTGCGCCCGGGTGAGCGGGGCCCCCGCCTTCAGACCGGCAGGGCGGGTGCGCTCGGCAGCGCCCCCGGGAAGGGAGACCAGGCGGGGAACGGGACCCATGGAGATCGCTGCTCCTGTCGTGGATCACCTCTCTAATCCCCGCTCGGCATGATTTCAATCACTATTGAAGTTATTGAAGTAGACTCCAGACTCCCACCACACCCGGATCTCGCTCTCCGTGACGCTACACCCAAGCGAAGCCCCAGATCCGTCGGGCGATGACGCCCTGGCCCGGGCCATCGGCCTGGCGGCGACGAGCATCGGCGAGCTGATGCACTTCTGGGGCTTCAAGCCGTCGATGGGCAAGATCTGGGCGGTGCTCTACCTGTCCAAGGATCCGCTCGGAGCCGATCGAATCGCCGAGCTGACGGGACTCAGCGCCGGGTCGGTGTCGATGACCCTCCACGAGCTCCAGCTGTGGGGCGTCGTTCGCCGTGCGGTCGAGCCGGGGTCTCGACGCAAGCTCTACGAAGCCGAGACCGACATCTGGCAGATGGTCACGCGCGTGTTCCGGGAGCGCGAACTCAAGAAGGTCCGCGAAGCGATCCGGCACCTGGTCCGCGCCTTGGAGCTCGCCGAACACCAAGCCCGCAGCAACCAGCCCCAGGCCATGCTCCGGAGTCGCTTCGTCGCCACCCGCCTGCGAAGCCTGTTGGATCTGGCCCGCACCGGCGAGCGCATGCTGGAGCGCCTGTCCCGCAGCGGCGAGGTCGACCTCGCGCCCCTCCGTAGTTGGCTGCAGGTCCTGCGTCGTCGCCCCACCTGACGCCATCGACGGACGTGCGGCCCACACGTGTCCGGAATAGGGCAGGATCCCGTTCCCCAAGGGACTCGCGTCCGGAGACGTCCATGCCTTCCTCCCTGTTCGCCTTGAGCTTGCTGGCTGCCTGTGGCGGCGGCCCTGACCTCAACGTCGAGGTCGTCGACGTGTGGTCCAGTCCCGTGCTGGGCGCCACCATCGTCGTGGACGGCAACACGGAACGCATCAAGGTCGATGCCAGCGGCAAGGCGACGTTCGAGGTCACGCCCGGCACCGTCAAGCTCACGGCCGGGGCCTCGGGCTTCATCAAGGACGGCACCGCGATCGAGGTGACCGAAGACGGCGACACCCCCACCGCCACGCTGACCCTGTTCCCGATCCCCGACAGCTCCGGCTTCCACGGCCTGGGCGACAAGGGCTACGTCAAGCTCGTCGAGGCCCCGGTCGAGGTCCTGGCCACCGAGCTCACGACCTTCCACGGCATCAAGGACATCCCCAAGGCCGCTGGCCTGCCCAACCGCGGCCAGAACCACCGCTTCGTCTTCCAGACGACTCTGCGCGAGCAGGAGCTCAAGCGCATGGACATCAAGCTGTCCGAGCTGGAGTTCAAGGAGAAGGCCATGGTGACCGGCCCCTTGGGCGAGGTCGAGGTCGACGTCGAGCTGTGGACCTCCAAGCGCGACATCGACTACAAGGTCAAGTCCATGGACGCCCCGGACAACTACCTGGTCGCCACGAGCTTCGACCTGGCCCCGGGGGTCTACGCCTTCCACAGCCAGGGCATCCTGGACGCTCGCGCAGCCGACGCCCTGGCCCAGCTCCCCGAAGAGATGAAGGTCGTCTACGCCTTCGAGATCCGGTAGCGAGACGCGGCCCGCCGGTCAGCCCCGGGCCAGCAACTCCTCCATCACCGCCATGGCCCGCTGGTGCAGGTCGTGGACCTGCTCGTCCTCGCGCTCGGGATCGTGGGGCGGCGGCACCAGAGGCTCGGCCACGTAGTGCGTCAGCTGGATCGGTCGCGGGATCAAGGTCAGCCCCACGCCCCGAGCCACCGGCACAGGGACCCGGAAGCGCTTGTACAGCCCGTCGGTCACCCGGCTGGCCCGGATCCGGTACAGGTCGTCCGCCGCGGGACAGGCCCCCAGCACCAAGGGGACCTGGGCTCTTAGGGCGAGCCGACAGAACCCCCGCCGCTCCTGCCAGCGGTGCTGGCGGGCCTGGCTCGAAGGCCGCAGACACTCCCACATGCCGCCCGGGGCCACAGCCAGCATGTGGCCTTGCTGCAACAGCGCCAGCCCGGCGCCTGGGTTCGCAGGACGCACCCCACCGGCAGCAGCCCAGTCCCGCAACCACGGCGTCCGGAAGATCAGGTCATCCCCCATCGCTGCCGGCAGCCTGCCTGTCGCATCATAGATGTCCAGGCCCAACAAGAAGGTGTCGTAGGTGGCCAAGGTATGGTGCATCACGAGCATGGCACCCCCGCTGGACGGGACGTGCTCCACCCCGAAGGAGCGATGCCGATGCAGCCGCTTGAGCGGCCGCAAGAGGCGCTCGTACACCCGGAATGCCCCGGGCGTCACCAGGGGCTCAGGTGCCTCGGCGAGCAGCTCCTCAGACACCCCGCTGACGCTCCAGGAGGCCCTTGAGGATGAGCGCCTGGTACTGGGCGTCGTAGTCCGCGCGGTGCTTCAGCCCCATGTCTTCGGCCGGCAGCCCGAGCCGCTCGGCCAGGGTCTCCTTGTTGGAGTCCAGCCAGTGCAAGCCCAAGACGCCCGCGCTGAGCGCCTTGGTGTCCAGAGCCTTGTAGCCAAAGGGGTTCTTCAGGCCCTCCGCGGCGTAGCACCAAGCGACGAAGCTCCAGTCGAAGGGGGCGTTGTGCCCCACGAAGACCGCCTCGCTGCCTGGCGTGCGCAGCGACTCGACCCACGCCGTGAGCCGCTCCAAGCCGTCGCGCCGGTCCAGCCCATCGCGCCGCAAGGCGTCGAGGTCCAGCCCATTGACCGCCATGGCACCGGCGTCGACCCGCGGGCCCTGGGGACGCAGCTCCATGTAGAAGGTGTCCCCCAAGGCGAGGGACCCGTCCGCTGCGTCGTGCACGGCCACCGCTCCAAGTGAGATCATGTCGAAGATTGCGGGCACCGGGCCGGAGCACTCGATGTCGATACAGAACCAGGTGGCACGAACCGTGGACATGCAACACGCTCCCGGCCGGCGTCTAACGCAGGGGATCCCGTGATCCGCAGACTCGTTGCGGTCCTGTTGCTCTTGACCGGCGTGATCCCGGTCGCGGTCGGCATGGCGGCCATCTGCGGACTGGGGCTCCTGCGCGAAGCCAACGCCGTGGCGCTGGTCGTCGCGCCGGTGGGCGTGGTGGTGCTTCCCTGCCTGGGCCTGGCGACGATGTTCACGAATCGCCCGATCGGGCTCGCTGCGATGTTCTGGTTGTGGCCCGTGCTCGTGCTGGTGGGCCTGCCGGCCTACTTCCCGGGGGAGCGGGCCCAGGCCCTGTCGACCGGTCTCGGGGTGGTCGCCGCGGTCCACGGGCCCCAGACCGCCGAGAGCGCCGCCCAGCTGGGCGAGACCGTGGCGCTCTGGCTGGGACCGGAGCCGGTCCTGGCCCGGGAGCCGGCCACGCCGATCCAGCCTGCCGAAGCGCCTGAAGAGCCGGAGCCCCGGCCCGCCGAGTCCCTCGACGACAACCAGGTCGCGCTGCCCTACGAAGGCGAAGGCCGCACGCTGAGGATCCCGGTGGCCTTCGAGACCCGGTACGGCGAGACCGTCGAGACTTGGATGCTCTTCGACACCGGCGCGACCTTCACGACTCTGGACCGAGCCACCCTCGACGCTCTGCGCATCGACGTGCCCGACGACGCCCCAGAGGTCACGCTGCACACCGCGAACGGGGAGCGAGCGGCCAAGCTGGTGTTGGTGGACAAGCTCTGGCTCGGGGGCTTTCCCGTGGCCGGCATCACGGTGGCGGTGTGCGAAGCCTGCGCTTCGGCCGACACCGGTGTCTCCGGACTGCTCGGCAACAACGCATCCGGCCAATTCACCGTCACCCTGGACCCCGACCGCCGGGAGATGGTGCTCGAACCCCGCACGGGTCCACTGGACCGGCACCTGGACGTCGGCCCCTGGCTGGACATCGACGCCGAGGCGACCGCCTGGCCCGACGGACGCGTCGAGGTCCAGGTCGAAGCATCAAATCACTCTCAACGACCGGTCGACGAGGCCACTGTGGGCATTCGCTGCGGAGATGAGCGCTTCACCGCATCCCTGACGCGCATCTATCCCGGGGATCTTCGCCGCACACGTGTCGCGCTCCCGCGAGGCACGCGCTGCGAGACGTACCGGGTGACCCTGGACGCCGCCCGCTGGTAGCCCGAGTCCTCCCCTACTCGACCCCCCAGAGCAGCTGCTGCTGGAGCACCAGGAGCTCACCGAAGACCTGGGGCCCGGGCTGGGCCGCCAGACCCCGCTCGATGGCCTGGCGACGGGCTTCTGGATCGGCGCGCTGCCGCGCCAGATCAGCCCAGGCCGACGCCAAGGCCGGGGCGTCGACGACCAGGGCCTCGAGCGCGTCGAGACGGGTGTCCGGGGGGCCCAGCAGGACCTCCAGGTAGCCACGGCAGGTCCCGCCGGGCACCGCTTGCTCGCGCTCACGCGCGACGCAGTTGCCCAGCACGACACCGACCCTTGCATGGCCTGTCTCCAGCGCCGCGAGTCGCTCGAACCAGACACCGGCGGGTGTCAGATCGCCCTGTTGTAGTGCGGCCCGCGCCAGCCCGATCAGTGGCTCCGGCCAGTCGGGAGACCCCCGATGGGCCTGCTCATAGTAGCGGGCGGCGGTGTCCCAGCGACCCGCAGTGGCCTCGGCATCCCCGGTCTGCTGGAGCCTTGCTGTCGCCGGAGTCGAGCCCGCGACGACGACCCCCAGGGCCAGGAGATGGATCACGCGTCCGGCGAAGACCAGCTGTCGTCGAGGGCCTCGGTGGCCACCCACAACAGCAGGAAGAGCAGGGCCCCCTGCTCGTGTTCCACGTCGACCTCGCCTTCTTCCTTTTCGTCTCGTTCGAACAACGCCCACAGGCACTCGTCGAGGATGTGGGGCTGCGCCCGCCAGTCCACGGCGCGCACCCGAGCCGGGAAGTCCGCGTCGAAGGGCACCAGATCGGCCGCCGCCTGATTCACCCGGTCCGAGGCAGCGTGGATGGCCGCCCCCGGCACCTTGCGCATTCGCCCGCCGTACTGCTCCAAGATGCGCAGGATCACCGCGTACATGTACAGGGCGACCTCGCCGGACTGCCCTCCCAGAGCGCCCACGTTCTGCTCGAAGAACCGGGTGAGCCGTCGCTGTCCCTTCAACAGGCGCGCGGCCACGCGCTGAAAGTCGGCCCCCGAGTCCGAGCAGGCCTCGGCCAGGCGGTGCACGTCGTCGCGGATGATCGCGGGGTTGGGCATGTCGTCCTCCGGAGCGGGCCTCTACCCCGGCGTCGGGTCCAAGGGCAAGGCCACACGCCGCCCCTGCTACGGTCGCCCGGTGCGGCGGCACCTCCCGGCCCTGCTGGCGGCAGCGGTGGCGACAGCCATCGTCGCTGCCGGGTGGAACGCGCCCCTGGTCGAAGACTCCTTGTTCTGGTGGGTGCCCAAGGCACTCTGGATCGCCGAGCACGGCCCGGCCTGGGTGCTCGCGGAGCTGCCGGCGGCCGCTCGGCCCGACACCCCACTGCCCCCGCAGTGGCAAGGCGGGCTGCCCGACTATGGCCATCCGCCGCTCTGGTACCACTGGGTCGGGGGGGTGCTCGCCCTGACCCAAGGCGGGCTGCCCGTGCACCAGGGGGTGCACCTGGCCGGCTGGCCCCTGGCCCTGCTGGCTGGGCTAGGTCTGACAGCGTTGCTACGCAGGCTGGGCGGGGAGCGCGCTGCCTGGGCAGCGCCCGCACTGCTGTTGCTGCCACCCGTGGCCACGCAGCTCCAGCGCGCAGACACCGATCTGCCGCTCCTGGGACTCGTGGCATGGGCGCTGGTGGCGCTGCTGGACCGCCGGGACGGCCTGTTCGTGGTCTGTGCGGCCCTGGCCACCGCGTGCAAGGAGCCGGGGGTCCTGCTGGCCGCGCCGGCCTTGGTGGCTGCTGTCCACGACCGCAGGGCCAGCCCAGCCTTTCTGGCGCCCCTGGTCGTCCTGGGGGCCTGGGCATGGATCCACCACAGCCAGACCGGCTGGGCGCTGGCGGGCACGGAACACCTGCCGGACTCGCCCGGGGACTGGCTGGCCGACGTGGCGACGGTGCTCTGGATCGCGCTGGGGGACCAGGGCCGCTGGCTGGTCTGGCCCCTGGTCGCCTGGGCACTCTGGCGCGGCAAGCCACTCAGACGCCGCGCCCTGTGGATCTTGGGCGCACACACGGCCACCCAGCTTGGCTTCTTCGCCACCCTGAACTTCCTCGGTGGCATGGATCGGATCGATCGGCACACCCACGTGAGGTACCTCCTGCCGGGCATGACCAGCGCTCATGCCGTCGCCCTGGCGACCGCACCCCTGGCCGGAGTCCCGCTGGTGGCCGCGTCGTGGCTGACGGGCAGGCGCATCTCACCCCACGGGCCCGAGGCGAGCCACCACGGCGTCGACGTGGGACGGGCCCTTCAGCGAGCGGCACCCGAGCTGCCCCGCGGCGCGTGGGTCGGCAGCTATGCCTGGACCCAGCTCACGCGGCCCTACGCCGGGGTCGTGGAAGTGCCGCGGGACGACCTCCAGCTCTACGCCTTCGGCACCGACCCGGCGCGGGTATCGGGCCACGTCGTGCACGCTTCCGCCGGCGAGCCGCTGGGCAGGCTGCAAGAGCTCACGCTGCAGCCCGTGCAGACCTGGTCCGCCGGACAGGCACAGGTCACGCTGTACCGCGTCGCGAGCCAGTGATAGGCCCCGCCCATGGCCCGGAGCTTCCACCTGCGCTGCTGGACACGCTTCCTGGCCCCCATCGATCAGGTCTGGGACCTCAAGACCAACCCTGAGACCCTGCTCGACGAGTTCCGGCCCTGGCTCACGCTCCAGGCCACGGATCCGGACACCGCCCGGGACCTGTTGCAGGGACGGGGCCTACCCGGGGCAGTGGACGCCCGCCTGAAGCTGTTCGGCGTGATCCCTGGCAGTCGCTGGCCGCTGCGTCTGGAGCAGCTGGAGCGCCACGAACGCTACGTGGACACGTCGGAGAACCCGCTCTTCTCAGCCTGGCACCACGAGCACCTGTTCGAGCCGGCCCTGGACGCCGTCCGCTACATCGACGCCGTGACCTTCACCCCCCGCGAGAGCCTGCCGGCCACGTGGGTGGCGCGGCTCACGGCACGCCTGTTCGTCCACCGCCACCAGAGGGCCGCCCGGCACTTGCCGACGGACGCCAGAGCCACCGGTGTGGCGATGCTCCGCGAGCTCAAGTCGACTTGAGGGTGGTGAGGGCCCGACAGACTCGGGCGAGCTCGGTCTGGCACTCCAGCAGCAGACCCTCCAAGCCCTCGACCCGACCGGCACCGGACAGGCGCTCCAGGCGGGAGCAGAGATCGGAGAGGCCTGTGGCGCCGAGCATGCCCGCGCTGCTCCGCAGCCGATGGGCCAGGCGCATGACGCCATCGGCGTCCTGTTCGTGGATGGCCTTGCCCAGCGCTTCGACGCCCACCGGCACGGTCTCCATGAACAGCTCGATGAGCTCATCGACCAGGTCGCCTTCCTCGGGCGAGCTCATCTGCCGAAGTTGCCGCAACAGGTCCGTGTCGAGGATGCCCTCGACGTCGACGAGATCGGGCTCCGACGTGGAGCGGAGTTCGTCCAGGGCCAGCCAGCGCTGGAGCACGTCCTGGAGCTCCCGAGGCCGGAGGGGCTTGGCGACATAGTCGTCCATCCCGGCCGCCAGGCAGCGCTCCCGATCCCCCGCCAGGGCGTTGGCCGTCATCGCGATGATCGGCACGTGGGCGCGAGGGCCCGGGAGCTCGCGGATGAGGCGAGTCGCCTGGAACCCGTCCATCACCGGCATCTGACAGTCCATCAGGACCAGGTCGAAGTCTTCTTGTTGCAAGGCGTCGATGGCCGCAGCGCCATTGTCCACGACCTGGGTCCGACACCCAGCCAGCTCGGCACTTCGCACCACGAAGCGCTGGTTCACCAGGTTGTCCTCGGCGATCAGGATGCGAGCATCCAGTCGACGCTGGGCCGGGTGGCTCGCCCCGGTGCTGGTGCGGTGATGGGGGGGGTACGACGCCAGACCTAGGGCCTGGTACGTCGCCTGGAGGAGCTGGCGGGCACGCAGAGGCTTGTTGACCGCGGTGCCCAGGCCCAGGCGCCGGGCCCGGGCGGCCTGGTCCGGCCGTCCAAGCTCACAGAGCAACACCACCGCGACGTCGCCGACGCCCAGTCCGGCGATGGACTCGAGCACCTCGATGCCACCTGGATCGGGCATCGCCACATCCAGGTAGGCGACACGGAAGCGGTCGGAGTCGGCCGTCAGCAGGGCGAGGGCCTGGTCTCCGGCGTGGGTGGTCTCGACCGTGGCCCCCCAACCCTCCAGGTACTCCCGCAACACTTCACAGCTGGTCTGGTTGTCGTCGGCCACGAGCACGTGCATCCCGCCCAGGCGCTCGGCCTGTCGGGCCGGCGGACCGGTGATCCCGATGGGGATCGCGAAGGCAAAAGTCGACCCGACCCCGGGCTCGGACTCGAGACCGATGGTCCCGCCCATCAATTCCACAAGCCGCCGAGAGATGGACAGGCCCAGCCCGGTGCCACCGAACCGACGGGTGGTGGAGCCGTCGGCCTGGGTGAATGCCTGGAACAGGCGCTTGGTGGCTTCCTTGGGGATGCCGATGCCCGTGTCTCGCACGGAGAAGCGCACTTCCAGGCCGTCTTCCCGCTCCTCCTCGACCGTGACTCGGATCGCGATCTCCCCACGCTCGGTGAACTTGATCGCATTGCCGACCAGGTTCAAGAGCACCTGGCGCAGCCGCCCTGGATCGGTGCTGACCAGGCCGGGGATCTTTGGGTCTACGCGGTGTACGAGCTCCAAGCCCTTGGCATGGGCAGGCTCGGCCAGCAGCTCCGCCGCACCGGCGACCAGCTCCCTCAGATCGAAGTCGACCTCTTCCAGCTCCAGCTGTCCGGCTTCGATCTTTGAGAAGTCGAGCACGTCGTTGACCACATTGAGCAGGGCCTGCCCCGAAGCCTCGATGGCTTCTGCGTACTCACGCTGGTCCGGTCTCAGCTTGGTCTCGAGCAACAAGCTGGTCATGCCGATCACCCCGTTCATCGGGGTCCTGAGCTCGTGGCTCATGTTTGCCACGAACTCGCTCTTCGCGCGGCTCGCGGCCCGGGCCCGATCCCGCGCGGCCAGCAGCTCACTTCGGGTGCGACGCCGGCTCTGTCGCTCCCTGGCAGCGGCGTGATCGCGGACAGACTCGAGCCCCAAGAGGAACATGAACACGCTCACCAACGTCATCGCCAGGACAGCGGGCGTGGGGACCAGCAGGGCGGGGCCGAGACCGCCCACGGCGAGGGCCAGATAGGCCAGCACCGTGGCCAGGCCCACGCCCAGGACGAGTCTCGTCACGACCGGCTCGGCGAAGCGGCGGGCGTACTGGGCCACGACCGGAACCCACAGCAGGGCTGGTGAGAAGACACCGCCGTCGAACCAGGGGATCACGGCCAGAGCCAGCCCCGCTACGCCGACACTGTGGCGGGCCATGTCCTGGGCTGATCGGGCACGCTGGAGCACCATCACGCTCCCGCTGACATAGGCCACCAGCGTGGCGACGTTGAGGCCAGCCAGCAAGAGCTTGCCCTCGTACGCGATGACCAGCGTGATCAGCGTGATGACGGGCACCACCACGACACCCAGGAAGACCATGTCCCGGAATTGCCAGGACTCCGGGTCGTCGCGGACCTGCAGGGCCGTCGGTAGCAGGAACTCGAGCCTCGCGCGCAGCTTCATCGCGAGCCCGGAACCGTCTGCTCCGGGCTCACCCTGCTGCGGTGCGGGCTCCGCCTCCAGCCCGGCTCCTGCACGATTGCCCATCATGCTGCGGCCGCCAGGGTACCCGGAAAACACGGGCTTCAGGGCTGGCGTTTGGTCGCCTCCGGGCCCGGGGTTAGCTGGGAGGCCGTGCTGGAGTCCCCATGAACGTGCCGATGTCCTTGCTCCGCCAGCTGGTGGACGTCCCCGCCGATCCAGCCGCGCTCGCCGAGCGGATGAACGGCCGCATTGCCGAGGTCGAGCACGTGGTCACCTTCGGCGCGCGCAGCAGCCGGGACCACGTGGCTGTCGGCCTGTTCGAGCGGTGCCTCGCTCAGACCGACAGCGTCCAGCTGTGGCAGGTGCGCACGAGCCAAGGGCAGCTCGAGCTGGCCGTACAGGCGAAGCACGCCTTCCAGCCCGGTGACCGCCACGCCGTGGTGGCCGTCGGTGGGCGCACGCCCGATGGTCAGACCGTCACCAGCCGGGACCTGGGGCCCTACACCAGCCAGGGCATGGTCCTGAGCGATGCCAGCCTGGGCGTCGGCGACGACACCACCCGCCCCTTCGCTTTTGCGCCAGACGTCTCGCTCGACGCCCACGTGCACGATGCGCTGGAGCTCGACGATGCTGTCCTGGTCTTCGACCTGGAGCCCAATCGCCCGGATCTCTTCTCGCTGATGGGCATGGCCCGGGACCTGTCGGCCATCTACGACACGCCGCTGAAGCCCCCGGCGACCGTGCCGACGGACTTTGAGCCCATGCCCGAGGACACGCTGAGGATCCGGGTCGACGCCACCGATCGGGTGCACCGCTACGCCGCACTTGAGCTCAGTGGGGTCCGGGTCGGTCCGTCGCCCCAGTGGCTGCAGAACGCGGTGCGCAAGCTGGGCATGCGTCCCATCAACAACGTGGTCGACGCGGCGAACCTGGCCATGATGGAGCTCGGTCAGCCCCTCCACACCTTTGACCGACACACCCTGACGACCGGCGTGATCGGCTTGCGCATGGCCGCCCCCGGCGAGGCGATCACCACCCTGGACGGTGTGACCCGGACCTTGACCGATGAGTGCCTGCTCGTGACCGACGGTCCACGCCCGATCGCCCTGGCCGGTGTGATGGGCGACCTGGACTCCGAGATCACCACGGCATCCCAGGACCTGCTCATCGAGTCGGCGACCTTTGACATGGCCAGCGTGCGCCGGTGCTCGCGCCGGCTGGCCCTGCGAACCGAGGCGTCCCTCCGCTTCGAGAAGGGGCAGCCCACGTGCAACGTGGTCCCGGCCATGGCCCGCCTGGCCCACATCCTGACGCGAATCGGGGGTGACAGCGTCCGGGTCGGCCGGATCGCCGATGCCCGGGTGCGAGCCCCCCAGATCAAGACCCTGGCGTTCAGCCCGTCCGAGGCCCGGACCCGGATGGCCCTCCAGGTCGACGACGACACACTGCGCAGACGCTTCACCGCCCTGGGCATCCAGGTGACGGCCGACGGACAGGTGTGGCAGCTCGTGCTGCCCGAGCACCGCCCGGATCTGGTCATCCAGGAGGACCTGAACGAGGAACTGGGCCGCCTCCACGGGTACGAACACGTCGCCAGCACCGTGCCGGTCGCCCCGCTGATCGGGCCGCCTCCGAACCCGCTCTTCGTCAAGGCCTTCGCCATCCGACACGCCCTGGTCGGCGCCGGACTCGACGAGGTCTGCCTGGGCGCCTGGTTCGGCGACGAGGATCTGGCCGTGTACGGCCTGGCGGAGGACCGGGCCGTCAGCCTGCGCAATCCGGTTGCATCAAATCTGGTTCACTTCCGCACGACCGCCCTGCCGGACCTGGTCAAGGCCGTTGTCCTGAATCGCAAGAGCCTGGATCGCGTGGGGATCTTCGAGGTCGGCCGGGTCTTCACCCGGGTCGGGACCACGATCACCGAGCGGGCCCACGTGGCAGGCGCTGTCGCTGGCGCCGACAGGTCCGCCGGCCCCGCTCGGTTCTACGAGGCCCGGGACGCCCTGCACAAGGCGATCACCGCGGTGGGCGCCCGGACCGACTGGGTCCCCGTCCCCTCCGACCTGCCCTGGGTGCTCGCCCACTGCTTCCACCCCGGCCGCTTCGTGGGCGCCGCTGTGGACGGGCAGCTGGTGGGGGTCGCTGGGGAGCTCCACCCTGCGCTGGTCGCGGCGACCGAGCTGGTCGAACCCCCCGCCACCTTCCACCTGGACCTCGAGGCCCTGCTCGAGCGGCAGGAAGCGGTGAAGCGCTTCGCACCGCCGCCACGGTTCCCTTCCGTGACCTACCACGTCAACGTGGTAGCCCCGGAGCGCCTGTGGGGCCGTGCCCTGCTCGACGCCGTCGACGCGGCGGGGCTGGACTGGTTGTGCCGCAGCGCCGTCCGCGACGTCTACAGCGGGCCCGGCGTCGACGACGGCCACAAGCGGGTCACCGTGGAGCTCGAATTCAACCACCCCCAGCGCTCGTTGACCCACGACGAGGTGCTCCCCCAGGTGCAGACCCTCAAGACTGTCCTGGGCGACCAGGCCCTGGTGGTCGAGGTCTGAACCGGACGTCTGGCCCCCGACAAAGTCGACCACTCATCCCCCCATCGGAGGCTCGGGACAGCCCTGGAGTAGACTGCCCCCGTGCCCATGACCGCCGACGAGTACGCCTGCGTCCGGGACTTCTCGGTGCTCTATTCGGGAGGTCTGGACTCTTGTGCCGTGCCCATCCTGGTGGGCGGTCAGACCCGTGGGGGCATCCACCTCCTGACCTTCAAGCATGGCTACGGCACCCTGTTCAACGAGTGGTCGCGGCGGCACACGCCCGAACTCCAGCGCGTGCTCGGGATGCGGGTCGAACACCACCTGGTGGACCTGACCGACGTGTGGGACGAGCTCGGCGCCCGGCGCTTCCTCAAGGACGCCTTCAAGTACAAGGGCCACTGGGTCGCGTGCCTGGGCTGTCAGGAGTCCATGGCCACCCACACCATCCTGTACAACCTCGAGCGCAACATCACGAACACCTTCATCTGTTCCAGCGTCGGGGGCGAGTACGCCGTGATGTCGATGCCGGTCACCCGAGACAAGAACTGTGAGTTCTACGCGCGCTACGGCGTGCGCTACAACGCGCCCTTGCTCGATCTGGGTATCGGCAAGCCCGAGGAGCGGCAGCTGCTGCGGGAGCAGGGGATCGACCCGGGCTGGGGCGCCCGGCGGTCCCACCAGGGCTACCAGCCGATCTGCCTCATCGGGTTCCAGCACAGCCTGGACATCGTCTTCGACTTCCACACGACCTACCCCCCGGACCGGGTGGCCGCCTTCTTGGACGAGAAGTTCGAGATCATGGATCGCATCATCCGCCGCAACCTGGCTGACCGCGGTCACGATCCAGACGAATTGATCGCGCGAAACCTGGCTGTGTTCCACGAGGAAGAAGCCGAGATGGCCGCCGTCCGCGCAGCCCAGGTCGCCGGGTGAGCTCGGGCACAGTCCTGATCGACACGGTCCGTAGGTTCGAGACCCCCGAGGGCGTGGCACTCGACATCCGTGTGGCGGGTCCCCTGGTGCGATCGCTGGCCTGGACCATCGACGTGGGCGTTCGGTTCGCCATCTACACGGCGGCGGCGACCGTGCTCGGGATCCTGGGCCAGGCCGGGGCCGGGCTGTTGTCCATCCTGGTCTTTGTGACCGAGTGGTTCTACCCGGTGCTGTTCGAGCTGCTCTGGGCGGGCCAGACCCCGGGCAAGCGAGCCATGGGCATCGCGGTCGTTCACGACAACGGCACCCCTGTGGGGCTGGCCGCCAGCGTCATCCGAAACCTGCTCCGCTTCGCCGACTTCCTCCCAGCGGCCTACGCCTTTGGTCTGGCGACCATGTTGGTTCACAAGGACTTCAAGCGACTGGGCGACATGGCCGCCGGCACGCTGGTGGTCTACCGGGAGCCACCCTTGCCCGCTGCCGAGCCTCCGCTGTCCCAAGCCACCCCGCTGACCCAGGCACTCGGCGTCGAAGAGCAGCGGGCGCTGATCGACTTTGCCCGGCGCAGGGCCACGTGGACCGACGACCGCGCCGCCGAGCTGGCGGACATCCTGGGCCCCCTGACCCGGGACTCGGGCGCCACTGGCGTGCGCCGCCTGCTGGGCCACGCCTCGTGGCTGTTGGGGCGGCGCTGAACCGTGTCCCAGGCTGGCTTCGAGGCACGCCACGAGGCGGACTGGCAGGCCCTCGAGCACATGCTGGCCTCTGTCCAACAGCCCGATGTCTCGCGGGACCACGACCTGCGCGAGCTGCCGTCGACCTATCGCCGGGTCTGCCAGCACCTGGCTCTGGCGCGGCACCGGCGGTACAGCTCGGACCTGGTGACGCGGCTCAACACGCTCGCCTTGGGCGGCCACGATCTGCTCTACCGCGAGGGCACCCAGGCCCGGGTCGACTGGAGCGAGACCCTGCTGTTGGCCTTTCCCCGCTGCCTCCGGCAGAGCTGGCGACCGCTGCTGGGGGCGACCTGTGCCTTCGTCGTGCCCTTCGTGGGGCTCTACGTCGCCGTGCGTCTCGATCCGGACCTGGTGTTCGCCGCCCTGGATCCCCTGCGGGTGGCCCAGATCGAGGCCATGTACGACCCGGGCAGCGACCACTTCCTGCGGGAGCGGGGCTCGGCCAGTGACCTGATGATGTTCGGGTTCTACATCCGCAACAACATCGGGGTGGCCTTTCGGACTTTTGCGGGGGGGATGCTGGCTGGGGTCGGCAGCCTGTTCTTCCTGGTGTTCAACGGGGTCCTCTTCGGAGCCGTCGCCGGCCACCTGGACGAAGTGGGCTTCGGCGAGCCCTTCTGGTCCTTCGTGATCGGGCACGGCGCCTTCGAGCTCACGGCCATCGTCATCTCGGGCGCCGCCGGGCTGCGCCTGGGCCTGGCACTCTTGAGTCCGGGCCCCAGGACCCGGAGCCAGGCCCTGGTGGACGAGGCCCGGGCTTGCCTGCCGCTGATCTACGGCTTCACGGCCATGCTGCTGCTGGCCGCTTTCGTCGAAGCCTTCTGGTCGTCGACCGTGTTCATGCCGGCGTCGACCAAGTTTGGGGTCGGGGCTCTGCTCTGGATCGGAGTGCTGGGGTACCTGGGCCTGGCGGGGCGGGGCCGTGGATCCTGAGAGCGTCGCCGCAGTCCTGCGACCCCGTCGGCACTGGGAGTCCATCGACCTGGGCTTCACCATGGCGCGCACGTGGTGGCGGCCCCTGTGGGGTGCCTGGATCCTGACGGTGCTGCCGCTCCAGGCGCTCGTCTGGCTCGTGCTGGCATCGGAGCCGCTCGCGGCGATCGCGGTCCTGTGGTGGCTCAAGGCTCTGTTCGACCGGGTGCCGCTCTTCGTGCTGAGTCGGGCCCTGTTCGGTGCCACCCCCTCGCCCACCGACGTGGTGCGAGCGCTGCCCACCCTGGCCAGGCTCCACCCCACCGCCCTGCTGTGGGGCCGGCTGGAGCCCTCCCGGAGCCTGCACCTTCCCGTCTGGCAGCTCGAGGGCCTCACGGGGGCCGAGCGGGCCCGCCGGGGCCGCGTGCTGGCCCGGACTGTCGAGACGCCAGCCAGCTGGCTGACCGTTGGCTGCCTGGGGCTCGCCACCAGCTTCTTCATCGGCGCCCTGGCCCTGGGCTGGCTGCTGGCGCCCGAAGCTGCGGGCCTGTCGCCGGAGCTGTTGCTGGAGCGAGCTCTGGACGGTGGCGAGCCCAATGGGGCCATCGCCTGGGTCGCAGCCTGCCACCTGTTCGCCGTGGGTGTCGTCGAGCCGCTCTACGTGGCCGGTGGCTTCGGGCTGTACATCAATCGCCGGACTCACCTGGAGGGCTGGGACATCGAGGTCGCCTTCCGGCGCCTGGCTCGACGCCTGACGTCGCGGGAGCGCCCCAGCCGGACTCTGGGACCACTGACGGCGCTCTTGTGTCTGGCCCTGGGAAGTGGGTCGGTCCAGGCCCAGCCGGTCCAGGAGGGCGCGGATCCGGCCACCACCATCGAGCAGGTCCTGGCCCACGAGGACTTCGGCCCCGAGCAGACCCGGACACGGTGGTCGTGGCCCTGGCTCGAGGACTTCTTCAGCGCCAGCGACGACGACTGGAGTCCCAGCTGCGGGGACGGGTTGAACGGGGGCGGCCTGGCCGGTCCGGGGCTGGCCGGCCTGCTCGAACTGGCCCTGTGGGCCCTGGCCGGGATCGGCGTCGCCGTGCTGGTGGTCTGGCTGGGACGTCGCCTCCAGGACCCGGCCTGGCGCCGTGCCAGCGCCGAGTCCACGGCGCTACCAGACCTGATCCGAGGGCACGATGCCCTGCCCGATGTGCTGCCGTCGGACGTTCCCCGTGCGGCCCTGGCCCTGTGGGAGTCCGGCGAACACGCGGCGGCCCTGGGCATGCTCTACGCGGGTGCCTTGCTGGACCTGGTCACCCACCGAGGCCTGGACATCCCCCGTGCCGCGACCGAGGGCGACTGCGTCGACGCGGTCCGCCGCGCCCCGGGCGGACCCCTGGCGGCCTACTTCAGCGAGCTCACACGGGCCTGGCTGCAGACAGCCTACGCGCACAGGCGCCCAGCCGGCGACCAGGTGAGGGCCCTGATCGCGACCTGGTCCCAGCACTTCCAGGGTGTCGCACCATGACGCGGTCGCGGGCCACCCTGGCCCTGCTGATCGGGTTGGTCGCCGTGCTGGTCGCCGTGCTCGCGACGACCGCCGAAGAGGTCGAGGAGGTGGTCAGCGGCCGCCCCAGCCTCGAGGCCCAGACCACACCGAGCCTCGCGGCCCAGCGGCTGCTGGACGCCTTGGGGGTGCCCACGACCAGCATGGACGGCCTGCACAGCTTGCCGCCCGTCGACCACGTCCTCATCATCGCGACCCCGACCCGCGACCGCCTGCGTCGACAGCGCGAGGCGCTGGTGCGGTGGGTGTCCGAAGGCGGCCACCTGATCTTCGAGGCGACCCCGGTCCCGTTCACCGGCCAGCTCGAAGCGCCACCAGACCCCCTGGCCGAGGCCTTTGACCTCTCCACCCGCAACTACCACGACCATGCGGAACAGGCCGTCGTGACCCTGGATCTGCCCGACGGCACCAGCCACGACATCGAGCTCAACGGCACCCGGTGCGTCGAGGACCTGGTGCTGGACCCGCTGTGGGTGTCCGCCTGGGGCCTGGACCATGACTGCGGTTCGGCCCTACAGATCGGCATGGGTCAGGGCCGGGTCACCGCGTTCGGCGACCTGTCCTGGATGTTCAACGACACCATCGGAGAACACGACCACGCCGCGGCCCTGTGGCACCTGGCGACCGCGGCGGGTGTACCCGCAGGCGCCCGGATCGTGTACCAGGACCAGGTGGTCGGCCTGGCGAGCCTGCTCCTGAACCGGGCCTGGACCCTGCTCGTCGCGGCGGCCGCACTGCTCCTGGTCTGGATCGCCTCGGCCTCTCAGCGCTTCGGCCCCCGGCGCACGCCCCCGTCCCGGGACCGCCGAGACCGCCTGGCCCATGTGGAGGCGGTCGGGGACTTCCTGTGGCGCCACCGACGCCACCAAGCCCTGGTGGACGCCACCCGCCAGGCCTTCCTGCGCAGCCGTGGCAGCCAGGGGTCCCAGGACCCGGCCGCGCTGGCCGCCCAGCTCGGGGTCGACCCGGCCCCCTTGCACCAGGCCCTCGAGGCCCAGATTCCCCGTGACCCCACCGCCTTCACCCAGGTGATCCAGCAACTGGAGCGCCTGAGGAGGAAGAGATGACCCCGCCGACCGATCTGCCGTCTCTGGACGAAGCAGCCGCCACCGTCAACCGCATCCGCAGCGAGCTGCAGAAGGCCGTCGTCGGCCAGGAGCAGCCCCTCGACCAGGTCCTGATCGCCTTCCTGGCCAGCGGGCACGTGCTGGTCGAGGGCGTGCCAGGCCTGGGCAAGACGCTGCTCGTGCTGGCGCTCGCCCGGACCTTTGCCGGACGCTTCGCCCGAATCCAATTCACCCCGGACCTCATGCCGTCGGACGTGACCGGCCACGCGGTCCTGGATTCTGCAACGGCAGAGTTTCGTGTCCGCAAGGGACCGGTCTTCACCAACCTGCTGCTGGCAGACGAGATCAACCGCGCACCCGCCAAGACCCAAGCCGCGCTGCTCGAAGTCATGCAGGAACAGCAGGTGACGATCGAGGGCGAGCGCTACAGCCTGGACGCCCCCTTCATGACCCTGGCGACCCAGAACCCCATCGAGCAGGAGGGAACCTACCCCCTGCCCGAAGCCCAGCTGGATCGCTTCCTGCTCAAGGTCCACATCGACTACCCCCAGGCCGCCGACGAGGTCGCCATCGTCCAGGCCGTGACGTCTGGCAGGGCAGGCGACAAGCTGGACGTCTCCCGGGTCGAGCAGGTCGTGACCCCGGCCGCCATCACGGCTCTGCAGCACCGCCTGGCCCTGACCACCGTCGACGAGCGCGTCGTGGACTACGCGGTCCGGCTGGTCCGAGCCACCCGGTCCTGGCAGGGCATCACAGTCGGGGCCGGACCCCGCGGCGCCATCGCACTGGTCCGGGTCGCCCGCGCCGCGGCCCTGATGGACGGACGGGACTTCGTGGTGCCCGACGACATCAAGCGACTGGCCCGCCCCGCCTTGCGCCACCGCATCCTGGTGGCCCCGGAGCTCGAGCTGGAAGGCCTGCACGCCGACGACGTGCTCGGTTCCGTCCTGGACCGCGTGGACGCGCCGCGGCAGTGACGGCCACCCGCGAGCTCTGGACGGCCCTCTGGGCCTGGGTGGCGCTGGGCGTCGCCGCGTCGGTGGTGCCGTGGACCCGCTGGGTCTGGGGAGCCTGGGGTGCGGTCCTCGCCGTGGGTCTGCTGATCGAGGTGCTGGTGCTGCTGCGAGAGGCCCCGCCTGAGGTGCACCTGGCCTTGCCGGCGACCCTGTCCCTGGGCACCTGGCACCCGGTCGAGGCCCAGCTACGCACAGGCGGCCGGCGCGACCTGGACATCGAGGTCCACGGCGACCTTCCCCCACACCACGAGGGCCGAGACCTGCACCAGCACGTCCGCGTGCCCTCCGACGGCTGGCTCGGCCTGCACTGGCAGGTGCGCGCCACCCGCAGGGGGCCGGTCCGCTTCGGGCCCACCTGGCTCCGGGTACGGGGACGCCTGGGGCTGCTCCGCGGGACCCACCGGGTCGGCGAGCCACAGCAGCTCAAGGTCTACCCGGACTTTCGGCGGGTGGCCCACTACGCCCTGCTCTCGCTCCATGATCGGGCGGCGTGGCTGGGTCTCCACCGTCAGCGGCGCCGGGGGGAGGGCCTGGAATTCCACCAGCTGCGGGAGTACCGCCCGGGCGACTCCTTGCGCCAGATCGACTGGAAGGCCGTGAGTCGTCGCAGGGAGCTGGTGTCACGGGAATACCAGGAAGAGCGCAACCAGCAGCTGGTCGTCCTGCTGGACTGCGGCCGCCGAATGCGGGCCATCGACGGGGACCTGTCCCACTTCGATCACGCCCTCAACGCAGTGCTGCTCCTGGCCTACGTGGGCCTGCGCTACGGCGACGCCGTGGGTCTGATGACGTTCTCGGGCGAGGACCGCTGGCTGCCTCCGCTCAAGGGCGGACACGCCATGAACACGCTGCTGAACCAGGTCTATGACCTCCAGAGCACCACACAGCCCACCGACTACGTCGAGGGCGCGCGCCGGCTGGCCGCGCGGCAACGGCGGCGGTCACTGGTCGTGGTGGTGTCCAACCTGGGGGACGCAGACGACGGCGAGCTCACCCAGGCCGTGACCCTGCTCCAGCGCCGGCACCTGGTGGTCCATGCCAGCTTGCGCGAGACAGCCCTGGACCGGGTCCTGGATCAGCCGGTCCAAGACCTCGCCGGCGCACTTCGCGTGGCTTCCACACACGCCCTGCTCGAGGCCCGGCAGACCGCCCACGACGCCCTGCGTCGTCGTGGCATCACCGCGGTAGACGTGGCACCATCGGCCCTGCCCGCCGCACTCGTAGACCGCTACCTGGCGATCAAGCGAGCAGGAGTCCTGTAGACCCCGCGATGATCCGATGACATGGAGGTGACCCTGCAACCTGCCCTCGCTCTGCGCTGCCCGTGTCCCTGATGGCTCTGCTCACGCTGTTGCTGGCCTGCGACGCCACGGTGCGAACGACCGTGGTCGGCGGGGACACAGGGCCCGTCGACACGCCCTGCCAGCAGCTCTGGTTCGACGACGCGGACGGGGACGGATTCGGCGCAGGAACCGGCCAGGCCGCCTGCGAGGCGCCAGAGGGCTGGGTCGAGAACGGCGCGGACTGCGACGACGCAGACCGCGAAGTGAACCCCGCCGCCGAGGAAGTCTGCGAAGACGGCCTGGACAACAACTGCGATGGCACCGCCCGGGGCTGCACGCCCCTGGGCATCCGCAAGCTGGACGAAGGGGACGTCTCGATCCTGGGCGAAGCAGAAGAGGACGATCTGGGCGAGGTGCTGGCGATGGCCGGCGACCTGAACGGAGACGGACACGACGATCTGGCCATCGGGGCCCCCTATGCCCGAGGCGCGACCGGCTACGCGTCGGTGTTCCTGGGGCCCCTCGAGACCTCTGCGACCCTGAGCGAGGCCGACCGCCTGTGGTCCGGGCCCAACAGCGGGGACTACCTGGGTGTCAGCGTGACCGGCGCGGGCGATCTGAACGGCGACGGCTTCGACGACCTGGCCATCGGCGCCCTGGGCGACGACCAGATCGCCAGCGGCGCCGGTGCGGTCTACCTGATCCACGGTCCCTCCCTCGCCCTGGACCTTGAGGCCGCGACGGGTGTGTTGCTCGGTCGGGACGCCGGCGAGGAGACCGGCGCCCGGGTTCACTCCGCCGGCGATCTGGACGGCGATGGCCTGGCGGACCTGTTGATCGGCGCACCGGGCCATCACGACGGCGGCAGGGTCTACATCGTGCATGGCCCCGTGACCGCCACCTACAACCTGGCCATCGCCGACACGGTCTTCACGGGGCAGTCGACCAGTGACGGCGCTGGCGAGACCGTCGCGGTGGGCGACCTGAACGGCGATGGGCACGCGGACTACGCCATCGGCGCCCCTTCCGCAGACGGCCTGGCCAGCGACGGAGGCATGGTCTACGTGGTGCCCGGCCCCGTGGGCGCCGAGGTCAGCCTCGACCAGGTAGCGGGCAGGGTCTGGGGGGGCAGCTGGGATCGGATCGCCACCAGCCTGGCCATCCCTGGCGATCTCGACCTGGACGGCGTCGACGAGCTCGTCGCCGGTTCACCCTACGTGGACATCGACGACAGCGACCAGGGTCGCGCCTACCTCTTCCTGGAGCCGGTCGAGGGGAGCGTCGACGCCGACTCGGCCCCCGTGCACTTCTCGGGCGAGATCGGCCACGACCACTTCGCAGCCACGGTGTCCGGAGCGGGCGATGTCAACGGAGACGGCTGGGCGGATCTGCTCATCGGGGCCCCCTACAACGACTTCGGCGGCGGCGACGCCGGCGCCACTTACCTGTTCTACGGACCGCTGACCGCGTCGCGGTCGGGCACCACGGCCGACGCGAAGTTCACTGGGCCCGTCAGCAGCGAGTTGTTGGGGACCGGGCTCGCCGGCCAGGGGGATCTGGACGCAGACGGGCTCGATGACCTGGCCATGGGGGCCCTCGGCGTGCGCTGGGACGGCCAGACCACCGGCGGCGTGTACGTGGTCCGAGCCGGGGATAGGCTGTAGCAAGAAATGGCGGTCTTCGGCCGGTTGACGCCGTGGCCGACTACGATGCCCGGGTGCAAGCACAATTACGGCACAGCGGCCGGTGGTCCACCCCGGTCCTGGCGATCCTGTTGTTGGGTGTGGCCCTGTGGCCCCTGCGACAGGCCCTGGTCACGAACGCTGTGCCCGGGGCCGGACCGGACGTGGTGTCCACCTTCTGGGGCATGTGGTGGTTCCAGCAGGAGTGGGCCAGCGGCGCCTGGAGCGGGTGGACCGGGCTGGTGAACCACCCCCACGGCGCCTTCGGCACCGTGCTCTCCCCCAGCAGCGCCGTGAGCTGGGCACTGTTGGAGCCCATCGCCGGGGCAGCTCGGGCCGCGAGTCTCACGGCCGCCCTGCAGCTCTGGGCCTTCTCACTGGCCACCGGCTGGCTGGCTGGGGTCGCCGGGGCCGACAGGTGGGGCCAGGTCGCGGCGGCGCTGAGCGTGTTCGTGGGCCGATACCTGATCTTCGGCCTCGGCGAAGGCTCCATCGTGGCCGTCGCCGCCCTGCCCATTCCTCTGGGCCTGGGCGCGATCATCCTGACCCTGCACGGCGAGCGCAGGCGCCTGGCGGCCCTTGCGGGCGCGGCGTGCATCGCGTGGACCGCGCTGGAGAACCCGTACCTGGCGCCGGTGCTGCCTGGCCTGGCGGGTCTCGCCTGGGTCCGCGAGCTCCTGCGGGCCCGCGGGCCCCGAGGTGACCGGAGGCGCTGGGCGCGGCTCACCGGGCTGCTGGTCCTGGGCACCCTGGGTGTGTTGGGCATCGCCGAGATCTTCGGGCGGAGCGCCAGCCCCGACTACCCGCGCGAGGTCGCCGGCCAGACCGTGACCTGGCTGGGCCAGCGCTGGGACGTGGTGGACCTGCCCTGGGCCCGCGCCACCCCCTCGGAGTGGTGGCAGCCAGGCGCGGTGCGATGGACCACCGACGCCACCGCCGGGGTCTCTGCGGGGGGTGGACGCACCTTGGGACTCGGTGTCTGGCTGCTGGCCGGGATCGCGCTGATCAGTCGCACCCGAGCGTCCCTCGCCCCCTGGGGTCTTGCCCTGGTGGGGCTCGCGCTCTCGGTCGGCTCGCTGCTCGGCCAGATGGCAGCACCGTTCCTGGTGCTCAACGGGGTGATGGACGCCATCGCCCGCCCCCTCACCCAGCCGACCCGCTTCTTGATCCTGCCCGTGGTCGGGCTCGCGGTCTGCGCCGGCCTGGGTGTCACCGGTTTGCGGGCCCGTCTGGGTGCCGCGGCTGGGCTGGCAGGCCCTGTGATGGGGGGCCTGCTCCTGGCCGAGAGCCTGTGGATCGGGGGCCTGTCGCTCGCCCTGCCGACCACCCCCCTGGCGCCCCTGCCGTGCGCCGCGGACCTGAAGCAACGCGCCCTCGATGCGCCCGAGGAGCACGGCGTGCTGTTCTGGCCTTGGGATGCACAGGACGGGGAGCCGGGGCTGGCCCAGCTCCTCCAGGTCCGCCACGGCCTGCCCGCTCCCCACCGCGGGATTGCATCATGGATGCTTCACGAGGGCCCGGTCATCGCGGAGCTCCGCACTGCGGGCCTGGCCAATCGTCCGACCCCCAGGCGGCTCAAGCGAGGACTGCTGCGGGGCCTGGGCTACCGCTGGCTCCTGGTCGACACCGCTTCCGACCCCAAGGGCGCCCGCTGGGTGGCCCGGCAGCTCCGAGCCGAACCCGAAGTGTGCGGCGAGCTGGCCCTCTACGACCTGTCGCGCTCGGCAGCGCTCACCCCGGATCCGGAGTGAACCACCAGCTGGACGGGTCGGACGGGACGGGCTCCGCCCAGAGGCTCAGCGGCTCGTCGCCCACCGTGAAGGCAAAGGTCGCGGTCAGGGACAGGGGCTGTCGACTCACGAAGACCCACTCGGCCTGACGGGCCAGCAGCGAGGTGACGGTCTGGTCGAGCACCAGCGTCAAGGCGAAGAGCCGGGAGAAGTCCTGGGCCGCGCGGACCGCACCGGCGGCGTCCCCCGCAGCCCGAGCAGCCTGGAAGGCACTGGCCCGGGACACCGCGGCCTGTCCCAGAGCGTCCTGGGGCTCGCCGGCTGTGCGCGGCCGCACCTGCCAGTCGTCGCCGCCCAGCTCGACGGAGAGTCGCCGCGGACTGGGCCGCCAATTGGTGGCACCCAGGCTGCCGTCGGGCTGGAGTGTCAGTCCCACCACGTCGTCGTCGACGACCTGGCCCTGGGGGTCGAGCATGGGCCAGAGCACGATGGCCTGTACGTCGCCTCCGGCGAGCTGCGCAAGGGGCGTCAGGGTGAAGCCCTGGCCCTGGATGAAGCCGGCCGCGGCCGTCTGCCACAGGTCGGGGTCGACCAGGGGCGGCGGTCCTTGGGGCGTCGACGGGGCGGGCTCGGCCTTGGGGGCACAGCCCAGCAGGAACCACAACAAGGAGGCCTGGGTCATTTTGGGGGACCTTGGTTGGGGGGGCGTGGGGGCGGTCCATGTCCCGGACGACCCGGCGGTCCATGGCCACTGGGACCCCCCGGGCCCTGGGGTCCGGACGGCCCGTTGCCCATCTGAGGCGGCGAACGACCGGGGCCGCCCCGAGGACCACTGGCCTCGGCCGCGTCGACGTCGGCCAGGAAGGCCAGGCCCGCCGAGATGGACCGCGCCAGGAACGCCAGGCCGTCGTCCACCTGGCCCGCTTCGGCCAGCAGACGACCCTCCAGGGCGAGCAGGATGCCTTCACGGTTGGGGCAGGCCCAGTCCTGGTGGTGCAGTGGTCGGTTCTCGCGCAGCACCGCCAGCGCCAGCAGCGGCTCTCCGGCCCGGGCGAGCTGGCGGACCGCCTCGCTGCGGGCCTGCTTGATGTTGTAGTAGCGGCTGCCGTGGCCCAGGGCGTCGAAGCGTTCGGTCAGCGCCCTCACCTGGTCCGGCACGGCGCTCGGATCGCTGGCCAGCAGCCCGTTGAGGACCTTGGCCTGGGTCGCCAGGAACGCGGCGTGGTCGGCGTCGTCCAGGCCGAGCTTCTCCAGCGTGCCGATGGCCATGGGTCCGGGCTCGGCCCCCACGTCGATCAGGCTGTCCCCCGTGGGAAGCCAGCCGAGCCCTTCTGCTGTGAACCGGGGGGCCTGGTCGTCGCTGCGCTCGCGCTCGGCCAGCGCCGAAGGCCAGCGTGTCGCAACAATGCCGCTCAGCGTCGGCGGCACGTCCCCACGGAGCGCCTGGACGGCCTGGTCCAGCACCGCCACCTGACGGGCGACCTCGACACTCTCCCAGTACCCCCAGCGCTCGTCCAGACCCAGCGGGTCCGCGGAATCCAGAGCCGCCTCGAACAGCCGGACCCGGAGCGCATGGCGGTCGTTGAAGTCGTCGAAGCCGCGCAGGTCCAGGTCGGAGCGTGGCTCGCCGAGCGTGCGCAGTGCCACGGTCAGGGTCTCTAGTTCGGCCTGGAGCGCGCTGGGATCGGCGCCCTGTTCCACCGAGAGCGCCAGGCCCAGGTAGCGCGCCCGGGCGGCTGCCAGCCCGCTCTCAGGGACGGGCGGAGGCCGGCCCTCGGCCAAGGCTCTGAGCAGAGCAGCGTCCCGGCGCGAAGCGTCGATCAAGAGGCCGTTGATCTGGGTGGCGACCTGGGATCCGGCGACATCGAGCCCTTCGAGCATCGCCACCAGGGCGTCGTGGCTCTCGGCTGCGGTGCGGTAGGCGCCCCCTTCTGCGTGTACCCGAGCCTGGTCTCTGGCCGCAGTGGCCAGGTGCCCGGCCACGCGCATCCTGACGTCGGCCCAGGAGTGCTCGCCGTACCACCCGAAGTCCGGCACGAAACCCTCCGCGTCCCAGTCCCAGATGGGGTTGTCCGCAGGCAGCGGCGGGTGGCGCTGGCCCTGGTCCCGATCTTCGAAGCCCTCCTGACCCCGCGGGGGCCCCTTGGCCTCTCGGTCCGAGACCGCCTCGTCGGCAGCGCCCTGGGTGTCCGGCGCCGGCTCGCAGCCGACCAGGACCAGGGACAGGAGTGCACCGATCACCAGGCCCTCCCAGCGCATGCGGTCAGGGCATCCGACACGACCCGATGACCCTCGGGGGTCCAATGCCCGTCAAAGGTGAAGTACAGCACCTGGCCCTCCTGGGCGGCCTGGCGCAGGGGCGCCACCAGATCACAGCTGGCGATGCCCAGCCGCTGGAGGATGCCCTCCAGGGCCCGCGCAGGAGCATCCAGGTCTGCCTGGGCAGCGTCGAGTCCCACCACCGAAAAGGTGGCCTCCATGCGCTCCGGGACCACCTGGAACGCAGGCGGGGCCACAGCCACCAGGAGCTGGTCGCCCCGCTGGCGCACTTCGTCGCGCAGCCCCTGGAGCGCCCGCTCGGTCTGCCCCTGGAGCTGGGCCAGGCGGCCCTTGCCCTCCTGGGAGAAGATCGAGAGCTCGTCGAGCCAGCCCTGACGTTGGGGGTCAGCCCCCGACTGGAGCCCCCGCTGGCGCTGCCAGATCCGCCAGTGGGCGAACAGGTAGGAATAGCGGAGCAGCAGGGCCTCTGACGCGGGCAGGTGCTGTCGCGGAATTGGCGCGCCGGCCACCAGCTGTGTGGACTGTCGGAGCACGTGTGGGAACCGGTCGTTGTCCTGGAAGTCGTTGCCCAGGAAGAAGGTCAGCAGCACCGTGTCGACCCCCAGGGCCTGGTCGAGCTGGCGGTAGCGCCCCAGGGCCTGCCAGGTGGAGTACCCGTCCACGCCCGCGTTGTGCACAGGCGACCCCAGTGCCTCGGCCAGCCGTCCGGCAAAGGTGTCCTGCTCGGTGACCTGGACCGACAGGGTGAACGAGTCCCCCACCGCCAGCCAGCCACCGGTGCGCCCTCCGGTGCCGCGGACCCCGTGCTCATCGATGCGCAGGGGCACGTGGTAGCCCAGGGACCGTACGTCGGCGGTGAAGCCCGCAGCCGGCACCATCAGGACCTGGGGATCCATCACGTACAGCCCGGCCGGCGAAGCGTCCGGCGAGTTGAACAGCAGATCGGCGTGGGCGGCCGGTGCGACGACCCGGGCCATGCCCTCGGACAAGATGGCCCCGAGCCCCAGCCCCGCCACGACCAGGCCCGCCCGGGCCGACCACCTGCGCAGGCTCATCGGGCACACCGGAAGCCCGAGGTCTTGCGACGGAGCTCGGGCAGGAAGTGATTGCGTTCCCCGGCCGGATTCGGCCGGAGGTCGAAGAAGTAGGCGCCCCCCCGCACCGCCACGTACAGGCCAGGCCCTGGGCTGTGCACATCCTGGAGGCCCTGGCCGCCTTCCTCGAAGGAGACGAGCTCCCAGCTGTCCACCCGCCAGTCCGACGTGAACTCCCAGGCGTTGCCGAAGGCGTCCTCGAGTCCGTAGGGGCTTCGGCCCGCGGGAAAGGCCCCCACCGGCGACGTGGTCAGGTAGCCGTCGGAGTCGTCGAAGTTGGGCTCCATCATCTGCCCGTGGTTCAGCTTGGCGCCGTCGTAGGTGTCTCCCCAGGGAAAGACGCGGTTGTCGCCCGCGGTGCCCAGCGCCGCGAGCTGCCACTCGGACTCCGACGGCAGCCGCTTGCCCGCCCAGCTGCAGTAGGCCTGGGCGTCGTAGAAGCTGGCCATGACGACCGGGTGGTCGGCGGTGCCGGCGGGGTAGTCGATGCCCGTCCAGTTCCAGCCGTCGTCGGCCCAGGACTCCGTCACGTGGGGCGGGCGATACCCGGTGTCGGCCAGGAAGGCCCGATAGGCCCGACGGGTCACCTCGGTGCGGTCGATCCAGAAGCTGGCGACCCGTACCACCCGCGCCTTGAGCTGCTGGCCGCCTTGGCTGGTGAACAGGCTGGCCGGTCGCTGCATCTGTTGGCCCACCATCGCCTGACCCGGTGCGACCAGCGGGGGTCCACCCGACTGTCGGCCGGCCCCGCCCTCGCCGTGGGCCCCAGGCCCCAGACCCATGTCGGGTGCCCCCCCCGGAGGCGGCCCCGGGGGACCGAGGCCACCGCCTGCGGGTGGCCCTTGGGGAGGACCGCCGGCTCGGGGTCCTCCACCCACGCCCGCGCCGCTCACCTGTCGCGGGCCCAGGTTCACCAACCCGCCCGAGACCTGGACCATGCCGTCGACCTCGCCGGCCAGTGCCGTGAGGACCACCGGCTCAGGCTCGGGGGCCTGGGGCTCCGGGGAACCGCTGCAGGCCACGGCCAGGGGGATCAGGGTGCCGGGTAGGCGCAACGGAAGCCCGTGGTGAAGGCCACCCGCGTCGGCAGCGCAGGCTCCCGGTGGGTGCAGGTGCAGTAGGAGGGCAGGTTCATGAAGGAGCCACCCCGCAGGACGCGCCAGGTGCCCTGGGTGGGGCCGGTGGGGTCGGTGGCCGGCTCCCCCAGCGGGGCGTAGCCTTCGCGGTGGTAGTAGTCGGCAGTCCACTCCCACACGTTGCCGGCGGTGTGGAGCAGACCCAGCGGCGACGCCAGAGACGCGTCCTGGTCAGCCGCCGGAACGGTGTGCACCCCCTGGATGTGGCCGAACTTGCCGCCGCTGTACCAGGTGACGGGCGCGTCGTCGCCGTCCCCCCAGGCGTAGCGCTGATCCCCGTCCCCGCACGCCGCATGCTCCCACTGGGCCTCGGTGGGCAAGCTGCCGCCCGCCCAGCGGCAGTAGGCATCTGCCTCGTACCAGGTCACGGCCACCACCGGATGATCCGTCGAACGATCCGCCGCGCGCAGCGGGGCGCCGGCGCCGTCCGGATGGGCCTGGTGCCACGCCCAACCGTCGTCGGTCCAGCTCGCACGGTCCAGGGCGCCCTGGACCATGAAGCGCTCGAAGTCGGCGATCGTGACCTCGGTGCGGTCGATGCCATAGGTCGCCAGGGTCACCTCCCGGGGGGTCTCGTCGGGCACGCCCTCGCGGCCTTGGCGAAAGGTGCCGGCAGGAACCTGGACCGGATCGCCGGCGAGCGCCGGCGAGGCGGAGATCAATGGGAACCACAGGACCAGTAACGTCATCAGTTGGGGGGCCGGCCGGACGACAGCCGCCGCGAGTGGCAGGATAACGCCTGCTGCGGGCGGCGCCGCCACGACCCGAGGACCTGGACCATGACCACGCTGCTGCTGACCCTGGCCTGTGCCGGCGAGGAGCCCCCCGCCCAGACCCCAGCGGAGACCCCGCCGACCACCCAGCTCCGGCCCCCCACGCCAGGCCAAGGCGGCCCAGCGGCGGGCCGCGGCCCTCATCCCCCTCCACCCGGCCTGGGCCCCCCCGGCCAGCCCGGCGCGCCCGGCGGCCCCGGTGGCGCGATGGGGCCACCCGGCGGCCCCGGCGGCTCCGGTGCCGGGCTCCAGGACTCCTCGGGCTTTCCCGCCTTCCACGACTGGCCGGCGCCAACGGGCCCCGGCATCACCCAGCTCGGCGACTTCTCGGCCCCCTTCAAGCTGACGGCACCTCCCGGGGGTGGCTATCGGCCCCAGATCGCAGTCGGGGCTTCGGACCAGCTCCACGCCGTCTTCTATGAGCGAGCCGATGCGGGGGACCTGATCCGACATCGGACCTCCATGGACGGAGAGACCTGGACACCACCAGCGCCGCTGGGGTTCGGCAAGGATCGCAATTGGGGCCCGGACCTGGTGACCCGCGACGACGGGTCGATCGTGTTGGTCTTCGACCACGCCAAGCCGGATTTCACCAGTCGCGGCTACCTGACCCGTTGGAGCGGCGGCGCCTGGAGCGAGCCAGAGCCTCTGACCGACGATGACGGCGGCGAGATCGGCAGCGGGCACGTGGCCCACGGGCCTGGTGACCAGCTGGCCTATGTCTGGATCGGCAAGCCGATGTCCGACCAGCACCGCTTCAAGGCGTGGTGGTCCTGGTACAAGGACGGGGCCTGGTCGACGCCTGTCGCTTGGACAGACGGCACCGCCGATGCCTGGCACACCAACGTCGAGCGACGGCCTGATGGCTCGGTCCTGGCCGGCTTCGACGTGGGCCAGGGCGGCACGGCGACCACGCTCTACGTCGCCGAAGGCAGGGACGGCAGCTTCTCCGCCCCGGAGGACCTGACCGCCTCGGGCGAGCCCGGGGAGCGTCCCCACTTCGCCTTCGGCGCCGACGGCACCGACCACATCACCTGGTTCCACAAGAACGCGGGCAAGCCCCAGCACATCTACGTCCGGTCCGGACGGCCCGGCGCGTGGGGCCCCGTGGCCGAGCCCAGCCGGGGCTTCGGCGGGTTCCACTTCGACCCGGACATCGCGATCAACAGTGACGGCGTGCGCTGCCTGATCTGGGGCTGGGACGCTGGCAGTGACGCGGAGATGGTCTACAGCATCGACAGCGGCAGCGGCTGGACGCCGCCGCGCAAGATCGCGGACATCGACTGGGGCAAGCCTGGTCTCGCCTCGATTGATGTGACATCGAACGGCGACTTTCACGTGGTCTGGAACCAGGGCGTGCGCGGCAAGAACGAGGTCTACTACGCCCGGTTGAGGGTCGACGGATGATCGCGCTCTGGGCGCTGTTCGCCTGTGGAGAGACTCCGCCACCAGCGGCCGAGCCCGCCCCCGTGACCGACGTGCCCGCGCGGCCGCACCAGCCACCCGGCGGGCCGCCGCCCGGCCAGGCCCAAGCGTTCAAGGCCGACACGAGTCTGGAACTGGTGGCCGGAGGTGGACCGCTCCGATCGGTGGTGCTGATCAGCCTGGATACCGTGAGGGCAGACCACCTGGGCGCCTATGGCGGCCGGGCGGAGACCCCGGTACTGAGCGGCCTGGCAGGCAGCGGCACGCGCTTCGAGACCGCCCTGACCGGCTTTCCCGAGACCTGTGTCAGCCATTGGTCGATGCTCAGCGGCGTGCTCCCCCAGGTCCACGGGAACATCCCGGGCAACGGCGGGAGCGTGTATCGAGGCCCCACCTTGGCGGAGCTCGCTGGCCACGCCGGCCTGCAGACCGGCGCCATCATCGGTGGCATCACCCTCCAAGACAGCATGTGCGGCCTGGCCCGGGGCTTCGACACCTACGACGACGACTTCGACTTCCACCGGGCGGACACCCGGCCCGGTCGCGATGTCACCGCGGCCGCAGTTCGCTGGATCGGCGCCCAGACCGGGCCGTACTTCGCCTTTGTGCACTACTTCGACGCCCACAGCCCCTACACGCCCTCTCCACCCTGGGACACGCGCTACGACCCGGACTATGCCGGCAGCGTCACGGGCTCCCTAGAGGACCTGGGCATCCACGGAGGCGGCGGTGGCGCAGACCTTGCGGCGCGAGACCTGGCCCACGTCGTGGCTCTGTACGACGGCGAGCTCAGCGAGCTCGACGCGCTGCTGGCCCCGGTCCTCGAGGCCGCCGGTCCAGACGCTCTGGTGGTGGTCACGTCCGATCACGGCGAGTCCTTCGAGCACGGCTACTACTTCAACCACAGGGCTGGGCTCTGGGACAGCGTGCTGCGCGTGCCATGGCTCATCCGCGGGCCGGGCGTCACCGCCGGGCTGGTCGTCGACACGCCGGTGTCCCTGATCGACCTGGCCCCGACCGTCGCTGAGCTGGCCGGCTGGTCCTCCGACGCGCGGATGCAGGGCGAGAGCCGTGCCCCTTGGCTCCAGGGCCAGGCCGCCGCTGGCGTGCCCCACTACGCCCTGACCGACCCCTGGATGCCGGATCCCCAATTCGCCGTGCGTACGCCCGACACCAAGGTCATCTGGCAGTCCGACGCCACCTTGGTCTACGACCTGGGGTTGGACCCCCAGGAGCTCCGGGCCGACGACCAGGTGCCCCCGGCCCTGGCGAGCGCACGGACGGACCACGCAGGGCTGGTCGACAGCCTCAGCGCGCACCAGGCGAGCGCCCCGAAACAGGACCGATTCATTTCGCCAGAGGACAGGGCCCGGCTCGAGGCCCTGGGCTACGTCGACCCGGCACAGGGCCGTCAGGGCCCCCCTGGGCCGCCTCCCGCGGGCCAACCCGGACCGCCGGGACCGCCAGGGCCGCCGCCCCGCTGAGTCTCAGGGCCGGAACACCACCACACCTTCGCCCTGCTCGGGCTCACCGAGGGGACCTGCGAGCACGCTCTCATAGGTCGGGTTCAGGCCCGCCCGGCTCTGGAGCTCGGTGTGGACCACCACCAGGCCATAGGTCTCCCGCAGGTGTGCCAGCACGTCGGGTGGCGGCACGGTGGGCACTTCGGCCACTGGCTCGAGCGGGTTGCGAGATGGCCGAGCAAAGGCCCGGAAGACCAAGGGGTCGCGGGCGCTGCCCATGCGCACGTCCGGGGTGTACGGGATCGGGCGCCCGTGGGCGGTCTGGTACCAGAAGTAGCGGCTGGTCTCCATGCCGGTCCCGACCTCGGCCGGCAGATCGAGCACCATGCCTTCCGGGGCGTCGCGGTAGAGCGCCGGCACGGCTGCATCCGACGTCGGCACGGGCCAAGTGGCGGCGGAGCCGAAGAGCCCCTCGGCCACGACCACCGCCCCGAGCGATGACAGCATCAGCGCAGCGGGCATCCGGCCCGCCAAGCGCTGAGCGACCACGGCCGCCCCGGCCCCCGCCAGCGCCGCGAACAGCGCCTGGGCCGCCAAGCTGAGACGCAGCGGGTGGGTGATCGCCACCTGGGGCAGGGCCATGCGCAGCCAGTCGAAGGGCAGGGACAGCACGCGCCCGCCCACCTGAAGCCACTCGCCGTTCCACCACAGGTAGGGCCCCAGACCGAACACGAGCGACGCCACGCCCAGGGCCAGCCAGGCGCGCAGGCGCCGATGGTGCCAAGCGGCGAGCACGGCGAGCACCACCACCCCCCAGCGCAGGTAGCCGGTGTGGATGAAGGGCTCGCCATACACGGCGAGCAGGTCCACCGACTGGAAGTCCCCCGGCACCAGGTAGACCCGCGGGTCGACGGCGTTGTGCTCCATCAGCTGTGCGTTGAGCTCGACGCTGCGCCGGATCAAGGCCCGGTCGGAGCTGAGTGAGGCCTTGAAGATCAGCCAGTGCGGGAGCACGAGGGTCAGCCCCGCTGTGGCTGCGCCCACACCCTGCGCGAGGACCCGCACCGGGAGGCGGCGCGAGCGCCAGACCTCGCGACAGAGCCACGCCGTGACCAGCAGGGCGACGACCAGGGCCGACGTCAACCCGTAGTAGAAGGTGGTCACCGACGTGACGCCCTGGAGCACCCCTAGCTGGAGCCAGTGGCTGGTCCGCCCCGTGCGCAGGGCCCGAGCGGCTGCCCACAGCGTCAGCGCAAGCCACTGGGTCGCACAGACCTCGGAGATGCCATTGGCCAGCTCGCACAACAGGAAGGGCGTGCTGCCATAGGCCACGCCTGCGACCCAGCCATGGGGCCCGGGTTCGCCCACCAGCTCCTCGGACAGGAGCTGGGCGGCCAGCCCGGCCAGCGCGATGCGGCCGATCAAGGCCAGGTTGTAGGCCACAGCAGGCCCGAAGATCCAGGTCACTGGCAGCATCGCCACCGCACCCGGCGTGTCGATGAAGTACAGCACCCCGCCCTCGGGTCCACCGACCAACGGGGTCTCGAAGGGCAGGCGGCCGTGGGCCAGGCTGTCGGCGACGAACCAGTAGCCCCAGGCGTGGTTCCAGACGTCGATGGCCGGGTCCCCCAGCAGGACCGCCCAGGGCTTGAGCGAGCCGGGCGCGGTCAACAGGACCGCAAAGGCCAACCACACCGCGAGCCGCCCCAGGACCGTCTTGGGGGCCAAGGCTCAGCGTCCCCCTGGGGGTGGGGACCTGGGGGGCGCGGGGGGAGCACCGCCCGGCGGCGGACCCTGGGGACCCCCGGGGCCGCCCGGGGCCTGGACGCCGTTGCCCCGCGGCAGGGCTGGGGGTCGGTAGTCCGGCTTGAGATCCCGCGACTCGAGCCCCAGCAGAGCCGGGTTCTGCCGCAGCCGCTCCACGATCGCCTGGGCCATGACCGCCGCGCCGGTCACGCTGGGGTGCATGTTGTCGATGAACAGGCGGGCCTTGTCCCCCGGGGCGGCGGCGAAGACGTCGGGCATCGAGACCCGCTCGACCCCGTGCTCGGCAGCCCACGACTCCTGGGCGGCCCGGTAGGGGTACCAGGGCAGGACCTGGTCCTGGGTCGGCTGCGCCATGGGCACGTTCCAGACCCCCACGTCCCACTCCTGGGCCAAGGGCGCGAGCATCATGGCGGCGCCCCGCTCGTCGGCCTGGGACCGGATGAGCCCCAGGTTGTCCAGGTAGTCGTCCAAGGGCACCCGGCTCAGATCGATGACGGTGTCGATCTTCTCCAGGGCGACGGCCTGGTTGGCATTGGTCGGGATGCCGGGCATCAGGACCCGATTGGGCTGCTGATTGACCGACGCGACGTGACGGGCCCAGGGCATGTAGAGGGCACAGTAGAGGGCCGATGCGTGGAGCACTCGCTGTGCCGCCGTCCCATCCGGATCCGCCAACCGCAGCGCTGTGCGGTCCTGGAAAGCATCGATGTTGCAGTCCGAGAAGATGTTGTGCACCACCACCAGGTCCGGCTCGTAGGACCACCCCAGGTCGGCCAGCAGGCGCAGGGTCTGCTCGGTGGAGAATCCGGGCACGCCCAGGTTCACGACCCGGAAGCGATGCCCCGTGAACGCTCGGCCGAGCAGGGCTTCGAGCTGCTCGGCGTAGGTCTTGCCGTCGGGCTGGCCCCAGCCGTACACGCTGGAGTCCCCGGTCACGAGCACCGTCTTGAGGTTTGGCGACCTGGGGTCCGTGGGGAGGTGGGCGGAGCGCAGCCCGACGCTGTTGATCCGCGTGTTGCCCGCAGGACTCTCGAACAGCCGGCCCGGCTCGAGCTTCCACAGGTAGCGGGCGTCGCCCACCATGGTCTCCCAACCGGTCGCCGCCGGCACGATGGCCTCGCACTCCGCGCCGATGACCCGGGCGCCGCACTCCCCCAACAGCAGCAGGGACAGAGCGGGGGCCAGGGCGAACAGCCAGCGCCGGCCGCGGGTCACCGCGGGCCACCCGTCGGCGGACCCTGAGGACCTCCGGGAGGGGGGCCCTGGGAACCCCCGGGGGGCGGTCCTCCCGGCCCGGCCCCGGGGCCAGCACCGGGGGCCAGCATGCGAATGCTCAGCCCGGAGACCGCGCCGTCTGCGCGCACCGGGTTCTGATCCGCCGGCCCAAAGCCGCCCGAGCCCGAGGCCGAGATGTAGTCGTCCTTGTCCCCGCCAGATCCGTCATCCAGAGCCGCCGAGACGATGTAGCTGGAGCCCGCGGGCACACGGAGCTCGAAGGCCTGCTTGGCTCCCCCGTCGGGCACCAGCCGCACTTCGGCGACCGGGGAGCGTCCAGGCGCCAGCATGCCGGTCCGCGCGTCGGTGTCGGCCACGTCGAAGGCGGTGACGTAGAGGGCGCGCCCCGCGACGGCTCCGCGTGCGCTGGTCACCGTGCCGGTGAGCGACACCATCGCCAAGGGATCGACCGGGTCGGGCACGGGGTCGACCGCGCTCCGCGCACAGCGGAAGCCGGTCGCCGACCCCATGACCAGGTCGTGGAAGCGATTGGCGGCCCGCATGTTGGTCGAGAAGGTGTTCCAGCCCCCGCCCTTGAGCACGTGCATGTCGCCACTCGACGGCCCGGCCGGGTCGCTGCGCGGTGCGCCCGACCCATACACCCCGGGGTGCCAGGTGTCGGACACGAGCTCCCACACATTGCCGGACAGGTGACGGTGGCCGTATGGACCGCGACCGTTATCGCCGCTCCCGACCGGAAGGGTGTCCGACGCGCAGAGCTCCGGGAAGCCCCCCACCGTGGTCTGGTGGTTGGCCCGGTCGCAGCTCGGCGCGGCGGTGCCCCAGGGGTAGGGCCGGAGATCTGCCGGGTCGCAGCTCACCGGGTCGTCTCCCAGCTCGCAGCCCCCTCGGGCGGCTTTCTCGAACTGGGCCTCGGTGGGCAGGGTGCGGCCGGTCGACGCGCAGTAAGCGTGGGCTTCGGTCCACAGCACGCCCTCGGCGGGATGGTCGCCTCGCCCCTCCTCGACCACGCCCTCGGGGGTCATGCTGCGCAGGTCCGAGCCTTCGGCACGCCGACCCTGCTCGCGCAGCCAGGCGGCAAAATCTGCGACAGAGACCTCGCTCTCGTCCAGGCAGTAGCCGGAGAGCCTGACCACGTGCACGGGCTGCTCGTCCCGGCCAGCGTGGGTGCTCTCGCTACCCATCAGGAAGGCCCCGGCGGGCACCTCGCGCTCGCCGGGGCCACACGGGGGGGCGGGCTCACCCCCCTGTGCGGGCACGGACAGCGCAGCGCGCCAGGAGCTGCTCAGGTCCTCGGTGGGGCTGGAACCCAGAGGGCCGCCGGCAGGTGGCGGCCCGGCGCCCCCCGGTGGCGGCCCGGCTCCCGCGGGACCTCCTGGCACCGAGGTGACCGGCTGGACAGGCGGACCCGGCTCGGACGGTTCGTCGCCACAGGCCACGAGGAGCGCAGCGAGACCCAGGGCGCTTCCGACGATCAGGCGCATCCCGGGACGGTACCACCTGGGCCGAGTCGGCCTCCGGCCATGCACGAGCGTGCAGACGGTGGCGAAGGGAGCAGCGGCAGTCGTCCAATGGACAGATGAATGTCCGATCGTTCAGTTCTGCTTCTTGACGCAGCCCGGCGTTCAGGAGCCCGGGCGGCCCGACCTCGGCGAGGACCCCCCCATGGGATGCTGGTGCCGTGCTTCAGGAACTCCGCAGATCCGCGCCCGCGCTGCTCGTGCTGATGCTGCTGGCCTGCTGGCCCGTGCGCCAGAGCCTGCTCCACGACACGATCCCAGGGGCGGGGCCCGACGTGCTCTCGACCCTGTGGGGCATGTGGTGGTTCGGCCAGGAGTGGCTGGGCGCAGCGTGGGGCGGGTGGACCGACCTGGCGAACCATCCGTCCGGGGTCTGGGGCGCGGTGCTGTCCCCGCTGAGCGGGATCGTCTACAACCTGGCGGAGCCCCTGCTCGGCATCGGCCGAGCCGCAGCCGTGACCGGCGTCGTCCAGGCGGGGGGCTTGGCCGCCATGACGGCCCTCGTCGCCAGCCGGCTGGGCTGCTCGCTGCCAGCCGTGCTCGCCGCGGGCTTGGTCCCGCTCGGGATGCGCTACACCTGGTACGGCCTGGGTGAAGGGTCCGTGGTGGCCATCGCTGCGCTGTTCGTGCCCCTGGGCCTGTACTTTCTGCTCGACTGCCTGGAGCGCCCGTCCCGCCGCAGCGTGGTCGCCGCGGCGGCAGCCATGGCGCTGGTGGCGCTGGAGAACCCCTACCTGGCGCCCGTGCTGCCCACGGTGGCGCTGGCCCAGCTCGGCATGACCGTTGCGCAACGCGGGCCTCGCGCCACGGCGCTGAACCTGGCCGGGGCGCTGGGGCTGGGCTCCGCCGGCATCCTGGGGGTCTCTGCCCTGTACGGCCGCGTGGCCAGCCCGGACTATCCGCCCCGCATCGTCGAAGAGACCCGGGTGCTGGGGCCCTGGACGCTGGAGGTCATCGACAAGCCCTGGGCTCGGCTGGACGCGGTGGACATGTTCCGGCCGGCCGACGTCACCTGGACGCTGGACGTGTTCGCCGGACAGGGCGCCCAAGGCGGGGACTACCTGGGGCTGGCCGGCCTGGGTCTCGCGCTGGTCGGAGGCGCCCTGGCCTGGGGGCGCGCCTGGCCGTGGCTGGTCGTCGGCTTCGGCTCCGTCCTCCTGGCCCTGGGCTCGGTCTCCGGCGGCGTGCCCCTGCCCTTCCTGGTCCTGAATGAGGTCATGGACGGCGTCGCCCGCCCCCTGACCCAGCCCACCCGCTTCCTGTCCGTGGCCGGCGTGGGGCTGGGGGTCGCCGCCGCCCTTGGCGTCGACGGGCTCCGACGTCTCCCGGTTCCCCGCGCCGCCTGGCTCGCCGCGGCCGTCGTCGCCGCCGACGGCCTGGTCCTCGGCGGCCTCAGCCTGGTCCTGCCAGAGACAGCGCTCCCGGACGCGCCGTGTGTCGAGAGCCTGCGGGACCAGGACGGCGCGGTCCTGATCTGGCCCGCAGATGCGTCCTATTGGGAGGGCGATCTGCAGCGGACATGGCTGTTCCAGCTGCTCCACGAGCGTCCGTCGGCGAACCCGGGCATCGCCTCGTGGGCCCTGCACGAAGGCCGGGCCAGGGACCGCCTGAAGCACCAGGGTGGCTTCAATTATGTCTCATACGAGGGCACGCACATGGGCGAGGCCATGGGCACCCCCCAGCGGGCCTGGCTGGTCGAGCAGGGCTTCTCCTGGGTGGTCGTGGACGTCGAGCGGGATCCAGGGCAGGTGGCCTGGGCCGAGCGTCACTTCGGCCCGCCGGTGGACGCTTGCGGCACGGCCATCGTGCACCGCATCACCCCGTAATCCAGCCCTCAGCCTTCAGCCCTCGACCGCGGGCACCCGCAGGGACTCTTCGTCGTCCCAGTCGTCTGCACCGCGGTTGCGTAGCCACTTGCGCATGTCGTCCTTGTCCAGAGCCTTCTCCAGCGCAGCGTGGGACGGGATCGTGCCCTCCTCGCAGAGCTTCTTGAGGCTAGCGTCCATCCCGATCATCCCCTGCCCCACCCCGGTCTGGATCGCACCGGAGATCTGGTGTGTCTTGCCCTCGCGGATCAGGGACGAGATGGCGCCGTTGGCGAACAGCACCTCCACCGCCGCCACCCGCCCGCCGCCGTTGCGGCGCAGGAGCTGCTGGGACAGGACGCACTTGATCACGCCGGACAGGATCCCGCGCACGTTCTCCTGGCGCTCGGTGGGGAACACGTTGATCACGCGATCCATGGTCTTTGCAGCGGAATTGGTGTGCAGGGTCCCGAACACCAACAGGCCCGTCTCGGCCGCGCTGAGCGCGAGCTCGATGGTCTCCAGGTCGCGCATCTCGCCCACCAGGATGCAGTCTGGGTCCTCGCGCATGGCGGCCTTGAGCGCCGGGGTGAAGCCGCTGGCGTGGGGCCCGATCTCGCGCTGGCTGACCAGGGACATCTGGTTCGGGTGCACGAACTCGATCGGGTCCTCGATGGTCACGAAGTGCATCGGCCGGGTGGCGTTCATCTCGTTGATGATGGCGGCCAGGGTCGTGCTCTTGCCGGAGCCGGTGGGGCCGGTCACCAGCACCAGACCCGCCTCGAACCCGCAGATCCGCCGCACCGAGCCGGGCAGCCGTAGCTGCTCGATGGTCAGGATCTTGGTGGGGATGACCCGGAACACCGCCCCGTCGCCACGCTCCTGGCGAAACAAGTTCACCCGAAAACGCGACAGGCCCGGGACCTCATAGGCGAAGTCCATGTCGCCGGTCTTCACGAACTCTTCCCACAGGTGCTTGGGCGTGATGGGCTGGATCAGCGAGACGTAGTCGTCCTGGTCGATCACCCGGTAGCGAATCGGCTCGATGCGGCCCGACAGCCGAAACAGCGGGGGCCGCCCCACCGAGAAGTGCAGATCGCTGGCCCCTCGGTCGACCATGAGCTTGAAGAAGCGATCGATGCGGTGGGAAGCCATCAGGCCACCTCCTCGGTCTTGCTGGACCCATCGCGGCTTGTGCTTCGGCGCTCCTTCATGAACTGGCTGTCGCAGAGGGGCTCGAAGGTCTCGGGCTTGGTGGCCCGCCGCCAGGCGTCCTCTGGCGCCACCAGGTCGGACTCGACCAGGTCCATCAGGGCCATGTCGACGGTCTGCATGCCCTGGTTGCGGCCGATCTGCATCATGCCGGGGATCTGGTAGGTCTTGTTGTCCCGGATCAAGCTGCCAATGCTGAAGCTGCCCTTGAGCACCTCGTAGATGGCCACGCGGCCCTCGCCGTCCTTGCGGCGGATGAGCTGCTGGCTCACGACGTACTTGAGGGACTCGGACAGGCCCATGCGCACCGCGGACTGTTCGTCGGGGGGGAAGCTCTTCACGATGCGCTCCACCGTGCTCACGGCACTGGTCGTGTGCAGGGTGGCGATCACCAGGTGACCGGTCTCGGCGGCCTCGAGCGCCATGCGCACGGTCTCGGCGTCGCGCATCTCGCCGACCATGATCACGTCGGGGTCCTCGCGCAGGGCACCCCGCAGGGCCCGGGAGAACGAGGCGGTGTGGCTGCCCACCTCTCGTTGGTTCACCAGGGCGGTCTTGACCGGGTGCACGAACTCGATCGGGTCCTCGAGGGTGATGACGTGGTCGCTCTTGGTCTCGTTGATCAGGTTGACGATCGCGGCCAGGGTCGTGCTCTTGCCACTGGCTGCGGGCCCGGCCACACAGATGATGCCCTGGTGGTAGTCCAACAGCTGGGTCAGCTGACCGGGCAGGCGGAGGTCGGCAAAGGTCGGGGGCAGGTTGGGGATGACGCGAAAGGCCGCACACAGGCCGCGCCGCTGCCGGTAGATGTTCGCCCGATAGCGCCCGACCTCGGGAATGCTGTGACACAGATCCACGTGCCCCTGCTGCTCCAGGATCTTCTTCTGGCGGCTGCTGAGCAGCGCCATGATCGCCTTGCGACACGCGGCCTCGCCGACGGGCTTCATGTCCATGCGCTGGAGCAGGCCCTTGTCCCGTAGGATCGGCGGCTCGTCGACCGAGATGTGGAGGTCGCTGGCGCCCTGTTCCCGGACCTGGGCGAGCAACTTGTCGATCGGGTTCTTCAGCTGAGCGGCGCTGATGGCGCTGGTCCCGGCCTCGGCGTCGCCCACGTCGACGTCGAGCTTGGCCGCCATGTCCCGCAGGACCTCGGCGGCACGGGTCCGGACCTCCCTGGAGGGGTCCTTTTCCTTGACGCTCTGCAACAGCCCGAGCAGCCGCTTGTCCGAGAAGCGGGAGAATGCGCGCAGGACCTCGGTGCGCACCTCGACGCGCTTGTCCCGCAACAGGCCGGACAGGGGCTTGAGCGCCTGGGTCGACCCGATCCGAGCCAGCGCATCGATGGCAGCCCACCGGGCGTCGTCGTCCTTGAGGGCCTCGACCAGGGCGGCGACGGCCCGCTCGTCCCCGACGCGACCCAGGGTGTCGCAAGCGCTGATGCGGAGCCACCAGTCGTCGTCCTTGAGCAGCTTGGCGACCGGGCCCACGATGCGCGGATCGTTGAAGTTCTCGGCCAGGACCAGTGCAGCGGTCCGCACGTCCTCGTCGGCGTGCTCCAGCAGCTTCACCGCCGGCCGCAGCACGTCGTCGCCAAAGGTCAGCAGCGTCTCGAGGACCCGGGCCCGCAGCCAGCCCACCAGTCCCTTGCAGAAGCGCAGGACCTCTTGCATGGTCTCTTCCCGATCGCCGGAGGCCAGGAGGATCTCGACACAGCCTCGGCGGGTGCTGTCCTCGCCTTCACTGAGCAGCTCCAGCATGCGTGCCCGGATGGCGGCCGGGTTCTTGGCAGACGCCCGGGACAGGTACTTCTGGGCCATCTCGCGGCTGGTCGCGTCGCCTCGGGCGAAGCGGTCGATCATCAGCTCCACCACGTCGGGGTGCTGAAGGGTCAGCAGGGCCTCCATCGCCGTGCTGCTGAGCCGGGGATCCGAGTCCTTGGCGCTGTTGACCAGGGTGGGCAACAGGCTCTCCAGTTCGCCCGTCCGCAGCAAGCGCTGGAGCGCCGTGACGCGGGTGGCCGCGGGTGCCTGCTCCACCGCACGGGTCAGGTAGATCCGTCCCAGGTCCCCCTCGAGGGCCAGGGCCATCTCCCACCCCAGGCGCTTCTTCTGGGTGGTGCGATCGTCGAGCAGGCCATCGATCACCTCGCGCATGACAGCGTCGCTGACCTTGCCGAACATGCGGGTGACGTAGGAACGCTTGTGCGGTGGCTGTTCCAGCATCTCGCCAGCCACGAGCACCAGGACCTTGGCGTCGGGTTGTTGGAAGATCAGGTCCAGCGCAAACTGGCGCACGCCGGCGTCCCCCGACCACAACAGGACGAGCACGTCGGACGCCCCAAGGCCGGCCTCGGGAAGGGCTGCCAGCAGGGCCTCGCGCTCTTCCTCGTTCTTCCAGCTGCGGGTGCTCGCCTGCTGGACCAAGCTCTTCTTCTTCCCCCTGCCGAACAACGCCATCACGACCCCTCACGGACCCGGACACCCTATCGGATGCGAGCGGGCGGTCCCGGAGGCGGATTCGTGTCCCTCACCCGGCCAGGCGGTACGGCTGCGGCTCCAGGGCGCTCCGCACCCGCAGCCAGTCGTCCTGGACTCGCAACAGGTGACCCGATGCGCTCTTCAGATCGCCGCGCCGGAAGGCGGCCTCCAGGTCTTCGCAGGCCCTGGCCAGGGCACCTGCGCCCACGACTCTGCTGTGGTTTCCGAAGACCCGCACGGTGCGCGCTGCATCCGCTGCGTCGGCGCGGGCGATGGCCTGGCGCAGCCGGGACATCGCGGCCGAACCGGCCCGGACGTAGTCCTGGACCACGGCCTGGTAGGTCTCGGGCCCTTGGTAGTCCCGCCAGGCTTCGAGGGCCGCGGGGTCCAGGCAGTGGGCGCTGTCGACCCGCGGGTCGATCCGGCGCAGAGCCGCCCGCCACCGAGTGAGCTCGGGCACGGAAGGCATCACGTCGTCGGCGCCAGCCGCAAGAAAGGACTGACGGGCCACGTCGCTGTCCCCCAGGCCCAGGATCACCGGTTGGCCCCCGCCACCCTCCAGGATGACCCTGGTCACCATCGCGCCCACCATGTCCGGCAGGGTCTCGGCGATGACGACCACGTCGTAGTGGCCGGCACACAGCATCCACAGCCCCTCGGAGCCGCTGCTGGCCGTGGCGCAGTCCGCGTCGAGCCCGTGGAGGATCTCGACCAGCACGTCGCGGCAGAGGGCATCGGAGTCGATCAACAGCGTGCGGAGGAAGCGAGCGGTGTCCATGTCCTGACGATCGGCACAGCGGGCCGGCGCCTGCACCCCTCGCGGTGGGGGGTGACCCTTCGCGACACCGAAGTCGTCATCGGGAGACCACACCCCGCCACCCTTCGGCGACAGCTCCCCCCGCAGACCCCGCGCCCAGGCCGCCTTGGGCCAGAGATCCGAATTCTGGCACACCCCTTGCTCTACGTCGGGCCACACACCTGGGGGTCCCATGCGTCGCCACATCGTCCTGTCCACCGTCCTGTCCTCCACCCTGCTCGCGGCGTGCTGCGGCGGCTACGAGGTGACCCCCAGCACCGAGCGCGACCCCGAAGCGACCGCTCTCGCCGGGCTGGCCAGCTCGCCCCTGAACGCCGGCCTGACCCAGGACGACCTCCAGGTCCGCAGCGTCGAGGTCGACGGGCTGGGCCAGACCCATGTGCGGCTGGACCAGCTCTTCGAGGGGCTGCCGGTCGTCGCTGGCGAAGCGGTCGTTCACCTGGACGCCGAGGGCAGCGTCCTCCGCACCACAGACAAGCTCCTGCAGGCGGTGTCCGTCCAGACCACGCCGACGGTGCAGGCTTCCGACGCCATCGCCCAGGTGGTCGAGAGCCTGGGTGGCCCCCAGGTGCTGACCGCCGAGCCCAGCGCCGAGCTGGTCGTCACCCGCGGCGTGTCCCGGGACCACCTGGCCTGGCGGGTCCTGGCCGAGCGCGTCGACGGCAGCCCCGACATGGCGGCACCGGAGGTCCTGATCGACGCCCACGACGGCGCCGAGCTGCGCCGGATCACCCGCCTGATCACCGAGGCCGGCAGCGGCGAGTCCGCGTACCACGGGCCGATCGACCTGACCGTCTCCGAGACCGACGCCGGCGTCTACCTGCTCGAGGATCGCTCCCGCGGTTTCGCCACGTGGTCCCTGGGGGGCACCGGTCGCGGGGCCTTTCCGGTCGCCGATCACGATGGCGTGTTCAGCGACTCCGTGGACCAGGAGTCCGTCGACGTGCACTTCGGTGTCGCCGCCGCCCTGGACTTCTTCCTGAACGAACACGGCCGGGACGGCATCGACGGTGCCGGCGGGCCCACGAATCGAACGGGCGTCTCCACCGGCGAAGAACTGTTCGGCGCCTACGCAAACTTCGGCGAGTCCATGGTGAACGCGTTCTGGTACGAAAAGTTCGCTGCGTTCGGCGATGGGGACGGACGGAACAGCGACCCCCTCACCAGCCTGGACGTCGTCGGCCACGAGCTCACCCACGGTGTCGTTCAGTTCACGGCGGACCTTGTCTACGCCGACGAGTCCGGG
>CAZFLE010000002.1:0-168064 GCA_964519895.1 uncultured Enterobacterales bacterium | reverse complement strand
CAGGCTCGACGTGTTGGTGCCGAAGATGGCGTGGGCCGGCGCCAGGTCCTGGAGCTGGGCGAAGAGCTGCTGCTTCAGGGCGAGCTTCTCGGGGATGGCCTCGACCAACAGATCCGCGTCATCTGCCACCAGGCCGAGCTCGGTGGTGCCCGAGATGCGCGCCAGCGCTGCCTCGGCGGCGGCGGCGTCGACCTTGCCCCGGGCCACGCCCTTGTCGAGGTTGGCCCGGATGTGGTCCAGCCCTCGCTGCACGACGTCGTCCTGGAGGTCCTGGAGCACCACGTCGCAGCCGGCCATGGCCGACACCTGGGCGATGCCGTGTCCCATCGTTCCGGCGCCGATGACGCCCACCTTTGCAATGTCCATGTTCAGCTCTCCAGGCGCTCGATGACGGTCGCGACGCCTTGGCCCACGCCCACACACAGGGTGGCCAGGCCGTAGCGGCCGCCGGTTCGATCGAGCACGCCCATCAGGGTGGTGAGGATGCGGGCGCCGGAACAGCCCAGCGGATGTCCCAGGGCGATGGCGCCCCCGTGCAGGTTGACCCTGTCCTCGCCCAGCTCCAGCTCGCGGAGCACCGCCAGGGACTGGGCCGCGAAGGCCTCGTTCAGCTCGACGGCGTCCAGGTCGGCCAGGGACAGGCCGGCCCGGGCCAGGGCCTGGCGGGTCGCTGGCACCGGGCCGATGCCCATGATCTCCGGGTCCACGCCAGCGCTGGCCCGGGCCAGGATGCGAGCCCGGGGCTTCAGGCCCAGCTCGGCGGCCCGCTCGGCGGTGGTGACGAGCACCGCGCAGGCCCCGTCGTTCAGGGTCGAGCTGTTGCCCGCCGTCACGCTGCCGCCGTCCCGGAACGCGGCCCGCAGCTTGGCCAGGCGGGCCAGCGTGGTGTCGCGGCGGGGGCCCTGGTCGGCGTCGATGACCAGCGGGTCCTGCTTGCGGCGGGGGATGCTCACCGGGACCAGCTCGGCGTCGAGCCAGCCGTTGTCCTGGGCGGCGACCGCCTTCTGGTGGGAGCGCAGGGCAAAGGCGTCCTGGTCTTGGCGGGACAGGCCGTGCTTGTCGACCAGGTTCTCGGCCGTGCAGCCCATGGCCTCGAGCGGGAATTGGGCGGCCAGCTTGGGGTTCGGGTAGCGCCACCCCAGGCAGGTGTCCCAGACCGTCAGGTTGCCGGCCTTGGGCATGTTGGGGCCCCGGGGCACGCTGTAGGGCGCCCGGGACATGGACTCGACACCGCCGGCGATGAACACCGAGCCGTCGCCGACCATCGCCGCACGACTGGCCTGGTTCACCGCCTCGAGCCCCGACGCGCACAGGCGGTTCAGGGTCACCCCGGGCACCGACTGGGGCATCCCGGCCAGCAGCAGGCTCATGCGGGCCACGTTGCGGTTGTCCTCGCCCGCCTGGTTCGCGCAGCCCATGTAGACGTCGTCCACGAGCGCTGGGTCCAGCCCCGTCCGATCCAGGAGCGCCCGGATGGTCAGGGCCAGCAGGTCGTCGGGGCGCACCGCGGACAGACCGCCCAGGAAGCGCCCGATGGGCGTGCGAACGGCATCGACGATCACGACGTCCGGAATGGACATGGGCACCTCTGGCGGGGGGTGGCCTCCTAACCCTCGTTGTCGATGGCTGCGCGGAGGGCGTCGAGCAAGCCGGTTGCCGTCCAGGGCTTCTGCAGGAACCCCGCCAGCCCCTTGCCTGCGAAGCGGCTGGTGGCGTCCTGTTCGTTGTAGCCGCTGGTCAGGATCGTGGGCACGTCGCGGATCGCACGCATGCGCTGGTAGGCCTCGCTGCCGCTCATGCGCGGCATGGTCATGTCCAGGAGCACCAGAGCCAGCTCGTCGGCGTGCGCCTCGAACCGCTCCACCGCCTCCCGGCCGTCGGCTGCGGTCACGACCTCGTAGCCTTCGAGCTCCAGGATCCGGGACGCGACCAGACGGACCATGTCCTCGTCGTCGGCGATCAGCACCTTGCGCCCCCGCCCCGGGGTGGTCTGGGGCTCCGACGGCACGTGGCCGACGGCGCGGGCGACTTGTTCGTCGCTGGCTGGGAAGAGCACCTTGATCGACGTGCCCTTGCCCTCCTCTGTGTAGACGCGGATCACGCCCTGGTGGCCCTTGACGATGCCCAGCACAGCGGCCAACCCCAGCCCACGACCGGCGCCCTTGGACGAATGGAAGGGCTCGAAGATGACCCGCACGTCGTCGTCGATGATGCCGCCCCCGGTGTCGGAGACCTCGACGTGCACGTAGGTCCCAACGGACACGATGCCCAGGTAGAGGGCGGTCTTCAGGTACTCCGGGGTCACCTCGGTCAGGCCGGTGGAGACGGTGATCACGCCGCTCCTGTCACCGACCGCGTCCGACGCATTGGTGATCAGGTTCATCACCACCTGGCGAAGCTGGGATGCATCGGCCTCGACGCACGGCAGGCTCGGCGCGAAGTCGTAGCGCAGCACCGCACGCTTGGAGATCGAGACCTCGAGCAAGTGGGCCATCTCCTGGACCACTTCCGAGAGGTCCAACGGCACGACCACGAAGCGGCCCTTGCCCGAGTAGGCCAGCATCTGGTTGGTGAGCTCCGAGGCCCGGGTAGCGGCCAGCTCGACGCGACCCAGGGACTCCAGGGCCGCACTGCCCGGCGGCAGCTGCATCTGGGCCAGGCTCACGTTGCCCAGGATGCCCACCAGCAGGTTGTTGAAGTCGTGGGCGATGCCCCCGGCCAGGACCCCCAGGCTCTCGAGCTTCTGGGCGTGCTGGACCCGGGCTTCCAGCTCGAGCCGCTCGGCTTCGATCCGGTCCCGATCCGCCAGAGCCTGGGCCAGGTTGGCCACCACGCGGGCGTTGTCGATGGTCAGGGCGGCACAGCGACAGAGCATGTTCAGGTCCGCCACGTCGTCCTCGTCGAAGTGGCCCTGGCCCTGGCTGAGCCAGGTCGCGACGGCGCCAACGGGGCCCGTGCGGCCGACCAGGGGGGCGATCATCACCGAGTGCGGCGCATAGAGTAGGGCGGCCGAGCGCAGCTCGTCGGTGGTCTGGGCAGCGATCTGTTCTGGCGCCACCCGAGCGAGCAGGAGAGGCTCACCGCTCTCGACCACCTTGCCCGTGATGCCGTCGCCGACGCGCAGAGGTCGCCTCATCAGGATGCCGCGAACCACCCGCAAGGACTCGGGGTCTGGGTGATGGCCAGACTCGAAGGCCAGCACGTCGGTGCCTTCGGCGATCAGGAAGACGATGGCGCCCGCGCCACCGTGGAGCTCCGAGATCTCGGTGGCCACGTCCTGGAGCAAGGCTGGAAGATCGACGGCCGCCTCGGAGAAGCGAGCCGCGAGGCCGAGCAGTGAGCGTCTCTTCTCGCGAGGCAAGCCGGCTCCCTAGGCCACGCACCGGACGCCAGCCTATTCGAGGAGCGGGAACTGCTCCAGATCGGGGTAGTAGCTCCCCTCGAGCGCGATCGCACCGAAGTGGTAGCCCCAGTAGTTCTGGAGGTAAGGCACGTTGGCCACCAGGTTCGCCCGAAGCGGCAGGTTGCGGGGGGCGAAGCGCATGCCGAGCGTGGTCAGGTTGAAGCTGTAGGGCCCCTTGCCCACACCGGGCTGCATGTAGACCGACGTCTCCAGGAAGATCCCGACGGTGTCGGACGCCCGGTAGAAGGCGTGGGCACCCCCGACCACGATGGCCCGGCGGCCGACCTCCCACTCGGTCCCGACCACCGCCAGGAGCTCCAGCCCGCCGCCGATGTCGAAGCGCTTGGCGCCGCCGACGTAGGGGCGGACCACGGGGTAGGCCTTGGGCACGGTGTTCAGGTGCAGGTCCAGCCCCACGGTGACCAGAGCGTCCTTGCGGGCGGACTTGAGCAGGGCGTACTTGGCCCCGAGCTCGACCCGGAACCCGGTGTAGCGCCCGCGCAGCCCCACGTGGGCCGAGAACTCCCGGGTGATCTGGCCCTCGGCGTCGAGCATCAGGCTGAAGTAGCCGGGAAAGCCATACTCCAGACCAGCCCGCAGGCGGGTCCGCGGATCCAGCGAGTCCAGGGTGATGGGCTGGGAGATGTCGATCTCGCGGTCCTGGGCGTCGACGAAGGTGGTCGTGTCGTCCTTGATCCGCTCGCCGTAGATCATCCCGGTCAGCAGCTCGATGCGCTCGTCGATGCGCGGCCGGAACAGGGTGTTGTCGTACTCGTCGAGGTACTTCTCCCAGGCGATGAGCTCTTCCTCTGGCGGGAACTCCTTCACCTCTTCGGCGTAGCGCCGGTAGATCGTCGCGGTGTCCACCCCCGGACCGCCGATGGCGTCCTCGGCGATGTCGCCCTCGTCGTCGTCCTCGAACAGGTCCTCTTCGTCTTCCTCGAGGTCCTCGTACTCGATCTCCAGATCTTCGTCCGAGGTGTCCTCTTCGGTGTCGTCGGCCTCGTCGATCCGCTCGACTTCGGGCTCGTCCATGGGCTCGTCGTCGTCGAAGTCGGTCTCGAACTCGTCCTCGTCGAACCAGTCGTCCTCTTCGTCCTCGTCTTCTTCCTCGTCCTGGGCGACGCCGTCCTGGGCCAGGACCGGGCCGGTGAACAGAAGGGACAAGATCAGCAGGCCACGCATCCTGGCGTCCTCGCGAGGGAAGGCGGGATGATAACCATCCCTCGGACCCGGCAGCGCCGAGTCGCCGGACGAGGGGCCATGAGCGAGACCGAGTCAGAGCGCCTGGATCGGCTCCAACAGGCCGCCGAGGAGGTGCGCAGCCACCTGGTCGTGCTGCGCGGCGGCGCCCCGTTTTTATCCCCTCTTGACGGCCGGCTGCTGCTGGAGTGGCTCGAGGCGGGCATCGGGGTCCCGGCGATCCTTCGGGCTCTGGAGCATGCGGCCGCCAAGCGGCGAGAGAAGCGCGTCCGCACGCCCCTGTCCCTGCGCTCGGTGCGCAGGCGTGTGACCCGGGCGCGCCAGCCGGTCCTGCCCGAGCAGACGCCGGGGTCCCTGGGCACGCTGGTCGACGCCCTGCGGGGCCAGGCCGATCCCCTGGTGCAGCGAGCGGCCGAAGAGCTCGCGGGTCTGCGCGGCTCCGGCGACGAGCTGGCCCGCCAGGCGCTGGCCGTGGTCCGCCGCTACCACCAGGACGCCTGGGACCTGGCCGACCGGGAGAGCCTGCTGGCCCTCGCCGACGCCGAGCTCCAGGACCTGCGCGACAAGCTCGACGACAAGCAGTGGACCGCGGCCCTGGAAGAGGTCGCCCGAGACAAGCTCCGGGCCCGCCAGCCCCTCCTGTCGGCAGCGGCCATCTGGGATAGCCTCAGCTCGTGAGCTCCGCCTTTGCCCGTCCCGATCCCGGCTGCGTCAGGTGCCGGGGTGCCGGTGCCGTGATCGGCCGCGAGCGCGAGCACGCCATCGCCCAGGTGTGCGACTGCATGGGGGTCTGCCCCGCCTGTCGCGGGACCGGCCGCGCGGTGGTGATCCTCCAGGGCGTCGAGGGCCTGGCCCCCTGTGGCTGTCGCGAGCTCAACCGCCGTGTCGGACTGTTCAACCAGGCCAGGGTGCCCGCCCGCCACGCCCACTCCCGCCTGGACAACTTCGACGTGTCCCGCTCTCCGGGCGCGGCCGAAGCCCACCGCATCTCGAACCACTGGTGCCAGTCCTATGCCCCGGGCATCGAGAACCGGGGCCTGGTCCTGCACGGCGGCGTGGGCCGGGGCAAGACGCACCTGTTGGTGGCGATGCTCCACCGCATGGTCTTTCAGCACGGCATCGCCGTGCGCTTCGTGGAGTTCAGCCACCTGATCCTGGCGCTCAAGGCCGGCTTCGCCACCAAGACGTCGACCGCCGCCCTGCTCGATCCCTTGCTCGACGTCGAGGTCCTGGCCATCGACGAGCTGGGCAAGGGGCGCTGCACGGACTGGGAGCTGGCGGTGGTCGACGAGCTCATCAGCCGTCGGTACAACGCCATGGCCACCATCCTGGCGACCACCAACTACCCCCCCAAGCTGCCGTCCCGCCGCCGCCCGGTCGACGCGGCCATGATGGGCCCTGCGAACCTGTCGGTGGCCAGCGGCAGCCAGTACACCCTGGCCGAGCGCATCGGGGAGCGGGTGTTCTCCCGGCTCATGGAGATGGCCGAGCTCCAGGAGATCCGCGGGAGCGACTACCGGGAGACCCGCGGGCGGTAGCCAGCGCGTCGGCCGCTACGCACCCACTGCGAAGAGCGCCACCGTCCGGGCCTACCCGACCGCAGGTGCGTGCGCCTACGAGCTGGCCTGGACCCGCTGAGGTCCAGGGACTATTCCCCGGATCCGTAGGGATCGGGCACGAAGCTCTGCTCCTCCCGCGGCGGCCGCACATACCCGGTGTCCGGGCCCCGCGGAGGCAGCTCGATGGGCCCCGGGACCATGTCCTGGTAGTCGAAGCACGACAGCAGGTGGGCGATGCAGTTCAGCCGAGCCCGCTTCTTGTCGTCGGACGGGACCACGTGCCACGGCGCCAGCTTTGTGTCCGTGTGGTCCATCATCACGTCCTTGGCCTTGGAGTACTCGACCCAGCGGGCCCGGGACTCCAGGTCCATGGGGCTGATCTTCCAGCGCTTGACCGTGTTGTGGATGCGGCCCTGGAACCGCCGCTCCTGTTCCTCGGGGCTCACCGAGAACCAGTACTTGATCAGGGTGATGCCCGAGCGGATCAACAGGTTCTCGAACTGAGGACACGCCCGCAGAAAGTCCTCGTACTCGGCATCGGTACAGAACCCCATCACGTGCTCGACGCCGGCGCGGTTGTACCAGGACCGGTCGAACAGGACCATCTCCCCCGCCGCGGGCAGGTGGGCGGCGTAGCGCTGGAAGTACCACTGGGTCTTCTCGCGCTCGGTCGGGGTGCCCAGGGCCACGACCCGGGCGAAGCGGGGGTTCAGGCACTCGGCGATGCGCTTGATGGTGCCGCCCTTGCCCGCCGCGTCCCGGCCCTCGAACACGACGACGGCCCGTTGGCCGGTGTCGCGGAACCAGTACTGCATGCGCACCAGCTCATCCTGGAGCCGGGCCAGCTCCTGTTCGTAGTAGGCACTGCGGAGCTTGCCCTTCTTGTTGAACACGGCGGGGTCGGACAGGGTCATGGGACCTCCAGAGAGGTCCGACCCTACTCCGACCGAGGGGAACCGGGGCCCCACCCCGTCTGCGACAAGTGGTTCCCCCGACGCCGCAAGATCCCGGGATCACGGGCGGCGGCTCCGGTCCGGAACTTGCTACAAGGAAGACATGCTCTGGATGCTGATCGCTTGTGTCGACTATGAGCTCGGCGCCAACCACGACGTGGGCCCGGGCGACGTGGCCTGTCCCACGGACCGCCCCGACGCCTACACCGTCACCCCCGACGAGTCGTGCCTGGCCGAGCCGACCTTCGGCACGTTCACCCCAGAGACCGAGTGGGAGTGGCGGGAGAACCCGATCCACCCCGGCTACGACGACATCATGGCCACGCCGGCCATCGCCAACCTGACCGACGACAACGCCGACGGGCTGATCGACGACCACGACGTGCCGGACATCGTGTTCACGACCTTCTCGGGCGGCGCCTACACATCCCCCGGCGCCCTGGTCGCCATCAGCGGCGACGGCAGCGGGACCCTGTGGTCCATCACGTCAGCCGGCGGGGTCACTCCCTACGGCACTGGCGGGGTCGCTGTCGGCGACCTGGACGGAGATGGCCTGCCCGAGGTCTGCGCGGCGGGTGTGGAACAAGCCGTACTCTGCGTGCACCACAACGGCGAGTTCAAGTGGGCCGCCGGCAGCGAGACCTACACCTACGGCACCCCGAACCTGGCCGATCTGGACGCCGACGGACTCGCCGAGGTGGTCTTCGGCCGCCAGGTCTTCGCCCACGACGGCAGCCTGGTCGGCCTGGGCACCGCGGGCATTGGCGGGCGGTCCATGAGCTTCGCCGTCGACATGGACGACGACGGCCAGCTCGAGGTCGTGGCCGGCAACGCGGTCTACGAGCGGGACGGCACGCTGGTGTGGTCCGACGGGGGCAGCGACGGCATCCCCGCAGTCGGGGACTTCGACGACGACGGCCGCCCCGACGTGATCAAGGTCGGCGGCGGCGTGGTCACGCTCACCGCCAACGACGGCACCGGGGTCTGGTCCCAGAGCGTGCCCGGTGGTGGCTCGGGAGGCCCCCCCACCATCGCCGACTTCGACGGAGACGGAGAGCCCGAGGTCGGGGTGGCGGGCCAGGCCTACTACAGCGTCTACGACACCGACGGCAGCGTGCTCTGGAGCAACGAGGTCAGCGACTACAGCTCCAGCGTGACCGGCTCGAGTGTCTTCGACTTCGAAGGCGACGGCGACGCAGAGGTCGTCTACGCCGACGAGCACACCCTGTGGATCTTCGAGGGCAGCACCGGCACCGTGCTGATGGCCCAGGACGGCCACGCCAGCGGCACGCTGCTGGAGTACCCCCTGATCGCCGACGTCGACGGCGACGGCAGCACCGAGATCGTGGTCGCCAGCAACGACTACGGCATCGCCGGCTGGAACGGCATCACAGTGATCGGCGACGCCGACCACTCCTGGGCACCGGCCCGGCCGGTGTGGAACCAGGGCGCGTACCACATCACCAACGTCAACGACGACGGCAGCATCCCCCAGGAACAGGTCGCCAACTGGGACCAGTGGAACAGCTTCCGGGCTGCGGGCACACCCGAGGGGCCCGAGCACTGGCTGGCCAACCTGGCGGTCGGGGACCTGGACAGCTGTCTGGTCGAGTGCGACGCCGGCGCCGCCGTGATCTGGGTCGCGGTGGAGAACCGCGGCCTGCGCACCGTGGGCTCGACCACCGTCTCGCTCCACGACGACTGGGGCGTGCTGGACCAGGCCACGGCGGCCGCCACGGACCCGGGCGAGGTCACGTGGGCCGGTCCGTTCTCCGTCGAACAGGCCAGCTGGGGGCAACACCAGCTGCGGGCCGAGCTGACCCTGCCGACCGACGTCGAAGAGTGCGACGCGACGGACAACTCGGCCTGGCTGGGAGAGTGGCCCTGCGGGTGATCGGCGCTCCTGCCGGTCGACGAGTGTCTCGCCTCAGGTCGCCTGGCCGACGCCGACCCGTCCGGAGCCAGGTGCGAGCAGCGGGCCCCAGACTGACCCTCAGAGGCCCGTAGAAGCCCACCCGGCCCCGTTCCCCAATGCGAGTTGGCCGCCCCTGTGGAGACGCCTACCCTCTGGGTGACGACGACTCGCACAGGCCCCCCGACCGTTCCGGGGGCCGGCACCGGAGGGAACATGGCCGTCTCCCGCAGAGCACTTCTTCGCGGCGCCCTGGGCAGCCTGGCGCTGACCGGCGCCGGCCTGGGCGGACGCGCCGTCCAGGCGGCGGGAGCCCTGACCAGCCGCAACGTGCCCGGCCGCGGCAGGTCCTACAAGGTGCTGGAGATCTACTTCGCCGGGGCGCCGGCCCATCGGGAGACCTTCTGGGTCGAGCAACCCGACGAGCTGCCCGTCAACCGGGGCCTGGGGTCCCTGGACCCGCTGAACGAGGCCCTCCTCGCAAGCGGCGCCCCTGGGGACTGGACCCAGTGGCTCCTGGGCCGCGGAGACTGGCTGAACAGCGCCTACCGGGTGGGCACGGCGGGCTCCCGGAGCGTGCACCTGGGCCCGGGCTTCGCCCCACTGGTCGAGCCCGACGGGCTGGGGCGGCGCCTGGCCGACCGGCTGCGTGTGGTCGCCATGGGCCACGACATCGAACCCCACGAGGGGGCCCACCCCCTGACCATCCTGGGAGAGCGGGGCCGAAACCCCAACGACGCCGCGTTCAGCGTGGCACCCGTCCTGCATCGGCACTCGGGCAAGCTCTCCTTCTGCCTCTACGACAGCGCCATGGCCGACGCCCGCTATGTCGCCCAGTACACGGGCTTCACCGGCCCCCACGGGACCCGCTACAGCCCGGTGGCCCTGGCCTTTGACAACGCCCAGGCCCTGGCCCAGCTCTCGGGCAGCCGGATCCCCGAGCGAGACGCCCTGCTGGAGCACTACCGCACGGCCTTTGGCGCGGGCCTGGAGTACGGCTACCCCACCGCGGTGGGCAGCCGTGCGCGATCCACGGCCACCACCGCCTACGACGCCGCGCTCGAGGCGGCCCTGGCCACCCCGCGCTTCTCCAGCGCCTTGGGCCGCTTGACGGCCTCGACCGGTGCGAGCCTGTGGGACAACGGCTCCCGCCGGGCCATCCAGGCCGCGGTCGAGCTGCTCCAGGGCGGCCTGAGCCAGTACATCTGTGTGGCCGACGCCGGCGTGATCGGGGACTCCTTTGGGGCCAATTCCCGGTACGACAGCCACAACGTCAGCGACGCGACACGGCACGCGGCCATCCACACCGGCAACTTCCTGAACGTGCTCCGGACGCTGCGCGACGAGGTCGACGCCGGACGCCTGGACCTGGACGACACCCTCGTGGTCCTGAACTGCGAGTTCGGCCGCTACTACGCCCGGGGCGGCACAGAGCACTGCCACCGGGGCTATGCGATCGGGCTGTTGGGCGGTCCGGTCCAGGCCCGCGGACTCCAGGGAGACCTGCCCTTCACCGCCACCGACGACGGCATGGCATTCGAGCGCAGCCAGCCCGCCTGGGCGACCGGCTCCCCTCGGGGCGGCCGCGCCCTGGGCCCCCCGGACCTGCGGGCTGCGGTGCTCCAGGCGGCCGGTGTGCACCCCTTCCAGACGGACGTCTACGACGCCGACGACACCAGCGCGTCCCCGGGGCAGTCCCGTGACGACGCCGCCGACCAGCTCGCCACCTTCTTCTTCGGCTGAGGTCCCCATGCTCCTGATGCCCACCCTGTTCCTGACCCTGGCGGGCCCCGCCTGCTGGACCACCCCGGACAACGACGCCGGCGACGAGGCCTTTGTGGTGCACGCCATCGAGACCGTGCTGGGCCGTAGCGCCCGCGGCTCGGCCGAGGTCAGAGCCCTGGTCGACCTGGCCGCCCGGAGCGGGCGCGAGGCGGTGGTGGACGTGCTGTTCGCCGAGCCCGAGTACGTGACCTACTGGAGCAACGTGCTGGCCGATGACCTGCAGGTCCAGCGGGCGGGACCGATGCAGGTGGACGCCGACTGCCTGGGCCCGCCGCTCCTGGACGAGAGCTTGTCCGACGCCCTGGCGGGCCACGTGGCCACGGCGGATCCCTTTGATGCCTTCTGCACGTCGTCGGGTGCGAAGTTCGAGGTGGCCGGCGACCAGCAGGCCTTCTGGGACGCCATCGACTCGGCCAGCGCCAGCTACGAGTACAAGGCCAGCGAACAGGAGAGCCAGGCGCCCTGGAAGTCGTTGCTGCGGGACGAGGCGCGCCAGACGTCCAAGGAGACGATGAGCGAGTCCAAGGAGTCCAACCTCGAAGCGGGCGAGGCCGCGGACTACGCGCAGGCGGACGACGGCAAGAGCGCCGTGACCGGGGTGGTCGACCTGGGTCGCTGGGCCGAGCTCCGCGACGCTCTGACCCAGCGGGAGTGCCCGCCCTTCAACCTGACGGACGTGCTCCAGGCCGCGGTCCGGGCCGACCGGCTCGACGGGCTGTACCGGGCCTACCTGCCCGTGCTGGCCAGCTTTCCCGGCACGTCGGTCGAGGACGACCTGCGCAATCAGCTCGGAGCGACCTTCCTGGACGTCTACGTGGACCGGGACCCGGACTGCATGCGCTGCCACACGGCGACCTACTCCAAGACCGACGCCCGGCCGGTCAACGGGAACTGGGACCGCTTCGATCCGATGTGGGTCGGCCTGCCGTTCCCGGTGGACATGGAGGGCTCGGTGTTCTCCGCCGACGTGGGCGCCGACTTCGTCTACGGCGGCGACGGCGGGCCGTCGGTGCGAGACCGGGTCGCCAACCTGTTCCGGTCGTCGAACCACGCCAGCAAGGGCGGCCTGCGACCCTGGGGCCTGGAGGACACCTGCGTCACCAACGCGGCCCGGGGCTATGACGGGCTGGAGTGGTACCCCCCCTACGACCCCCTGGGGCGCGAGGCGGCCTTTGCGGGACTCGGTCCCGGGGCCTGGCCCGCGGTGCTCGATCTGGCGACGGCACTCTCCGACGGCACCCAGACCCTGAATCAAGCGCAGTTCTCGGTGCCCGACTGGGCGAGCCACCGCGCCATGCGCGGCGCGTCCTCGTCCCCCTCGAACCCGGGGTGCGGGACCTGCCACGACCCCAGCAGTGGGGATCCGTCCGTGGCGAACCGGCCCCTGGCTCCCTTGCTGGACGCCAAGGTCGAGACCATGACCGACGACCGGCTCTTCTCCATCGTGCGCTTCGGCTTCGGCGAGATGCCGCCGGTGGCCACCAGCGACCAGGCGGCGTGGGACGCGGTGTCGTGGGTGCGCCAGAACCACCGCTCCATGCCGGCCGTCCAGGCCCAGGACCGGACCCACGCCTTCGTCTACCTGCTTGCGGCCAACGTGGTGAACCAGGTCGTGGACGAGATCGCCGGCGAAGACCTGGTCATGGGCCACGGCTTTCCCCGGAACCCGGACCAGGCCGACGTGCTCTCCAGCCTGACCGGGACCCTCGTGACCCGGTTCAGCCTCCAGGACCTGCTCACCGAGATCGTGCTGTCCGGCGCCTTCAACCGGGCCGCTCCCCAGGACCCCAACACCGTGCCCGACGCTCTCCCGATGGTCACCTTTCCCGAGGCCGAGGTTCGGGTGCCGACGGGCCGCCTGGGCGAGAACGCGAACTCCGAGGCGGACCTGGTCCACCGGGCGAGCGTGAGCGCCCTGCTCATGCAGCTCCACGGTGCTCTGGGCTGGCCGGCGCCGCCGGTGATGGGCCACGACACGGCCTACCCGACCCAGGCCTGGATGGCGTCCCTGGGGCGTCACGAGAGCCACACCAGGACCGAGGCGACCCAGGTCGGCTTCTTCGACTTCCTGGCCTGGGAGGGGGGCACAGGCCTGTGCGACAAGCCTGGGAGCGTGTTTGCCAAGGACGTGCTGCCGGCCAGCGGCACATCGCCGGGACCGACCCAGGTGCTGGCACCGACGGAGTGGGTGGACTGGATCGATGCGCTGGCGGCGGACGGTGAGGCCCGCGGCCTGAGCTGGTATGACCTGGCGCTGTCGCTCCGAGATCGGCTGCTGGCCGATCCCAACCTGGACCCCACAGAGGCCCAGCTCGTGGCCAACCTGTGGAATGTCTACGACATGAACGACTCGCCGGTGGACGACGACGGGCGCATCTCGTCGGGCGAGGCCGACCAGCTCCGGGACTACTGCGGGGCCCTGCTGTCGTCGCCCCACACGCTGCTGCGGGGCCTGTGGCTGGGCGACGCCTGGTCCACGGCGACGTTCTTCCCGGTGGGGGGGGTGCTGACAGACCCCACGTGTCTGCCCGGCGAGGACTGCACCCAGAGCGCGCTGTTCGACCACTACAGCAGCCAGGCGAGCAAGCTCGGGTACGGCGGGTCCAAGGAGGACGGCGGCAAGGAGTGAGCGTCGACGCTCCCGCGGCGCCGGCCAAGCTACGCTGGCACCACTTCGTACAGCACCAGGTACTCCTGGCACAGCGCCTCCCAGTGGCGGACCGACGCCCGCACCGACGCCCGGGCGGCCCGGAAGGTGCGCTTGAGCTCCCGCAGCTCGGCCTCCAGCTGGGCCCGATGCTCCGGCGGCAGCTCGAAGCGCAGGCTGTGGGCCGCTGCCCAGCGCTGGCGGGCGTCCTTGAGATCGCTCAGGGCGGTCTCCATGCGCGCTTCGGCGTCGAGCACCCGCTGCCGCATCCCGTCCTGGAGGGCCTCGGACCGCTCGGTCATCGCCTGGGCCAAGGCGTCTCGGCCGGCGATGACCCCGTGGGTCTGCTCCACCAAGCGCTCCCGCCAGTCCTCGAAGGTCTCGCCGATGCGATCCAGCAGCACCATGCGTTGGTGCTGGAACCGGCGCCGCAGGACCACGTCGTCGGGCATTCGCCGCAGGTCGGCGGCCTGGCCCAGACGCGAGAGCCCCCAGATGGTCCACTTGCTGGGGTCCCAGTGGTACCAGCGCGGGCCGTTGCGGTAGTCGGTCTGGAAGGTGTGGTGGTAGTTGTGGAAGCCCTCGCCAAAGGTCAGGAGGGACAGGAGCCAGCTGTCCCGGCTGCTGTCTCGGGTGCTCCAGGGCTGGGTGCCCCAGGTGTGGGCGGCGCTGTTGATGAAGAAGGTGAAGTGGTGGACCAGCACCACGCGCAGCAGGCCGGCGACGATCAGCATCGGCCAGACCCGCCCCACCGCGAGGCCGAGCAACAGCGGCACCCCCAGGTTGAACGCGGTGGACAGCGCCAGATAGTGCTCGTGCTGGAAGCGGCAGACCGGGTCGTCCCACAGGTCCTGCACGTTGTCGAGGGCGTCGTGGCGGGGGCCCTGGATCATGACCCAGCCCATGTGGGCGTAGAAGAAGCCTTGCTGGATGCTGTACGGGTCGCCGTCGGTGTCCACGTCCCGGTGGTGGTATCGGTGGCCCGCGCACCACGTGATCACGCTGTTCTGCCAGGCGGCGCCGCCCAGCAGCGCCCACATCCAGCGCACGGGAGACGAAGCCTTGTAGGTGCGGTGACTGAACAAGCGGTGGTAGCCGGCGGTGATGCCCAGACCGGTGCCCCACCACAGCACCACAGCGGCCAGGACCTCTTGCCAGCCCAGCCCAAAGGTGGCGATGGACCAAGGGACCAACACGAGCGCCAGCAACGGCGTCGCGATCAGGAAGACGGCGTTGAGCCAGACCACCGGACGCTTGGGCACACACACCACCGAGTTCGAGACGCAGGACCGCTATCCCCGTATCGAACCCGGCAACGCCATCTTGCGTCCGACTCCTGAAAAGGAGCGCTCAGGGCTCCCGCGGGGCGGTCCCGGGAAGCCACGCCTCGAGCTGGGCGACCACGCCCTGAATCTGCTGGAAGTAGCCCTGGTTTGCCTGGACGTACAGGTCGACCATCTCCTCGTCCTCGCAGTCCCCCAGCCCAGGGGCCGCCAGGGTGGGGCCGTCCTGGCTCTGGAAGTCGGCGAGCACCTCGGCGACGGACAGACGGTTCTCGTCAGGCGAGAAGCCGTCGGCGGCGGCGTTTCCGCCCATGGCGGTCATGACGGAGAGGAAGACGGTGGCGGAGACCATGTGGCGCATCATGCCCCCGGTATCGGCGAAGCCCGGTGCCGAGGAGAGGCCCCCCAGACATTCCGTGACCGCCCGTGGTCGCTGATGACCCTGGCCGGTGTCCAAACCACCACCCCCCGACCCGGTTTGGGATAGAACGGGCGCTGGAGTTGGAGGTCCCCCATGACTGGTCTGTCCCTGCCCCTGATGGGCGCACTACTCTCGTTGACCGGGTGCAACAGCGTCAGCACCAACGTGGACGGCTCGGGCGCCGAAGGCATCCAGTCGGCCTTCTTCATCGAAGAGGACAACTACTACGGCAGCGACGGCCTCATCCAGATCTACATGGTCAGCTTCTCCGACGCCTGTGTCGCGTACGAGGGCTACCACGACGAGCTCAACGACATGGAGTGGCTGAACTGGGACCTGCTCGACGAGGTCGAGGACCTGTGGAACGAGTACTTCCCCGAGACCTTCGAGGAGACCGTCATCACCCTGCGCGTCGACGATCCCGACGACAACATCGCCGGGCTGGACTACAACGGGGTGGACTGGAACGACGGCCTGACCGACGACGACGAGACCAAGGCGGCCTACACCCGCTACAAGCAGAAGCTCGACGACGACTACTGGGAGGCCTGGGCCTTTGGCGGCGACAAGGACGAGTACGTCGAGACCTGGGTCACCGACGACGGCGACCTGACCGTCTCGGGACACACCGAGAACGCGTCGATCCGCGGCACCTTCACGTCGACCCTGGCCGAGACTGACGACGGCGACGACGTGGGCGACGTGACCTTCCGCTTCAACGCCGATCGTTGCCAGGAATTCGAGAGCGAGGTCTTCTGAGCCCCGACCCGCGGGGTCAGCTCAGCTCGCGGATCCGCTTCTCCAGGTCCTGGCGGTGGATCACGTCCACCACCTCGAGCCGATCGTCGGCCAGGGTGAAGAACATCCGGTAGCTCCGGCCGACCTTTTGGCGCCACAGCCAGCTCCGCCCCCGCAGCGGGCGCGACCCGCGAAAGGCGTCCGAGCGACCGGCCGCCAGGCGCCCCAGGAGTTCCATCGCCTGGCGCTGGACCGGCTCCGGCAGGCCAGCCAGGGTGGCCGCCACCCCGGCAGGCACCACCGGCACGCGCACCGGGTGCGGACCACTCGGGCCCTCGTCGGCGGGCTCGGCGGGCGCGGCGGGCGCCGACGGGGCAGGGGTCGCGGCCAGGGCCTCCGCCAGCGCCTCCTCCAGTCGGGCCACGTCGCCGCGCAGCTCGGCCCGCTCGGCGGTCCGGACCTTGAGCTCGTCCACCAGGGACGCGACCTTGGTGCGCAGCTGGCGCAGCACCTCTGGATCGGCGGTCGGGGGGGCGGGTGCCGGTTCGGCGGGCGCCTGGGCCTGGCTGGACGCGTCGCGCTCGGCCTTCCAGCGGGTGTGGACCCGCGCGAGCTCGTCACGCAGCCGCTCCGCTTCGACGGTCTTCTCATCCAGCGCCGCACCCAGGCCGGAGTCCTCGAGCGGTCGACCTGCCAGGACCCAGGGCAGCACCCGCTCCTCGACCAGGTCGACTGGCCCCAGGCCGGCACGGTCCCGGATCTGGAGGAGGGTCTGGAGCAACCCGCCGAGCTCGTCGGACTCGGCGGTGCCCAACGCACCCCGCAGCGCCAGCAGGGCCAGGCCCGGCAAGCCACCGTCGAGCAGGGCGTAGCCCATGACCGGGTTCGGGTCGCTGGTCGTCTCGAGGGCCTGGGCTTCGATGAAGGCCAGCTGTGCCGCGGGATCCCCTCGGAGCAAGAACATCTGGGTGCTCTCCATGATGTCTTCCTGGGGGGTGACCGAAGCCAGCATCACCACCGCCTCGCGACGCTCCACGGCCGTCGCCCAACGCAAGGCGTCCCGGAACAGCTGCTCTCGGCCCTGACGGCCCAACGCCACGAGCACCTGGGCCGCTCGCTCGTACTCCGCGGCTTGGAGCAGCTGAGTGGCCCACAGCTCGCGCAGCGCCTCGGGCACCTGGTCGGTATCGAGCCGACAGAGCTGCCAGCCGGTCAGCCCCAGCAGGGCTTCCTCGTCGAGCTGCTGCGGTGCGGCGTCGACCGGCTTGCCCAGGCAGCACCGCTTGTACTTCTTGCCCGATCCACAGGGGCAGGCCTCGTTGCGGCCAACCTTGGCACTCTTTTGGGGCGCGGTCGCGGGTTGGGCCGGCGGCGGACGAGCTGGCAGGTCGAGCAGCGGGGGTGCCGAGAACCATGCGGCCAGGTCGCGCACGCAAGCGGCGGCCTCCTTGTCGCCCTGGAGGTGCCCTTCGTTGCGCAGCACCACCTTCAGCTGCGCGTCTGACGTGAGCTGGTGCACCGCGGACAACACCAACTGTGCATCGGGGCCCAGGGGGCGACGGGCGATGGCGCGGGCCTCGTGGAGCACGGGGCCAAGCGGCGCGGGCGGCTCCTGCTGCTGCGCCCACCAGACGGCCTGGTAGATCGCATAGGCGTCCCAGTCGCCCAGGCGCCCGTCCCGGACCGCCGCCACCATGGCTGCAGCCGCATCGCCCGAGCACCGGGTGATCGCCGTGGCCAGGGCCCGCATGTCGGGCAACAGGGACGCCCCCAGGGTCAGGACCTGGGCGGGAAAGCTGCGGCCAGCCTCCATGCCGGCCAGCAGCAGTCGCTGAAAGGCCCCACCCCTGCGCTCCTGGGCGCACCGGGTGAGCGCCTGGGCCAGTATGTCGTCGTCGGCGAGGCTGCGGGCGAGACCGCGGAGGTCCCGGGTACACGTGGCCAGACCCTCGGCCTGGGCGATCAGAGCGTCCACCGGCATGACCCCTCGCCTAACGAGGATCCGGGTTCCATCCGATCGAAAGGTGGTGACAGGTAAACCCTGTCTACTAAACTGTTCGGCCGGCTCGCTGTCTGTGGGCCGTTCACCAAGAAGGACCTTCGCAGCGTGGGAATCCTGCTCATCGCGGCGATCGGACTGGTCGGGCTGGCCGGCGTCTTGGCCCAGGGCCGCCGGGTGTCGACGACCGGGCTTGCGGAACAGCGCCAGGCGCTGTTCCGGCGTCTGTCCGCGGATCCCGAGCTGGTTCAGCCCGGCACCCGCGATCGCCTGTCGGGCTTCACCCTGGGTCGCCCCTCGGCCTCTGGCGACCTGGCGCCAGAGGTGCACCAGCACCTGATGGGCCTGGTCTCGCGAAGTGTGCGGGTGGACGCGCGCGTGGGGGGCATGCAGCGCTTCGGCCGCTTCGTGAAGCTCCAGGGAGAGGAGCGGCTGGTGTTCCGGCTGGAGGACTCCGCCGCGCCCCTCCAAGAGGCCCGAGTCGGTGTCACGGTGTCGTTCACCTACCGCACCCTCCAGAGCGGGTGGTCGCTGCTGGCGGAGCTCGAGGCGATCGGCAAGCGCGGGGACTGGGCCCTTGTCCCGCCCCGCACCATCGAACGACGGGACAGCCGAGCGCACCAGCGCTTGCCGCTCCAGGGCCGGCGCCTGACGGTCCTGATGGCCGGAGAGCTCAGCGCCGAGGAGCTCGCCGTGGTCGATCTGTCCGAGCAGGGGCTGGGCATCCTGTACCGGCCAGGGCAGCTCCGCCTGCAACCCGGCGACGAACACCCTCTGGTGCTGCGAGCCTATGGCGAGCGCTTCGCCGACCTGACCCTGGCTGTGCGCAACCTGTCAGAGGTCCGCACCGGCGTGCTGCGCGCCGGGCTCCAGGCCAGGGACGGCGACGACGACGCGCGCTCGGTCCTGCGCCAGATCTGCATGGCGGCCCGCCGCGCCGGCCGGGTCAGCGCGACCGATCAGTAGACGCTGTCCGGGGTGATCAACACCGGCCGGGTGGGGCCTTCGGGGGTCCAGGTCACGACCATGTGTGCCGGCACGCCGTCGCCGTCGGCGTCCATGAAGCCATGGGCCATGAAGCCGAGCTCGGTGAGCTCGACGCTGTAGGTGCCCCGGGTGGTCTCGGCCGCGGGCGCGAAGGCCAGCACGTCCCAGGCCGGGTCGGCCTGCCAGGCCACCTGACGGGCATCCAGGGCGTCGACCGGGCGAGGGGCCGCCGGCACCTGGACGAAGCTGGCATGCACGGCGTGGTGCCCGATCTGGGCCGTCACGACTGCGTTCAGCTCGGTCTCCAGGGTCGCCCGCCAGGCCCGGCTCCGCATCTCCACGAAGTTGGGCACCGCGATGCCGACCAACATGCCGACCAGGTAGTCATTGCCCTTGTCCCCCAGGGTGTCGACGCCGATCTCCAGGTGGTCGGGGTGCACTTGGACCCCCATGGCCAGGGGCAGCGCAGCGGGGAGCTGGGGCATCTGCCCCGGCACGACCACCAGCGGCCAGGCCTGGCTCAGCGCTTCCGCTTGGGGGTCGCCCCAGGGCTCTCCGGCGCCGGTGTGGGCCTCGATCACGACCTCGGCCAGGTCGCCGAAGACCACCTGGCCCTCGCCAAGGCGAAGCCAGCTCGCGGTGCCCTGGGGCGAGAGCAAGCGGTAGCCGTCGTCGCCTTCGACCGCCCACTCGCCTTCCCAGCCGTCCAGGCCGGCCTCGACCACCGCCCGCAGGCGGCGCCGCTTGAGCGGCTTGCCGTTGCTGCCGGCCACAGGGACCACGGCGACCAGTCGGCGCGCTTCGGCCTGGCCGAAGAAGGCCAGCGTCAGGCCCGGAGGCAGGGTCGCGCGGCCCTGGAGCGCCTCGACGACCGCCAGGAGCTCGGTCGCCGCGGCGGCCGGCGCCGACTGGGCCATGGCCGCCAGGGCTGGGAGCCCGTCCGTGGCCACCAGCACCGTGACGTCGGGGGCCAAGGTGCTGCTGCCCGCGAAGACCGCCGGAGCGGGGATCAGCGGCGCCGGAAGCTCGGGCACCGGCCCCCCTTGCAGGCGCACCTCGAACAGAGCTTCGTTGTCGAGGGCCAGGTAGACCGCCGCGGCCTCGAGCTGCTGGGGTGCCGCGGGCCCCAGGGCGCGCAGGTCCATGGCCATGACGCACCCGGTCTCGCCGCCCAGACCGTCCAGCAGCGACCATGGATAGTCGCCGCCTCCCGCGCCGGAGCGGGCGACGCGCAGGGTCCCGTCGACCACGTCCAGCGGCAGCTCGTCCATCCACAGTCGGCCGTCGTCGGCGACGGTCAGCAGCTCCGAGCCCGGCAGGACCAGGGCCGCCAGGTCATCGGCCGTGCCTTGGAAGGGCAGCACCAGGTGTCGCGGGCCCTCGTCCCCCTCGGTGAACCCGACCTCGACCGTGCCCGCCGGTACCAGAGGCGACGAGGCGTCCCCGGCCAGGAGCTGGCGCAACATGGCAAGCTCGTCGGGCCGGTGCACTTGATCGGCGGCCTCGAGCACCTGGGCGCCCATGAGGATCACGTCGTAGAGCTCCCCGGCCGGCGAGCACACCATGGCGCCAGACCAGGCCTCCTGGCTCATCAGGCGAGCCAGATCCTCGGACGGTGGGCCCGCCAGGGCCACGGCGGTCAAGGTGAGCAGCACAGGTGCCTCCTCGGTGGCATGGACAGCCCCTAATGCCCCGCCGACACTCCCCGGCACTCCCCGGCGTCAGTGCCCCAGGACATCGACCTGGCCGGTCCTCAGGTGGTACACGGCCGGCACGACCCGGGCCCGGCCCTCGCGGATCGCTGTGGCCAGCACCGGCTCGTCGGCCCGGAGCGCCGCCACGACGTGGTGCACGTTGCGCCGCACGCCCTCTGCCAGATCCCGGGGACCGAGGCCCTGGAGCGGCGGCGTCAGCGCGGCGAGGAGCTGGGCGATGTTCCCGGGCGCCGGCATGCCGGACAGGGCCGCCGACACGGCGCCGCAGTCTTCGTGGCCCAGGACCAGGACCAGCTGAACGCCCAGGAGTTCGACCGCGAACTCGATGCTCGCGGACACCTCGGGCGTCGTGACGTTGCCGGCGACCCGCACCACGAACAGCTCGCCGGGCCCCACGTCGAAGAGCTGCTCCACCGGCACCCGGGAGTCGGCGCAGCCGAGCACACAGGCAAAGGGCGCCTGGCCATCGACCAGGCTGGCGAGCTGGGTGCCGGTCACCCCGCTGGGGCTCTGGCCGCTGGTGAAGCGCAGATTGCCTGCCTTCAGGCGGGCGAGGGCCTGGTCGGGTCCCATGGTCCGTCTCCTCCGTGGTCGCCGCTGACTATCCTCCCGGGTTCCCTCCTGGCTGGGATACCGGGTGCCCTCGCCCTGGTCCCCTCGCCATGACCCTGCTCCCCGCGCTCCTGTTGACCGCTGCCACCGCAGCCGAGCCCGGGCTGAGCTGGCAGGCCGCGTTGACCAGCGAGCTGCAGGTCCGACCCTGGGCCGTGCCCGCGGGCAGCTGGGTCCAGGACCTGACCCTGCCGGCCGGGGTCACCCGAAACCAGACCGGCCTGCGCCTGGCTGCCCAGCTGCGCCAGGGCCCGTTCTGGGCCCAGTTCGACGGCGAGCTGGTGGCTGTGGGGCCCTCCCAAGACGTCCAGTCCATCGGCGACCTGTCGCGGCAGGACCAGGTGTCGCCCGTGCGGTTCGACCTGGTCGACGCGTGGTTCGAGGCGCCCCTCGGTCCCGTGCCGGGCCTGAGCCTGCGGGTCGGGCAGCAGCGGCTCCAAGACGGCGTGGGAGACCGCTTCAACCCCACGGACAACCTGAGCGCAGACGACCTGGAAGATCCGCTCCGCTTCGGAGACTTCCAGGGCAACGCCATGGTCCGGCTGGACCTGGCCCCCAGCGAGCGGTGGTCGGCCCGGCTGGTGGCCGTGCCCGTCTTCAAGCCGGCGCTGCTGCCGGACACCGCACCCCTGGGCTGGAGCAACCCCGCCGCGTTGCCGTGGCAAGAGGAGACCCTGCGCTGGCGGGTGCTCAGCGAGCAGGGGCTCCAGGAGGACGGGCTCGGCTACCCCACCGTGATCAGCGGCTCCCAGCTGACCCTCCCCGAGACCACCCTCGCCAACGTGCAGCTCGAAGCGCGGCTCGGCGGGTCCTTTGGCCCCCACGAGCTGGCCCTAGGCCTGTACCGGGGCTTCCTGGACTTCCCGGTCGTGACCGGCCAGCACACCACCGCCCAGGTCGACGCCCGCTGCAACCCAGCCGACCCCGCCGACTGCGTCGAGGGCATGCTCCTGACCGAGCTCACCCTGGGCTTCCCCAGAGTGCACGTGCTCGGCTTCAACGCCTCGGGGCCCCTGACCCCCGCCGAGAGCCGGTGGCCCCTGCACTACCGGGCCGAGCTGGCGCTGCTGTTCCCCGAGCGACAGACCGTCACCCTGACCCAGGACGAGCTGGACCTGGGCTTCATCACGGCCCCGGCCGGCGAGGTGGACTACGGCCTGGAGGGCGAGCGTCCGACGTCCCTGTCCGACCAGCCCTACCTCAAGTGGGTGCTGGGGTTCGATCTGCCCCTGGGTGACCGGGGCCAGGCCGGGCTGCAGTGGGTGCACGGCCTGCCCGACGAGCACGGCGCCGGCGCGGCCTGGCAGCCAGACCTGTGGGTCTCCGTGGACGGTGGCGTGGACACCGGACTGCCGACCACCACGTCCTGTGCCCTCGAGGGCTTCGGGGAGACCTGTGCCTGGGAGCGCACGCGCCCCCGGGTCGGCGACTACCTGGCCCTGAGCGGGGAGCTGCGACTGAAGGGGACCACCCTCGGCTTCCTGGGCCTGGTGGACCTGGTCGGTCACGCCGAGGAACACGTGGTGGACTGGTCCCGCGAGCGGGTGCGCCACGGCCCCTTGTCCCCTCAGGGCTTCTCGGCGCTGCTGCTCCCCCAGGTCAGCCAGGCCCTGGGGGACCGCGTGACCTTGGCCGCTGGTGCGCTGTTGCTACTCGGCGGCCCGGAGAGCCGCTTCGGGGAGCCAGCGGCCGGGGGGACTCGCGTCTTCTTGCGAGGACGCTACTCGTTTTGATGCTCTACCTGTGCTGGGCCATGCCCTGGGCGGCCGCCCAGGAGCCGATCAAGCTCCGGTTCGACTGGCCGGATCGGGTCGACGCCCAGGTCGAGCACACCCTGGTCTCCACGACCACGGCCAGGGGCCTGCACGAGCGCCGTGAGGGCCGCGCCACGGCAAACCTGACCGCCACGCGGCAGGGCCGCCACACGGTCGTCTCCTTCCAGGACTACCAGCTCGACGTGGTCTCGGCGTCGCCCCGGATGCACACCGCCACGGTCGGCGCCCTGCTCACCACGTCGTGGTGGTGCGACGCCCAGCTGGATCGCAGGGGGCGGCTTAAGGCCTCGTGGCTGGACGACTGTGGGGCACGCCTGCACGAGCAGCTGCGCACGCTGGAGGGGCCTGGCGCGTACCAATTCAGGCAGCAGCTCAGCGACCCGGTCGCCCTGGAGCTGGCCGGGACCTACGGCATGATCGACGCGCTGGGCCTGGCCTGGGTGGGTGAACGCCGGGTCCCAGGCCAGGAGACCCGCGAGACCGTGGTCGAGGAGATCCCGGTGCTCGGCTCCTTCGCCGAGCTCGAAGGCGTGCTGGTGTCCCGAGTCACCGAGCCGACTCCGTGCCCCCGGCTCGGCCAGCCGGCCTGCGTCGAGATCCAGCAAGTCATGGAGTTCGACTCGGACCAGCTGCTGTCCCTCATCGCCCAGGCCTTTGGGGACCAGGAGGTGGGCCGGATGACCCTGCGCACCGAGACCACCATCCTGGTGGAACGGGACACCCTGCTGCCCCACGCCTCCCGGTCCCGGACCTTCACCGACGTGATCGGTCCCAGCGGCCGCCTGGTGCACGACAGCACGACCGTCACGACCCGGGTCATCTACAAGGACTCCACGCCCTTCGATCCCGAGCGGCTTGCGCCCGACCATCCCTTCCGCCAGGTCCCCCGCACCCACGCTGGCGCGGTCCAGGCGACCCAGGCTGCGAACCAGGCCCTCGGGGAACAGGACTGGGATGCCGCCGCCTTGTGGGCGGCAGAGGCGACGGACATCCTGCTCGCCCTCGACCCCGCCCACCCCGATGCCCGCTACACGGCGGTGCTCCACCTGAAGGCCTTGCGCGAGAGCGGGCAACGCGCTGACGCTCGCGACGTGGCCCTGGCCGCCCTGGCTCGCTGGCCCGCGGCCGGTCCCTGGAACGAGACCGAGTGGATGCTCCGGGGAGACCTGGCGGCGGGCGGGGCCCGGACGTGCGTCCAGCTCGCCGACCCGACCTGTCTGGCGTCCCTGCGGCCGGTGCTGCTGGACCTGGCGATCCACGCGCCTTCCGCCGCCTACAGCCGGACCGCACTGCGCCTCGCAGCCGAAGGCGTGGACCCCCGGGCCATCGCCCCCGCGCACCGGGACCTGGCCGTCGCACAGTGGTGGGCCCTGGCCCAACAGGCCGACGCCGAGGATCGCGCCGACGACGCCGGCCTGGCGTGCATGGAGGCGCTCTACCTGGAGCGGTCGGGGGACCGCGGCGACCCGGCGCTGGGCACGTGGTGCCTGGCGCTCTCGGAGCGCTCGCCGGTGTCCCGGACCCACCGCCACGCCTTCCAGGTCGGACTGGCAGAGCAGCGCCACCGGAGCCACGACCACGCCGGTGCAGCGGCCTTGCTCCAGGACCGCGTCGACGAGGACCCGGACATCCCGCCCTTCCTTCGGCGCGAGATGAGGGTGCGACAAGCCGACGAGCGTCGGCACCAGGGGGAGCTGGACGCGGCCCTGGCCCTCCTGAGGACCAGTCGCCCGGATCCCGAGGACCCGCCCGAGGCCCACGCGTTCTGGCAGAGCGTACGGAACCGGACCCTGTTGGAGCTCGGGGAGCCGGCGCCGGTGGTCCAGGAGACCCGTGCGCTGCTGCAGACTCTGGGCGATGACCCCTCCAGCCCGCACCGGATCGCCCGCCTGGAGCTGGAGCTGGCGCGGGGCCACCTGGGCCTGGGCGAGCTGGACTCGGCCGCGGCCCTGCTCGTCGCAGCCGAGGCCCGAGAGGCCGGCCTGGACCACCCGTCCTGCCAGCTGGGTCGGGCCCTGAGCACGGCACAGCTCGCCGTCGACCGCGGGGAGCCGGGCGCCCAGGCCGCCCTGGACCAGGCGACCCTCGACGTGATCGACTTCCTGGGGCCCGGTCACTGGGCGCTGCGGCTGTACCAAGGCCGCTGAGAAGGACGCTCAGGGCAGCGCTGCTCGAAGTGGTCGACCAGGGCCTCTCGCCACAGCGCCTGGGGGGTCATGACCTCGCCGCCGACCGGGCCCGCCTGGGCACAGAACCACAGCCCCACCGCCAGGGCCACGCCGCGTCCGATTCGTCTCACCGGCCCGGCATGCCAGCTCAGGTCACGAGATCACGCTAAACGGCGCCCATGAACACGTACCGGCCCCCCCTCGACGACATCCGCTTCCTGTTGGAGGCCTTCGACTACAACGCCGTGGTCCACGCCCTCCCCCCGTACGAAGACTTCGACCTCGACACGAACATGGCCCTGCTCGAGGAGTACGCCAAGTTCTGCGTCGAAGTGTTGCTGCCCCTGAACGAGACCGGTGACAGACAGGGCGTCAAGTACCTGCCCGAGACCCACGACGTGGTCACACCCGACGGGTTCAAGGAGGCCTACGCCGCCTACTGCGAGAACGGGTACACCAGCCTGCCCTTCGATCCCGAGATCGGCGGCATCGGGGCACCGCACACCATGGGCGTGCTGGCCAGCGAGATCCTGATCGCGTCGAACAAGAGCTTCTCCATGTGCCCAGGCCTGACCGCAGGGCTGCTGGACGCCCTCCAGGTCCACGCCAACGACCACCAGCGGGAGCACCTGATGCCGCGCCTGGTCAGTGGCGAGTGGGCGGGCACGATGTGCCTGACCGAGCCCCAGTGCGGCACCGACCTGGGGCTCTTGACCACCCGTGCCGAGCCCTTTGGCGACCACTTCAAGCTCACGGGGACCAAGACCTGGATCACCTTTGGCGAGCACGACATGGCCGACAACATCGTGCACCTGGTCCTGGCGCGGCTGCCGGACGCGCCGTCTGGCATCAAGGGCATCAGCGCCTTCGTGGTGCCGAAGTTCCTGGACGACGGGACCCGGAACCCGGTCTTCTGCGGCGGCACCGACCACAAGATGGGCATCCACGCGTCGCCCACCTGTGTCGTGAACCTGGAGGACGCCGAGGGCTGGCTGGTGGGCGCCCCCCACAAGGGCATGCGCTCCATGTTCACCATGATGAACGCCGCGCGCCTGAACGTCGGCATCGAGGGCGTGGCCCTGGCCGAGGCCGCCTACCAGAACGCCCTGAGCTACGCCCAGGACCGCCGCCAGTCCCGCTCCCTGAACCCCGCCAAGCAGGACCGCAACGCGGCGGCCGACAACATCCTGGTCCACCCCGACGTGCGGCGGATGCTGCTGACCTGCAAGTCCACCAACGAGGGCCTGCGGGGCCTGGTGGCCTGGATCGCCATGAACTACGACGTGATGCACCACAGCACCGACGCCGCGGCCCAGCAGAAGGCCGAGGACCTGGTCGCGTTGCTCACGCCGATCATCAAGAGCTACGGCTCGGAGCGGGGCTTCCTGAACGTGCACGAGGCCATGCAGGTCATGGGCGGCGCCGGCTACACCCAGGACTGGCCGGTCGAGCAGTACCTGCGCGACGTGCGCATCGCGATGATCTACGAGGGCACCAACCACATCCAGGCCCTCGACCTGGTCGGCCGCAAGCTGCCGATGCACGGCGGTCGGCTGATGCAGGTCTTCGCCGCCGAGGTCATGGAGACCCTGGGCGCGGCCGGCCAGCACGCCGAGCTCGGCCCCTTCGTCGAGGCCCTGGGCAGCGCCGCCGGCCAGCTCCAGACCACCACCATGGCCCTGGCCCAGGAAGCGATGGCCGACGCCGAGGTCATCGGCGCCGTCGCCAACAGCTACCTGTCCCAATTCGCCCTGGTCACCCTGGGCCACGTCTGGATGAAGCAGCTCCTGGCGCTGATGGACCGGCCCCAGGACGACAAGCTCCGCCGGGCCAAGCTCCAGACCGCGCGGTTCTACTTCGAGGTCATGCTGCCCGAGGCCCGCCTGCACGCCAAGCGGGTCAAGGTCGGCAAGGCGCCGATGGTGGACATCGACGTCGCGCTCCTCTGAGGGCACCCTGTGCCCGTGATCCCCTGCTTGCTGGTCCTGCTCGCTTGCCGACCGGATCCACCTTCGCCGACACCGCCGGCGGACACGGGCGCCCCGCCAACATGGATCGACACCGGGGACACGGACACCACCCGCTGGGACACCTGGGGGCCCGGGGACAGCGACACCGAGCCGGTCCCCTGTGACTTCACCCCAGAGCCCGGGCGCGGGGTCGAGTACCTGGACGTGCTGGCGCGGCTCGAAGCCCAGCGCTGCCTGGACGACGAGGACCAGGAGACTCTCCATGGGCACCTGGTGGACGGCATGGTGGGCGGTCAGCTCCACTGCGACACGGTCTTTCGCGCATCGTCGGCCGACGGCCTGAGCTTCGACGGCGACGCGGAGCGGGTCCTGACTCACGCCAGCGTGCCCGATGTGGCCATCGACAGCCGCGGCCATCACATCCTGGTCTACAACGATCTGACCCCGTACAAGCTCCACGACGTCATCCGCACCGACCCAGAGCGCATCTGGCGCCAGGGCCTGCTCGGCAAGGGCGGTGTGGGCATGTCCCTGGACGCCCTCGACGGCCACGGCTTCCGGGAGCTGCGCACCCTCGACCTCGCGCTGGACCGGGTGACCCTGGCGGTGGACCCGGACCTGGGGCGACGGGCCGATGGGACCTGGCGCATGCTCTGGTTCGGCGTGAACCTGGACCAGTACAGCAATGGGTGGACCAGCCCGCTGCACAGCGACAAGCCCCACAACCTGTTCCGCACCACATCGACGGACTACCGCGACTACCCCACCGCGAGCGTGGCGGTCGCCAGCGAAGACGGGCCCTTTGGGGGGGTGGATCCGACGATCCTGGACCTGGACGACGGCGGGGAGATCCTGATGATGGGGCCCATGCCAGAGACGGTCCTGGCCTGGCAGTCCCCGGACGGCGACGACTGGGGAGACGACACCGCGCTGTCCGACTTCGACACCGAAGTGCCCGGCGTGACCCCCGACGCCATGCCGGATCCCGCTGGCGGCTACCGGCTGCACTACATGGTCAACGGGGAACAGGGCAACTTCCAGCTGGCCACCAGTGCGGACGGCCGGACCTGGGACGCCCCGGGCCACGTCATGCGCCAGGCCGACGGGGGCAAGAACCTGTCCCTGGCCATCGATCCGGACGGGGTCTGGTGGCTGTACTGGAACGAGACCGACTGGGACTGCGTCGCGGCGTGGGAGGACGGCCCCCCCGAGTGAGGGTGGTCGAGCGTGGCGGAGTGGATAGGGCTCGGGACACACCGCGGAGTGCGTCATGTCCAAGCCCACCGAGGAAGAGATCGCCCAGATGGCCCAAGAGGCCCTGGAGGGCAACGACCCGGAGAAGACCCGGGACACCCTGCTGGCCCTGCTCGAGGCCGGCGGCGACCGGGCGGACCTGCTGCACGCCCTGGCGGCGACCCAGGTCGCCCTCGGCGAGGCCGCCCAGGCGCTGAACCACATCCTGCGGGCCGAGCGTTTGATCGAGGGGGAGGCCGGCAGCGAGCCTATGCTCGCCGCGCTGATGCACACCCGGGCAGCCTGCTACGAGGACCTGGCCCAGGCCGAACAGGCTGCCAACACCTACCGGGCCATCACGGGCCTGGAGGGCTCCCATGCCCGGGCACTCCAGGCCCTGGGACACCTGTTGCTGTCCTGGGGCCGCCCGGACGAGGGCCAAGCCAAGCTCCAGGCCTACCTGGACGACGGCAGCGACATCGCCGAGCACCTGGAGGGCACCGCGGCCTACCTGCGCGGCGCCCAGCGCGTGCTCGGGGACGACGTGCACCCGACCCTGTTCCTCGAGGCCCACCGCGAGGGCTACTGCGGCTTCTTCGATCACCACGCCGCTGCCATGGCCGAGAAGGGCTGGATCGCCGAGGCGGCGGTGATGATGCGCAACGAAGCAGGCGAGGTGGTCCCGAGCATCCCCGATGGCGCCCCGCCCTATGCCGCCATTCGCGTAGACCTGGTCGACCCGGCGAGCGGCCAGCGGGGCCAGGTGGGCGAGCGCCCGATGGTCGTGGCCCTCCAGGACTACGAGGCCGTGGCCCAAGCGCCCCTGTTGCTGTCCTGGCCGCCGGACGACCACCCCTTCGGCCTCTGGGTCAGCACCCAGTGCCCGTGGGACCACCTGCCGATCCAGGTCCGCTTCGCCGACCCCGACGCCGACGCCGTCCAGCTGTTCGAGCCCCTGCTCGCCGACTGGTACCGGGCCGGATGGGACGGCGCCTTCGGCGCGGCCGAGCGCGGCCGCTTCCACGACATCGTGCCGCCCGTGCCTTCAGGCCCGGCCGGAGTGGTCGCTTATGTCGACCTGGGCCGCGCAGAGCTCCGGGCGCTGGACGACCTGCGTGAGCGCCTGGTGGCCCTGCACGCCGAGCACCCCATCCGCAGCGTGCTGTTCGGTCGGGGCTTCATCCCCGCTTGACGGGGTCCTTCACGGATTGAGGTACCGGCTCTTCCGCTCCCACCCGGTCTTGGGGGAGTAGCCGAAGATCAACGAGCCACCCTTGATGGTGTCGATCAGCTTGCGACTGATCGCCGGGTCGATGGCCGGACAGCCCCACGAACGGCCCAGTCGGCCGTTGGCGTCCACAAAGGACTGGGTCGCGTAGCTCGCGCCGTGCACCACGATCGCCCGCTTGCGCGCCAGGTCGTTGAAGCCCACCTCGAGCCCGTCCAGGCGGAGGGAGTAGCCGTGCTTGCCGTAGTAGGTCTCGGCGGTCTTGAGCAGGCCCAGGTTGGACTGCTTGGACATGTTCGTGTTCGAGAACTTGGTGGGGGTGTTGCCGCCGGAGTTCTTGCCGTGGGAGACGTGCTGGTGAAACAGCACCTTGTTCGACGCCAGGTCGATCACCCACAGCCGCTTCTGGCTCGACGGCAGCGAGTAGTCGATGACCGTCAGCAGCTTGCGGTCGGTGTCGCCGCGGGCCCAGGCGGCCTGGAAGGCCTTGAGCGCCTGGCCCAGCACGTGCTCGGAGAGCCCCATGTCGGTGAAGGCATCGGGCTGCAGGGTGGTCACCGGCGGGGCCGCGTCGGTCCGGGTGGGGGAAGGCTTGAGGGCCTTGCCCATGTCGGATGCGACGGCCAGGGCCACGGCATCACAGGGTTCGGGGTCGGCCAGGACCGGCGGTCCGAGGAGCAGCAGGGCGAGCAGCACGCCCCCCGTCCTCGCAAGGCCCGTGCCACACCCTGGCCACCGCGCCAGGCCGATCCGCGGTGCGACCCCGAAGCCTCAGGGGGTGTGCAGACCCCGGTCGAGCCACCGCCGGAGCCAGGGCCAGAACAGGACCGGGTACAGCGCGATCATGCCCCACGCGAACATGCCTAGCTCCATGGTGATCGCGATGCCCACATGCATCACCAGGGCGACCGACGCCCACCAAGGCGCGAACCGAGTCAGGATCAGGATCGCGCTGCACTCCAAGAGCACGGTGGAGATCGAGCCGAGCCGGGTGAAGCCGATCCACAGCGGGTGGGTCCACGTGGGATCGACCCGGGCCGCCAGCGGGTCCCCCAGGATGCGGTACAGCACCGGCCACTTCCCGACGCCGAACCACTGGAGCGTCGCCATGACCTTGGACGTGCCCGCAGACATGTAGACGCACACCAGCAAGAGCTTGATCAGGTCCGACGGCCACGCCGGAGCCGTGGGCACAACCGGCCCACGGGCCAGGCTGAACCGGCGGTGGGCCTGGGACAGCAGCAAGATCAGCAGCACGCACCGCAGGATCCGGTCCACCCCGCGGTCGCCCGGGGGGTACAGGTGGCCCAGCTGGGCATAGGCCAGCACGCCGATCAGGGTGGCGGGACGGCTGAGCACGCCGAGCACCACACAGGCCATGCAGGCGACCGCGATCCAGAACGCCACCGGCCCGGCCCACAGGGGCGACAGCTGGTCGATCCAGACCGCGTCGTCGGTGAACGTGCTCAAGCCCCCGGCGTCCCACGGTCGGAACAGCACCGGCACGAGCCCCAGCCACCACACCCGGAGCAGGTCCAGCAAGACGCAGAGCGCGGCCCCGATGCGCACGAGCGCCAGGGGCCGGGTGTCCAGCGGCCGGCCCGTGAAGGCGACCCAGCGGGCCCAGAGTGCGCTCACTTGGGCAACCTGGGCTTCCAGTCCGGGGCCTTGGCCACGATCCGGTGGGCCAAGGTCTCGTCGGCGTCGCCGGGGAACGGGGCCTGCTTGCAGCGAATCTCCACCTCCTGGGCTTCCGGAAACGCATCGACGGCCCGCCCGGCCACCCACCGCATCAGGCCCCGCCAGTTCTTGGAGTGCCGCCGAATGCAGCTGGCCTCGATCATCGGTCGGATCCGCCGGCTGCCCAGCTGGGGCCCCAGCCAGCGCAGCGCGTCGGACTGGCTCCGGAAGGCCCGCTCCCCGTCGATCCAGATCTCCATGTGCCGGACCTTGGGCGGTCCGTTGCGGTAGAGGTTCCAGGTCTGGGCCAGCCGAAAGGGGCGCTGGCTGGCTTCGACCTTGCGCACGAGCGGCATCCGGACGTCGCGATTGAACGCGACCACGGCGATGCCCGCCCAGACCAGGGCGTCCGGGTAGTCCCGCATCGCCTGGGCCCGCTCGTCGGGGTCCTGGAGATCGTTGCTGCGCAGGAAGTCCAGGCCGGGCGTGCCCAGCAAGAGCATCCACAGACCGACCGCCAGCACCAGCACGGCACGGATCTGGTCCCGACGGCTCTCGATCGTCCCCATGGTCGCCCCCTATCCCAGCCCTCTGCACGAGTTCTGCACCCGATCCCCACGGCCTGCGCGCCGTCACGCCCCAGGGTCGCCACCACCCGCGAGGAGCAGGCGCGCACCGAGACGGTCGACAGCGTGGGCACCCTGTTCCTCCTCATGCAGCTGACCGGCCGCCTGGACTGGTACCAGGTGCTCGGCCGCGACGGGCCTTCCCCCCCTGCGGAGCCGGCCACCGCCTGAGTCGACGCCCGTCGGCGGGGGCCCGTGATATCGTCGCCCGCGCGGCGTTCCGAGGTGCACATTGTCCGAGACGCCAGGGTCCGGCGAAGCCACCGAGCCGACTGGTCCGACCGGGGCCGAGGTCCCCGAGGAGACAGAGGCGCCGCGGGGCTTCGTCCCGACCCCCGCGATGCTCTCGCCCGACGTCGAGGACGAGGTCGAGCTCGGCGACTCGGACATCGGCAAGGACGCGAACAAGGCCCTGCGGTCCCTGGCCCGGACGGCTCGCTCGTTCCTGATGTACGACCCGGGCAACGAGGCGATCAAGATCTTCCTGCGCCAGATGCACGAGGACTTCCAGACCTTCTTCCGCCGTCACGGGCAGCTCGCTCTGGCCGTGCGGCCGTTCGAGATGGTCGTGGCCCGCGAGGTCGTCTACCTGGAGCGGGATCGCGAGCGTTCCCTGGCGTTCAAGCTCTACCGGGACGGCGTGCGCAACATCGTGATCCGGCCCGACGTGGACTGGGAGGAAATGCTCGGCCTCCTCAAGATCCTGTCGGTGCGCTTCGTCGGCATCCGCTCCGACGAGGACGACATCGTCACCCTGCTGTGGAAGGCCGCCTTCCAGGCCATCGACGTGCACGCGGTCGAGGGCTTCGTGCCCAAGGACGAAGACGAGGAAGACGAGCCCCAGTGGGACGACATGAATTTCGACTACAGCGAGATGCCCGCCGGCAACAGCGGCGGCTTCGGCGGGTCGGACGAGGAGGACGGGGAGCCTCATGAAGGCGGCGGCGGCGGCCAGGCCGGCGGTGCCCTGGTCGACCGGACCGGCGGCGCGGCCGAGGCCCTCCAACAAGACGCCGCAAAGGGCACCGGCCACAAGGTCCAGGGCAAGGGCCGCAAGACCGACGTCGTGACGGCCCACGCCCTGCGCTACTCCAGCAATGCGCCGCCGCACTTCGACCTGCCGGCCCCGACCTACCTGTTCCGCGGCCAGCCCAGCTACATGGAGCTCACCCACGAACACGTGGCCGAGCTCCACCAGGAGATCGGGTCCACCTACCTGCCGGACCACTGCCTGGAGCTGGTGGACGAGCTGATCGACCTGGTCGTGGACCCCGTGGATCGCTGCGAGCTCAGCGAGATCCTGCCCATCCTGACGGAGATCCGGGACTTCCTGCTCAGCGAGGGGCAGCTCGAGAACCTGCTGCTCATGATCGGCCTGGTCAGCCGGCTGATCGAGGACATGGATCCGGACGAGGCCAAGCCCGCCCAGCACCTGCTGGACTCCATGATCGACCGCACGGCGATGATCCGGCTCATCAAGTCCCTGCCCAAGGACTCGATGACGGTGCCCGAGACCCTCACCGAGCTCCTGGACAGCATCGCCGGCGACCACCTGCCGATCCTGCTCGACGTCCAGGGCGGTCTGGTGGGGTCGTCCCACGGCCGCCGCATCATGCGGCTGCTGCTCGAAGAGCGGGCCACCGACGCGCCCGACCGGCTCATGGCCCGGATCGTGGAGATCCAGGGCGACCTGGCCGCAGACCTGTTGCGGGTCCTGGGCACCATCCGCATCGAGTACGCGTGGCAGGTCATCGACCAGATCGCCGACACAGCCGACCCACAGCTCAAGAACGAGTGCCTGCACATCCTGGAGAAGTCCGCCTACAACAACACGGTCCGGGGGCTGACGTTCCGCTTCCTGGGCGACCCGACCGAGGACGTCCGCATTCGCGCCATCCAGGTGCTCCTGGCCCACAACGACCGGCGGGACTTCCCGATGCTCCGGCGCCATGCCGACAACGCAGCGGCTCGCCGGGGCCTCTCCAAGGCCGAGGCCGCCGCCCTGGGCGAGGGCCTGGCCAGGCTGGACACCCGTGCCGCCCTCGAAGCCTTCACCGCCTGGTCGCGCACCAAGGGCCTGCGCAAGCTCACGGGCACCGGCCGCCTGGACCTGCAGTGGGCCGCCGCGTCGGGCCTGGCCCTGATCGACGACCCCAAGGCCGACAAGCTCTTGCATGCGCTGGTCAAGATCGAGGACGAGCAGATCCGGCGGCACAGCCTCAAGATGCGCATGGCCCGCTTCAACCGCCTCAAGACCCCGAGCACCGCACCCTGATGAGCGAGGCCGCCGCCACCCCCGACTTCGACGCCGCCCAGGAGTCCCTGGAGAAGACCCTCGAGACGGCTCGGGCCGGCGAGGACAAGGAGCTCGCCGCCAAGGTCCGCGATGTCGGGGAGCGTCTGGGCAAGCGGCTGATGGGCTGCATCCGGCTGTTCCAGATCCACGACAAGAACAACGCGGCCTTCGACCAGCCCATGCAGGAGCTCGAGGACGTGTTGGGTAGCCTGAGCGGGCTGCTGGGGGCGATCCACATCGTCCTGGTCGAGAACCAGGTCTACGTGAACGACATCCGGGTGCGCTTCGACCCCCGCAACGATCAGGGCATGGACCTGAACGAGAACTTCAACCGGCACCTGATCGGCGGTCTGTCCTTTCACGACGTGCCGGACAACCTGCAGCTGCGCAAGCTGCTCCAGCGCATCGCCGGGCCGGCTGCCACCGACGATCACCCTCGGCGGGGAATGGTGGCCTGGCTCGAGAACCAGGGCCTGTCCTTTGTCGAGCTACAGCCGGTCTACCGGTTCCGGATGCACGGCGAGGAGCGCAAGCGCAAGGACAAGGAATTCCAGAAGGTCTACAACGGCAGCACCTTCAAGGTCTCCGAGACGTGGAACAACATGGAGTCCGGGCGCCACCCCAACCCGGTGGGCCTGCGGCGGCTGATCACGGACTTCATCGACCTGACCGAGGGCCAGGAGTCCGAGGAGTTGATGACGGCCACCATCGACGACCGGGCACCGCCTCACGTGCGCCACACCCTGCACGTCACGGCGCTGGCCCTGCTCATCGGCAAGGAGCTGGAGCTGCCCGAGGCCGAGCTCGCCGATCTGGGCGTGGCCGCGATGTACCACGACATGGGGTACACCGAAAAGGAAGACGGCTTCGCGCCCCCCTTCGAGCGCCACGGCAGCTGTGGCGCACGGGTGTTGCTACGCCAACGCGGCTTCCACGAGGCCAAGATCTACCGGCTGCTCAGCTGTCTGCAGCACCATCGGGACTTCGACGACGAGCGCACGCCGTCGCTGTTCGCCCGCATCCTGCGCATCGCCGACGACTACGACACCCTGACCCGACCCCGCCGGGACGGCCCCATGATGGTGCCGCCCGACGCCATGGCCCACATGTGGGCCCAGGCCGGCACTTACTACGACCCGCTCATCCTCCAGGTCTTCGTGAACCGGCTCGGGCGCTACCCACCGGGCTCCATCCTGGAGCTCGACGACGGTCGCTGGGCCGTCGTGCTGAGCAGCAACCGAGGCGAGGGGCTGTTCGAGCGGCCCATCGTGCGGATCGCCCGCGAAGCCGATGGGGGCGAGCCCACCGCCTACGACATGGTCGACCTGTCCTACCAGGGCAGCGTCAAGGCCGTCGTGCGGCCCCAGGTACTCATGGAGCTCGACGAAGACGAGGAACGGAGCTGGGACTCCGCCGACTATGACGACCTGAGCGAGTCCGAAGACGACTCCGACGACGACGTGGCCGCCGATCCATTTGCCAAGCCCACCGTCTACCGGTCCCCCCGTGCGCCCAGGCGTGGTTCGACCCGGCCTGGCAAGCAAACCAAGCCGCCCGCTTCCGAGCCCGACCTCGACGACGACTTCGACGCGGACTGGGACGCCGACGACGGCGACGACGACAGCGCGTTCTCCTTCGACTGAGCGACCCCGCCCATGACCGAGACGAGCCGGCTGTTGTGGGGCGGGGTGACCACCCTGGTGGGCGGCTATGCCGCGATCATGGCGGCCATGTTCCTGCTGGAGCCTCGGCTGGTCTTCCCGGCGCCGGACATCGACCCGGCCTGGCTGTCCAGCCAGGCGGCACGCGCCGGGGCCCAGGAGCTCGCGCTGGCCACGATCGACGGCGAGACCCTGTACGGCTGGTGGATGCCGGCCAAGGGGCCACGCGCGGTCCTCTTCTTCAGCGGCAACGCCACGTCGGTGGGGCTCGACCCCATGACTTATGGGCGGTGGCTGGCCGCTGGGGTCAGTGTCTTGCACGTGAACTACCGCGGCTACCCGGGCAGCACGGGCGCCCCGAGCGAGCCGGGACTGCGCATCGATGCCCGGACCGCCTGGCAGTGGCTCCGTGAGCGCCGAGAGGCCCAGGACATCGTCGTGGTCGGACGCTCTCTGGGCGGGGGCGTGGCGATCGGGCTCGCCGCCGAGGAGCAGCCCCGGGGTCTGGCCCTGCTGGCCACCTACAGCTCCGCGGTCCAGGTCGCCCGGGACAGCTACCCATGGCTGCCCGTCGGCCTGCTGATGCGCAACCGCTTCGACAGCGCGGCCCTGGCCCCCCAGGTCCGCTGCCCAACCGTCCTGGTCCACGGGCGCCGCGACACCCTCATCGGGGTGCACCACCCGCCCGCTCTCGCGGCGGCGTTCAGCACGCCGCCGGCGCTTCACTGGGTCGACGGTGCCGCCCACAACGACCCCCTGCTGACAGACCCCGTCAGCTGGGATGCCGTGCGGGGCCTGGCCGAGTGAACGCCCCTTCCTCAGGCGCCCGCGTGCTGGCCTTCCTGGTGGGATCGGCCTGCCTGGTCGTGATCGTGGCCGGGCTCCAGGCCGCCCAGAAGGTGCTGATCCCCGTCATCTTCGCCCTGCTCCTGGCGGCCCTGGCAGCCCCGGCGGTCGCCGAGCTCCGCAAGCTGGGCGTGCCCAAGTCGCCGGCCATCGTGATCGTCATGGTCCTGGTCAGCGTCGCGCTGGTGGCATTTGGGGCGCTGCTCGCCGACTCTGTGGCTCGGTTCACCGGCTCGATCCCCCAATACCAGGCGTCATTTGACGCGCTCTGGAGCCAGGGCCGCGAGTGGCTGATGTCCTGGGGCCTGCCCGAGTCCACCCTGGACAGCAGCACCCAGGGCCTCACCGGCGGGGTCCTGCTCACCGCGGTGGGCCAGGGCGTCGGGGCGGTCGTGAGCCTGCTCTCGAACCTGTTGGTGGTGGTGATCACGACGGCCTTCCTGCTGCTCGAGGCCAGCGACCTGGAGCACAAGGTCGCGGCGGCCTTTGGCGACGACAGCCCCGCGGTGAGCGGCCTGGCTGCCGCGGCCTCCAAGGTCCAGCGCTACCTGGCCCTGAAGACCGTCATCAGCCTGCTCACCGGGGCCCTGGCTGGGCTGCTCTGCGCCCTGGCGGGGCTGCCGTTCTCGGTCCTGTGGGGCCTGGTGGCCTTCCTGTTGAACTACGTGCCGGCCATCGGCTCCATCGTGGCCGCCGGCCCCCCCGTCGCGCTGGCCCTGGTGGCCCTCGGACCGGGGCACGCCCTGGCGATCACCATCGGGTACCTGGCCATCAACGTGGGCATCGGAAACATCCTGGACCCCCGGCTCATGGGGCGCCGCCTGGGTCTGAGCCCGTTCGTCGTGCTCATCTCCTTGTTCTTCTGGGGCTTCGTCTGGGGCCCCGCCGGCACGCTGCTGAGCGTGCCGATGATGGTGGTGCTCAAGCTGGTGCTGGAGAGCATCGACTCGACCCGGTGGGTGGCGGTGCTCATGTCCAGCGGGGCCGAGGCGGGCGAGATCGCCAGCTGACGCCAGCCGTCAGGACGCCGAGGCGATCCAGGCCTGGACCAGGCCCTCGAGCACGGGCAGGGTCACCGCGCCGCTGCCCAGCACGACATCGTGGAAATCGGACAGCGAGAAGGCGTCGCCGAGGGCAGCCTGGGCCAGAGCCCGGAGTCGCAGGATCTCCAGCTGCCCGGTCTTGTAGGCCAACGCCTGGCCGGGCGTTGTGATGTAGCGGTCGACCTCGTTGACGATGTTGTTCGCCGCCAGCGGGGTGTTCTCCATCATGAAGTCGATGGCCTGCTGGCGGCTCCAGCCCAGGTGGTGCAGCCCGGTGTCCACCACGAGCCGGGCCGAGCGCCAAGCGTCATAGGACAGCATGCCCAGCCGATCGGTGTCCGCGGTGTAGAGGCCCAGCTCGTCGGCGAGCCGCTCGCTGTAGAGCGCCCAGCCCTCGATATAGGCCGTCATGCCGGCGTAGCGAAGGAACGCCGGGGTGTCGGGCAGCTCCTGGGCGATGGCGATCTGCAGGTGGTGGCCCGGCACGGCCTCGTGGTACGCGAGCACCTCGGCCTCGTGGCGGGGTCGGGTCTCGGGCTCGTGCACGTTGACGTAGTAGGCGCCGGGCATCGAGCCGTCGGGCACCGGGCGGCGGTAGTAGGCGATCGTCGTGTAGGGGGCCTGGTAGTCGGGCACTCGCTTCACGACGCAGTCGGCCTGGGGCAACACGCCAAAGGCCGGCGGCACCACGGCCTGGGCGCGGGCCAGGGCGCTGCGGGCCTTGTCCTCGACCTGTTCCGCGGTCTCGAAGCGCAGGTCGGGGTCGGTGCGCAGGCGGGCGAAGATCGCTGGCAGCTCGGCGGTGCCCAGGGTCGGACCGCCCAGCGCCACGAACTCGGCGTGCACCTTGGCCAGCTGGTCCAGTCCCTGGGTGTGGATGGATGCCGCGTCGCGCTCGGGCAGCGTGGTGAAGCGTCCGACCAGGGCGGCGTAGCAGGCGTCGCCACCGGGCAGGGATGCCAGGCCAGGGGCGTCGTCGTCCCGCGCCGACGGCAGGATCTCGTCGCGCAGGACGTCGCCCCAGCGCACGAGGGCAGGCCGGACCCCGACGTCCACCGCAGCGGTCAGGTCCGCCTGCAGGCGAGCGCGGTCGGCATCGGACCAGTCCGGGTGCTCCACGGTCAGCGGCGCCAGCAGCGGCCACCGGTCCAGGGGCTGGTCCAGCTGATCGTCGATCATCTGCAGCACCAGGCGCGTCGACGTGGCGTTGTTGAACCGACCGGCGCCAGCGCCCGCCCGCAGGTTGGCGACCACGTCGCCCAGGTAGCCGGGCATGGCGCGGACCCGGGCCACCAGATTCTCCGCGTCCTCCGGGGTCCGGATCGGGTGGAGCTCCGCCACGCTGTTGAAGAAGGCCAAAGGGTTCCGCCGCGGTGAGAAACTCCAGCTGGGGAAGTCACAGGCCCGGACCGCGCCTTCGGACCGCAGCCCCGCGACCAGGACCTGGCGGACGATCTCGTCGCGCCCGGCCAGCGCCAGGGCTTCGGCCCGCGCCAGCAGCGCATCGTCGTGGGCCTGGTCCTGGGCACGCTGGGTCGCCGACACCGAGCCCAGCTGGTCATCGAAGCGGTGGTCCCCCAGCCGGGTGGCCCAGAAGGGCGACCGCGCCATGCGCAGCGCCCAGTGCTCCTCGAGCAGCGCCGCCAGTGCGGGATCGGTCACGCCAGCGCTGGCCTGGGTGCGGGTCGGCATGGTCGCCTCCACGGGCGCAGCTGCGGGCGAGGGGGCGGTCTTTGGTGCGCAGGCCACCAGGGCCAACACCAGCAGGGTTCGAGCGTGCACGGTCGGGCATTATCGGGGCCGCGGCGCCTTCGGTACCATGGGCCTTGCGCAATGAGTGACCGGCGCCGGTACCGCATCCTGGCCCCCATCGCGCGGGGATCGTTCGGGACCGTCTACCGCGCGGAGTTGATCGGCCAGGGCGGGTTCACCAAGCAGGTGGCGCTCAAGGTCCTGAACCCCGGCCTGACCGAGAACGAGGAGTTCACCCGCCGTCTACGGGACGAAGCACGGCTGCTGGCGCTGCTCCGCCATCGGGCCATCGTCGCTGTCGACGGGCTCGTAGAGCTGGCCGGCAAGTGGACCGTGGTCATGGAGTACATCGAGGGGGCGGACCTGAAGACGCTGCTCCAGCTCGGGCCTCTGCCCCCCGCCGCGGCGCTCGAGGTGACCGCAGAGATCGCATCTGCGCTGCACGTGGCGTGGACCCGCAAGGGCCCAGACGGTCGGCCGCTCCGGGTGCTGCATCGAGACCTCAAGCCCTCCAACATCCGCATCACCCCAGCGGGCGAGGTCAAGGTGCTGGACTTCGGCGTCGCACGCGCCGACTTCGACAGCCGCGAGTCCGAGACCCGGAATCTGCACTTCGGCAGCGCGGCCTACATGTCCCCGGAGCGGATCGACTTCATCGACGGCCCCGAGGGCGACGTGTACGCGGTGGGCTCGATGCTCTTCGAGATGCTGGCGGGAGGCCCGCTGGGCAAGACCACGCCGGACCCTGGCCGCCACCAGGCCCGCATGAGCGACGCCATGACCCGGCTCTGGGAGACCACCCAGGGCCAAGGCGCCGCGGTCCTGGGGCCCTTGCTGTCCGCGTGTCTTGCGTACGAGGCCAACGCCCGGCCCCGAGCCAGGGATCTGGAGCGCCGATGTGTCGAGCTGGCCCGCAAGGCCCCGGGCATCACCCTGCGAGACTGGGCAGAGCGGGCCGTCGGACAGTCCCTGCCCTTTGCCGACGCGGCCCCAAAGGGTTCGGAAGACCTGTCGGGGAGCGTCATCGAGGAGACCCTGGACGTGCCCCGGGCCGACCTGCCCTCGGTCCCTCGGGCCCCCGACCCTCCCACGAACCTGCGCGGCGCGGTGCCCAACAGCCCCGAGCCCACGCCAGCCCCGCGCGACACCCCTATCCGCCCCCTGCCAGAGCTCCCCGACGACGAGGACAGCGGCGACGAAGACACCGACCAGGGCGCGGACTCCGGGTGGGGCGCACGGGCCCACCTGACCTTGCCAGAGATCTCCGACGCCGTTCCGCGCCAGGACGGCATCCCCACCCCCCGCCTGGGCGACGTGCCGACCCAGGTCCGCATGGCGCCCCCATCGGGCGTGCACGAGGTCGTGCAACCCGCGTCCGAGACGGTGGGCCTGGTGCCCGACGACGCGCTCTTCACCGACGTGCTCGAGGAGCCGTCCGACCGGCTCGAGGCCATCGAATTCCTGACCAAGACCTTTGAGAAGCCCCGGGACGGTCGCGTCCCCACCGACGTCAAGGGCGTGCCCAGGGGCCGGGACGTCGAGCCTCTGCGGCCCCACCAGCCGCCCACCGACAGCGGCGACGACGGCGCGGGTTGGGTCATCGGCACGCTGATCCTGGCCGCCGTGGGCTTCCTGGTCTTCACCTACATGCCCGAGGACCCGGCCAACCGGCCGTCCGATGACGTGCCAGAGGCCCGGCCGGCCGACCTGCCGGGCAGAGCCTGGAATCCGGAGCAGCAAGACCTGCGCGGCCTGGACCCGGACGACGCCCCCGCGGGCACGCCAAGCCCGACGCCACGGGCAGAGCCCCCCCCCCGAGGCCCGGGGAGCGCCCAGACCGGGCAGCCCACCCCAGCCCCCGCGGAACAGCCTCTTGGAAGCGGCACCGTGCGGGTCTCCGGCTTTGCGTCGCGGGTGACCTTGATCGGGGGCGGCCGTCGCCTGGGCCCGGGCGAAGTGCCCGCGGGGAGTTACCGCGTGGAGGCCGTGTTCGACGACGGACCGGCCACCAAGGCAGGACGGATCCAGGTGACAGACGGGAGCGTGCAGACCCTCCACTGTTCCAAGGTCTACAAGACCTGCCGGGTGGAGTAGTGGCGGGCCAGCGGCGCTACCGGGTCGGCCAGGCCCTCGCCCAGGGCGGCTTCGGCACGGTCTACCAGGCCCAGCTCGAGCTGCCGGACGGCTTCACGCGGCCCGTCGCGATCAAGGTCCTCAACGACACCGACGACGCAGCCCAGGAATACGCCCAGCGGCTCCGGGATGAGGCGCGGATGCTCGGACTGATTCGACACCGGGCCATCGTGGATCCCTTGGGTCTCATGCAGCTCAAGGGCCGCTGGGCGGTCGCGATGGAGCTGGTCCCCGGTGTCGACCTGGCCCAGCTGATCGCGCTCGGGCCCATGCCTCCCACCGTGGCCCTGGCGATCGTGTCGGAGTGCGCCAACGCTCTGCACGTGGCCTACACCACCGCCGGTCCTGGCGGCCGACCCCTGCACCTGCTGCACCGGGACCTCAAGCCCGGCAACATCCGGGTCACCCCAGAAGGCGACGTGAAGATCCTGGACTTCGGGGCGGGCCGCGCCGAGTTCGAGTCCCGTGAGGCCAAGACCGAGGCCTTCACCTTTGGCTCCATGTCGTACATGGCTCCCGAGCGGCTGGACGGCTTCGACTCCCACGCCGCCGACGTCTACTCCCTGGGCGTCGTGCTCTACGAGATGATCACGGCCAGCGCCATGGGACGCAGCAGCGCGGCGCCCGAGCGTCACGCCGCAAGGATCCGCGAAGTGATGGATCACCTGTGGAAGGCCACCCGCGGGCTCAGCGAGGACCTGGTGCGCCTGGTCGGTGGGCTGCTGGCCTACGAAGCCGCCGAGCGACCCGATGCCCGAGCGGTCGAGCGCTTCTGCACGACGTTGGCTCGGGAGCTCGAAGGGCCGCGACTCCGGGACTGGGCCGACACCGCCGTCGCCCACTGCTTGCCTCTGGCCCCTCGCCCCAAGGACGACGAGCTGACGGGCCTGGTGTTCACGGACTCCGGCCTGGAGCTCCCCGCGCACCTGACCGCGGCACCCCAGGCCGTCGCCGGACCGGAACGACGCTCCGACGGCCAGGCCCGGGCCGCCTTTGGGGCCGGCGCCGTGACGATCCCACCGCCCGAGCTGTCCCAGCTCTTCCACACCCGGAGCCCGCCGCCACCTCGACCCTCGCCGTCCCAGGCGCCGCCACAGCCCCCGGTCGCCGCTCGCCTGCGCAGGGCCGAAGAGCCCGTGCGGGGCCCGTCGTCCATGCGCTGGGTCGGCCTGGGGGTGGTGGCCGCACTGGTCTTCGGGGTCACCCTGGCGGTGGTCGGCCACCTGTTCGGAGACCCGTCGCCGCCGATGGTCCCCGGTGCGCCACCGGCCACCCTGTCCCAGCCCACGGTGCCACTGACCCTGGACGTGCCGGGGGATGCGGCCCCGCTCGACGATCCCGAAGACGAACCCGCTGCCCCCAGGAAGGCCCGCACGGCGAGCGCCCCCCAGGTCAAGCCCCAGACCGGTCGGGTCGAGATCAGTGGCTACGCCCACGAGGTCTGGCTGGTCGACGACGCCGGGCGCCAGGCCCCTGGCGAGCTTCCCGTAGGGCGCTACCGGGTCCAGGCCCGATTCGCGGCCGATGACCCCCTCAAGACCGTGGGCACCGTGGACGTGCGACCGGCTGCCACGACCCGGCTGAATTGCAGCAAGGTCTACCGGAGTTGCACGACCCGGGACTGACGGAACCCGGCCGCGCAGACCCTGGGGAAGAGCCCCGGTCGGGATAGGGGTCCTCCCCCCCAACCCCAAGGGTTGCCGTGCTCGCACTCGCGCTGATGGCCTGCGCTCCCAAGGCCCCCGTCGAGACCCCCGTCGTGAACAACCACCCGGGCTACGTCCTGGTGGAGTCCGGCGACTTCCTGGGCGGCCTCCAGGCCCACCACTACTCCTTCGACAACGGTCTGCGGCTGTTCGTCGTGCCCGACGACTCGGCGCCGGTGGTGGCGTACCACACCTGGTTCGGCGTGGGTTCCAGCGACGAGCAGCTCGGCAAGACCGGCCTGGCCCACCTGTTCGAGCACATGATGTTCAAGGGCACCACGACCTATGACGACGGGCACTACGACACCGTGGTCGAAGGCCTGGGGGCCGAGGGCCTGAACGCTTGGACCTGGCTGGACGAGACCGTCTACATCCAGTCCATCCCCGTGGCGGGCCTGGCGACCCTCGCCGAGCTCGAGGCCACCCGCATGACCACCCTGGTGGTGAACGCGGAGGCCCTGGACAGCGAGCGCGAGGTCGTGATCAACGAGCGCCGCCTGCGCACGGACAACGATCCCGACGGCAAGCTGAACGAGAAGCTGTGGAACACCGCGTTCACCACCCACACCTATGGCTGGCCGACCGTCGGCTGGGAGGCCGACCTCCAGGCACTGTCGGTCGAAGACTGCGTCGACTTCTACGAGACCTGGTACGCCCCCAACAACGCCACCCTGGTCCTGGTCGGAGACGTCGAGCCCGCCGCGACCGCCCAGCTGATCCAGGACACCTATGGCCACCTCCAGGCGTCGACCCTGGCCCGCCGGCCGCTACCGACCGAGCCGGATCAGACCGCGCAACGTCGCGTCGAAGTGGACATCGCCACCACCAGCGACCGGCTCCAGGTCGGCTTCGTGACCCCGGACATGGGCCACCCAGACATCCCGGCCCTCCAGGTGCTCGACGCCATCCTCACCACCGGCCAGTCCGGCCGTCTCAAGCGAGCTCTGCAGGACACAGGCCTGGCGGGCAGTGTCAGCAGCTTCTTTCTGGGCATGCAGGAGCCCGGCCTGCTGGAGCTGACGGCCAACAGCCGCGTGGGCGTGCCTGCAGAGATGGTCGAGGAGTCCATGTTCGACGCTCTGGAGACCCTCAAGCGCGACGGGGTCACAGCGGCCGAGGTCGAGCGCGGGGTCAACCAGATCCGGGCCGAGGCGTGGGAGGGCCTGGAGAGCGCCTCGGGCAAGGCCGAGCTGCTGGGCTGGCACTGGACCGCTGGGGGCGACTGGCGACTCGGGGTCACCCACCTGGACGCCCTGGCCCGCATCACCCCCGAAGACGTGCGTCGCGTGGCTCGCACCTGGCTCAACCCGGCCCACAGCACCGTGGGCATCGGCCGCGCCACCCAGGCGCCGGTGGATGCTCTGCGGCCCACCGTGTCGGCGATCCCGACCTTCGAACCCGGCCCACCGATCCAGGCCCGGGCGTCCGAGGCCCTGCCCCGCTTGGCCCGTGGTCACCTGGCCGAGGGCGAGGTGGCCGGCGCGACCTTCATGTTCCTGTTCGATCCCACCGCCCCCCTGCTCCACCTGAACCTGGGCTGGAAGCACGGTGCCGACGTGGACGAGCTCCCGGGCGTGGCGCACCTCACGGCCCACGCTCTGCTTCGGGGCACGGACCAGCGGAACCGACTGCAATTCGAGGAGCACATCGAGCGCTTGGGGGCCAATGTCTGGCCGTCCGTCAGTGCGGACAGCCTGACCCTGTACGCCACCGTGCCCAGGGACGCGTGGCCCGAGTTCGTGGCCCTGCTGACCGAGGCCCTCACCCAGCCGGCCTTCGACCCCAGCACCATCGATGAGCTCAAGGACGAGGTCCGCAATGAGCTCAAGGAATCCCTGGACAGCGACCGCGATCTGTTGAGCCGGGCGGCGCTCTCCGCCCTCTATGGCCCCGATCATCCCTATGGTCGCAGCGAGCTCGGCACCCTGGAGAGCCTGGATGCCATCACGCCGGAGCACCTGGCCGCCTACCACGACACCTGGCTGCGCTCGTCCAACGCGGTGCTGGCCCTGGGCGGCGCCTTCGACGCCAAGGCTCGCGGAGACGTCGCAGAGCTGCTCGAGGCCCTGGCCGGCGACGTGCCAGACGTCACGCCCGCCGAGCCGCCGGCGCCGCGCGAGGGCCGCACAGTCCTGATCGTGGACAAGCCCGAGCGCACCCAGGTCCAGGCCATGGTGCTCCAGCCGGGTGCCGCCTACCAGGCCGACACCTTCCCCGCCTACCTGCTGGGCAACGACGTGGTCGGCGGCTTCAGCTTCCAGGCCCGCCTGATGCAGCAGGTCCGGGTCGAGCGCGGCTGGAGCTACTACGCCTACGGCTTCACCCGGACCCGGGTCCACGGCGGCCCCTACCTGGCCATCCTGGCCCCCGGGGTCGAGTACGCCACCGACGCCGTGTCCCTGGTCATCGACATCCTGGGCCAGGCCAAGGCCGAGGGCGTCTCCCAGGAAGACCTGGACCAGGCCCGCTCGGCTAGGGTCCAGGGCGCCCCCTTCCTTTCCGACACCCCGGCCAAGAGGCTGGACAACCTGTTCGACCTCCACCTGCGCGGCTACGACGAGCCCGCCTATGTGGCGGCCATGGCCGACGTGACCCTGGACCAGGCCAACGCGGCCATCGCGGCGCTCTACGACCCGGACAATGCCCTGGTGGTGCTGGTCGCCACCGCCGCCGACGTCATGGCCGGGGCCGAGGCCCTGGGCCCGGTGACGGTGGTGCCGATCAGCGCGGTGAAGTGACCCCCCCGCGCGCTACTGCCCAAAGTCGACGCGACCGTCCTGTTCCACCCCGAACAGCGACACCTGGTAGGCCAGGCCGTCTGCGGCCCAGGTCCCGGTGGCCATGAAGCCGCCGCCCAGAGCGCCCTCGTCCATGTAGTAGATCTCGGGATCCGGGCCCGACAGCAGCAGCCCGCGGAAGGTGTAGGTCGACACGGGCAGCCCGCACGCCGCCCCCGGGCTGACGTCGAGCACATACCAGTGCTCGCAGTCCTCGCAGAAGCTCAGCAGCAGGTCGTACTGGATCCAGTCCTCGTCCAGCCGGGTCCCGTCCTCGCTCACGACGGCTTCGCAGTCCCCCGACGTCCACCTGCGCTCCCCCGTCCAGGAGCGGTAGTCCAGGTCCGGCACGCCGCCGCCTGTGTCTCCAGCGGTGGTCTCCAGGATCCCGCTGTCGGTCCCCAGGGCGGTGGTGCCCGGGTCGTCGCCCACCTGGAGGGGCGTCGGTGCGCAGCCAATGGTCAGCAGCAGGAGCATCACGCCGGAACCAGCCGGAACCAGCCGAGGGAGGAGGGGCGGGTCAGGCGGGCTGATCCTACTCCTTCCCGGGGCGGTTCGGTCAGTCCCGGCCCACGGCACCCGGAGGCGACGCCTCGTCGGACCCTTCTCCCGGCACCTTGGGCGGCACGAGGGCAGGCGGCAGCGGCTTGTCCTTGGCCTTGTCCTTGGCGGCCTTTTGCTTGGCCGTGGCGGCCTTGCGCTTGGCGCTGTCCTTGACCTTGGACTCGATGTCCAGGCGCTTGTCCCGGGCGGTCTCGGCCTTGCGCCGGGCCTGGGAGCGGCGGGGGTCCAGCCAGACGCTGTCCCGGAAGTCCCGATAGGCGGCCTCCCAGTCCTCCTGGGCCAGGGCCTCGTCGCCGCGCGCCTCGAGGGTGGCGGCAAGCGGCCGGGTCCGCTCCAGCAGAGCGTCGGAGTGATGGTCCCACTTGCGCCCGGCCACCAGGTCCTCGATCCGCTCGGCTTCGGTCGGGGCGTCGTCGGAGCGCAGGGCGTGGCAGTCGGCCACAGCCAGCTCGACGTCGGGCTCATGGCTGTCGTGGTAGCGCAGGTCCCGAACCACGTGCCAGCGAGCCATGCGCCAGGCCTCCCAGGCCTGCTCGCACCGGAGCTCTCCCGCCAGCGCCAGGGCACGGTCACGGTCCGTGTCGGCGGCGGCGACGGCTTCTTCGCGGGACACGATCCGGAAGGCGTCGGGGAACCACACCTCGCCGCGCATCCAGCGCGGGGACTGGTCGGCGGCCACCGTGCCCCTGGGCGCCATGACCTCGCCGGTCTGGACGTCGATGACCGCAAAGGCCACGTCGTAGTCACCGGGGGGCAGGTGCTTCGGGAGCTGCAGATCGTAGCGGCTGTTCACGTGGTCCCGGTTCTTCCACTTCTGGGGCGGCAGCCAGTCGTACCCGGGGGGGAGAGCCGTCACGTGCAGGTCCCCCGCGTCGTTCCCGACCGCCACCAGGACCCGGAAGCCGTCCTTTCGCAGGCGGCTGGTCATGGTGTACTCAACGTACAGGCGGCCCCCCTGGGGGACCTCTGGACTGGGGATGTCCCAGCCCTCGAGCACGGCCTTGTCGTAGCGGACCTCTCGCCCCTCGGGGCCGGTGTAGGACCTCTGGACGAAGATGTCCTTGCGGATGTGGTTGCCGATGTGCAGCTGCTTCTTGTTGGCCGGGTAGCCCGGGATCTCGATGTAGTTCATGGTCCAGATCGGCAGCTTGTTGATCTTGGACTTGTTGGCCCACCCGGCGTGCACGTGGGCGAACTGCGGCACCCGCTCGGCGAAGATGTACTCCTCGATGAACTTCTTCTGGTAGATGTGCCGGGCCATGGGCACGTCGATGAGCCCGGCGATGTCCACGATCTCCCAGTCCGTGAACCACATGTGGGCGCCCATGTCCACGTCGAGCAGGGTGACCCGGTCCAGGTGCAAGCGGTTCTGCACCCAGGTCATGTAGTTCACGCGCTTGTGGATGTCGGAGACCGTGGTCTCCGGCTCCGGCGCGGACCATCCGCTCTGCCAGGTGTTGGGGATGCCCAGCACCACCGTGACCGCGCCCGTGACCAGAGCCCCGAAGCGCAGGGGAACGACCGGAAGCTGCCAGCGAGGCAGCGCCCGGTAGAGCTCGCCCAGGCCCAGGCCCAGCAGCACGAAGTTCGGCACGGTCAGGAAGCTTGCCCACCGCCACTGCTTCATCCAGTCGCCGCCGCTGTAGAGGATGAAGAAGCATGCGCAGACGGCCTGGCCCAGCACCAACAGGCGCGCCACGGCGCCCCGGTGGTAGACGGTCGCGGCAGCCACCAGGCCCGGGCACAGCAGCAGGAAGCCGATGCGGGTGACCTCCCAGTGGCGCTGGACCGTGCCGCCCCACCACGACGGACGGGCCTCGATCAGGGCAGACGGCCACTTGCCGTCGGCCACCAGCAAGACCCCGCCCACCACCGTGAGCCCCACCACCAGCCAGCGCCGCCGATCGCGCAGGGTGGTGAAGCCGACTGCGTAGAGCGGCAGGGCGAAGCCGATCCAGAAGGCCTTGCCGTAGTTGCTCAGGTAGCGCCAGCCCCGGGTCTTCCACTTCCAGGGCTGGAAGCGGTCTTCGCCGTCGAGCTTGGCGTAGTAGGTGTTCGGCCAGGCCCAGCCGAAGTAGTCGTAGCGCCACAGGTGGTACAGGCCGAAGGGGATCCAGAACACCGCCAGCCAGGTCGCGATGGGCTTGACCACGTGACCCTGGCGGATCGCCAGCACAAGCCGGAACAAGCCGCCGACCGCGGCGTAGCAGATGCCCTCGGGGCGCGTGATGGCCAGCCCCAGGAACAGGACCGCCGACCACTGGAAGCGACCGTGGTTGCCCGCCCGGCCCTCGACCAGAGTGCGGTACATGCCCCCGGCCAGGAGCACGTTGAACAATGGGTTCTCGAGCCCCGACGCGTTCCAGATGACAAAGGTGCTGGACGCCGCGAGGAGCAGAGGCGGGATCAGCGCGGCGTGGTCGTCGGCGTCCGGCCGGCACTCCCGGGCAAGCAGGTAGGCCAGGGGCAGGCAGGCGGCGCCCAGGATGGCGCCCAGCAGCTTGGCCGCGGACCACACCGGGATGCCGAACCGACTCAGGATCCCGATCAGGAAGGTCCACGAGGGGTTGCTGTAGGCCTCGACCCGCTCCCCACCGACGTAGGGCACCAGGCCCTCGAAGTTCGCCCAGTTCCGGGCGATGGCAAAGGTGATGCCGGAGTCCTCGACGAAGTACACCGCGAACACCAGGTAGTGCGCCGTGTAGCCAACGATCAGCGCGATCAGCACGTGCACGTGCCGCCGCTCCCGGGCCGTCAGCGAGGAGAACCAGCGCACCAGCCGCTCCGGTGGGGGGTCGAGCACACGCACCCCCGGCGTCTAACGCCTACTTGATCGGTCGGCGCTTGCTCGGATTCCGCGGCGTCTGACGGAGCTTGTCCCGCTGACGACGCCGGGCCCGCTTCATGCGACGGGTGCGCATGCGAGCCAGGATCAGGTCCAGCTGCTCCTCGATCTGTGCCGCAGGACCGCCCTTCATCAGTAGGAAGCGGGCGGCCTGGCGAGCCTTGGCCAGGTCGGCGTCGTCGGAGCCGGCGTTCCCGAGCAGTCCCACGGCCCTCGCCGCAAGCGCGGGTCGGCCTGCAGCCAGCGCCGCACGCACCGCGTCCGCGACCCCTTCGGGCCCTTGATCGGAGAGACTCTGGATGAAGCGGTCTTCGTCCTCGGGGGTGGGCCGAGGCAGGGAGACGGCGTCGCTCACATCGTCTTCTTGACGCCCGCTGCCTGGGCCTGGCCGGACTTGCGGGCCTCGGCCTGGCGCTTCATCTCCTCGAGCTGGGCCCGGGCAGATGCGGTGGCGGTCTTCTGTTGGATCTTCTTGAGCTTGGTGTCCAGGCTCTCCTCGGCGACCTCGTTGCCAACGTCGGCCTCGGCCTGGAGCTTGCCGATGTGCTCGCGCACGTTCTCCAGGGCCTTGATGTCGGCCTCCATGGACAGGCCGTCGAGGGTGTCCTGGATCTGGATGCGGGCCTCGGCGGTGGCCTTCTTGGCGAGCATCTCGTCCTTCTCGCGACGCAGGCGCTCGATCTCGCCCTGGTAGGAGATCAGCGATGCCTTGGCTTCCTCGGCCTCGGTGGCGATCTTCTCCAGCTCACCCTGCAGGCCAGCCACCTTTGCGGTGAGCTCGTCCTTTTTCTGGATCAGGACCAGGGCGACCTCGTCCTCGCCCTCCTCGACCGCGATGGGCAGCTGGAGCTGCACCTCGGCGAGCTGCTTCTCGCGCTCCTCGAGCTCGGTCTCGGTCTTGTTGCGCAGGTAGACGATGCTGGACACCGCACGCTTGAGGTCCCTGTGCTGGCGGATCCGCTCTTCGATGGCCGCCTCGTAGACGGCCTCGGGGTTCTTGGTCTCCACATTTGAGACCCAGAGAGAGAGGAAACCGCGCCACACATTGGTGATCCGGTCGAAGAAACCCATGCTGACTCCGAAACAGGTCTCGGCACCGACCTTACTGCCGATGCCCAAGTGCTGCAACCAACCCCTGTACGGGACGATGGACTCCCGGATTGCACCGTACAGACCTCGTCAACAGGCGGTAGCAGGGGCAGTGTGCCCGTTAGAGCGAGCCAATGCTGGCTCTGCTCTCCGCGATCACCGTGCTGGCCGGCCCTCACGCCGAGCACACCCTGTCTCACCCGGGGGCCGACCTTGCGGTCCCGGCCGCCTACCGGGCCACGCCCACGGCCGGGCCAGACGTCATGGTCTACGGCTACTTGCCCTACTGGGCCGACGACCTGGACCTGGCGTGGGACCAGCTCAGCCACGTGGCCATCTTCGATGTGGAGCTTCAGAGCGACGGCAGCCTGTCCAACACGTCCCGCTGGACCGGTATCGCCCAAGAGGCGATGAACCGCGCGTCGCCCTTTGGGGTCAAGATCCACCTGACCGTCACCTGCTTCTCGGACAGCATCATGGGCAGCGTGCTGCCCAGTCCGAGTCGCCGAGCCAAGGCGATCGCCGAGCTCGCCGCGCTGGTCGACAGCGTCGGCGCCCACGGCGTGTCCGTCGACTTCGAGGGCATGGAGTCCAGCCTCAAGGCCGATCTGGTCTCCTTCGTGGCCGAGCTCGACGCGGTCGTGGACGAGGTCACCATCGCCACCCCCGCCGTCGACTGGAACGGGGCCTACGACTACGACGAGCTCGCCGCCCACGGCTGGCTCTTCATCATGGGCTACGGCTACCACTGGTCCGGGGGCGACCCAGGGCCCGTCGCTCCGCTCCACGAGAGCACCACGTGGGGCAAGTACGGCCTGGACTGGTCGGTCCAGGACCATATGACCTGGGGCGCTCCGGCGGACCGGATCATCCTGGGCATGCCCCTCTACGGCCGGGACTGGCCGTCGGTGAACACGGACATCCCGGGCGACGCGACCGGTGACGGCAGCGCGGTGGTCTACGCCGACGCGGTCGACGCGGGCGACAGCTACGGTCGCAAGTGGAACGCCGACGGCGACACGGCCTACACCTTTCCCGACAGCCAGAGCCAGCTCTGGTACGACGACCTGGAGTCCATCCGCATCAAGACCGCCTATGCGGTCGACGCGGGCATCGCCGGCGTGGGCTTCTGGGCCCTGAACTACGAAGGCGGTGACGCGGCCTTCTGGCAGATGATGGACGAGGAGACCCGCTGGAGCGACGGCGACGCGGACACCGACACCGACGTCGACACGGACACCGACGCCGACGCCGACGCCGACGCGGACACCGACACCGACACCGACAGCGACACCGACGCCGACACCGACGCCGACCTGCCCCAGGACAGCGGCGACGACACCGGAGGCTGGGAGCGCGTCGCTCTGGGAAGCGGCTGCAGCAGTGCACCAGCGCCGATCGGCGCGACCTGGCTGTTGGCCCTGGTCGGGCTGATCTGGCGCCGGAGCCGCTTCACCGGCTGAGCTCGTCCAGCCACCGCTGGGCCGCGCTGCGCACGATCGGACTCGATGATCGGGTCAGGGTCCGCCGCAGGTGAGGCTCCAGGAAGCGGTCCAGGGCGCGCAGGGTCGCGACCGCTGCCGCTCGCTCGGTCTCATCGCCCTGCTCCAGGTCCCACAGCGCCCGCTCGACGCTGGCCTCGACCTCGGGCGTCATGACCTCCAGGCGACCGACCAGCACCCGCACGGTCTCGTCGGGCTCCGGGGTGATGGTGAGCGGCAGGACCTGTTCGACCAGGGACGACGGGACCACGTAGAGCAGCCGCATCCCCTCCGTCGCGAACCACGACCGGGACCAGGTCCGAATCATCGCCGTGGCTTCGTCGGCGAACAGGCCCTGGTCCACCAGGGCGCCGTGCAGGTCTTGTTTGAGCTCGGCGACCACGTCGTCGAAGGGCCGCAGCACCTCCCGGTCCAAGCCCAGGGCGCGCTCGGTACCCCCCAGGACCTCGCCCAAGGGCGCCCACCGGGCCAAGTCTCCACGGACTTCGAGGGCCAGCGCATAGGGCAGCTCGTCCAGCCCGTCGTGGCTCAGCACCGCCGAGCCGCGCTTGCCCGTCCGGAGGGTCAGGGGCAGCTCAAAGGTGCCCAGCCCCCGGTAGAACAGGTAGCGCTCCGCCTCGACCGGACCCATGCGTCCCGGTGGGCGCTCCAGGGTGCGGACCCAGGCAGCGTCCACCTGACGGGCCAGATCCCAGGGCTCCTCTTCGGGCACCCAGGGCACCTCGACGGGCGTCTGTGCGTCCGGGAGGAGCTCGATGTCCCACTGCAGGAAGGAGCGGGCCACCTGGGTCAGATCCAACCTGTCGTCGGCGCTCGGAGGCTCGGGGGGCCCGAGCTTGTCGCTGACCGGAAACCACTGGGTGAGCAGGCCATCGATGAAGTCCACCCGAACCCGAACCCGCTGGGGCAGGTCGGTGTGGAAGTAGATGACCGGGGTCTCCATCTTCTGGGTCACCCCGGTGAGCGGCATCTCCAGGCCCTTGTACCCGAACTGGCGGAGCGGGCACTCCCGGACCTCGGTGCGGCTGTAGACAAAGGGCGGCAGCGCCTCTTCCTCGTGCTGCAGCCCTTCGAGCCCGACCCCATCCGAGCCCTGCATCGACGTGAAGGTGCCCCACTCGTGCACGACCAGGTCCTGGGACTCCGCAGGCATGACGTGGCGGGCCGTCGACGCCCCCGCGGCGAGGCTGACGGCAAAAAGGGGAAGGAGGAAGCGAAGACGGGGCATGTCCGAGGTCCTGGAGTGGGGTTCGCCTTCCAGGACGGGGGCCGGACTCGAAGTGTTAGCGCGCTGAGGGCCAGAACCAGCCGAGCTCGCTCAACAGCAGGCCCAGTGCGGCAGGGTCGCCGGCCAGGACCTCGTCCTGGGGCACCGTGTCGGCGACCTGGGGGACGAGCACCAGGATGCGCTGCCAGACCTGTTCGCGGAGGGCTGGCTCGCTCGGCCCCAACAGATGCCACAGGCTCAGGGTGTCCCGGGCGGTGGCCGCGGCGAGCACGGGGCCGGCCGTCGCCGCACCCGGCTGGGCGTCATAGCGCCCCAGCGCCGCCAGGAAGTCCGGCGCCGCGTCCAGGAAGTAGGGCGTGCCCGGACCCGAGCCGGGGTGACTCCGGGCGCGGGCACCCGCGGGCACGACGACCTCTCGGCCGGGCGCCTCGAGCGCCACGTGGCCACTGGTCACCACCAGCTCGGTGCCCCCATCGGGCAGCACCGACAGGGTGTAGGCACAGCCCAGGTCCACGGCCTCGGCGGTCGGCGTCTCCACGATGAACAGCCGCGGCGGCGCGATCACCTGGGCGCTGATCTGTCCTCGCGTCAGCTCCAGGCGGTGCTCGGTGACCCCGGTCTCCTTGATGCGGAGCCGGGAGTCCGGGGCCACGGACAGCACGCCGATGTCGGCGACCTGGAGCGTGAGCTCGGCGTCGGTCTCCAGCCACTCTCCGACCGCCAGCTGTGCGCCGCTGCCCAGCAACGCCCAGCCCGGTTCGGTCTCGGCGGGCTGTAGGCTCCACCCGAGCCACCCCAGGAGCACCGCGGCGGCCACCAGGAGCAAGGCAGGCACCCGACGCCTGGGCGAGGGCCGGTGCCCCAGGGGTGCCAGCAGGCTCTCCAGCCGTTCCAGCTCCGGATCCGGCTCGCCGGAGCGATCCCACAGGTAGTCGTCGTGACTCATGGTGTTCCCAGGCGTTCGCGCAACAGTTTCATGCCGCGGTGGAGGTTGACCCGCACGCTGCCCGGTGTGAGTCCCGTGGCCCGGGCGATCTCCGGCCCGGTCATGCCTTCGACCAGTCGCAGGATCAACGTCTCCCGGTAGGCTGGCGGCAGGTCCCGGATCACCCTCAGGACCTGGCGGGCTTCGGCGGTGGGCGCGTCCTTGCGACCCAGCCACGGGGGCAAGCGGACCCAGCTGCGCCGACGGCGCGCCGCATCGTCGGCCCGACGGCGGGCGATCTGCACGATCCAGGCCCCAAAGGCCTGGTCGTCCCGCAGGGTGTCGAGCTTCTGCCACGCCACCAGGAAGACCTCCTGGACCTGGTCCTCGGCGTCGGCCGATGAGAGACGGGACAGCAACACCCCGTGCACGAGCCGTGCGTAGCGCGCGTAGAGCGCGTCGAAGGCAGCCCGATCCCCGGCCCGTGCGCGGGCCACAGGGTCCGATGCCAGGCCATCCGACGGCACCAGGCTCAAGGCAGAGGGGGACGACACGGGGACAAGGACGGTTCCAAGGAGCGAAGTGTTAGCCCAGAACATGCTAGAAGCGCCTGGATGACTTCGAGAGCCCCGATCGTCCTGACCCTGATCGCCGCAGCCCTGGGGCTGTTCTTCGCCAGCTTCTCGACCTTTGACTTCGTGCAGCACCTGGACCGCCAGGTCCATGGCATCCACTGCTCCTTCGTGCCCGGGCTGGGCTCGACCGAGGTGGGGGGCACCGGCTGCCACGTCACCCTCATGAGCCCCTACTCGTCGGTGTTCCGGGATCTGGTCTGGGGCGGCATCCCGGTGTCCCTGCCGGCGATGGCCGTGTTCGCCTTCCTGTTCTACAAGGGCGCTGACATCCTGCTCCGGCGCAGGGAGCAGGACCCGGGCAGCACCGGCCTGTTGGTCCTGGCGTGGGCCCTGCCACTGCTCACGTCCCTGGGCATGGGGTACCTGTCCCTGGTCGAGCTCGACGCGGCCTGCAAGATGTGCATCGGCATCTACGTGGCGAGCACCCTGGGCTTTGTGGGGGCGGTGGCCAGTCGGGGCCTGCGCCTGACCGGTGGGGGCGGTGGCTGGCGCGCGGTGGCTGCAGACGACCCCGACGAAGACGCCGAGCTGCCGCCGACCAGCCGACCAGCCGACCACATCCCGGCCATCGGCCTGGGGGTGGGCTTCGTGGCGGCTGCCCTGGGGCTGTACCTGGCCGTGGCCCCCGACTACAGCAGCTACATCGGCTCCTGTGGCGAGCTCGCCAAGCCCCAGGACCCGAACGGCGTGCTGCTGACCCTGGCGCCCAACCCGGGGGGCACCCCGGCCATCGAGGTCTTGGACCCGCTGTGCCCGTCCTGTGCAGGCTTTGAGACCCGCCTGGACGCGTCGGGCCTGGGCGACGAATTGGACCGCCGGGCCCTGCTCTTCCCCCTGGACGACGCCTGCAACTGGATGGTGAACAGCGCCGTTCACCCCGGCGCCTGCACGATCAGCGAGGCCATGCTCTGCGCCAGCGACCCCGCGGCCGTGCTGCACTGGGCCTTCGAGAACCAGGAGCAGATCCGCTCCGCCACCACGGCTGATCCGGGCGCAGCCCGGTCGATGGTCACAGCGGTCTTCCCCGACGTGAAGGGCTGTTTGGGCACGGCCCGCACCAAGAAGAAGCTCAACAAGTCCCTGCGCTGGGCCGTCCAGAACGAGCTGCCCGTGCTGACGCCCCAGCTCTACGTCGGCGGCGTGAAGCTGTGCGACGAGGACACCGACCTGGGCATGGACTACGCCCTCTCGCGCCTGCTCGACCGGATGGGAACATGACGGCCTCCACCGCGCTCCGCGCAAGTCTCGCCCTGGGCGCGGCGCTGCTGCTCTACTCCCCGAGCCTGGCCGGGGCCTGGGTGGGCTCGGCCAAGACACGCCTGGGCCAGGCCGAAGCGGCCGCGACCGCAGGGCCCCAGGTGGCCATCGCAGCCGCCGCCGACGAGGACTACTGCTCCGCCCACCTGAAGCGTGTCCTGCGCAGGGTGCTCCAGAGCTGCGGCCTGCTCTCCGGCGGCGGGGGTCGCGGCTGCCAGCCCCTGGAAGCCCAGAACGTCGCGGCGCTGAGCGGCTCGGACTTCAACGACCTGTTCGTGCCGCTCTCCGATCGGGCCGGCATCATCCAGTACGACAAGGCGTCCCACGAGCTCGACCACGCCGACAAGGCCTTGCTCGAGCAGATCTTCACCGACCAGAAGGGCGCCAGCTACTTCTTCGTGGTGTCCCGGTCGTCCCCCGAAGGCAACCCGGTCTTCAACCGGGACCTGAGCCAGCGGCGGGGCGAGGCGGTCCTGGACCATCTGCGCACCACCTTCAACGACCCGGACCTGGACCGCGAGGTCGGCCTGTTGTGGTTGGGCGAGGAATTCGCCCAGCTGGACACGGACTTCTGCGGCTGGAACCGCAGCGGCGACGGCACCTGCACGGGCAAGGACATCAACCGGAGCGCCTTCGTGGCGTGGATCGACTGCAGGCTTTGATCGCGCTCACCGTCTGGATCGCTTGTTCCGGTGCCAGCGATGGGCCGCCGGTGCCCCCACCCTCTCGCTTCGACGCCGTGATGGCCGATCCGACCCCCAAGCAGGCCGACCCGGCGGAGTTCTGCGAAGGCGATCCCGCAGCCCAGGGCACCCAGACCTTCGCCTGGCCAGCCCTCGACGGCACCGCGCCCCCGGCCGGCGCGGGCTGGACCTGGATCAACGTCTGGGCCACCTGGTGCGCCCCCTGCGTCGAGGAGATGCCCCGACTCCAGGCCTGGGAGTCCGAGCTCCAGGCCCAAGCGGGACCGGGCCAGCTGCGCTTCCTGAGTGTCGATGCGACCGCCGCCGCGGTCACCCGCTTCCAGGAGCACCACCCAGGCCAGCGCACCGGCGTGCGCATCCGCGAATTCGACCAGCTCGCCGGCTGGCTGCCGACCGTCGGACTCGACGCCGGTGCCGTGCTGCCGATCCACCTGTTCCTGGACGCGTCCCAGCAGATCCGATGTGTGCGGGAGGGCGCGGTGAACAAGGGCGACTACGACGTGGTGGCCCAGGTCTTGAGCGGACTCAAGGCGCTCTGAGGGTTCACTCGGCGGACAGGAGCCACCAGGTCTCGACCTGGCCGAGTCCCTTGAGCTCCAGCGTGCCTCTGGACTCGGTCGCGAAGCCAGGAGACAGGCTCTCGAACATCGCCTGGCTGACGTGGATCCGGCCGCTCTCCCCGGTGGACTCCAGGCGCGCGGCGGTGTTCACGGTGTCTCCCCACAGGTCGTAGGCAAACCGCCGGCGTCCGATGACCCCTGCCACGACCGGGCCCGTGTGGACTCCGATCCGCACGGCCAGCCCCGGGTGGTCCGTGCGCAGGTCCTCGATGGTCCGCAGCAAGTCCAGGGCCATGCGCGCCACCACGTCGGCCGAGTGCTCCAGCGGCTCGGGCAGGCCGCCCACCACCATGTAGGCGTCCCCGATGGTCTTGATCTTCTCCAGCCCGTGCTCGTCGGCCAGTCGATCCAGCTCGGTGAACACGTCGTTGAGCATCTCGACGATGGCTCGCGGGGAGAGCCTGCGGGCCAGCTCGGTGAAGCCCACGAGGTCGGCGAACAAGACGGTGACCGCCTCGTGGCGCTCGGCGATGGCGTTGGGGTCGACCCGCAGGCGAGAGGCGATGGCCCTGGGCAGGACGTTGGCCAGGAGCGCCTCGGAGCGGGTCTTCTCCTGCTCGAGACGCGTCACGAAGTGCCGCACGCTCAGGTAGGCGAACGTGCTCAGCCCACAGACGTTGACCGCGAACAGCCAAGACTGATGGATCGGTGCCAGGCGCGGTTCAGCGATGGGATCGAACAGCAGTGCAGCGCCAACAGCGAGCAGCCCGACCACGAACCAAGGCGTGCTGCCCCGAGCGCCGAACCACATCAGCGCCGCGACGGGCGGGAGGACACACCACAGCAGCACGCCCCCCGACGCCGCGAAGCCACCCAGCTGGACGTGGACCAGCACGGGAGCCACCAGCACCATGCCGTTGTGGAGGTGGCAGAACACCCCAAAAAAGTCCCAGAAGCGCAGCGCCACCAACAGCACGACCGTCGCCAGGCAGTACACACCGGGCACCGCTGCGGCCCACGGGCCCTGCCAGACCCAGAGTGCCAGGCTCATGCCGCCGATCATCGGCAGCGACCACCACGCCATCGCCAGCTGAAGCCGTCGATAGTAGCGAGCGTCATCAGCCGCCGTCAGCCCAAGCAGCCGATGCCCCCGGGTCGCCTCGCTCACCCGATCTCCACGCAGTCCCCCCCAGCCCGGTCGGAGTCTCTCACAGCAAGACCCATCCCACCTCACCGCCTACCCCAACAACGAGTCCTGCCCCAGCCCCCGATTACTCGTCCACAGCGATCCAATTCCACATATCTAATGCTTAACAAAAGGTTCCTGACCCCTGTTTTCCCCTGTTTTGGCCGACCGTGAAACAGAACCCGACGCCAATTGGCACCCTGCCCCATGAGACGCCCAAGGCTGGCACCCTCCGAGGGAACATAAAACCACCAGCCTTGGCCCAGCCGAACCCGCCCAACCAAACGCCAGCGCCCGCCCCCCGACCCCGATCGCAGGTTCCCGGTCGCCGCTCCCCAAGACCACCTGACGTCAACCCAAGGCGCCGTGCCCCCAATTCCCAGAGACCTCTAAGGACAGGTGACGCTGCTGCCGGTCCCTCGGAACACCAGCCGCCCGCCCTCAGCGACCGTGACGGTGCAGCGGCCGCTCAGGCCGTCGGCGAACATCACCTTGGCCTTGTGGGTCCCTGGAGCCAGGCGCAGCTCGCCCGGGGTGGCCGTGCGCTGACCGGCAATGGTCACGGTGGCACCCGCTGGGGCCGAGACCACCTTGACCAGGACCGGGGCGGCCTGGGGCTCGGGCTCGGCAGCTGGGGCGGGGGCAGGGGCGGGCGCGGCCTGCTTGGCCGGTGTGCGCTTCTTGGGCGGCGGCTTGGTGCTGGTCTGGGACGGCTTCGGCTCGGGCTTGGGATCCGCCTGGGCCTTTGGCTCGACCGGAGCCGGCGCGGGCGAGGGCGTCGGTGCGACCGGCTTGGGCTGGGCCTTGGGCTGCTGGACCACGGGCTGGACCGGTTCGGGCTCCACGGCCGTGGTGGCCTTGGCTGGCTCAGGCGCTGATGCCGGTGTCGGCTCGCCGTCCTGGCTCACCAGCACGCCCAGAGCAAGGGTCACCACGGCCAGGGCCGCTGCCATGCCGATCAGCAGTCCGAGCGGGCGGCGACTGGTCGGGCGGATGGCCGGCGAAGCGCCGGTGTCGACCTCGGCCGCCAACGGGGACTGCACCGCTTCGCTGGGCGGCTCGGTGGGATCGTCGACGATCTCGTCCGTGCGCTGCACCTCTTCGACGGCCTGGGCCATGGCCTTGGGGTCCAGAGTGCCGTCCAGCGGCACCGGCGGCAGTCGCTCCCGCTTGGCGTAGATCGGAGCCACCACACCTTCGCTGTACTGGCGGCGGGTCATGCGGTGCCCGGGAAGCCGCTTGGCCAGGGAGACGCACAGTGCACGGACCTCGGCCGCAGATGGCCGGTGGGCCGGCTCGTAGCTGACGGCCCGCTGGATCAGGGAGCGCAGCATGGCCAGGGCGATGCTCTCCTCGAGGTCCGGCGGGCTGAGGGCCTTGACCTTCTCGGCGACCTCTCGCTCGTGGCGGGCCGGGTGAACCGACAGCCGGCCCAGGGCCTCGCCGGTGATCAGCTCGTAGAGGGTGCACCCCAGGGAGTAGATGTCGACCTCGGCCCCCCGCGACAGGCCGTCGAAGCGCTCGGGGGCCATGTAGAGGGGGCTCCCTGGGGTCACGCTGCCGGTCTCGGCCTGGCGCTCGATGAGCTCGGCTCTGGCGGTGCCGAAGTCCAGCACCTTCACGTCGCCGCGCACGCCGAGGATCACGTTGCTGGGCTTGATGTCCCGGTGCACGACGCGCAGGGGTCCCTTCATGCCCGGGGGGATCTGGTTGAAGGCCGCGTCCAGCGCGTCGGCCATGGCATGGGTGATGCTCAGCGCCACCTCGACGGGCATCGGGCCGGCCTGGTCGAGCACCCGGTCCAGGGTGAGCCCCCGGACGTACTCCATGACCACAGCCGTGTGTCCGTGAAGTGCGGTCAGCTGCTCGACCTGGATGATGTTGCCGTGCTGGAGCCGGGCGAGCATGGCCGCCTCGTCGCGGGCTCGGCTCAGGATCTCCTCGTCTTCGGCCCACGCGGCCTTGAGCACCTTGAGCACCACCGTGCGCAGCATCGCCCCATCGCGCACGCGGGCGACGTAGACGACGGCGAAGGACCCCTCTCCGAGGGTCTCGACGAGCTGGGTGTCTTGGGGAAGGGCCATGACCGCAGGACGTGGGGAGACGCCGAAAACCTACCACGTCTTGGGGCCGGTTTGACACCGGCTGGACATTGGGCCGGGAACGCGCCCAATCCGTCCGTGACGGCTCAGGGGGGCGTGGTCTGACAGGTGCCCAGCGCGCCCGGTGTGCCGTAGTCCCCGGCGCCGAAGACATCGGTGACCAGGGGGTAGCACCAGTTGGCGCCGTCGTCGTTCAGGGCCTCGTCGACGGCGCTGGGGTCCAGGACCCAGGAGGTGTCCTGGGCGATCTCGGGCCAGTCCGCGCTTCCCGGGGTCCACTGGACCACGTCGATGATGGTGCCGGTGTTGCCCAGGATCGCCAAGGCGCCAAAGGAGTCGCCCAGCGCGAGGTCGACCGCGAAGGTGCTGCCCAGCCCCGAGCTGGCGTGCACGTCCGAGCCGTAGACATAGTCGCAGTCCGTGCCCAGCACGGTGGCGTCGTGGCAGAACACCAGGAGCTCGCCGTCGGCCAGGACCCAGCCCTCGGGGGCCACGACCACGATCCCGCCCACGTCGGCGAAGAGCGACAGCCCGTCGAGGGCGACGTCCTTGCCGGCCACGTTCTGGAGCTCGAACCACTGCTCATCGGGGATGTCGCCGGAGGGCGTGGCCATGACCTCGGTGAACACCAGCTCGCCCACCGCGCGGAAGCCCTCGTCGACGGCATCGTCACAGTCCTGGTCCACGAGGTCTTCGGTCTCGCTGGCCCCAGGGAACACCGTGCCGTCCGAGGGATCGCAGTCGTCGGCGTCTGCGACGTACCCGCTCGGCTGTGGACAGCTCACGATCGTGTCGTCCGGGTCCCCAGCACCGTCGCTGTCGCTGTCGCCGTACCAGGTCGGATCGTCGACCGTGTCCTCGTCGACCACCGTATCGCAGTCGTTGTCGTCGGCGTCGCACAGCTCGTCGGCCCCGGGGTACACGTCGGCGCGGGTGTCGTCGCAGTCGGTGTCGTCGGCCACGGTCAGCGAGGGCGCCTCGCAGGCGACCGTGGCAAAAGCCGCGTCGCCGAAGCCGTCTTCGTCGGCGTCGTCGTACCAGGTGAGCGCATCGACAGCCCCGGCCTCGTCCACCGTGCCGTCCCCGTCGTTGTCGGCCCCGTCACACTCCTCGGCATCCAGGGCATCGCAGGTCCCGTCGGCGTCCGTGTCGGCCTGGCCTTCGTCGATGCTCCCGTCGCAGTCCACGTCCTGGCCGTCGCAGACCTCGGTGGCGCCCGGGTTGATGTTGCTGTCCCCGTCGTCGCAGTCGGTGCCGTCGGTCGCGGTCAGCGCCGGCGGGCTGCAGTAGGTCGTGCCCGGGTCGCTCTCGTCCCCGAAGCCATCGCCGTCGGCGTCGGCATAGGAGGTGGCCTCGCCGGTCAGGTCCACGCTGTCGTCGTCGTCGTCGACCAGGGTGTCGCAGTCGTCGTCCACGCCACTGCAGACCTCGGTCGCGCCGGGGTTCACAGCGCCGTCGCTGTCGTCGCAGTCGGTGGCGTCGGCCACGGTGCCCGTCGGCGCAGCGCACAGCCGAGTCGGGCTCCCGGCGCTGTCGCCATAGGTGTCGCCGTCCCCGTCGTCGTACCAGTCCGTCCCGGTCGACAGGTCCACGTCTGGGTCGTCGTCGTCCACCAGGCCGTCGCCGTCGTTGTCGAGCCCGTCGCACACCTCGCTGTCCAGGGCGTCGCAGGTGCCGTCCCCGTCGGAGTCCGACTGTTCTTCGTCGACCACCGTGTCGCCGTCGTTGTCGACCCCGTCGCAGGTCTCGGGATCGATGGCATCACAGGTGCCGTCGCCGTCGACGTCGCTCTGGCCCTCGTCTGTGGTCGCGTCGCAGTCATTGTCCAGGGCGTCGCAGATCTCGGCGGCGCCTAGGTACGCCGCCGCTTCGCTGTCGTTGCAGTCACCCCCGGCCGAGACGAAGCCACTCGGCTCCAGACAAGCGGCCAGCGTGGTCAGCGGTGAGCCGGCGCCGTCGCCGTCGCTGTCGACGTACCAGGTCGAGGTCCCGGTGACCGAGTCGTCGTCGTCGTCGGCCAGGCCGTCGCAGTCCTCGTCGGTCAGGTCCGCGTCACAGACCTCGGTGGCCGCCGGGTTGATCGCCGCGTCTTCGTCGTCGCAGTCGTCGCCGCCGTCGACGTCGCGCGGGTAGCCGTCGGCGTCCTGGTCGTAGTCGTCCTCGCCGCCGCAGTCCGAGTCCACCCCGTCGTACCAGGAGTCCGTCGCCCCGGGGTACACGCTCGGATCGCCGTCGTCGCAGTCGTCCTGGGACGCGGAGGTGGTGCTGGGCGGATCGCACCACTCGGTGCCAGCGTCGGCTTCGTCGCCGAACCCGTCGCCGTCCAGGTCGTCGTAGAGCAGGGTGGTGCCGGTGACGCCAGGGTCGTCGTCATCGGCCGCGCCGGAGCAGTCCTCGTCGGTGTTCAGGCCGTCGCAGACCTCGGTGGCCCCGGGGTTCACGCCTGGTGCGGCGTCGTCGCAGTCGTCCTGGGTCAGGCTGTAGCCGCTGCCCGGGTCCACACAGTAGGTGTCGCCCGCGTCGAGCTCGTCGCCGTAGCCGTCGCCGTCGCTGTCGGCGTAGTACGCCGTGCCGTCTGGGCTACCCGCCTCGTCGGTGGCCCCGTCGCAGTCGTCGTCGGTGCTGTTGCAGACCTCGGTCGCGTCGGGGTTCACAGCAGCGTCGGTGTCGTCGCAGTCCTGATCGTCGAGCAGGTAGGTCGACGGCTGGGTACAGGCCAGGGTGGTGCTGAAGGCATTGCCGAAGCCGTCTGCGTCGCTGTCCGCGAACCAGGTGAGCGCGTCCAGGCTCCCGGACTCGTCGGACACGGTGTCGCAGTCCCAGTCGACTGGGTCGCAGTACTCGTCGGCGCCCGGGAAGATGTCGCCGTTGTTGTCGTCGCAGTCGCTGTTGTCGGGGAACTCGTAGGGCGGGAGCGCCTCGCACAGGCACGCGGTCGCGGGCCCGCCGAAGCCGTCCTCGTCCACGTCGGAGTAGAAGTCGGTGCAGTTCTCGGCGCCCGGGTCGTTGGCGGTGAAGCTGCAGTCGTCGTCGGCCTCGGTCAGGCAGTCCTCGTCCTGGTCCGGATTGACCGCCGCCTCCATGTCGTCACAGTCGGTCCCCGGACTGCCGGTGCCGTTGTCCTGGTCCGCGGCGTCGTGGCCGTCCTGGTCCATGTCGAAGTCCGAGTCGCCGGCGCAGTCGCTGTCGATGCCGTCGTACCAGACCTCCACGCCCCCAGGGTAGATGTCGATGGCGGCGATCTCGGGGTGGCCATTGAGGGGCGCGGGCACGGCCGCAGGGTCGTCTTGGCAGTCCCCCCCGTCCCCGTGCAGGAAGAACTCCGGGGCGTTCCAGGTGTCCGGACAGGTCGTGTCGTAGCCCTCGACGAGAATCCCGTCGCCGTCCTGGTCGCCGTCGTTGCCGTCGCAGTCCTGATCCTCGCAGTCGTAGTAGATCTCGTCGATGGACGGGTCCGGGAACCGGGTCGGGTCGTCGTCGTCGCAGTCCTCGGCCACGTCGTCCCAGGGGCCGTAGAGCCCCGACGGATAGCCGTCACCGTCGGCGTCGTAGTCGCTCCAGTGGGTCTCGGCGCCGTCCCAGGAGTCCGGGTCGGAGCAGTCCTGGTCGGTGCCGTCGTACCAGGTCTCCTGGGCCTCGGGGTGCACCTGATCCGGGTCCAGGCCAGCGGGATTGGCAGCGTCGGCGCTGTCGCCGTCGACGCAGTCCGACCCGGTCACGCCGTCCCGGTCGGGGTAGAAAGCCGTGCGCCACAGGTCCAGGTCCTGGTCGAAGTCGTCGTCCAGGGCGCAGTCGGCGTCCACCCCGTCGTACCAGGTGTCCGCGGCTCCGGGGTAGACATTCCAGGCCTCGAGCTCCTCCCAGCCCTGCCCCGTGACCACACGGAACTCGGACGGGATGCCGATCGGGTCGTCCCAGCAGTCCTCACCGCCGGCCTCGACGCTGTCGAAGCCGTCCCCGTCGGCATCGGCGTCGTCGCCGTCGCAGTCCTGGTCGACACCGTCGTACCAGATCTCGGCGACACCGGGGTTGATGGTCGGGTCCACGTCGGCGCAGTCACCCTGCGCCACCGTGTACCCGTCTTCGTCCCAGTCGTCCGCCGTGGACCACAGGGTCACGCAGCCGCCGAGCAGGCCCAGGATCAACGGGACCATCGGCCCCCCACCTCGGCGACCAGGGCCAGGTAGTTGTCCCGGGCAGACGTGAGCCCGGGCGTGTTCAGCCAGGCCGCGTTGACCCCGATCAGCGGGATCAGACCGGCCCGTGCGAGGGGCCGGACCTCGCCGTTCACGCCCACGTCGATCCCCAGGGCGTCCAGGTACCAGGTGCCCGCGACGGTGACCGCTGCTGGCCCCAGGAAGCCATCGATACGCACCTGGGGCCCAAAGCCCAGGTCCGAGCCAAAGGTGGGCTCACCCGGGTTCCCGGCGCTCACCCGCGGGACTGGGGCCACAGCCCCGCCCAGCTGGACGTCCACGCCGGTCGAGCTGCCCAGGTGCACACCCACCAACAGCCCGGCGCGGGTCATCACCGGCGCATGGTCGGCCATCACCCCGGGGGTCCAGCCCCCGACCAGGCGGACCCGCAAGACGTCGACCGCCAGCGCCTTGACCTCGATGCGCACCGCCGGCGCCATGGTCAGCCCTACGTAGCCATTGGTGCCGTCGTTGACCCAGTTCCGGGTGCCGCCGTAGCCAGCAAAGGCCGCGACGCTCAGGCCGCTCTCACGCTCCTTCTTCTTGTCGTAGGCCACGTATGCGCTGCTGCGACGCTCCTCGTCGGCGACTTCGTTCGACGGTCCGCCGCCGACTGTGATCCGGCTGTTCTCCCGCAGGGGCACCAGGGCCGACTGCCAGGTCTCGCCGGTCTTCCACTGGAGCAGGTGCATGCCAGCAGGCATGGCCATGGGCCCCCGTCGGTCCAGCCGGTCCCCGTTCAGGTAGACCTCGCTGGGCAGGGCTTCGGGCGGGAACGACACGTCCAGGGTGCCCTTGGGCAACAGCTGGGACGCGACCGCTTCGAACCGGTCCAGCACCTGGGGACCGTAGATGTCGTCGAAGGCCCAGGAGCTCCCGACCACGTAGGCCCAGGTCAGCCGCATCTCGGCGATGGCCGGATCTCCACCCGGGCGCAGGATCTCGTAGGCCCCCCGGGCCAGCCACAGCGCCGCCAGGTCCTCGGTCTCGACGGGCCCGTCCAGGCAGTCCGGCACCAGGGCCTCGACCGCACGGATCAGGTCGTGGGCCGTGTCCTCGGCAAAGGCCACCGGCTCCCGCACGGCGTCGACCCGGGCCTTGAAGCCCGCGGCGTCCACCCGTTCGGCGCAGGTGTCCTGGGCCTGCGCCGGGCCGGAGAGGACCAGGACCAGCAGGGCGCCGATCAGATCCCACCCCCGTAGAACAGGTAGGCCGCGCCCTGGTCGCCTTCGACCGCGTCTTCCTTGTCCGCGCCGATCAAGACCTCGTCCAGACCATCGCCGTCCAGATCCGGCACGAAGCAGACCGACGTGCCCGCACGGGAGTCCTTGGTCTGGCCCTCCCAGCCCTGGTTGGCCTGGTCGAGCGTCAGGGTGCCGGAGATCGGCCCATAGAACAGCGCGGCGTGGCCGGCCTGGGTGCCAGCCGTGCCATCGGCCCGGGGGGCACCGACCAGGATGTCGCCGACGCCGTCCCCGTCGACGTCGCCGCCCAGACGCACGGACCACCCCAGGTCCTGGTCGGAGTCGGTCGGCGCGATCGTCGCTGTCGCCGTGCTGTCCGCAGCGCCGCTCAGGCCACCCGTGAACAGGTAGACCACCCCACCGTCCAGCGCGACACTCGCTTCCTCGAAGCCGCCCAGCAGCACGTCGTCCAGGCCGTCGCCGTCCACGTCGCTGCCCACGTCCAGCGCCTGACCGAGCTTGGCGCCGTCCGTCCCGATGGTGGTCTCGTCTGCACCGAGCACCGTCAGGGACCCGGACACCGGGCCATAGAACAGGTAGGCGGCGCCGGCGTCCTTGTTGGTGGTCCCGTCGTCGTACCTCTCGGCGCCAAGGAGCAGGTCGCCGACGCCGTCGCCGTCCAGGTCCCCGGTGCCGTCGATGGCGAAGCCCAGGGCCTCGGACTGCTGGTCGCCCACGATGATCGCCAGGGCCGAGGTCTCGTCGAGGGTGCCCGTGGGACCGTCGAACACCAACACCTGACCTTCGTCCTTGGACACGTCGTACCTGTCGGCGCCCACGATCACCGCGTCGGCGGCGCCCCCGTCCTGGGGCCACAGGAAGCCGACGGAGATGCCCATGCGCACGTTGCCGCCCGCCGACTCCACCGTGGCGGTCGGTGACGCCAGGTCGGTGATGCCGGTGATCGGACCGTGCACCAGGTAGGCCTGGCCGTCGGTGTCTGCGGCATAGGCCCCGATGACCAGGTCGACCTGGCCATCGCCGTCGGCGTCGCCACCGCCCATGAGGTCATAGGAGGCCCGGCCGGATCCCGACCACCCCTCGACCACGCTGGTCATGGTGCCCAGGTCCACAGTGCCCGTGAGCGCACCGCTGGCGAGAAAGACCGAGCCCGCGTCGCCGTTCCCGCGATCGCTGCCGTAGGCACCGATCACGAGATCCTCGATTCCGTCGCCGGTCAGGTCGCCGCCGGCGTCGACCAGGAAGCCCGCACGATCCCCCCCAGCGTCGCCGTCGTAGACCACGTCGGCGTCGGCGGTGGTGCCCACACAGCCGACCTCGTCGACCACGCCGTCGCAGTCCTCGTCGGCGCTGCCGTCGCAGGTCTCCGTGCCCCCCGGGAAGCTCAGCGGATCCGCGTCGTCGCAGTCCTGGTCATCGAGCACGTCGTTGGTGCCCTGCCAGCCGTTGGGGTCAAAGGTGCACTCGACCGCGAAGTCCCCGTCGTCGTCGGTCTCGTCGCTGGGCAGGCTCGCGGAGTCGCAGTCGTTGATCAAGCCGTCGCACAGCTCCGGCGCTGCCGGGTAGAGCGATACGTCCCCGTCGTCGCAGTCGGTGTCGTCGGCGACGTACCCGGTGGGGGCATCGCAGGCGACGACCGAGTCCGTCGAGAGCCCGAAGCCATCGCCGTCCTGGTCCAGGTACCAAGTGCTCGCGTCGATGGCCGTCGCCTCGTCGATGGACAGGTCGCAGTCCTCGTCGACCAGGCCATCACAGAGCTCGCTCGCCCCGGGATTGACCCCGCCGTCGCCGTCGTCGCAGTCGGTGTCGTCGGCCACGTAGCCAGCGGGCAGCTCACAGGCGGTTGTGGTGGTCGCGCTGTCGCCGTAGGTGTCGCTGTCGCCGTCCAGGTACCAGGTGTCCGCGTCGCTGGCGCCGTCCTCGTCGACCGTGCTGTCGCAGTCCTCGTCGGCGGTGCCGTCACAGGTCTCCGTGCCGCCCGGGAAGCTCAGCGGATCGGTGTCGTCGCAGTCGTCGCCCGACGTCACCGCAGCTGAGCCGTCCCACCCCCCGGCGTCCCAGGTGCACTCGACCGCGCCGTCCCCGTCGTCGTCGGTCTCATCGCTGGGCACAGCGGATCCGTCGCAGTCGTTCTGCAGCCCGTCGCAGAGCTCGGTGGCGGCCGGGAAGACCGTGTCGTCGTCGTCGTCGCAGTCGGTGTCGTTCGACACGAAGTCGGTGGGTTGGTCACAGTCGACGTCGGAGTCGGCGGCGTCACCGAAGCCGTCCGCGTCGGCGTCGTGGTACCAGGTCAGCACGTCGCTGGCGCCGTCCTCGTCGACCGTGGTGTCGCAGTCCTCGTCGGTGGACCCGTCGCAGAGCTCCGTCCCGCCCGGGTTCACCGAAGCGTCTCCGTCGTCGCAGTCGGTGTCGTCGGCCACGTACCCGGCGGGCAGGCTGCAGGCGATCTTGGTGTCCGTGCTGTCGCCGTAGCTGTCGACGTCGCTGTCCCGGTACCAGGTCGACGCATCGGAGGCCCCGGCCTCGTCGACGCTGCCGTCGCAGTCTTCGTCGGCGACCCCGTCACAGGTCTCGGTCCCGCCGGGGAAACTGAGCGGATCCGCGTCGTCGCAGTCCTGGTCGTCGAGCACGTCGTTGGTGCCGTCCCAGCCGCCAGCGTCGAAGGTGCACTCCACCGCGCCGTCGCCGTCGTCGTCGGTCTCGTCGCTCGGCAGCCCAGAGCCGTCGCAGTCGTTGAGGATCCCGTCGCAGAGCTCGGTGGCCCCGGGGTGGACCGTGGCGTCGGCGTCATTGCAGTCGGTGTCGTCGGCCACGTGGCCGGTCGGCTGGGCGCAGTCGAGATCGGAGATCGTCGCGTCGCCGTGGCCGTCGCTGTCCCCGTCCAGGTACCAGGTCACCACGTCGACGGCGCCGTCCTCGTCGACCTGGGTGTCGCAGTCCTCGTCGGCGACGCCATCGCAGGTCTCGGTGCCCCCGGGGAAGCTCAGGGCGTCGGTGTCATCGCAGTCGTCGCCCCCGACCACCGCGCCGCTGCCGTCCCAGCCCGTGGCGACCCAGGTGCACTCCACGTAGCCGTCGCCGTCGTCGTCGGACTCGTCGGTGGGCAGGCTGCCCCCATCGCAGTCGTTGAGCTGCCCGTCGCAGATCTCGGTCGCGCCGGGCTTCACGGTGGCGTCCGTGTCGTCGCAGTCCGTGTCGTCGCTGACCGTGCCGGTGGGCTGGTAGCACTCGACGTCGGCTGTGCTGGGGTCGCCGAAGCCGTCGCCGTCGCCGTCGGTGTACCAGGTGGACGCGTCCAGCGCGTGGTCCTCGTCGATGGCCGAGTCGCAGTCCCGGTCCACGGTGTCGCAGTACTCGTCGGCGCCCGGGTGGGTCGCCGCGTCGGTGTCGTCGCAGTCGTCGGGGTTGTCGGCCCGGTAGAAGCCAGTGGGCTCGCAGGACGTGCGACTGACGGACGTGCCGTAGCCGTCGTCGTCCTCGTCGTAGTAGTACTGGATGCCGTCCACGGCGTCGTCGTCGTCGGCGATCAGGCCGTCGCAGTCCCGGTCCACGTCGTCGCAGTACTCGGTGGCACCCTCGTAGATCGTGGGCTCCGAGTCGTCGCAGTCCGTGCCCGACAGGCCGTCCCGATCGTCGTAGCTGTCGGTGTCCTGGGAGTCGCCGTCGGCGTCGAAGTCCGAGTCGCCCGCGCAGTCGGCGTCCACGCCGTCGTACCAGGTGTCCGCTGCCCCCGGGTAGACATCGAGTGCGTCGAGCTGGGGAAAGCCGTTCAGCGCCTGGAAGTCCGACGGGATCACTTCACCGCCGTCCCAGCAGTCCCCCACCTGGACCGTGGCCTGGTCCCCGCCGTGGAGGTCCAGCCAGTCCGGACAGTCCTGGGTGTAGTACTCAGGGATCCAGCCGTCGCCGTCCTGGTCGCCGTCGTTGGAGTCACAGTTCTGATCGACGCAGTCGTACCAGACCTCGTCGATGGACAGGTCTGGCACCGCAGTCGCGTCGTCGTCGTCGCAGTCCTGGTCAGCCATCCAGCCGTCCTGGTCGCAGTCGAAGTCGCTGTCCCAGCTGGCTGTGGGGTTGTCCGGCGCCGGCTCGCGCAGGTCACAGTCCAGGTTCACGCCGTCGTAGCAAGCGTCGCTGGCCGGGTCGGCTCCGGGGTGGATGTCCGCCGGGGTCACGCCGACCGGTTCCTCGGCCCCCAAGGCATCGAGGTCTTCCTGGGAGTCGACGCAGTCGTCGCCGGCGCTGCCGTCCCGCTGGACCGCGGCCGCGCTGTCGTAGCCGTCACCGTCCTGGTCGAAGTCGCCGAGCCCGTCGCAGTTGGCGTCTACCCCGTCGTACCAGGTGTCGTCGGAGCCGGGGAAGACATCGGCCGCCGACGGCTGCACGAAGCCTTGGCCGGCCACGATCGTGAAGTCATCGGGGATCAGCGTGGGGTCGTCCCAGCAGTCGTCGCCGCCCGCGAGGGTGCTCAGGAAGCCGTCGCCGTCCTGGTCGGCGTCGTTGCCGTCGCAGTTCTGGTCGATGCCGTCGTACCAGATCTCGGTCTGGCCCGGCCCGATGTCCGGGTCCAGGTCGTTGCAGTCGCCTTGTCCGGGTGAGACACCGTCCTCGTCGGCGTCACCACCCTCCCACTGGACACAGGCGCTCAGGGTCCACAGCAGCAGCAGCATTGGGGTCGTTCCTTGCCAGCGAGGGCACTGTCAGTTGGGTGCCGAATTCTCGCAGCCACCCAGCGTCCCGGGCGAGCCGTAGTTGCCGTTGACCGCATCGTATTGGTCGGATGCCGTGGCGGGGTAGCACCAGCTGTTGCCGCTGTCGTTGCCCCCTTCGGAGTAGGACCCGGAGTCCAGCACGACCGAGTAGCCCGTGGTCTGACCCGGCCACGACGCCGTGCCGTCCTGGTAGGTGATGTCGTCCAGAGTGACCCCGCCCAGCACCAGGGACAGGGTCGCCGTGCCATCGGTCAGCAGCTCGCCGACCTCGAAGGTCGCGCCCTGGGCCGAGCTCCCGTTGGTGTCCGAGCCGTAGACGTAGTCGCAGCTGGTGCCGAGGGTCGTGACGTCGGAGCACAGCACGGCGTAGCCCATGCTGGGCACCACCACGCCGCCGACGCCCAGGTAGAAGCTCTCGGTGCCGTTGGAGATCAGCACGCCGTCGGCGTAGAAGTCGTCGGTGGCGTGGCCGTTGTAGAGCTCGAGCCACTCGTTGGCGGGCTCGCTGCCGGCCGGGGTGATCATGATCTCCGTGATGATCAGGTCACCGGCCGTCGCGAAGTCCTCGTCGACCGCGTCGTCGCAGTCCTCGTCGTCGCTGTCGTCGGTCTCAGTGCCGCCGGGGTTCACCAGGGTGAGCGTGTCGTCGCAGTCCGTGGCGTCCTCGACGTCGCTCGCGTCGTCGGGCTGGCAGTCCACGCCGGTGGTGGCGTCGCCGTAGGTGTCGCTGTCGCCGTCGTCGTACCAGGTGACGCCCGGGTAGTAGGTGTCGACCACGTCGTTGCAGTCCCCGCCCACCAGCACGTCGGTCTTGAACTGGGGCTCGCAGTCCTGGGTGTCGAAGTCGTCGCCGTAGGTGTCGCCGTCGCCGTCGACGTACCAGGTGACCCCCGGGTAGTAGGCGTCGTTGGCGTCGTCGCAGTCGTCGCCGTTGTCCACGTCGGTGCCGTTGACCGGCTCGCACACCTGGCTGAGCGCGCCTCCGAAGCCGTCCAGGTCGCCGTCGATGTACCAGCTGACGGCGGGGTTGTACCCGTTGACCCCGTCGTCGCAGTCGGTGTTGTCGGTGACCGTGCCTGTGGGGCCCGAGCAGTACAGGGTGCCCAGGTCGTCCTCGTCGCCGTACCCGTCGCTGTCGGTGTCCGGGTAGTACAGCGTCTTGGTGCCCGCGTCGGTGCCGGTGTCAGCGTCGTCGGCGCTGCCGTTGCAGTCGTTGTCGACGTCGCTGTCGCAGACCTCGGTGGCCCCCGGGTTGATGGCCCCGTCGACGTCGTCACAGTCGTCGCTGGACGTCGAGGTGTTCGACGGCTGGGTGCACAGGTCCGTGCCCGCGTCGTTCTCGTCGCCGTAGCCGTCCCCGTCGCCGTCGGTGAACCAGGTGGTCTTGCTGGCTTCGGTCGTGTTGGTGTCGGCGTCGTCGGCGGCGCCGCTGCAGTCGTTGTCCACGTCGCCGTCGCAGACCTCGGTGGCGCCAGGGTTGATCGCCCCGTCGCCGTCTTCGCAGTCGTCGCTGGTCAGTGAGGTGAGCGATGGCTGGTCGCAGTAGTCGCTGCCGGGGATGGTCGACGAGCCGTAGCCGTCGCTGTCGGCGTCGACGTAGTAGGTCGTCTTGGTGCTCACGTCGGTGCCGGCGTCCGCGTCGTCGGCGTCGCCGTTGCAGTCGTTGTCGACCCCGCCGTCGCACACCTCGGACGCACCGGGGTTGATCGTGGTCTCGCTGTCGTCGCAGTCGTCGGCGGACAGCGAGTACAGCGCCGGCTGGTCGCAGAACGCCGTGCCCGTGAGATCGTTCTCGTCGCCGTAGGTGTCGTTGTCGGCGTCGGTGTAGAAGGTCGTGCCGGTGCCCAGGTCCACGCTGGGGTCGTCGTCGTCGGTCAGGGTGTCGCAGTCCTCGTCCACGTCGGCCGCGTCGCAGATCTCGGTCGCCGCCAGGTTGATGTCGAAGTCCCCGTCGTCGCAGTCGTCGGCGTTCTCGCTGGTGTCACTGGGCTGGGTGCACGCCGGCTCACCGACGTCGTTGGCGTCGCCGTCGCCGTCGCCGTCCAGATCGTCGTAGTAGGTCGTCTCGCCGGTGTAGTCGGTGCTGGTGTCGTCGTCGTCGGTCAGGCCATCGCAGTCGTTGTCGACGGTGTCGCAGACCTCGGTGGCGCTGGTGTTGATGGTGATCTCGCCGTCGTCGCAGTCGTCGTTGTTGGCGACGACGCCGGAGATCGGCGTGCAGTACTGGGTGCCGACGATGCTGTCGTTGCCCTCGCCGTCGCCGTCCGAGTCCGGGTAGTAGACCGTCTCGCCGGTCAGGTCGACGTTGGCGTCGGCGTCGTCGATGTCGTCGTCGCAGTCGTTGTCGACGCCGTCGCACACCTCGGTGGCGGCCGGGTTGATCGTGTCCAGACCGTCGTCGCAGTCCTGGGCGTTGGTCGACGTGCTGGCGGGCTGGTCACAGGCGGGCGCCCCGGCGTCTGTCTCGTCGCCGTAGCTGTCGCCGTCGATGTCGCTGTAGTAGGTGGTCTCGCCGGTGTAGTCGATGCTGGTGTCGTCGTCGTCGATGTCATCGTCGCAGTCGTTGTCGATGTCGTCGCAGACCTCGGTGGCGTCGGTGTTGACCGCCGCAGCCCCGTCGTCGCAGTCCGTGTTGTCGGTCACGTGGTCATTGGCCGCCGGCGGGTCGCACTGCAGCGTGCCCGGATCGGTGTCGTCGCCGAACCCGTCACCATCCAGGTCGTCGATCCACAGGGTGGCCGTGCCCAGGTCCACGTCGGGGTCCAGATCGTCGACCAGGCCGTCGCCGTCGTTGTCGACGCCGTCGCACTCCTCGGTGTCGAAGCAGTCGGCGATCCCGTCGGTGTCGGAGTCGTAGCCCTCGTCGACGTTGGTGTCGCCGTCGTTGTCGACCCCGTCGCAGTCCTCGCCGTCCTGGCAGTCCGGCGTGCCGTCGCCGTCGGAGTCGAAGCCCTCGTCGGTGTTGGTGTCGCAGTCGTTGTCGGCACCGTCGCAGGTCTCGGTGGCGGCGATGTTGATCTCGGCGATGGTGTCGTTGCAGTCATCGGCCGACGTCGACGTGGAGGCGGGCTGGTCGCAGTAGGGCGTGCCCGGATCCGAGCTGTCGCCGTAGGTGTCGCCGTCGACGTCCACATAGTAGGTGACCTCGCCGGTGTAGTCGGTGCTGCTGTCGTCGTCGTCGATGTCGTCGTCGCAGTCGTTGTCGATGTCGTCGCAGACCTCAGTGGCGTCCGGGTTGACCGCGCTCTCCCCGTCGTCACAGTCCGAGTTGAGCTCGCTGAAGCCGCTGTAGGACTCACAGTAGGGCGTGCCCCCGTCGGTCTCGTCGCCAAAGCCGTCGCCGTCGTCGTCGACGTAGTAGGTGGTCTCGCCGGTGTAGTCGACGCCGCTGCCGCTGTCGTCGTCGGCCAGGCCGTCGCAGTCGTTGTCGACCCCTGAGTCGCAGACCTCCTGGGCCGACGGGTTGATGGCACCCTCGCCGTCGTCGCAGTCCGTGTTGTCGGTGACCGTGCCGCTGGGCTGGGCGCACCAGGGCGTGCCGCCGTCGGTCTCGTCGCCGTAGCCGTCACCGTCGCCGTCTGGGTAGTAGAGCGTGATGCTGGTGTAGTCGACGCTCGGATCGTCGTCGTCGACCAGGTCGTCGCAGTCGTTGTCGTCCAGGTCGCAGACCTCGGTCGCCGCCGGGTTGATGGCGATGTCCGAGTCGTCGCAGTCCTGGTCGTCCTCGACGAAGCCCGTGGGCTGGTCGCAGTCGATCTGGGTGATGGATGCGTTGCCATAGGTGTCGGTGTCCGCGTCCCGGTACCAGGTGATCACGTCGACGGACTCGTCCTCGTCGACCTGGTTGTCGCAGTCGTCGTCGTCGCCGTCGCAGTACTCGTCGGCGCCGGGGTACTCGTTGGCGTCGGTGTCGTCGCAGTCCTGGTCGTCGGCGAGGTACCCGGTGGGTTCGTAGCAGTCGATGTCGGTGCTGTTCAGGTTGCCGTAGCCGTCGCCGTCGCTGTCCTCGTACCAGGTGGCCACGTCGACGCTGTCGTCCTCGTCGATCTCGTCGTCGCAGTCGTCGTCGTCGCCGTCGCAGTATTCGTCGGCGCCGGGGTATTCCTGGTCGTCGGTGTCGTCGCAGTCCTGGTCGTCGGCCAGGTAGCCGGTGGGCTCGTAGCAGTCGATGTCGGTGTTGCTGGCGTTGCCGTAGCCGTCGCCGTCGAAGTCCCGGTACCAGGTCTCGACGTCGACGCTGCCGTCCTCGTCGATGTCGCCATCGCAGTCGTCGTCGTCGCCGTCGCAGTACTCGTCGGCGCCCGGGTATTCGGCGGGGTCGTTGTCGTCGCAGTCGTCGGGGTTGTCGGCGCGGAACTCGTCGACGGGCTGACAATAGGTCTTGGCCGTCGAGGTGCCGTAGCCGTCGTCGTCGGCGTCGAAGTAGTACTGGGTGGCGTCGAAGGCGTCGTCGTCGGTCTCGATCAGGCCGTCGCAGTCGTGGTCGACGTCGTCGCAGTACTCGGTGGCGTAGAGGAAGCTGGACGGATCGGCGTCGTCGCAGTCGGTGCCGGTGACGCCGTCCCGGTCGGCGTAGGCGTCGGTGGTCTGGGTGTCGAGATCGGCGTCGAAGTCGTCGTCTTCGGCGCAGTCCTGGTCGATGCCGTCGTACCAGACCTCGGTGGCGTCGGGGTTGACCGCGTCGGCGTCGGGCTGGGAGAAGCCGTTGAGCGCGTCGAAGTCCGTGCGGATCTCGCTTGGATCGTCCCAGCAGTCGTCGCCACCGACGACCCAGGAGTCGAAGCCGTCCAGGTCCTGGTCGGCGTCGTTGTTGTCGCAGTTCTCGTCGACGCCGTTGTACCAGACCTCCTCGACGCTGGGATCGGGGAAGACCGCGTCGTCGCTGTCGTCGCAGTCGGTGTCCTGGTGGAACCCATCCAGATCACAGTCGAAGTCGGTCTCGTAGTCGTCGGGGAAGTCGTTGCCGTCGGCCGGCTCCGACACGTTGCAGTCCAGGTTCAGGCCGTCGTAGCAGGTGTCGTCTGCGGCATCGCGCCCCGGGTTGATCTCGGCCGCCGTGACGTCGCCGGCGTAGCTCCAGCTCGCCGACGCCTGGAGCGTGGCGAGCTCTTCGTCGTTGTCGACGCAGTCGTCGCCCACGTTGCCGTCGCGATCGGCCCACGCCGACGCGTCGTAGCCGTCGCCGTCCTGATCGAAGTCGCTGGCGCCGTCGCAGTTCTGATCCACGTCGTCGTACCAGACCTCGGTCGCCCCCGGGTTGACCTCGGCCGCCGACGGCTGGCTGAAGCCCTGGCCGGCCACCACCGTGAATTCCAGCGGGATCTCGGTGGGGTCGTCCCAGCAGTCCGGTCCGCCGACCGCCTCGGACTTGAGTCCGTCCAGGTCCTGGTCGTCGTCGTTGCCGTCGCAGTCCTGGTCGATGCCGTCGTACCAGATCTCTGCAGCGGCGGGACTGATGTTGGGGTTGAGGTCGTCACAGTCCCCATCCGACGTGAGGAATCCGTCGCCGTCGGTATCGGGGGCGTCCCACGACACACAGCCGGGGAGCAAGGAAGCCAGGATCACCACGAAGGTGCGCACGACGGTCATGAAACCTCTCGGTGCCCGAGGCAGATGGAGCGTACCTGCGAGTCGCTCGAACCTCAACCCGACCCCCTTGACGTGCGGATCCGAGGCATTACCTGGGCCCGGTTGACGAGGCCCCACGCATGATCGAAGTCGATGGACTGACCCGCCGCTACGGCGCCACGGTGGCCATTCGGGACGTCTCGTTCCGGGTGGGCCGAGGCGAGGTGGTCGGGTTCCTGGGGCCGAACGGCGCCGGAAAGTCCACCACCATGCGGATCCTCGCAGGGGCCCAGGCTGCCAGTGCGGGCACGGCGCGGATCGCAGGTCACGACGTCTTCGAGTCCCCCCGCCAAGCAAAGCGCAGGGTGGGCTACCTACCGGAGCGTCCGCCGCTCTACGACGCGATGATCGTGGCGGACTACGTCGCTTTTGCCGCGCGCCTGGAGGGCGTCCGGCACGTCTCGGCGGCGGTGGATCGCGCCCTCGCCCAGGTCGATCTCGAAGGGGTCCGCCACCGCATCATCGGCCACCTGTCCAAGGGATTCCGGCAGCGGGTCGGCCTGGCCCAGGCGCTCGTCCACGATCCCGACGTGCTGATCCTCGACGAGCCCACCAGCGGCCTGGACCCGGCCCAGCGTGTGGAGATCCGCGCACTGCTCCGGAACCTGGCGGCCAGTGAACGCACGGTAATCCTGAGCACCCACGTGCTGGCCGAGGTCGAGTCCGTCTGTCAGCGGGCGATCATCATCGACCAGGGGGTCAAGGTCGCCGAGGACACCTTGGAGGGGCTGCGCCAGGCCACCGGCGGCGTGGAGCTCAAGCTGGCCCGCCCCGACGGGGCCGAACGGGCCCTGGCCGCCCTGGGCGACGTGGAGTCCCTGGGTCTGGGCCGCTTTCGGGTGCGGACCACCGGCGATCAGCGCGAGCAGATCGCCGCCGCCGCGGTGCCCTATGGCCTGCTGGAGCTGTCCAGTCGCGCCGCCCTCGAGGACGTCTACCTGCGCCTGACAGGCGAAGAGCGCACCCCATGAGCGCGACCCTCGCCATCGCTCGCCGGGAGGCCGGCGCCTACTTCCAGACTCCCGTGGGCTGGGTGGTCTTGACGGCCTTCCTGGTGCTGAACGGCTTCAGCTTCGCGTCGATGGTGGGCCTGTACCACATGCAGTCTCTCGAGCTCGCCGCGACGCCCTGGGCCACCCAGGAGATGAACGTCAACGACTACCTGGTCGCCCCGTTCTTCTCGTTCTCCGGGGTGCTCATGCTGTTCCTGTGCCCAGCCGTGACCATGCGTCTGCTGGCCGAAGACGTACGCAGCGGAGCCATCGAGCTGCTGCTGAGCAGTCCGATCGGCACGGGCGCGATCGTCATGGGCAAGTACTTCGGCGCGATGGGTTTCATGACGGTCATGCTGGCCGGCACCCTGCCTTGCATCGGCCTGGTGTTCTGGCTGGGCGATCCCGATCCCGGCGTGGTCGCTTCGGGGTACTTGGCTGCCTGGCTACTCGCGGGCTCGTTCGTGGCGGTGGGCCTGCTGGCGTCGGCCTTTACCCGCAGCCAGGTCATCGCTCTGGTGGTGGGCTTTGCGCTCCTGCTCCTGTTTTGGCTCCTGACCTGGGCCGACCCCAGCAGCGGCGACGGGGTCGGGTCGGTCATCGCGTCTCTGTCGATGCTGAACCACCTGGACAACCTGACCCGCGGCCTGCTCCACCTGAAGGACCTGGTCTACTACGCCAGCTTCATCGGCTTCTTCCTTTTCGCCACTTGGCAGCGGGTCGAAGCGAGCCGGTGGACCTGATGGGCCGCCACGTCTGGATCCTGGGGGCCGTCGGTGCCTTGCTGGTGATCGCCACCATCGTGATGCGGCTGACCGCGGGCGTCTCTGGTGGACCGTGGACCTGGAGCGGTGGCATCGGCGCCGTGCTGTTGGTGGTGTATCTGTGGCTCGATCGGGACACCGTGGGCGAGACGGCCGCCAGCCGCAGCGCCCGCTACTCGTCGGGCGCGGTGCTGCTGGTCGCCGTGGCGCTGGGGGTCATGGTGGCCCTGAACGTGTTGAGCGAGCGCTTCGACAAGCGCTGGGACATCACGTCGAGCGGTCGCCACACCCTGGCGTCGCAGTCCGTGCTGATCGCCCAGGGGCTGACCGCACCAGTGACCATCCTGGGCTTCTACGACTTCGAAGCCATCGAGGGCGCCGACTTCGAGATCCTGGCCGGTGGCTATGCCCAGGCATCGGACCAGATCACCGTGGAGCGGATCGATCCCAACCGGGACCTGCTGACCACCCAACGGCACGGCGTGGATCGCATGGGCACCGTGATCCTGGTCCAGGGCGACCGCACCGAGCGCATCGAAGAGCTGGTGCTCGACGAGGAGACCCTGACCAACGCGCTCGTCCGCCTCACCACCCAACAGACCAAGACCGTGTGCTTCACGGCCGGCCACGAAGAGCGCCGGATCGACGACGAAGACGTGCTGGGGCTCTCGGGGCTGGGGGCTCGGCTCGAGCAGCTGGGCACCCTGGCGGTCGGCCTGACTCTGGCCCGGGCGGCCCAGGTCCCGGAGTCCTGCGACGCGGTGGCGGTGGTGGACCCGCAGACCGAGCTGCTGCACCAGGAGCGAGAGTCCTTGGCAGCCTTTGTCCGGAGCGGTGGTGCGCTGATGGTGTTGCTGGACCCGGCCCACGCCCCCGGGCTTGCCGCGGACCTGGCCCGCTACGGAGTGACGGTGGGCGACGACGTGGTGGTCGAGGACAACCCCAGCTACCAGATGGTCGGCACCGACCCGACCTACATCGTGCTCGATCGGACATCGTTCACCGAACACCCGATGGTCAGCTCGGGGGACGCCCTCAACGTGCTGCGGGCCGTGCGCAGCGTGGGTCCACGAGAGGTCGAGGGCCTGGCGGCCGTCGCCATCGCCACCACCAGCGCCGCGGCGTGGGCCGAGACCGACTACCTGTCGGGGGCTCCGCCCCAGCCGGACCCCGGCGAACAGGTCGGCCAGGTCCCGGTCATCACGGCGGTCGAGGTCCTGGACCCCGACGCGATCACGGTCGGGGAGCGCAGCCTGCCCCAGGGCGACAGTCCCCTGGCACACGACGCGCAGTCCACGGCGGTCCCGGACGCACCGGGCAGGGCTGGGGGCCGGGTCGTGGTGATGGGCGACAGCGACTTCGTGTCCAACGGCCTGCTGAACAACGGCACGAACCAGGACCTGTTCCTGAACGCCCTGGCGTGGCTCCTGGGCGAAGAAGACACGGTCTCCATCCGCCCCAACGAAGCCGGCCGCGGCACCCTCGAGATCACCGACGAGACCAGCGTCCTGGTCTGGCTGTTGAGCCTGCTGCTGGTCCCCGGCCTCGCGGTGTTCGGCGCCATCGGGACCTGGGTACGCCGCCGAAATCTATAGGTCTTCGATCTCGCCAGACCCACCCGCGCCGCGGGTGCGGGGTGTGGCGCGGAGCGCCCACGCCTCGCCCGGCGGCCGCAGCCGGGAGCGGAAGTGGTTCAGGGGGTACTCAACCGGCCGAGCGCCAGCGAGGGCAGGCCGAGCGCAGCGAGGTCCCGGGTGAGTTCCCCCTGAGCCACTTCCACGTACGGCGGAGGCGGAGGCCGCCGGACCAGAGGGGTGACCGCGAAGGCGAGCGACAGCGAGCCCGCGGCCTCTCCCCCTGAACAGGATCACGCCAAGATCTTCTGGAGCTGCGTAGCAACCCCCAGGTTGTCGGCCTTGATCTTGCCCATCATGAAGAGCTGCATGCCCAGGGCGGGCTTGTCGAGCAGCTTCTCCCAGTCGTCCTTGGAGGCGGTGATGGTGCAGTCGGGGCTGTCCATGCGGCCCTCGACACAGGATCCGGTGTCTCCTGTCAGATCCAGACTCCAGACGCCGGCGCCGTCGATATCGAACACGATGGACTTCCCGATCTTGACCAGATCGGGCTTTTTCTCGAGCTTCTGGGGGATGTACTCGTTGAAGAAGCCGGCGGTGTCAGCCATTGGAATCACTCCTGAGGTTGGTCCACAGGCCTAACGCTCGGGTCCTCCGGCGGCGAGCCAGCCCGCGACTGTCTGACGCTCCCCCAACTTCAGGTAGGCCCAGTCGTCTCGAGAGGTGTCCTGCTCCCCCAAGTGGTCCCAGCGACCTTGGCCTCCCCACTGGGGCACCGCAGACGGTTGGCAGCCCAGGCCCTGGCACACCAGACCCGCCAGCTCTTGGAGCGTCCACGGCTCGGGCCCCTTGACCTCGACGTCCCCAGGCCAGTCGTCATCGCCCGCCGCTCGAGCGATGAGCCGCGCCGCGTCACCGACCCACAGGGGTCGAAGGGTCGCCGGGACCCGCGGGACCCGGACCGGCTGACCCCGAGTGGCCCGGTTCAGCCACCGGGACAGCAAGTGGTCGCCGTGCCCGAACAAGGTCGGAAGCCGCACCACCCGGAGTGCCAGGCCCTCGGATCGGGCTTGGACGACACCGTCGTGATGGGCCCGCAGGAGTGGATGGCGCGCCTTGGCGCCGGCGCCAGCAGGCCCGATCACCACCAGCCTGGCACCCGCGCTCTCGGCAGCCACGGCAGCGTTGCGCAGGCCGTACTGAGCCACTTGGACGGCGTCCTTGGGGCTCTCGCCGGCCGCTGCGTAGACGACCACCTGGTTGTCTGCCACAGCCTTGCGCAGCCCCGTGCCGCTCACTGCGTCTGCCTGGACCCAGAGGGCCGGAAGGTCCGCCGGGTGGCGGGAGATGACGGTGACCCGTGCCCGCTCCCCAGCCAAGCGGTGCGCCAGGGCCGAGCCCAGGGCCCCGGCGCCGATCACCGCGATCCTCACCGAGCCCCAGCGCCCGCCGACCGGAGCGCCCCAAGAAGCGGAAGCGAAGCCTGGCCGCTCACAGCGAAGTGACCCAGGTGGCGACCAGGCTGCCCGTGGTGGTCGCTCCCGCCGGTCACGAGCACCCGATGCCTGGCCGCCAGCTTGCGAAAGGACTGCCGCACCTTGCGGCCCTGGCCCGGACGGATGCCCTCGATGCCCTGGAGACCGGCCTTGGCGAGGTGGGGCAGCCAGGCCTTGCAGCGCCCGGGCTCAGGGTGTGCCCAGGACGTGAGTCCCCCCGCTTCGCGGGCTCGCTGGATCGTCTCGACCATCGGCAGCTGGATCCCGGGCACGTGTCCGCAGCTGGCGCGCACCCAACGCCGCATGGCTTCGCCGTAGGTCCGTGCGTGCCCGGCCCGCACCAGGTCCAGGGCCAGATGGCGCCGGGTCAGGGCCCGCCGGCCCGCCCGGGCGTCGGCATCGGGCACCGCGAGGCCGTCGAGTCCGATGCTGTCCAGGGCAGCGTCGTAGCGCGCGGCCCGGGCTGCGGCCCGGGTGGTGCAGAACTCGCGGAAGTCCGACGGCATCTCGTCGGGAAACCAGACCAGGAGGTGCTGCTCGCCGTCGCCGTGGTGGGTGGACAGTTCGACCCCGTGGATCAGCCGGAGAGAACGGCCTGCCACCTGGTGAGCGCCAGCCGACAGCGTCGGCGGCAGGTCGTGATCGGTCAGGGCGACGACGTCGAGTCCACCCGCAGCGCAGTCCGCGAGCACCCGTTTAGGGGCCCATCGCCCGTCGCTCAGGTGCGTGTGGAGGTGCAGGTCCAGACGTGCTGGGCCGATTCCGCCGGGGTCAGAGACCATCCGTCTCGCCGGCCAGGTCCTCGCAGTCGTCGAGGAGTCGCGCGTGAGCGTCCACCACTGCTCGGACCTGGGAGACGAGCTGGTGCCGTAGGCTGCGCAGGCGCATGACCTCCTTCAACAGGTGGCGGTGCTCGTCGTGGGTCTGGTTGATGATCTGCTGGGCCTCCAGTCGGGCCTCGCCCAGGACCAGATCGGCCTCGCGCCGCGCGGTGCCCTGGAGGTCTTCTGAGATGCGCCGGGCCATCAGCAGGGTCTCCTTGATCTCGGCCTCGGCCTCTCGCAGCCGATCGATCTCCCGGTCCCGCTCGGTCAGGGCCACCTTGTGGTCCTGGTTCTCCCGCAACAGCTCCTCGAGGGTCTCCCGGACCTGGTCCAGGAAGGCCGTGACGTCCTCGGCGTCCACGCCCTTCTTGGAAGGTGCGAACTGCTTCTGGATGATGTCCAGAGGGGTGATGCGCATGGCCGGGCAGCGTAATTGTACCCAGCCCAGAGAGCGAGGAGGGAAGCCGTCCTGCCACGGCTTCCCCCCAGGATATCCAGAACACACGAGGTGCTCAGGAGCCTCGACAACCGGCTGCGTTCAGCCGGCTCCTGCCTGCCGAGGCTCCCGAAGCAACCAGGTGAGCCCGACCGCGGCCCCTTCGCTGCGGGTGCTCGGGTCCTGGCCGAGCGCAGCTTGGAGACCCGCCGTTGCACCGGCGTGATCGGGTCGATGAGCGAGGACCATGCGGAAGTAGCCTTCGGCCGCTACCGCATCCCCCCCCCGGAGAGCTCGCCACCCATGGGACAGGAGACCTGAGACCAGGTGCCCTTGAACCGCAGGTTGTTCTTCGTGGACAGGCAGCATGACCAGAGAGTGAGCAAGGGCCGTGCCAGGAGCCCCAGGCCTGATCTCAGGATCTTAGCGACGTCCCGGGGCCATGTTTCCTGTCGCTACCGGGAAACATGTTTCCCTTGGAGCAACTTTACAGGCCGGCGCCCAGGCCCTGTCCCTGGACCTCCACGTCTGCGCGAGGCTGGACGGCCCTCAGTCGACGGCTGAGCGCCCCGAGGGGATCGGCTTCGGTGGACACGGCCATGAGCACCGGCTCGAGGGTGGTGAAGGGCTTCGCCCCCGACGCCAGGAGCAGCTGGTCCCCAGGCACGTGGACCTCGTAGTCCCCCTCTCCGGTGCCCAGCTCACCCTTGTCGGCCGGCCGAGTCGAGGAGAACAGCACAGCCAGCTCCTGTCCCTGCCGCACCACGACCAACAGGTGGGCCCGGTCGGACGTGTCGAAGCGGGCCAGGACCTCGCCGCCGCCCTGTTGGAAGGCAACCGTGAGTGGATGCACGGGCTCTGGGCCACCGGTTCGCCAGGCGACCATGCCAGCGAGCAACGCCAGCATGACGGCCAGCGCGGCGGCCATCCACCACCGGGCCACGGGCGGGGGCTCCGGCAGAGGCTCCGGCAGCGGACCGACCCCGTCCACTTCGCCCCAGCTCCGGGAGCGGGTCGCTTCCAGGCCATCTGTGGCCACAGGCCCGATGAGGCCGTGGGCGGTGAAGCGGCCAGCGCCGCGCAGCCTGGCGCCGCGAAGGTGCTCCCGCTTGGGGCGCCCAAGCTCGGCCTGGTGCGTCAACACCAGCTGAGGCGACGTGGCCCGGGTCAGGTCGATGAACAGGGCGTCCTCGTCGGCCCGGAGTGCACAAGCGCCGAAGGCCTCGATCAGCTCTCCTCGACAGTGACGGGCTTCCGGATGGAGGTGCAGCGCGAGGACCTGGACCTGGGCCGGTGGTGCCGGGCCATCGGCGGGCGGCACCAGCTCCCCCGGAGACAATAGACCGCCGCGGATCAGGCGCAGCCCCCGGCCGCAGCGCGGGCAGTGCTCGGCGTGGCTGCGACCCCCAGGTGCGGCGAGCTCCACGCCCCCCTGGCAGCCTTCGGAGGGCACCTCAGAGAGCCGCACCAGCACGCTGTCGACCCATGCCGTGTCCCAGCTGGTGTGGGCCACGCCGTGACCCCGCAACAAGGCTCGGACCGCACTGCGCAGGCCCTCCTGGGACCCGGCCAGGATCACGCGATCGATCCCCCGGCGGTGCTCCACCTCTTCCAGGGAGAGGCCGTCTCCATAGACCAGGCGGAACACGATCTCCCCGATGGGGTCCAGCACGGTCAACAGGTCTCGCCGCCAGCCCGCGCTGGCTGGCACGCCTGCGGACGGCAGCGGGCGCAGCCGATAGCGCCCCGTGCGCGCACGCTCGAGGAAGTCTCGGGTCAGCTGAGCGGCCAGCGGGTCGACCCAGTCGTCGGGCACGCTGTCGGGCAGAGACCCGAGCACGTGCTCGCGGGCATCGGTGAGGGTCTGGCCGGTCGGACGGATGCCGTCTCGCAGCAAGGTCCAGGCGACCTGGATCGTGACGGCCGACCATCGGCGAGAGGCGCGGGAGAGCGCCGGAGAGGCGGGAAGTTCCACGGGCAGGACTGCGGCTGGAAGGCATCGGGAGGACCTGGAGGGGATCCAGGTCGCGGGGGCCCTCATCCTAACCCGAGGATCCATCGCGAAGTCCCTGCGATCGCCCAGGGATCTCTTCATCGTTGCTTCGACTCGACCCCAAAACGACGACAGGCGCGGGGCTGTGGCCCCACGCCTGTTGTCTCCGACCCTGTATCAGTTCCGAACCGGGTTGGTTCGGACACACCAAATCAGGCGGCGGCTTCGTCCTTGCTGGCCGAGCGCCCGCCGGACCGGTCCGAGAGGATGTCGTTGATCGTCGCTGCGGCAGCGACGCTGGCGATGTCTTCGTCGCCGTAGAGCGCCAGGTACTCCTCGTAGAAGAGGTTGATCAGGTCGCCGAGGTTGAGCTTGTTCGCGGTCATGTCGTCTCCTCTGGGTCGGACGGAGTCAGGTTCGACTCTTTCCCTTGCAAGCTCCGGGCCAACTCCTTGAGAGATGTGGGCCGCGGCCTGGGGTCTCACCCCCAGTTGCTCACACCCTCTGAGACGCCCGAGCCTCCTGGATCCTTCGTCGGACGTTGTCATGAAAATCGGACATGCCATGACAGTCCCCGCTACAGCGCAGGGCTACACGCCCCCAGGAGCAGCACGCGCTCGGCACCCGCGTCCCGGAGGACAGCTGCACAGGCCCGGGCGGTCGCGCCGGTCGTGACCACGTCGTCGACCAGGAGCACCCGCTGTCGCGACACTGACGCCACGGCGCGGAACACGCCCCGGACATTGGTCTGCCGTCGATCGTCTGACAGGGCCGCTTGGGCGGGTCCAGGCCTGCGCCTGAGCACCCGCGACACAGGACGGCGGGCGGCCCGAGCCACGGGCTGCGCCAACAGCCCGGCCGGCTCGAGCCCAGTGGCCAGGAGCGACCGCCAGGATCGGGGCACCGGCACGACCACGTCGACGTGGGCAGCCAGCCCGCGGCTCACGCTGGCCAGGTGCCCGCCGAGCTCGGCCAGGGTGCTCGGGTCCGGACGGTACTTGCCCCTGCGGAGAGCCGCCCCATGCACGCCGTCGTAGGGCGCCCAGCCCCAGGCCTGGTCCAGGCCGGCCACAGACAGCGGCCAGAGCTGCGAGGGGCACCGGGCAGTACAGGTCTCGCAGAGACGGCTCCACGAACCCGAACGGGGGCCTTGGCAGCCCGCACAGGCCGACGGCAACACCACATCGAGCAGGTCTGCGAGCACGGGCCTCCATCTACGGCCGCTCCAGGCGTCGTCAAGACCCGATGTTCAGTGGTGGTAGGGCTCGCCGCGGATCAGGGTCCAGGCCCGGTAGAGCTGCTCCAGCGCCACCACTCGGGCGACCTGGTGGTTCAGCACCATCGGGGCCAGGCTGAGGGTCCGCGAGGCCCGGGCCCGCAGGGTGGTGTCGTGCCCATAGGGGCCACCTAGAGCGAACACCAGGGTCCCGATGCCGTCGTGGCGTGCCCGATCGATCAGCCGGGCCCACGCCTGGCTGTCCAGGGACTCCCCGCGCTCGTCCAGGCAGATGAGCCGGTCCCCGGGACGCACCCCTCGCAACACCCGCTCGGACTCCTGGCGGCGAACCGCTGCCACGTCGCCAGAGAAGGCCTGGGGCCTGACCGTGCACTCGACAAAAGGCCCGTAGCGCTTGAGCCGCTTGCTGTACTCGGCCGCCGCATCGTCGGCCCAGCCCCCGCGGCCCTTGTGGACCCGCGTCAGCTGCAACCTCACGAGCCACTCACCCGGTGGAACCCACCCGTGCCGGCGCTTCGGTGGCCGGCGGCACATCGACCCGCGTCGCGTCGGCCCAGAGCCCGTCCAGGTCGTAGAATCCCCTGAGATCCCGGTCGAACACGTGCAGGATCACGTCGCCAAAGTCCACCAGGACCCACCGGCAGGCACTCATCCCCTCGACCGACAGCGGCGGTCGGCCAAGGAGCTGCTTCATCTCCAGGATGACGGCCTCGGCGATGGCGCGGACCTGGCGCCGGTTGGTGCCATTGCAGATGACGAACCGGTCGCAGTAGCTGACCCGTCCCTCCACATCGAGGATGACGAGCTCCTCGGCCTTCTTCTGTTGGGCGAGCCTCGCAACGGTCAGGGACAGGTCGTGGGGATGCGTCAGAGCAGCCTCCAGTGGGGGGTCAGCGGCAGCACATAGCCACCTGGGACACAACGGAACAGGGCCGTCAACGACGCTCTCCGGCGAGAGGGGGGCGCGGCACCGTGCCGGCTCCCGACTGCTGGACAGTGTTGGATGTTCCTACGTTCGTGGCGGCCTCACGCCCCGAGCTCGGGGCTGGACCTGATCGTACCGGGTGGCGAGCCAAGGGCGCAAGCCCCCTCGACCGGAGCATCGGCCTGGATCAGTCCAGGACCTCGGGCTTCAGCAGATCCGGGGGGATCCCGAACCCCGATCGGGTCAAGCGGTAGCGGGTGGTCCACACCCGATCCTCCCGGCCCTGCTCCAGGTAGGTGCCCTCGACCTGGGCGAGCAGGCGAACACCGGTCGCGGCATCGAGCACGACCACCCCCTGGAGGCTGACCGGAACGTGGCCGCGCTGACGCTCGCCCTCGGCCAAGGGCTCCAGGTGGAGCCGATAGCGCGACGCGGGACGCCCCTCGACCACCGTCTCCCCGTCCGGCTCCGCGCCGAGCTGCCACTGGAACGGCTCGAGGGCCAGCCCGAAGCTGTTCCAGGTCTGGGACAGCTCGACTCGGAACAGCTCCGCGTCAGAGCTGGCCCGAAAGTCACTGCGCCCACTGCGGCCAAAGGGCAGACCCTGCACGACGCGATGCTCCATCAGGAGCTTGCCGTCTCGGGAGCGCTTGACCTGGAAGTTGTCCCAGTCCCCCCAGCGCACGTCGAAGACCTCGGTGCGCTTGCGAGGCCGATCCCCACCCCGCTCGTGCACGGCAGTGGCCTCTGTGTGGTGGGGCCCGATCGACGCGACCGATGCATAGGTCAGCTTGAAGGAGACGTCCCAGAGCGCCTGGCGGTCGACAGACGGGGCCCCGCAGGCGCCGACGATGGAGAAGAGGAGCGGAATCACCCGTCGTCGAGCATACCCTGGAGCTGCTGCCAGCAGGCATCTGCAAGGGGCTTGAGGCCCTGGCCCGTGACCGATGAGATGACGTATGGCGGGCTTCCGGTGCGGGCCTGGAAGGCCTGGGTCAGCGCCTGGATCTGCTCTGGCGGCACCGCATCGGCCTTGGTCAGCACCACGTACTGGGGGCGCTGGGCCAGCTCTTCGCCAAAGGCCTGGAGTTCGTCCTGGAGGGCGTCGAACCGGGCCATGGGGTCTTCGATGGACTCATCGGTCTCGACCATCGACACCAGGTGGAGCAGGAAGCGGCAGCGCTCCACGTGCTTGAGGAACCGGATGCCCAGCCCGACGCCTTCACTGGCCCCAGGCACCAGGCCGGGGATGTCGGCGACCACGAAGCTGCCCTCCCAGCCCTGGTTCACCACGCCCAGGTTGGGGACCAACGTGGTGAAGGGGTAGTCGGCGACCTTGGGTCGGGCCTTGCTGATGCGGGAGATCAGAGTGCTCTTGCCCGCGTTGGGGAAACCCAAGAGCCCCACGTCGGCCAGCAGCTTTAGCTCCAGGCGAAGCCGCCTTTCTTGTGCCGGGCCACCCGGCGTGGACTTACGCGGCGTGCGATTCGACGCGGACTTGAAGTGCACGTTGCCCTTGCCGGCGTGGCCGCCTTCGCACACCACGGCGCTGGCACCGTGCTCGACCAGGTCCACCAGGCGGTCGCCTGTGCTCACGTCGAACACCATGGTGCCCACCGGGACCTCGACCACCGTGGGCTTGGCAGACGCGCCGGTCATCTTCCGGCCGCGGCCGTTGGCGCCTGCTCGCCCCCGGTAGGTCCGCTGTCCACGCAGGTGTTCGAGGGTGTTCAGCTGCCCAGACGCCCGCAGGATCACGTCTCCGCCCCGACCCCCGTCGCCGCCATCGGGCCCACCTCGGGGCCGATAGGGCTCCCGCAGGAAGGAGATCGCGCCATCCCCTCCGCGACCGGAGGTGCAGATGATCTCGACTTCGTCGATGAACCGCATGTCGCCGCCGCGCCCAAGCGTGGCGCGGACCGGGTCTAGTTGGCGTCGAGCGGGTAGACCGAGATGCGCTTCTTGCCGCCCCGGAAGGTCTCGTAGGCGACCCGCCCGTCGATCAAGGAGAACAACGTCCAGTCCCGGCCGGTGCCGACGTTGTTGCCGGCGTGGAACCGGGTGCCCAGCTGGCGCACCAGGATGTTGCCGGCCTTGACGGCCTGGCCGTCACCGCGCTTGACCCCCCGGTACTGGGGGTTGGAGTCGCGGCCATTCCGGGTGGAGCCTTGTCCCTTTTTGTGAGCCATGGTGAGTCTCCTCGGGCCTCAGGCCTCGATCTTGTCGATCTTCAGGGTGGTGTGGGATGCCCGGAAGCCGATCCGGCGCCGCGTGCGCTTGCGCCGCCGCATCTTGATGGCGGTCACCTTTTCGCCGAGCTCGTGGGACACGACGGTGGCCTTGACGGACGCGCCGTCGACCGTCGGGGAGCCCACCCGGGGGGTGTCGCCGCCCAGGAGCAGGACCGGGAGCTCGACCGAGCTGCCGATCTCGGCCTGGAGCTGATCGACCTGGAGCGTGTCGCCTTCGGCGACCCGGTACTGCTTGCCGCCACTCTTGATGACCGCGTACATCGTCCAATCCTGCGTGGGGGCCGCGCCGACAAGGGGGCCCGAAGCCGGAGCCTTTTAGGCCGCCCGCCAATCTCCGTCAAGATCGTTGATCGGTGGGATGATCTGTCAGGGGTATCGATGGCCACGCTACTGCTCTATGACCCTCGCGGCCGTCTGGAGACGGTCCTGGCCGGTCTCGCAGATCCCGACGAGGTCGATGTGGTGTCGCTCGGGACGCCGCCCGAGGTCTTCATGGCCCTGGAGCAGCTGGACCCCCGGGCCCTGGTGGTGCCTCTGGACCAGCCCGAGGACGGGGCGATGGATCTATTGGAGGCCATGGCCGCCATGCAGGTCAGCGCGCCGGCCGCGACAGCCCTCACCTCCCGCCGCCACAGCTTCGGTGACGCCGCGGTGTCCGCGGCACGAAAGCTCGTGCCAAAGTCGGTCTTCGTGCCTCGGGATCAGCTCGACGCCTGGCTGCGCCACCGCCTGGACCTGCCCCCCGCACCGCCCCCGGTGAGCAAGCTGACCTTTGACACGGCCGAGGCCAGGACCGAGATGGCGTCGGCGTGGGTGCTCCGCGACATCGAGGACGAGGAGGAGGAGCCCGATCGGACCGAGGCCGCAGACGCGGCGGTGCTCCGGGAGATCATCGACGACGAGTACACCGAGTTCGAGGACGAGGAAGCGCCGGAACCCCCGGTGAGCCCGGTCCCCGCAACCGCACGCGGCCTGTTCGAGCGCTTCCGTGCCTGGGTCCAGGGCTGGCTCGACCTGGACTGAGGGACCGGATCAGCCGGCGCGACGGCCCAGGGCGGCTCGCAGCAGGTCCAGGCGCTCGAGCACTTCGTCGGTCTCGATCGCCTGGTAGCGCTCGGGGAGCATCCGACGGGAGCTGGCCTCGAACACCGCGAGCATCTCCATGAACTGGAGCATGCGCAGGTCACGGCTGGGGATGACATCGGCCACAGCCGAGTCCAGGTCCTCCTGGGTCAGGGCCAGGCGATCGGCAGCGCTGGCGTTGCCCGCCGCCGCCAGCAGCACGGCCTCGAGCTCCGCGGCCGAGTACCCAGCTGTGCCCTCCACCGCCTGGTCCAGAGTGACGCCCTCGGCGAGCTCGAGCTTGTTCTTGCGGCACTGGGCCTCGAGGATCAGACGCCGCTCGGAGTCCGCTTCGGGGAAGAAGAAGGGCACCTTGACGTCGAAGCGCCCCGGCCGCTTGAGGTCGGTGTCGAGCTTGTCCGGACGGTTCGTCATGAGCAGGATGACCACCCGCCCCCGGTGAGAGGTGTCGGACATGAACTCCTTGAGCCGGGCGATGACCCTCGAGCTCGTGCCCCCATCGCCCTCGGACCCCGAGGACAGCGAGCGGTCCGCCTCGTCGATGATGAGCAGGACGTAGCCCAGGGCGTCGACGACCTGGAGGATCTTCTCCAGGTTGCCTTCGGTGGAGCCCACCCATTTCTCGCGGAAGTTCTTGAACTTCAGGCAGGTCAAGCCGCTCTCGGCGGCAAAAGCCTCGGCCACGTAGGTCTTGCCGGTGCCCATCGGGCCGACGAAGATCAGCCCCATCGGCACCCGGTTCCGGTGGCCCTTCTTGACCGCATCCGCGACCCGCATCAGGTCGGCCTTGACCTGGGCCATGCCCCCGACGTGGCTGAAGTCGTGGCCCGGGTCCAGGAATTCCACCAGCCCGTGGCACTCCTGCTCGATGATGGCCTTCTTGCGCCGCGTGACCGTGCGGTAGGAGATGGCATCGCCGGACTGTCGGGCCTGGCGCAGGAGCCCGCGCAGGTGCACGAGGGTCAGCCCAGCGGTGTGCCTGGCCAGGTGCTCGACGCCCATCTCCAGCCCGACGGCGTCCAGATCCTGTTCGCGCAGGAAGCCGCCTCGGCCCCGCTCGTCGGGCAGCTGGACCTCGATGGCGTGGAGCTGGGCGGAGCTGACCACGCGGCGCTGCAGGTCCCCCAGCTGTTCCGTGATCAGGATGACGAGGTTGTCGGACTGGAGCAGGGCGGGATCCGACGCCCAGCGCTGCAGCGTGACGAAGTTGGCCTTGTCGGCATCGTTCATGAACGACAGCTCGCCCGCGGGCACGATGGTCTCGACATAGTCCAGCACCACCGCAGCGCTCTGGGTCTGGTCGGTCACCAGGTCCTCGAGCAGCGGGAGCACCTTGTTGGCGCTCCGAGGCAGCTCCTTGACCGGATCACGGCCCTCGAGGCTGCGACGGGCGTTGATGGCCCGGGCGAAGCGCGGGTTCATGCCGGGGCTCGCGAATTCCAGGCCCTCGGAGCAGTTGTAGGCGACCACGATCTCCTTGGTCCGGGACAGGAAGGCCTCGAGGAAGCGCCCGAGGGGCAGCCACTGGACGACCCCGTCCCCGTCGGCCCACGGGAACAGGTCCCGCACGTTGCCGTGCAACAGGAACATGCTGGCCTCGCCGGCCAGGTAGCGGTCGCGGAGCTCGTCGGCCCAAGGGGGCAACGCCGGTGGTGCGGACATGGAGGCCTCGGTCTGCCGGGTCCCTATCGCACCAGGATGGGCACCGTGCCGACGCCCTGGGACAGCGGCGCCAGGGCCTTGCCGATCACGGTTCCGGCCCGGGGCTCCAGGGTGCCCAGGGCACGCGCATGGCCCGGGCGGGCGGCTGCGACCAACAGGTCGCCGACGGCCACCGGGACGTGGGTCGCGTCGACCTTGCAGGGCACGGTGCCGCTGAGGGCGACCGCGATGCGTCCCAGATCGCGGCCCAACACCACGCCGGGCGCCGTGCTGACGACGCCCACCACGGCTGGGTCCGCCACCGAGGCCGTGCGCTCGACCCGCCGGCCCGAGCCCGCCAGGCGCACCACATCGCCGGGCTCCAGGTCCTGGCCCACGAAGTGCTCTGCCACGTCGCCACCCTTGGTGACCACGTCGTCTGCGCGGATGCGCCCGTGGACCAGCAGTCCCCCGGCCTTGCCGGCCTTGCCCAGGATCACGTCGCCCCCGGACCGGGTGTTGACGTGCAACGGACCGTCCTTGCGGCCCGAGGCATGGCGTCCTTCGATCAGGCGGACCTGGAGGGCGCGGCTGATGTTGTCGACGGTCAGCTCGCCCCGGAGCTCCAGAGCCTCGGTGATGACCTTGGGGGCCCGGACCAGGTTGGCGGCCTCGAGGGTGTTGACGTTGGCCCCGCGGGCCTGGATGCCGCCGGAGACCACCTCGAGCCCGCCCTTCTGGATGACCAGTGCGCCCGACATGCTGTCGCCAGACCGGTCCACCGCGCCCAGCTCGTGGGGGGTCGGCAGGGCCTTGTCCTTGTGGCCGCCGGCCAGGATGCGCAGCTGCTCCAGCTCGCCACCCAGCGCGTTCAGCATCTCCTCGAGGGTGGAGATGCGCATCCGGAGCAGAGCCTCGCGCCGGGGCTCGTCTTCCAGCATGACGAACAGCTCGGGGGCCTTTTTCTCCAGGCGCTCCATGCGCTCGACCAGGTCGACGATGTCGCCGTCGGGACCGTCGATGTCGCCCAGGCGATCCTCGAGCCAAGTGACGCGGCCGTCGTCGCCACCCAGGCTCTCGACGCGCTTCTCGAGCTCGGCCAGCACGCTCTCTGCGTTCGGTAGGCGAGCATCCTCGATGCCCTTGAGGCGGCTGTCGACGCCGTCTACCCGCGTGGCGAGCCGCGACGGGTCGGGCCCGGCGACGGCGTCCTCGCGGAAGCTCTCGAGGATCTTGAAGCGCTTCTCGTACTGGGTGTTGATCTTGGCCAGGCGCATGGTCTCGCCCAGCAGCGGCGTGCGCACGCCGTTCTCTTCTTCGGGCTGGCCCCGCCGCACCACGCGCACGCTCAGCCAGCGCGGGAGGGTCACGAAGTGGTCGGCCCGCAGCGGATTCACGATGCCCAGCACCACGCTGAAGAACCCACCGGGACCGATGTTCACCCCGTCCTGGTCCTCCTGCCAGTTGGACCGTCCCGTCGAGGCGTCTGCATGGAGGGCGAAGCGCAGGGAGTAGGTGCCGGGGTTGGCCGGCCGGCCATCGCGGCGCGAGAGACGTCCATGGAAGGTGATGCCCTCGAACATGTCCCTCCTGGAGTCCAGACCCTGCCGTGCCTGGTGGCCGTCTTGAATCGGGCGGTTCGCCGTCGCCAGGCGGAGCCCCGTCAACCGGAGCGTAGGGATAATCCCGCTACGCTGTCAAAATGCAGGTCCTGGATCGGCTGGCTATGCGCATTCTCGTCACGGGTGGAGGAGGGCTACTCGGGGGCGCCGTGGGGCGTCGTGGGGCACAGGCCCTCTCTCGACAGCAGCTCGATGTCACTGATCGGGCCCAAGCGACGGCCGTGCTCGACGAGCTCCGCCCGGACGGCGTGATCTTCTGCGCGGCAGTGACCGACGTCGATCGCTGCGCCCAGGATGCCCAGGCCCACGCCGTCAACGTGGCGGCCCCGCGGTGGTGGGCAGCCCAGGTCCCCGTGCTGCTGGTGTCCACCAACTATGTCTTCTCGGGTCCGGGACCCCACGGCCCAGACCAGACCCCGGATCCGGTCAACGCCTATGGCCGTCAGAAGGCCGAGGCCGAGGAGGCGGTGCTGGCGGCGGGCGGGAGCGTGGTCCGCACGGGCTGGCTGTATGGCGCGGGCGGCCGGAACTTTCCTTCGACGATGGGCCAGGCCCTCCGGGCTGGCCCTGTGCAGGCCATCGAAGACTGGCCTGTCCAGCCCACGTGGGCCGACGACCTGGCGGAGCACCTGCTCACGTGGCCCCAGGGCATCAGCCACGCGGTGGGCCGGGACTCCGGGACCTGGGTCCAGGTCGCCACCCGAGTCGCCGAGCACCTGGGGCTCCAGGACCGCGTACGGCCCACCCCTCTGGCGGCCCTGGGACTGGGGCCGCGACCCCAGGACGCCCGCCTGGCCCCCGCGCTGCTCCCGGGTTGGCGCACGCGGCTCGACCAGCTCGCGGGTTAGCCGCCGACCATGCGCATCGTCCGCCCCGTGGTGCGGACCGTCGGCACCGTCGCTGCCGGGGTCCGGGACATCAACCGCCTGCGCGAGGTCGCGGCCGTCCTGGTCCGTCACGGCTTCGGCTTCCTGTTCGCCAACGTGGACATCCCGGGCCTGGGCCTGAATCGGGCGTCTCGGGACGAGGGCTTCGCCTCCAACCCCCAGCGGGCGGTCGACGCGGTCCAGGAGCTGGGCGTCACCTTCATCAAGCTGGGCCAGGTGCTGTCGACCCGGCCCGACGTCATCCCCCTGGACTACATCGAGGCCTTCCAGCAGCTCCAAGACGACGTCGCGCCGCTCCCGCTGGCCGAGATCGAGGCCCAGCTCACCCGGGAGCTGGGCCAGGGCTGGCGAGACGGCATCGCCGCCTTCGACGACGAGCCCCTGGCGACAGCCTCGATCGCCCAGGTGCACCGAGCCGAGCTCCAGGACGGCGACGCGGTGGTGTTCAAGGTCCAGCGCCCCGGGCTGGGACTCCAGATCCGCTCGGATCTGTCCATCCTGCAATTCCTGGTGAACCGGGCCCTGGTGGAGTTCCCCGAAGCGGCCCTGTTCGATCCCCACGGCATCCTGGAGCAATTCGAGCGCTCGATCCTGGCCGAGGTCGACTTCCACGTCGAGGCCGAGAACACGGCCCGCTTCGCGGCCAACTTCGCCGGTGACGACATGGTCCGCATCCCTCGGATCCACAAGGAACTCAGCACCGGTCGCGTCCTGTGCATGGAGTTCCTCGAAGGCATCAAGATCCGGAACGCCCGTGCCGCGGGCTGCGACATGTCCGTGGTGGGACGACGCTACCTCCACGTGGCCTACCAGATGCTGTTCAGCCACGGCTACTTCCACGGCGACCTGCACCCGGGCAACGTGCTGGTCCTGCCCGGCGAGCGCCTGGGTCTGCTGGACTTCGGCATGGTCGGTCGGCTGACCCGGGACATGCAGGACCACATCGTGACCCTGATCTTCGCCCTGGAGCGTGGGGACTTCCGCACGATCAGCCGGGTGTTCTTCGACATCGCGATCAAGGAAGGCCGGGTGGACTACGACGCCTTCGAGCGGGACGCCCTGGAGGTCGTGGGCCGGAACTGGGAGGGCGTGAGCTTCCAGTCCATGCAGATCGGGCGCTTCCTCCAGGACCTGGCCTGGGGGGCCCTGCGGCACAACGTGCGGGCACCTCCGAACTACACCATGTTCTTCAAGGCGCTCCTGACCACCGAGGGCCTGGCCAAGCGGCTGATCCCCGAGGTGGACCCCCTGGGCGCCGCCAGGCCCTGGGTCGAGAAGCTCATCGCTGAGCGCTACAGCAGCAAACGGGTCCGAGAGGACCTGTTCTACACAGCCGTCACTCTGAGCTCCCTGGGCCGCCGCCTGCCCACGTCGCTCAGCCAATTCCTGGACGACCTGGACCACCAGCGGGTGCACCTGGACGTGACGGCTCGGCCCGACGCGACCAGCGAGGCGACCCGGGAGCGGCGTCAGGGACGCGCGATCCTGGCGGCGCTGTCGATCACGGCAGCGATCTGCGGGAGCCTGTCCCTGGACGCCCCGGGCGCCGAGCTGCTGGGCATACCGGTGCTGGCGTGGGTCTTCTACGCGGTGGCGCTGCCGCTGTTCCTGATCACCCTGTGGGCGGTGTGGCGGGGGTAGCTGACCTGGCCTGGATGTCCAGGATCGCGCTGGCCGCCGCGACCCGCACCGCCACGAACTCCTGCTGGGTCAGCTCCTGGAGCGCCGGCAGGTCCGCCAAGGTGCCAGCGCGGGCCAGTGCGCGGATGGCTTCGTGGACCACCAGCAACTCCACGTCGTTCAGAGCCTGGATCAGCCGCTCCCGTACGGCGGACTCCTGCTTGGGTGTCGGAGCGGCCACCAGGTAGTGGCCCAGGGCCCAGACGGCCTGCTGGCGGTCCTCGCGGTCGATGCCACGGGAGAATTCGAGGGCCGCCCGAGGCGATCCCTGGCCGCGGGACAGCTGGACCAGCTCCGCATAGGCACTGACGACCGCGGGGCCAGGACCTGCGGCCCGGGCGATCAGGCGGTCGGCCACGTCGCCCTCCAGGGGCGCCAAGAAGTCCAGCGCCTGGAGCCGGAGCTCGGGATCGGCGTCTGTGAGCATCTGCTGGAACAGGGCCTCGCCGGCCGGGGACTCCAGTCGCACCAGGGACGCCGCCGCCGGCGCGAGCAGGTCCTCTTCGAGCCTGGTGGCGCCCTCGGCCAGGGGCTCGGCCAGCCCGGCGAGGCCGGAGGTGCCCAGGGCCAGGAAGAAGTCGAGCTCGAGCGGAAACTCCCCTCGGCGCAGGGAGGCCTGGAGCAGCACCAAGGCCTGCTCGTCCCCGAGCATGGCGGCGGGAAGGGCCAGGGGCGCCTGCTCCCAGCCCTGGTCGGCCTGGGCCAGAGCGGCCTGGAGGGGGTCCAGGGCCCTGGTGTCGCCGTGGGCTGCCAGCATCGCCCCGGCCAGCCCCCGGGTGTAGGGCTCCACGCCGTCCCGACCGATCACCCCCAGCAGTCGCTCGGCGGCCTGGGGCTCGGGCAGGCGATCGCCCAAGGCCTCGATGCTGCGGCGCTGGACATAGGGGCTGGGGTCCAGCAACGCCCGGGGGGCCCAGCTCCCGCCGCCAGGCTGCTCGCTGTGTCGCACCAGCTGGCCCAGGGATTGCTGGCGCACGGATACGTCGAGGGCCTCGGCCCCCTGGGCGAGCACACCGCGAGGGGTGCCAGGGGCCGGCTCGTCCACGGTGGCGGCCTTGACCGGCACGCCCTCGAGGTCGACGGCCCGGCGGTTGGCACAGGCGGTGACGGGCAGGGTCGCCAGGGCGACGACCAGGAGCAGGCCGCTACTGCACCAGGTTGTTGATGCGATCCTGGGCCATCTTGTGGAGCCGATCCTTGGGGTTGCCGACAAGAGACTGCACCTCTTTGTAGTAGACAATGGCCTTGTCGATCTGGTTCGCGCTCTCGAACACCTTGGCCTGCTTGTACTTCTCGGAGGCCTGTTGCTGGAGCAGGACCTGGACCTGGTTGAGCTTCTGCTTGGCGGACGTGTAGTCGGGGTAGAGCCGCAGGGCTTCCTTGAACTTGGAGCGAGCTTCCTTGGAGCGGCCCTGGTTCATGAAGCTGACCCCTTGCTGGTAGAGCGGCTGGGCCCGCTTGCGCATCTCGTTGTCGACGCGCTTGATGCCGTCTTCGGCCTGGACGTAGTAGGGCGTTTTGCGCTCGGCGTCGTCGGCCATGACCTGCTTGAAGCACTTCTTGGCCTGGGGGTAGTTCCGCCGCTGGAGCTCGCCCTGGCAGGACTTGTAGAGCTCCTCGACGGCGGAGGCGTGGTTCTTGCGGGACTGCTGGGCGATGGCGCCTCCCAAGGACCGGATCTTCTTGTTCAGGTCGGTCTCGGCCTGGTGAAGCTCGCGGTCCTGGCCGACGACCTTCATGGCGTCCTGGACCTGGCCCCGGGCGGCCTTGAGCCGACGCATGCTGCGGCCTCCGAGGGCGTTCTGGGCCTGGACCAGGGCGTCTTCCTTGATCTTGCCCTTCTCCTCGGCCGATGCAGCGTCGCCGGCGACCACCTCTTCCAGGGTTCCCACGACCACGAACTCGAAGGAGTAGGCCGCCATGCGCTTGGCGTCCGGCCGGGACGGGATGATGGCCATGGCCTCGGCGAACTTGGAGCTGGCCGTGAAGTACCGCCCCTCGCGGAAGCTGGCCCAGCCGTCCTCCATCTTGCTCTTGTACAGCAGCTCGTTCTCGGGGGTGCTGGCGGCGAAGACCTGGCCGCTCCCGGCTGCCGACTGGCCACCACCACTCGAGAAGCTGATGTCGCGCACCATCTTGTAGCCGAGCATCAGCACGATCAGCCCCAGGAAGCCGATGCTGATCCGGTTGATGGGGCTGCTGAAGAAGCCACCCTGGGTCCGGCGGGCGCCGGGTCCGCCGCCGAAGGCCATCTCCACGCCGCCGAAGCCCCCGGCGGTGTTGGGCACGTCGCCCAGATCAGGGGCGAGCGGATCCGGGGGCGCATCGGCTGCCCCGAAGCCCCCGACGGAGGGTGTGCCGAAGCTCGGCGCACCCGCGGGGGCTGCGCCGCTCGGCGGGTTCCCGAAGCTCGGCGGTGGCGCCCCGGCCGACGGCGGGGCCCCGAAGGAGGGAGGCGGGGCCTGGGCGGCCGGAGGCGGGGCCTGGGCGGCCGGAGGCGGACCGGAAGGCGCAGCCGCGACAGGCGGGGCGGCGGCGGCCCCAAAACCCGGGTTGCCGAAAGAGGGCGGGGCACCGTTTGGGGGCCCGGGGTCATCGGCGGGCGGACCGGGCTCGGGCGCAGCGCCGAAGGCCATGCCGCCGGTGTTGGCGAAGGGCGCGGGCTCGGCCCCTGCGGGGGCGCCGAAGGTGCTCGGCGGCGGACCGGCATGGCCGACGGCCGGAGGCCCGACCGGCGAGTCCATCACACCGGAGAAGTTCTCGGTGTGCTCGGGGGGCTCTTCCTCGATGGCCACGGTCGAGGGGGCGCTGGCGGACTCCTGGACCCACCGGAATTCAGTCCCCCCGATCCGGAGCAGGTCCCCGTCGTCGAGGACCTTGTCCCGCACCCGACGGCCATTGATGTAGATGCCGTTGGCCGACCCGGGATCCCGGATCTGGTAGCGCCCGGCGCTGAACAGGATCTCGCAGTGCAGTCGGCTGGCTGCCGGGTCGATCAGCACCACGTCGCGCTGCTCGCTGCGCCCCAGGGTCAGGCCCTCCTGGTCCACGTCGTAGCTGTCCTCGAGGCGGGACCCGGCGACCGTCTCCAGCCGTGCCCGGGGGCCGTCGGGCTCGACCGCGGGCACATCTGGCAGGTCATCGGACGCCAGCACTTCGGTGTGGCCGGGTCCAGAGCGCTGGGGATCGGTGTGCTGACCGTCGGTCGGGTCGAACGCTTCCTCCTCAGGCGCCAGCTCCTGGACCTCGAGCCGCAAGGTGAAGGGCTCGATCATGATCTCGTCGCCGTGCACCAAGGTCTGCGTGCGGATGCGCTTGCCCTTGAACCAGGAGCCATTGCCAGAGCCCAGGTCCTCGAAGACCACGCGATCGTCGGTCACGAAGATGCGGGCGTGCCGGCGGGAGACGCTGATGTGGGGCAGGCAGATCTCGTTGTCGTCGGATCGGCCCAGCTCCAGGCTGCCCGCCTCGAGCGGGATCCGTCGGTCCTCTGCGTCGTCCTTCAGGATCAGCAGTGCGGCCGAACGACCACCCATCCAGGCACCTCTCGCGCGGGAGTATAGCCTCTCCGGGCCCTGCCCCGGCACCGGCGGGGTGGCGCACCAGCTCCCGTCAATACTGACGAGGGAGCTTCTTCTTGGTCTCCTCGATCTGCACCACAGACCGGTGCGTGTCCTCGAGGGTCTGGTCCGGATCCAGCAGGAGCGTGCGCTCGAAGGCGTAGATGGCCTGCTGGAAGAGCTGGGCGTCCTGGTAGCGGATGCCGTCCCGGTAGGCCTGGGTGACGGCCTCGCGGATGCGCTTGTCCAGCACCTCGATGCGGCTCTGGCACACCTCGCAGTCCGGCCGCAGCTGCAGGGCCATCTGGTAGTTGCTCAGGGACTCCCGCAGCCGTTCCTGTTGGTAGAAGGTGTCGGCCTTGAAGCGCATGTCCTCGAACGAGGCGCCCTTGGGTGGCTTGGGCCAGTTCTTCATCTGGTCCGGGCTGCCGTCCTTGGCGGCGTCGGCCAGCATGTCCCCGAAGGACAACGGCTCGGCAGGCGCGTCGGGGGTCGAGGCCGCGGTCTTCGCGGCGTCCTGTTCGTTGGCCAGGCCGCTCAGGGAGTACTTGTTGGCGGAGGGGGCTGCGTCGCCTGGCCCGCCTTGGGGTGGCGGGACCTCTGCGCCACCGCCCGCCATCGACACCAGCCCCAGGAGCACGACCAGGACCCCGCCGACCACGGCGAAGGGCCAGATCTTCCATCTTTTCTCCCCCGGCGCCTTGGCCGCTTTGGGGGCACGCTCGCGCTTGGGCTTCTTGGTCCGCTTGGGCTTCTTGAGCTTGCCCGGCAACACCGAGTCCATGTTCACGGACACCGAGCCCTCGGTGTTCTCGCCGGCCAGTCCGACCTGGAATTCGGAGTTCCCGACCACCACGCGGTCCCCGGGCGAGACCTGTTTGTGGCCCGAGACCCGGTTGCCGTTGACATAGACCCCGTTGCGGCTGCCCGCGTCCTGGACCCACAGGGCGCCGTTGTGCAGGATCACCCGGGCGTGGTGGCGCGAGACGTCCGGCGTCGGGATGCAGACCTCGTTGGCCGGGTCACGCCCGATGCGGACCCCCTGCGCATCCACGTCGAAGCTCTGCCCCTGGAGAGGACCCCCGACAGCGAGGATGAGCGGTGTGTTCATGGGCTAGTTGTGGCCCCTTGCAGACGACGCGTCAGGTGATGACGACGACCGAGTACCGGGGCATCCCTCCCTGGCCGCCGGGCTCGCCCGCCACGGTGACCCTGCGTTCCTGGCCGGAGAGCACGGCCGTGTCTGAGAAGACATTACCCTGACCGGCTCCGATTGCATCCAACATCCGTCGCAGCTTGGCCCCCACGTCCCGGTCTGGGAGCAGGTCCACGACGTTGCTGCCGACCGCCCCGTCTTCGGCCACGCCGAGCATGTATGCGGCCGCCGCGTTGAGCTGGCCGATGCGGAGCTGGTCGTCGACCAGGAGCACCGGAAATCCGGACGCCAGGAGCAGGGCGTCCACCCGGGGGTCGGGGCCAGCGGCAGCGGCGCCTGCCGGCTGTTCCTCGGGGGCATGGCCCTCCATGCGCTGGACGGCGCGGTTGATGGAGTGCGCGAGCTCTTCGAGCTGCCGCCAGGGGGTCTTGACCACGGCCTTGGCCTGGTGGCCCTTGACCGCGAGCTCGGTCTCCTCGCGCAGCTGGGAGACCGGAACCACCGTGAGTCGCCAGACCCCGAAGTACAGGAACACGGCCAGCGCGATCATGAGCAGCACGCTCATGCTGGCCCGCAGGGTCAGGCTGCCGAGCGCGGCGGCGGTCTCCTTGCTGTCGTAGAGCAGGTGCCCGTAGCCGACGGTGGACAAGGGAGCGCCCTCGCGCGTGACGGCCTTGATCGGGACCATCAGGACCAGCTGCTCGCCCTGGAGTGAGCGTCCGACGCCGCCCTCGAGGGCGGCCTGGATGTAGGCCGGGTCCTTTTCCAGGGTCTGACCGGCCCGCTCGGGCGGCGCGAGCACCACCCCGCGAGAGTCGGTGACCATGGCGAACTTGACGCCGGTGCGGCCGTCGATGAAGCGGGTGTCGATCAGGGCGTTCTTGCGCTCGACGATGGCGTTGACGTTGCGGTGGCCGACCAGCTCGGCCAAGGCGATGCCACGCTCGATGGCCAGGTTCTCGATCTTGGCGTTCGCGGCTTCGACCAGTGTCAGGACCCCGCCGATCGGCGAAAGCAGCATCACCACCACACCGGCCCAGATCAGGATCCCGAGCCGCGCCGGGAACGGCATCTGCTTGACCAGCGTGATGGCCTGCCGGACCTTGGCGTCGAACCCACCGGCCTCGATCTCGCGCGTGACCGTGCCCGAGGCCTGGGACTGGGAGTAGTCCGGGGGCAGGCCTGGATCGACGCCCACCTCGTCGTAGCCGCCCTGCTGTTGACCCCAGCCGCCCTGCTGTGCCTGGGGCTGCTGGCCCCAACCGCCTTGCTGCGGGGGGGCTTGCTGTTGCTGCGCGGCGGGCTGCTGCCAAGCCGGCGGCTGCTCCTGGGCCTGACCCCAGCCGGCGTTGTCCTGGGCGGGCTGCTGCTGGCCCCAGCCGCCTTGCTGCGCCTGGGGCTGGGCCTGTTCCTGGGCGGGCTGACCCCAGCCCGCGGGTTCCTGGGCGGCGGGCTGCTGCCCCCAGCCACCCTGCTGGGGCTGGGGCTGGGGCTGGGGCCGGGCCTGGGCGGCGGGCTGCTCCCACGGGGACTGCTGGGCCTGGGGCGCCACGGGCTGGGCGACGGCTGGCGGGGCGTCCAGAGCGAGCAGGAAGTCCCCGAGCTGCAGGCGCTGGCCGTGCTGGAGCTCGGCCTCGTGGACCCGGCGACCTTCGACCACGACGCCGTTGGCGCTGCCCAGGTCGCGCACGAAGATGCGGCCATCTTGGACGGTAAAGACGCAATGGCGCCGGCTGACCCGGCGGCTCGCCAGATGGATCGCGTTGTCGGGCTCGCGCCCGGCGCCGTTCTCGCCCGGCTGAAGGGTCCAGCTGCCTCCGGCCTCGGGCCCCTGCACCACCACCAGTCTCACGCGGTCACTCCTTCGAACACGAGCGCATCGCCGGGCTGGGTGCCGCTCGCGGCCACGGTGCCCACCGGGAGCTCCACAGCGAAGCGTGCACCCCGGAACATGCGCGTCATGCGCCAGGGTCTCAGGTTCTCGGTCAGCCCCACCACCTTGCCCTCCCGGTCGGCGAAGACGACGTCGAGCGCGTAACGCATTCCCAGCATGTGGACGCTGTTGCAGGGCTCGAGCACCAGCCCGCTCCCCGTGCTCAGGGAGCCTGTCCCCAGGAGCCCCCGGGTCCGCTGCCAGAGGGTCCGGGCGTGGCGCGCCCGCTCGGCGAGCAGGGTGTCCCGGGTGACGTTGCGCACACGGAGCTCTTCCACTACTGCCCGACGATCCCACTGCCGTAGAAGAAGTTCAGCGCGATCGGGCCGAAGATCATGATGAACACCGCCGGCATGATGCACAAGATCAGCGGGAACAGGATCTTCTGGGCGGCGTAGGCGCCCATGCGCTCGGCCCGCTGGAAGCGCTGGGTACGGATCAGGTCGGACTGGGCCCGCAGGACGGGGCCGACGGAGGCGCCCAGGATGTCGGCCTGGATCAGCAGGGCGGAGAAGCTGCGCATCTCGGGCATGTCGACCCGCCACGCCAGGTTGCGCAGGGCCTGCTGCCGCGAAGCGCCGACCTGGATCTCGGAGAGGAAGAACGCCAGCTCGTCGATCAGCGGGCCGCTGCGGGCCTTCTCGCAGACCTTGTTGACCCCGGCCACGAAGTCCAGGCCGGCCTCGACCGACAGGGTGAGCAGGTCCATCACATAGGGCAGGGAGCGCCGGATCTCGTGCTGGCGCCGCTGGACCTCGCCCACGAGCCAGATGTCGGGGAAGAAGAAGCCGATGGCCACCACGGCGATGTCGGCGGCGATGGGCTCGTCCCAACCGATCAGGACGCGGAAGAACAGGCCGACGAAGAACGCCCAGAAGGCGCCGGACATCAGCACCTTGTAGGCGATGAATTCGTCGGAGTCCATGGCACCGCTCATGCCCGCGGAGACGAACTTGCGCTCGATCCACTCCCGGTAGTCCTGGACCTCGATGGGCCGGGCGAGCGGGGTGATCATCCGGTACATCGGGCGCAGACCCGTGATGAGCGGCGAGAGCTCTTCGGCCTCGACCCCTGAGATGCCGAGCCGGTGGCGGGCCTCTTCGCGCTCGCCGGACGGGAACAGCTGCAGCCCGATGAAGAACGTGCAGGCGAACAGCCCGATCAGGATGAGCAGTGAGAGGACGGGGACCGGCACGGCGGCGAGTCTATCCCAGGTGCCTGGCGCTCAGGATGCCACGGAGCTCGGCCGGATCGATCGGGTGCCCGGTGAAGAGCTCGAAGCTCAGCGCCCCCTGGTGGACGAGCATGCCCATGCCGTCCACAAAGGCGATCCCGTGGGCGGCGCACGCGGCCTTGCACGGCGGGTCCTGCATCCAGTAGTTGATGTCCACCCACACCGCGTCGGCGCCGAGCCTGGACACGTCGAAGGCCTGCACGGCCCCTTCGGCGCCGCTGCCCAGGCAGTTGACCACCAGGTCCGCGCCCGGGGCCTCCCAGGCCATCGCCTGGGCCGTCAGCGGCGCGGTGTCGAAGGCCACGCGAGGTGAGAAGTGTGCCAGGTGCTCGACCGCGGCCCGGGCCCGAGACTCGGTGCGGTTGAGCACACAGACCCGTTCGGCGCCTGCTGCAGCCAGGGAGGCGGCGACGGCCCGGCCCGCGCCCCCGGCGCCCAGCACCAGGCAGCGACGGCCCCCAGGCGCCCAGCCGTGCTCGTCGAGCAGGGACTGCACGAGTCCTTCGCCGTCGGTGTTGTAGCCGGTGAGCCACCCGTCCACGTTGGTGACCACGTTGGCCGCACCGGCCTCCTCGACGGCCTGGGTGCGGTGATCCAGCTGACCGATCACCCGTTCCTTGAAGGGCACCGTGAGGTTGACGCCCACCAGGTCGAGGGTGCGGATGGCATCCCCCACCAGCGGCGACCGGTCCGGGTGCACGTCGAAGGCCAGGTAGACGGCGTCGAGCCCCATCCGCCCGAACAGGGTGGTGTGCATCTGAGGGGACAGGCTGTGCCGAACCGGGTGACCGATGAGGCCGAAGACCCGGGTGTGACCGCTGATGAGCCCAGTCGTGGCGCCGCCAGTGGTCACCGGGCGTGGATCTCGCGGGCGGTCTGGATGTCCATCTGGATGCGGGCGACCAGTTCCTGGGGACCGGCGAAGCGCCGCTCTCCGCGGATGCGCTCCACGAAGTCGACGCTGACCCGGTGGCCGTAGAGATCGCCGACGAAGTCGAGCAGGTGCACCTCGACGGTGTAGGTGCGGCCCTCGAAGGTCGGCCGCACCCCCAGGTTGGCCACTGCGGGCAGGCCTTCGCCTTCGCCGTCGATGAGCCGCACCGCGTACACCCCCCGGGCCGGCAGCAGCTCGGTCTCGGGGTCGATGTTGGCGGTCGGCACGCCGATGGTGCGTCCGCGCCCGTCGCCGGGCACGACCAGGCCCCGCAGCCGGTGGCAGCGCCCGAGCATCCGGGCGGCCAGGGCGACCTGGCCGGTGGCGACGGCTTCGCGGATCCGGGAGCTGCTGATGATCTCGTCGCCTTCCTTCTGGGCGTCGAGCTGGGTGAAGGGCAGGTCTGGAAGCCGCTCGTGCACCCAGGCCGCGGTGCCCTCGCGCCCACGGCCGAAGCGGAAGTCGTGCCCGACGATCAGCTCGACCGGGCACAGCCGGGTGGCCAGGACCTGGTCCACGAACCAGCTCGCCGGGTTGCGGGCAAAGGCCAGGTCGAAGGTCTCGACGACCACCCGATCGATGTCGTGGGTCCCCAGGAGCTTGACCTTGTCCGGCAGCGACAGGATCCGCGGCGGATGCCGACCGGGCTCCAGCACGACCCGAGGGGGCGGGTCGAAGGTGTAGACGGTCGCCGGGGCATCCAGTGCCCGGGCCCGCTCGACCACGCGGCTCAGCAATTCTTGGTGCCCCCGGTGCACCCCATCGAAGTTCCCGATGGTGAGCACGGGCTGGGGCCCGGTCCAAGCCGTGGAGCCCACGATGACCTGTGGCGTCGCCATGGGCGCCTGCTATCCCGTGTTCTCTGTTCAGGGGGTGAGGTCGCCAGACCGAGGAGCGGGAGATCTGAGACCTCCTTCGTTCAGCCCGCGTCGCGGGTGCGAGGCCTGGCGCGGAGCGCCCAGGGCTCGCCCGGCGGCCGCAGCCGGGAGCGGAAGTGGTTCAGGGGGACCTCAACCGGCCGAGCGTCAGCGAGGGAAGGCCGAGCGCAGCGAGGTCCCGGGTGAGGTCGCCCTGAGCCACTTCCACGTACGGCGGAGGCGGAGGCCGCCGGACCAGAGGGGTGACCGCGAAGACGAGCGACAGCGAGGCCGCGGCCTCACCCCCTGAACTAAGACGCAGCCCGTGCGGCGGCCTCGATGTCCAGGCTGGGGCGCCCGAAGTAGTACCCCTGGAGCAGGTGTGAGCCACACTCCACCAGGGTCTCGGCCTCGGCCTGGGTCTCGACGCCTTCGGCGATGACCAGGGCGTCGGTGGCTTCGCCGAACTTGCACAACAGGTCCACCAGCCGCTGCTTGCGGGGCTCACAGTCCACGTTGCGCACGATCGACATGTCGATCTTGATGTAGCGGGGCTGCAGGTCCGCCAGGATGGAAAGCGCGTTGTAGCCCGCCCCCAGGTCGTCGACGGCGATGTCGAAGCCGGCGTCCTGCATGCGGTCGACGGCCTTTTCCCAGTGAGGGATGTCCTTGAGCTTGGAGCGCTCGGTGATCTCCAAGGCACAGCGCCGGGCGTAGGGCAGCACGGGCCCCAGGGTGTGCTCCAGCAGCTCCGGGTCGGCGAGCTGGTCGGGGTGCAGGTTGATGAAGAGCGTGGCGCTGGGAGGGATCCGCGTCAACAGATCGGCTGCGCGACACGCCACCAGGTGGCCCAGCTCGTTCAGCATCTTGGAGCGCTCCGCCACCTTCAGGATGGACAGCGGGCCGTCCAAGACCGGGTGGGTGGAGCGCAGCAGCGACTCGTAGCCGAAGACCCGGCCGCTCCCGGCCTTGACGATCGGCTGAATCGCCAGCCGGAAGTGATCGCTCGCCAGGCCCTGCTCGAGCATGGTCTTCTCGGACTGCTGCACCGCTCGCTGCTGGGCTTCGCGGACGGCGTGCATGCGCTCGATGGCGCCAAAAGCCTCCTCGACCAGGGCCCGGATGCGGGTCGGCTCGAAGGGCTTCTGGATCACCCGCAGGACCTCTCCCCGGTTCACGGCTTCGACCACGATGGGGAAGTCGGTGCGGCCGGTCATCAGCACCCGCAGGCAGCCGGGCATGAGCTCCCGCAGCGACGAGAGCACCCACAGGCCATCTCGTCCGGGCATGTCGTAGTCCACGATCGCCAGGTCGAAGACCGTGTCGGCCGCGTAGCGCAAGGCTTCCTCGCCGTCGCCTGCGGTGACGACCGAGTAGCCCTCGGTGGTCAGGATGCGCGTCATCGCCCGGCGGACCAGGCTCTCGTCGTCGACCACCAGGATCCTGGCCATGGGCTTGTTCCTCACGGCCCTCATCGGATCCCGGTGGCGCGGCTGTAGGCGAACGCCCTCCCCCACCGACCCGGGAGTATGGTTGCTCCATGGTCCTGTGGCTCGTGTGCACCCTCCAGGCCCCGGTCCTGGCCGCTAGACTGACCGTCGATGCGGCCGGAGCCGGCGACTACACCGACATCCAGGACGCGGTGGACGCGGCGATCCCAGGGGACTTCCTGGTGGTGGCCCCCGGTACCTACACCCAGGTCTCGCTGAGCAGCTGGATCGGCCCGATGATCAGCACCGGCGGGGCCACCGAGACCGTTGTCGCGTGGACCGGAAGTGGGGGCGGCATCGCGGTCAGCGGCGACCGCGACGACACGCCGGTGATCGCCGGCTTCACCATCCGGGCCACGGGGACCCAGGACGGCCTCACGGTGAGCGGTGCTGCGGTGCAGGCCTGGGACCTGGTGGTCGAAGACGCTCGCTACGGCCTGTTCGCGTCGGACGGCGGCAGCGTCCAGGTGGAGTCTGCGGTCGTGGTCGGCGCCACCAGCAACTCACTGTCCGCCAGCGACGGTGCCATCACCGCCACCCAGATCACCCTGGTCGATGGCCATTACCACACCCGCGTGTCGTCGGGCGGCACGGTGGCCGCGTCGATGGCCATCCTGTACGACACCAGCGCGACCGCGAGCTGTGGCTCGGGCACCGTGACCCTGTCCTATGCGCTGGCCGCCGAGTACAGCGGCGACGCCATCCCGTCGTGCATGAGCACAGACCACCTGTTGCTGGACTTCGACCCGGGTTTCGTGGCCTGGACCGACGACGGGGACTGGTCAAACGACGACTTCCAGCTGGACGGGGACAGCATCGCCGTGGACGCCGGCGACCCCAGCTGTGTCGAGCCCGACGGCTCGAGCTGCGACCTGGGCGCGTGGGGCGGTGACCGCGCCAACGCCCTGGACACCGACGCCGACGGCATGCCCGACGACTGGGAGTCCGCCCACGGCCTGGACCCCGAGTCCCCGGACGACGACGACGACAGCGACGGCGACGGCCTGGAAGCTCTCGGGGAGTGGCTGTTCGGCACGGACCCCATGGATCCCGACAGCGACAACGACGGCGCCCAAGACCTGGAGGAGCTCCAGGTCTCCCTGGACCCGCTGGACCCCACGGACCAGGCGCCCACCGCTGACCTGGTGTTGAGCGCCAGCGGGGGGTACGTGGACCAGGCCCTACCGCTGGATGCGACGGGCTCGTCGGACCCCATCGGACAGGCCCTGGCCTACAGCTGGAGCTTCCTGACGCAGCCCGAGGACTCCACGCTCGACGCGAGCGCCCTGAGTGGAGACCGACCGGTCCTCACGCCAGACGCGCCTGGCGAGTGGGGCGTGGCTGTGACCGTCGACGACGGCATGTGGACCGACAGTGCGAGCGTGTCCTTCTACGTGCACGCGGACAAGACGATCACGGTGCCTGGGGACTTCGACACCCTGGGAGAAGCGGTGAGTCAGCTCCTGCAGGGCATGACCATCGAGCTCGGCCCCGGCACCCACGAGGGCGGCATCGAGCTGGGGCGAGACGTGGTGCTGCGCGGCGCCGGTCGGGACGCGACGATCATCGAGGGGCTCATCCGGGTGAACAGCGGGTCGCACGTCCGGCTCACCGACCTGACTGTGGATGACCACCCCGAGACCCAGGAGTCCTCCGACCTGGTCACCGTCGAGCCGGCGGCCTGGCTGGATCTGCGGGACGTGCGGCTGTGGCTGGACACGGTCGAGTCCAACCGCGCCGCCATCGAGCTCGACGAAGCTGTCCTGACCGGGTGGGGCGTGCTCGCATTCGGGGTCGGCAACCTGGTGGAGAGCTTCCACTCGGTGGCACACCTGGGCCACAGCCAGCTGACCGCCGACTACTCGCCGGTCTGGGTGGACTCCACCACCCTGTCCCTCGAAGGGGTGTTGCTGTCGTCGCCCTACAACGGCGGCCTGGGAACCACCCAGAACTCCCGGGTCCGCCTGCGCCACGTCACCGTCGCCCAAGAGAGCGCCAACTCAGCCCTGAGCATCCAGGCCGATCGGCTCGTGGTCGAAGGGAGCTACTTCAGCGACAGCGACGACCAGGTCTTCAACCAGTGCAACCTCGACGAGCCGCCCACGCTCGCCTACCTCGCCGGCGCTGGGCCCGGGGAGAGCCAGTGCGGGGTGGGCCTGCCCTGGCTGTCCGACACCGAAGCCATCGGGAGCGACGGCCGGCTGTCCCTGGACTCGGTAGCCCGCCGGGCCGGGGACATCCGCGAAGCCTCGGCCGACCGGGTGCGGCCGGATCTCGGCGCCTTTGCGGGCCGCCTGTCCCTGGAAGACGAGCTGACGCTGGCCGATCCGGACGCCGACGAAGACGGCGACGGCATCGCCGCGTCGACCGAGTGGATGCTGGGCAGCCGCGACGACGCCTGGGACTCCGACGGCGACGGCGTGCACGACCTGACCGAGCTGCTCGACGGCGACGACCCGGCGGATCCGAGCGACCACCACCCGGTGGCGACGGTGGACCACGACCGGGTCGACGTGGGCGAAGACGCCGTGCTCGAGGTGACGTGGACGTCCGACCCCGACGGCGACGCGTGTGCGCTGACCTGGGACGACGAGACCCCGGACAACCCGCGGACCGAAGGCACGCAGATCTCGGGGGCCTGGTCCCTGGGCTGGACCCTGACCTGTGGCGACGGGGCGAGCACGGGCGCGGCGAGCATGATCGCGACCGAAGAGCTGGTGGTGCCTGGGGACGCAGACGATCTGGACCAGGCGCTGGCCGAGGCCCAGGACCACCACCGGATCGTGCTGGGCGAAGGCACGTGGACCGGCCCGGTCGACCTGCGCGGGACGCGGACCGAGCTGGTGGGCGTCGGCGCTGGGACGGTGATCGACGGGGATCTGTGGTCGGGCGCCGGTGGCATCGAGGACCTGGTGGTCCAGGGCTCGCTCTACACGGTCGACGCGAACGTGTACGGGGTCGCCGTCCTGGACGGCGAGTGGATCGCCCACGGGGGCCGCCACCGGGCCGTGCTGGTCGACGGGCAGGGCGCGTCCCTGTACGACACCGACGCCCGCAACATCACCGTCGACGGCAACCTGTACGCATCGGGACAGCTCGCTGCGTCGGTCGCCACGGGCCGCCTGGACACCAACGTCACCGGCTCGCTCTACCTGTTCGCCGACGAGGTCCGGGGCAGCTCGGTCACCGGCCTGGGCGAGCGGCCATTCATCCTGACCGACCCTGATCCAGCGGTGGCGATCCTGCAGCCTTGGCCCGGCAGCGTGCTCTGGGACGGCGGCTCCGCGTCCGTGTCCGACGTGGACGACTCCCCCGAGGACGTCGGCTACACCGGGGGCGGCAAGGCCTGGGCCGTCGACGCTGACAGCGACGGCATGAACGACGCCTGGGAGGCTCTGCACAGCGTCTCCAAGCCGACAGGCGACCCGGACGGCGACGCGGTCGACAACCTCACCGAGTGGACCTGGGGCACCGATCCCAACGACCCCGACAGCGACGACGACGGCCTGGACGACCGGGTGGACCCCGACCCCCTGGACGCCGGCGAGGTGCCCGTCACCGCCCGCCTCTCCGTCGACGTGCCCTCGCCGGCACTGGGCCAGCGGGTGCGGGCCAACGCCCGCTCCAGCGGGGCAGCGGGGGGCCAGGACCTGACCTTCACCTGGGACCTCATCAAGCCGGCGACTGCGACGGCAGAAGTGGTCGGCAGCGGGCCCGAGGTCGTCCTGGTCCCCGACGTGGCTGGGACCTGGTGGCTCAGCGTGACCGTGCAGGCTGGGGCCTATACCGACACGGCCACCGTGCAGATCCACACCTATGACGAGGTGCTCGTCCCCAAGGACGCCCTGCTCCAGGACTTCATCAACCTGGTCGGCAGCGGCACGGTGCTGGTGCTGGAGTCGGACAACTACAAGGGCTCCCTGGTGGTGGACAAGGACCTGACCCTCCGGTCCCAGGGCGGCACCCTGGACGCCAGCATCGACGGGACCCAGGGGGCGCCGACCCTCAAGGTGACCGACGGCGCCCACGTGACGCTGGACGAGGTCACCCTGTGGGTCGAGACCGGGTACGCCGGCATCGAGATCTGGGACGGGAGCCGTGTGACCATGCGGCGTGTCCGGATGGTCGGTGGGGACACCAGCTTCCGCATCTACGACGGCGCCTTCGACGGCCAGAGCTTCTTCAGCCTGGGGGCCCGGGCTGTCCTGGAGCTCGTCGACGGGACCTTCACCGCCCGCAACAGCGTGCTCGGGTACCCGGACCCCGACGCCCGGGCCGCGTTCACCCTCCAACACGGCTCGGTGCGCCTGGAGTCGACGATCCTGGACTGGCGTCCCGAAGGCGGCAGCTGGCGCACCCCCATCGACTGCATGAGCGGGGGCGCCTGCGACTACCAGGTCTCGATGTACCGCAGCCTGGCCCCCGATGGCTCCGGAGTCATGCCTGTGACGGAGTTCCCTCTGGACCTGGTCTACGACGAGCCACGCTTCCTCCTGGATCCCTGGGACGCCGAGTACCTGAGGGCCGCCGACCTGAGGCTGGACCACGACAGCCCGGCCCTGGACGCTGGGCCCGACGACGACCCCGACGCAGACGGCACCCCGAACGATCTGGGGGTGTTCGGAGGGGCGCTCGGCAACTGGATCGACGTGGACAACGACCGGGACGGCTTCTCTGAGCTGGAGGGGGACTGCGACGACACCGATCCCCTGGTGCTCGGGGATCCACGGCAGGAGTGCGACAGCAGCGCGGGCTGCGCGAGCGCCCCGGGGCGGGGGCTCGGCCTCTGGCTGGGTGGACTGCTGGCCCTCTCGGTCCGGCGGAGGTCGCGTTAGCTGGGACGGCCTTCCCAGAGGCCGCGATGCTCCGAGTCCTGATCGCCGACAAGCTGCCCGACGCCGCGCGCACCGCGCTCCAGGAGGCCGAGTGCGAAGTGGTGGTCAACGCCGCGCTCAAAGGCCCTGCCCTGACCGACGCACTGGCCCAGGTGGACCCGGACGTGCTCGTGGTGCGCAGCACAAAGGTCACCGGCGCAGACTTCGAGGCCGCCCAGCGCCTGTCCCTGGTGGTTCGAGCCGGTGCGGGGGTCAACACCATCGACCTGGGCACGGCGTCTTCCCGGGGGGTCTACGTGGCGAATTGCCCTGGCAAGAACGCGACGGCTGTGGCCGAGCTGGCCTTTGCGCACATCCTGAACGCCGACCGCCGGGTCGCCGACGGCGTGGCGGACCTGCGTGCCGGCCAGTGGAAGAAGAAGACCTATGCCAAGGCCCGGGGACTGCACGGCCGCACGCTGGGCGTGATCGGGTGCGGCACCATCGGCCGCGAGGTCATCGCGCTAGGCAAGGCCTTTGGCATGGACGTCGTGGCCTGGAGCCGCTCCCTGAGCGCAGACCAGGCCGAAGCGATGGGCTGCCGGCGGGCGGCCCATGCCATCGACGTGGCCCGGGTGGCCGACGTCATCAGCGTGCACCTGGCGCTGAACGCGTCGACCCTGGGATTTGTGGGCGAGTCCATCTTCGAGGCCATGCGGCCGGGCGCCATCTTCGTCAACACCAGCCGGGGCGACGTGGTCGACGAGGCCGCCCTGGCCGCCGCCGTCCAGGTCAAGGGCATCCGGGCAGGCCTGGACGTCTTCGTGGGCGAGCCTTCGGGCGACGGGGCCTGGCAGTCCCAGCTGGCGGCCTTGCCCGGGGTCTACGGCACCCACCATGTCGGCGCGTCGACAGACCAGGCCCAGGAGGCCGTCGCCCAGGCGGCCACGGCGATCATCGCCAACTACGCGACGACCGGGTCGGTGACGAACTGCGTGAACCTGGCCGAGCGCACCCCCGCGACCCACCTGTTGGTCGTGCGCCACCGGGACGAGGTCGGCGTGCTGGCGGCGATCCTGGACCTGCTGAGAGAAGCGGCCATCAACGTCGAGCAGATGGAGAACATCATCTTCAAGGCGGGCGAGTCGGGTCGGGCCCGGGCGGCTTGTGCCCGGATCCAGGTCGTGGGCGAACCCCCCGCCGCGGTCCTGAGGCTGATCGGCGACGCCGACGCGGTCTTCGACGCCAAGCTCGTGCCCCTCACCTGACCTCCGCTCGAGGCACCGATGACCCGCAAGCACAACTTCTCCGCTGGCCCCGCCGTGCTCCCCGTCTCCGTGATCGAGGAGCTCAAGGCCCAGCTGAACGACCTCCACGGATCCGGCATCGGCCTGATGGAGATCTCCCACCGCTCCCAGACCTTTGACGACATCGTGCGCAGCGCCATGGCCCGGCTGCGGCGGGTGCTCGGGGTGCCGGACGACCACCAGGTGCTGTTCCTCCAGGGTGGCGCGTCGCTTCAGTTCGCAATGATCGCCCAGAACATCCTCCAGGGCGGCTCGGCCGACTACCTGGACACCGGCGCCTGGACAGCCAAGAGCATCAAGCAGGCCGGTCACTTCGGCACCGCGCGGGTGCCCTTCAGCGGCAAGTCCGACACCTACCGGCAGCTACCGGCCTCTGGCTCCTGGGAGCGCGACCCCAGCGCGGTCTACACCTACTACTGCACCAACAACACCATCTTCGGGACCCAGTTCGCGGGAGCCCCCGTGCCGGACGGGCGGCTGGTGTGCGACATGTCGTCTGACATCGCCAGCCGGTCCATCGACGCCGCTGCCCACGACGTGATCTTCGCCGGTGCCCAGAAGAACCTGGGGCCGAGCGGCGTGACAGTGGTGATCCTGAGCCCTTGGGCGATGGCGCGGGCGGCGACCGCCACCCAGGTGCCCGACATGCTCAGCTACGGCGTGCACCTGGGCAAGGGCAGCCTGTTCAACACCCCGAACACCCTGGGCATCTTCGTGCTGGAGCGGGTGCTGGCCTGGATCGAAGACCAGGGCATGGACACCGTCGCGGCGCGGAACCGGGCCAAGGCCCAGAAGATCTACGACGTGCTCGACAGCTCGGACTTCTGGCAGCCCCACGCGGCGAGGGACAGCCGCAGCGACATGAACATCACCTGGCGCCTCGCGGACAGCGACCTGGAGCCCGTGATGGTCCAGGAGGGTCTGGCCGCAGACATCAGCGGCATCAAGGGCCACCGGAGCGTGGGGGGCCTGCGGGCCAGCACCTACAACGCCTGCCCCGATGCCAGTGTCGACGCCCTGGTAGGGTTCATGGGGGAGTTCGAGCGCACCCGGGGCTGACCACGCCCCATCAGGGCTGGATCCCTTCGTGGATGCCCCTGGCGGCCAGGTCGAGCCGCGGGCCGGGCATGCGTCGCGCCTGGCGGCCCTGGGGTGGCTCTGCGTCCGGATCCAGCAGCTTGGGCCAGGGGTAGCTGAAGGCGATGAGCGTGTCCCCCTGGTGCACCTCGACCGCGATGACGACCCCAGGGTCCGGTGTGGGGAGCGCGGTCAGCTCGAAGGGCAGGCGCAGGTCGATGCGCAGCCGGGGCTGTCCCTTTCGCTCGAGGGTCAAGGAGCGGGCATCGCGGTCCAGGGCCAGGGTCCCGGACCGAAGCCAGGGCCCGAACATCGCGCCTGCAATGCCGACCAGAGAGACCCCGAGCACCCCCAACATGACGACCAGCCCGTAGCGCCGCTCGGGATCCAGGGGGACCGCGATGGCCGGCACGATGCCGGCGGCGACCAGGGTGGTGACCATCGTCGCGAGCACCCGCTTGGCCGAGACCTCATGGGCCATCACCACCGGGTCCAGGCGGGAGCGCCGCAGCCGGTAGCGCTGCCAGCCCAGGATGAACGCGCACAGCCCGGCGGTGCCGCCCAGGATCGCTGCGACCAGGACCAGCTCGGGGTTCATCTCGATCAGGCCTTGGGCTCCGGCCGCGCTCCGGCGAGGAAGCCGTGGGTGAGCTGGGGCCCCTGGGGACGGCTGCGTCCTCCGCCCGGGCCGAAGGCGGCGACCTGCCGGGCCAGGTCATCGGGGGTCTGGCGAGACTGCAGCGGCCGGTCCGGGGTGCTCTCCAGGTAGAGGGACTGGCTGGGGAAGGCAAAGGACACCCCCAGGTCTTCGGCCAGCCGCATGATCTCCAGGATCACCTGGCTACGGCCGACCAGCTCCTCGTGCCAGTCCGGCACGTCGAAGAAGCTGTAGACCATGATGTCCAGCGAGCTCGGGCCGAAGTCGCGCAGGTGGACCTCGTAGACGTCCTGACGCATCCGGGGCTGGGCGGCGAGCACCGCGCGGATGCCCTCGACGAACGCCTGGACCACGTCGGGCGGCGTGTCGTAGGTGACGCCGATGGTGGTCTTGAAGCGGCGGTATTGGCGATGCCCCATGTTGTCGACCTTGCTGTTGGCGACCACGGAGTTCGGCACGGTGACCAGCGAGTTGTAGAACGTGCGGACCCGGGTGGAGCGAAAGCCGACCTCTTCGACCACGCCCTCGACCCCGTTGCCCAGCACGACCCAGTCGCCGATCTGGAAGGGCCGGTCCCCGAAGATGGTCAGCGACCCGAAGACATTGGCCAGGGTGTCCTTGGCCGCCAAGGCCACCGCCAGACCACCGATGCCCAGACCGGCGACCAGGGAGCCCACGTCGACGCCCATGTTCTCCAGGACCCAGACCAGCCCGAGCAGCACGCTGGCGAGCTTGAGGAAGCGGGAGACCAGCGGGATCAGCTGATCGTCCATGCGGGTCTCGGTGCCGTCGGCGCGGTCCTTGAAGACCCCCGCGAAGACGTCGATCCAGCGCATGGTGATCAGCACGACCGAGACGCTGACCAGCGTCTTGCACACGAACAGCACCGCGCCGGACGCGCCCACTGACAGCAGCAGGTCCGGGGAGCGCCACCAGACCACCAGGCCCATCACCAGCCAGCGCATCGGCCGGCGGGTGCGCTCGAACACCGCCAGGTTCAGGCTCAGGCCCAGGGCGTCGGCCCAGGACTGCAGGCGGCCCTTGAGCAGCCAGTTGACCGCCCGACCCGCGAGCCAGCCGATGCCGAGCAGCAGGGTGAAGAAGAGGGCCTGCCACAAGGCGAAGCCGGCGAGCTCCAGGCTGAAGAACCCGGGCAGACCGTCCCGCAGCTGCCGCACCGCCGGGGAGAAGGTGCGCTTGTAGAGCATCGGGATCGCGGCGATGGTCGCCGGCGAGTAGACCCAGTCGTCTCCGTGCTTGACCAGCGCGACCTGGGGCAGGTCGGGGTGCAGGATCACCCGGGGATCGCCATCGGCGACCCCGTAGTCCGGGTCCTTGGACAGGTCGTCCACAGGCACGAACAGGCCCCTCGCGTCGAGCACGTCCTTGAGCTGCACGGCCAGCCGCGAGGCCTCGGACGCCCGCTCGGCCGGCAGGCCGAAGCAGGTGCCAGCCGCGTCGCGGTCGAAGCTGTCGACCTGGAGGTAGTACAGGTGGGTCCAGGCCGCGTGGTGGGGACTGGCACAGGACGGCCCCGACTGGGCCTGGACAGGCCCCGACAGGAGGAGGATCAAGAGGGTCAACCAGCGCATGCAGCGCCCTCTAACGAAAACCACCGAATCGGCTCGCGGCTCACCTGGCCCGAAGGCTGAGCCGGTTAAGGCGCACGTCGGAGGACGCATGAGCGACGATCGAAGGGACGAGTCCGCCGAGACCGCCTCCTGGTGGCCCGAATTCGTGGCGGCCTATGGCACCATCTCCCTTCGAGAGCTGGCTCGCCGGTTCGACACCAATCCGCGCCGCCTGCGCCGGGCCGCTCAGCGCAGCGGGCTGACCCAGGAGCCCGAGTCCCTGCGCAGCCAGCTTGTCCGCCTGGGCCAGGAACCCGATGCCGCGCTGGCCGAGAGCCTCGGGACCACGGCCGAGGTCATCGCCGGGGCACGGCGCCGCCGGAACATCCCCCCCTTCCAGTCAGAGCCGGTCGCAGAGCAACCTCAGCCGCCGCCGGTCGCGCCGCCGGCCACCCCGGCCGGGCTCCCAGCCCCACGGACAGAGCCCCGGGTGCGCAAGAAGCGCCGCTTCGAGCCGGCGCCAGCGGTGGTCGTGGTCCGCAAGGGAACTCGGGCCCAGGTCATCGAGACCCAGGGACCCGCGCCCTTGGCCGAGCGGCCTGAGCTGCCCGCGGCCCCGGCAGCCCCGGCCCCAGCGACCGCGGCCGCCGAGCCGGATCCGCGACCCCGGCGGCGCATCGTCAAGACCGAGGAGCGGCCGGCGGTCGCGCCGGTCGAGCCGGAACCCGCGCCCCGACCCCGCCGCCGCATCCACAAGAAGGCCCCGCCGGTCCGCATCGTCTTCGATCGCAAGACCGACACCGGGGTGCCACCGGAGCTCGTGGCCCCGCCGGAGACACCCCAGGCGCCAGCGACCGTCGTGGTGCCGGCCCCTCCGGCGCCAGCACCCGTGCCCCAGGCGGAGCCGGCCCCCGAACGCCCCAGCTCCCTCTGGTCGGCCACCGTGCAGACCGGCCGTGCGACGCGGGACCTGTACATCCTGGCCCAGGACCTGGTCGCCGCGGCCGCCCGGGCGTCCCAGGAAGGCACCGTGCTCTCCGTGCAGGCCGTGCCGACCCTCTGATCAATCCAGGGCGTGCACCAGCACGCCGCCGGCCAGCTTGGGCTCGAACCAGGTGCTCTTGGGGGGCATGACGTGACCGGCGTCGGCCACGTCGAAGAGCTGGTCCAGGCCCGTCGGGAACAGACTGAAGGCCACGGCCGCGGTGCCCGAGTCGACCGCAGCGGCCAGAGCGTCGGTGCCGCGGATGCCGCCCACGAACCGGACGCGGGTGTCCCGGCGGGGGTCCGCGATGCCCAACAAGGGCTCGAGCACCCGGTCCTGGAGCACCGCCACGTCGAGAGAGGCGACCGGGTCGCCCGCGTCGACGACGCCGTCGCGAGGAGAGAGCCGGTGCCAGGCGCCGTCCAGGTACATGTGCAGACAGCCCCGACGGTCCGGGGCCGCTGCCACGCCTGAGGTGATGGCGAAGTCCTGGGACAGCGCGTCGAGGAACTGTGCAGGCGAGCGGCCCTGCAGGTCCGCGACCAGCCGGTTGTACGCCAGGACCTGGAGCCGGTCGTCGGGGAAGATGCCGCACAGGAAGCGACCCCAGGAGCCCGCTCCGTCGTGGGCGGCCGAAGCGCGGGACGCGGCCGCCGAGCGGTGGTGGCCGTCGGCGATGTAGAGCACTGGCAGCGCAGCAAAGGCCTGGGCCCAGGCCGCGACCTGGTCGGGTGCATCGATGCGGGTGAGGCTGTGCACGACGCCGTCGGCGGTGGTCACGCTGAACAGTGGGTCCAGTCGAGCCGCTGCCGTGTGCAGCGCCGCGATGGTCTCGGTCTGACGGTGGGCCAGGAACACCAGCCCCGTCTGGGCCTGGAGCGTCAGGATGTGGTCCGTCCGATCCTGTTCCTTGTCGGGCCGGGTGAACTCGTGCTTGCGCACGATGCCGCGGTCGTACTCGCTGCAGGAGCACAGGGCCATCAGGCCTGCCTGGCGATGGTCCCCCATCTGCTGGGCGTAGACGTAGAACGATGGCTCCGGGTCCCGGACCAGCACGCCCTCGTCGGCGAAGCGGCGGAGGGTGGCGGCGGCCTGCTGGTAGGCCTGCGGACCGTGACTGTCACTGCCCTGGGGCAGGTCGACCTCGGACCGGGTGACCCGGAGGAAGGAGTTCGGGTTGCCGGCGACGATCGCTCGGGCCTCGGCCTCGCTGACCACGTCGTAGGGGGGGGCCAGGACCTGGTCGGCCAGGGCCACTGAGGCCCGCAGGCCGGTGAAGGGACGCACGGTCGCCATGGGACCTCCAGAAGGTCGAGCCCCCTATCCTCGGATGACCCCTCGCGGCGGCCCTGCGCCCTGGAGTCGGGTTGGGATAGGCTTCCTGGGTTCACAGCGTCCCAGGCAGCTCATGCAGATCACCGACTGGCTCTCCCGACTCATCTCCCCGGCCGCGACCCGGGGGCTGTCCGGTTCGGTGGACGAATTGAGCGGCAGCGGGGGGCCAGAGAGCTTCTACCACCAGCGGATGCGTCTCAGCCGGACCGAGGGCGACTTCATCGCCAATCCCGAGCTGATCTGGACCACGCGCTCGCCGAATCGCCGCCGGTGTGGCCTGCGCGCGCACCTGCTGGCCGAGCGTGGAGACGGCGTGGCCGGGTTCACCGATCTGTTGATCGTGCTGAACAAGGAGGACCAGGCCCGGGCCTTCAACCGGGTGAACGAACCCTGGGAAGACGAGGCCGCGCGGGTGCTCGGCGAGCGGCTCAAGACCTTCTGCAACAAGGAGCGCCTGCGGCTGCCGTTCTCGGACCGGACCGCGCGGTTCCGGTTCGTCGTGGACGGCGGCGCCGAGATGGGCGGCGCCAGCCTGGGGCTGATCGACGGCGAGTACGTGACGGCGCTCCTGCCCAACCTGTACACGGCGCCGCTCAGCCGCAGCCGTCCGGTGATCTCGGTCTACCTGAACGTGCCCGGCGTGTGGCAGGGCTACCAGGACGTCGGCACCCTGTACTCGGATCAGCTGTTGTTCACCCTGGGCAACCACTGGCTGGACAACTTCAGCCACCCGGCGCTCAAGGAACCGGCCCTCTACCGGCTGCAGCAGTACCAGGACGGAAGCTTCGTCCACGTGATCAACCCGGACCTGCAGGCCAAGTACGAGGTCACCTGCGACGAACAGCCCGGTCGGCCGGCGGTGCTCACGCTCTCGGCTCGGGGTGGCCAGGTCGTGGCCTACATGGTGCTGGCCGTGCTCGAGACCAACGTGGCAGACGCCACGACCCAGGCCAAGCCGGCGCTCAGCGGTCTGCACGAGCCCCCCCGGCCGACCCAGGCCACCCCCCAGCGAGCCGCGACCAACCCTGGCGCGGCCGGCAGCTCGGCGCCCGATCTGGCGTCGATGGCGGGCCACCACACCATCGTGCCCGAGGTGGTCAACAACGAGCGCTTGTTGAGCCTGCGGGAGCGGGGCGCACTGCTCCAGCGGGTGCACTTCAACCGCTTCATGGAGGGCTACGACGTCTACGTGGGCCCCACGGGCCAGCTGGGCACGTCGATGGCCCAGGTCGCCGCCACCTTCCAGGTCCGGCGCAACCAGGTCTCCCTGGTCATCGAAGACGACGGCGTGATGGTCGACGGCGAGGTGCCCCCGCTGGGTCAGGCGCTGCCGATGACCGGCAGCGCCCACCTCAAGGTCGGCGACCAGGAGCTGGTGTACCGGGACCTGTCTCGGGTCCGCGCCGACGGCTGGCCCTACCTGGGTGAGATCCTGCGACCCGCCAGCAGCACCCACCTGTTGTTCGGCGGCAGCTACCGCATCGGGCGGGACCGCCGGTGCCGCGTCAACCTGCCCGACGAGCCGGTCAACGACAACATCCAGTGGCTGTCGAACGCCAGCGGGGCCAGCGTGCGCAGCCGGTCCGGGGACATCCCCAAGGACCGCTTCTACACCGACTCGATCATGGTCGCGTCCGAGCACGCCGAGCTGGACCTCACCAGTGGGCCCAAGCTCAAGTCCCTCGCCCGGCACTGCTACACCTTCGTGCGCAGGGGCAAGCGCATCACCACCCTGCACCCGACCAAGGGCGCCACCGGACCCCGTGACGCGGACCTCCGGCCGGGCGACGAGGTGCTGGTGGGCAACTGCCTCTTCGAGGTCCAGTTCTCCCAGGACGAGGTGCCGAACCGCCCGCTCCAGCTGACCCCGACGGATCTGGCAGGGGCGGTCGACGAGGACACCATGTCCACCCGCGGCGCGGCGATCAAGGAAGCCCTCCGCAAGATCGAGCCGGCGCCCGAGCCCTCCGAGCCGGACCGGCCCAAGCATCCGACGCCGCTGCCCGGCGAGCCCGCGCCGCTGGCGATCTACGAAGACCCCACCTCGGCGGACGCCGTCACCGACATCGAGATCCCCAAGCCGCCGCCGGAGCCCGCGAAGCCGGATCCGCGCAAGCAGTCGATCCGGCCTGCCTCGCCCGGGGACCTGCCCGCGGCTCACGGCTTGGGAGAGCGGGGGCCAGCGCCGCCGCCGGTGAACCTGACGGTCGAGCGCTTCGACTCGATCCTCGGGCTCGAGGCGCCAGTCGTTCCCCAGGCGCTCCAGGACGCGCTCCCGCCGGTCCAGAGCTCCGACCAGATCCCGGTGGTCTTCGTCGACGAGGGCACGTGGCAGGTCGAACTGGCCCGGCCCGGGCGCCTGGTCCAGCTGGGCTGGATGGTGTCCGGGACCGTGACCCTGTCCAACCACCGGGGCAGCCCCATCGCCATCCCCGAAGCCCGCTCGGAGCCAGGCCAGACCTTCCTGCGCCAGGACTACCTGAGCCTCAAGGTGCGCGGTCGCAAGGGCCAGGCCGTCCTGCTGAACCCCAGCGAGTGTCGCTTGCTGGTCGACGACGAGGAGGTCGCCGACAGCAAGGACCTGGACGGGGCGCGCATCGAGGTCCTGCGCCGGGACGTCGACGGCGAAGAGGACTTCGCGGTGGGGCTCTCGGTGCGATCCCAGTCCGGGCTGCCGGACCCGCGAGCCCGTCTGTTGGCCATCGACCTCGAGGACGCGCTGACCGCTGCCTTGTTCGTCAAGGGCATGCCGCGCAAGGTCCCCCGGACGCTGCAGCTCGGGCGGGTCCGCCTGACCGTCACCTGGTCCGCGTCCCAGCTCAGCATCACCGACTACCTGGGCACCTACCGCAAGCCCGACGGCTCCTATGAGCCCTTCTTCATCGCGCGGGGGGGCGGGGGCTTCCAGACCGCGCCCGAGGCCGGGGACCCCATCGTGCTCGAGCCCGGCGATCAGCTGCTGTGCGGTAACGAGCTGCACGAGGTGCGGCGGGTCTAGCTACGGGTCCCCCAGGGCCGGCTGCCAGATCAGGCCGAAGGTCATGGTGAGCGGCCAGGGGATGCCGGTCTCGCCCTGGACGTAGATCGGGAACCAGATGCCCACCTGGGCCTCGAAGCGCAGGGTCTCGGGGCCCGCCCGCAGGAAGAGCGTCGGCTCCAGGAAGGCCAGCTGGGTGCTGGGCACCGAGCTGGCGCTCTCGTCGGTGTGCCAGACGTTGTAGCCAGTGCCCCGCATGACCAGGCCAAAGGCCGCCCAGGGGCCCTCCAGTGCCGCGACGCCCTGGAGGGTGCCGTGCACGAAATTACCCACGTAGCGGACCTGGCTCGTGGAGCCCGAGCTCCACTGGACCGTCAGAGTCGAATCCGCGTGGCCCACCGCCGCCTCGGCCCAGAAGGAGAGACGAGGCTCCAGCTTGAAGCGCTTGCCCTGCCCCAGTGGACCGCCGGCGAGCCAGGTGCCGAGGCCCACCGTGCCCTCCAGGTAGGGCCCGGTGCTGGCCGTGCCCGCCCCGGCCGTGCCCCCGAAGAAACCCACCTGGGTGCCCAGGTGCACGCCCACGTGCTCGATCGGCGCATAAGCCACGTGGGACTCGAAGCCCCCTGTGCCCACGCTGCCCTGGAATTGCAGCTGCCCCGGCTCGTCGAACAGCGGGGCCTGCACATTGCCCGGGCGGTACTGCGGGGCGCAGCCCGCGAGCAGCGTGGCGAACAGCATCCAGGGTCGCGTCATCGGCGTGGAGCGTACCCGCCGGATCCCGAGCCAGCAACGAACCCGACCGAAGCCGACCGAAACCCGAGGGCAACCGGAAAAACCGGCGGGAAACCGGGGTCAGGAACCTTTTGTTAAGCATTAGCCCGGACCGGGTGGAATCCTAATCCTGGTCCTTGACTGTCGGGGGCAGGACCCTATAGTTGCCCGATCTCCAACCCTGCTCGGATCCGACCATGGCACGCCGTCTTCGCCTCGATCACCCCGGTGCACGACACCACGTCTACAACCGGTCTGCCCGGCGTGAGCGCCTGTTCACCACGGACAGCCACTGCGCGGCCTTCATCAAGGTCCTCGCAGACCTGAAGCCGTTGTTCGGCGTGAACGTGCACGGCTACGCGCTGATGCCGAACCACTACCACCTGATGCTCGAGACCCCCCAAGGGAACCTGAGCAAGGCCATGCGCCACTTCGGGGCCGAGCTCACACAGGCCCTCAACGGGATGGAGGACGACTGGGACGGACCGTTGTTCCAGGGCCGCTTCCACAATCGCATCGTCGAGGACGAGGCGTACTGGGCGTACCTGTTGCTCTACCTGCACCTGAACCCGGTCAAGGCCCGGCTGGTGCGCCACGTAGACGACTCGCGGTGGACGAGTCACGGCGCCTACGGGGAGCTGCGCACGACCCAGGACTGGCTCACGACCCACGAGCTGCTGGATCTCTACGGGGGCACCGAGGGGTACCGGACCGCGATCACCGACGCCCGGTCGGGCAGCCGCAGGCCCCCGGACAGCTTCGACGAGGAGCGGCTGTGGATTCCCGGAGCCCGAACCTCTGAGATCCCGCCAAGAGAGCCGCCCTCCATGCTCACGCCGGCCGAGGCGACGCGCCAGGTGGCACGGGTCACGGGCTACCGGCAGAAGGACCTCAAGGCCGTGGTCAAGGGACCGGGCGGAAACCCGGGCCGGCGGGTGCTCGCGTGGTGGCTGGTCCGCGCAGCCGGGCTGACCCAGGCCGAGGCCGGCCGGCACGTGAGCGCGGGCAAGAACCTGGTCAGCCTGTGGTGCGCGGACATTCAGAAGGGCCGGGTGAAGAACCGGCATGTGCGGCGGTGGGCGGAGGAGTTGTTGGCGGAGAAGCGGGGGGACTGAAGGGGCTCTTCTCGGCGAGCCCAGTCAGGGGAGACTCACGTCGACGCTGGCGCTGACCGGGTCGCCGTAGTCGATGCCATCGAACGGAAGCACGGTGCAGGTCACCACGTCGCCGTCCACGAAGCCGCCGGTCTGGGTCGCCTCGTGGCCGATGACGTAGGTGCCGTCGTCCCACTGGTACTCGGACTGGTCCGGGTCCCCGTCCGCGTCCGAGTAGCCGGAATAACTGCAGGTCAGGGTGTCGCCCTCGCTGGGCGTCGTCGGGGTCACGCTGACGCTGGTGACCGAAGGTGCCGTGTTCGAGCTCCCGGACACGCTGACCGCGTAGATGCTGGGGTCGCTGGACGCGCTGTTCGTGGTGGTCGCGAAGGGGTCCGACGGTGGCGAGCTGAGCGCCGACGCGTAGAAGTAGACGTCCACCGACACCGACGCGTTGACCCGCAGGGTCGTGTTCCCCGACGTGATCCACATCAGGTAGTAGTTGCCCGCAGTGATGTCGACGGGAGTGACGACCGGGAACTCGTTCTGGCCCGCCGCAGGCGTCTCGAAGTCGGTGTAGGCCAGCAGATCACCGGGCCCGCTCCCGCCGTCGTCGTAGAGCCCCAGGATGACCGAGCCCCCGCTGGAGCCGAACCAGGCCCCGAGCCCGTCGATGGTGGCGTCGTTGCTCGCCGTGACCAGGAAGGCCGACTCGAAGCCGTCCGAGTAGGCGGAGTCCGTGCCGCCGTCGGTGTCGTCGCCGAGCGCCAGGGTGGTGGAGCCCAGCCCAAAGGTCTCGGACGCCTCGGCTGTGCCGCTGTCATCGGTCCCGTCGTTGGCCGTGACCAGACAGGTGAAGGTGCCGGCCAGGCTCAGATCCGCCGACGGGATGGTGTCGTCGGTCCGGGTGGTCGTGGTGGGCCCGGTCGCCGACCCGAAGTCGTCCGGGTAGATCGAGCCGTCGGCGTCCCACTCGAAGGTGTAGGTGATGGTGTCGCCGTCGATGTCCGACGACTGCAGATCGATGCTGCACACCAGGTCGGACGTGCTGTCCAGAGAGACCGCTGGTGTGGTGGGCGCCGAGTTCTGGACGGTGATGGTGCTCGAGGTGTCGCTGACCGGGGTGTTGACCCCGTCGTCGGCCGTCACGTCGACGTAGATGGTGTCGCCGGCCACGAAGTCCGTGCCCCCGGTCAGGGTGCTCGACGTGCTCACGACCGACGTGTTCACGGTCCACGAGTACGACAGGGTCACGGTGTCGCCATCGGCATCGGTCGTCGACACGCTCACCGTGAGGTCGTCGTCGGCGTAGACGGTCGTGGGCGAGAAGGTGATCGAGTCGATGGTCGGCGCCGAGTTGCTCGACGTGATGGTCACGTTCTGGTTGACCACCGTGCCGGTGTCGCTGCCGTCGAACGGCGTGACCGCACAGGTCACGACATCGCCCGCCGAGAAGTTGCTCGACGTCAGCGTCGCCGACGTGCCCACCTCGGTGCCCGAGATCGTCCACGAATAGGTCGACTGGTCCGCGTCGCCATCGGCATCGCTGAAGCCGGAGTAGCTGCAGGTCAGGTCGTCGGCGTCGGTCGGGGTGGTCGGGCTGATGGACACCGAGCTGATGCTCGGCGCCGTGTTGTCGATGGTGATGCTGTCACTGGCCGTCGAGCCGTCCTCTTCGCCGTCGTTGGGGGTGACGGTACAGGTCACGGTGTCCCCGCCCACGAAGTCGGAGCTGACGGTGCTGGAAGTCCCGATCTCGGTGCCCGAGACGGTCCAGGAGTAGCTGTAGGTGACTGTGTCCCCGTCGGCGTCGTCGCTGGCCGGGGTGCAGGTCAGCGTGTCCCCGGTCGCTGCGCTGGACGGGCTGATGACCACGTTGGACAAGACCGGCGCGGTGTTGGTGATGGTCACGGTGTTGGAGTCCACCGGCGTGCCGTCCCCGGTGCCATCGGAGGGGGTGACCCGACAGACGACCGCCTCGCCCTTGGCCCAGAAGGTGTCCCCGAGTGTGGACCCGGTCGTGCCCGTGTCGACGCCGTCCACCGTCCAGCTGTAGGTGAAGGTGACCGTGTCGCCGTCGTCGTCGGACGCGCTGCCTTCGGTGCAGGTCAGCGTGTCGCCCTCGTACGCTGGGTCCGGGCTCAGGGTCACGTCGGCCAGCACGGGCAGCGTGTTGTCGATGGTGAGGGAGTCCGAGACGTCGGTGCCGTCGTCGGTCCCGTCGCTGGGCGTGACCGTGCAGACCACGTCGTCGCCCCCCACGAATGCACCGCTCAGGGTGTCGCTGGCCCCGGCCACGCTCCCGTTGACGGTCCAGGAGTAGGTGCTCTGGTCCGCGTCTCCGTCCGGGTCGCTGTAGCCCGTGTAGCTGCAGGTCAGGGTGTCGCCCACGCTGGCAGAGGACGGGCTGATGCTCACACTGCTGATGCTCGGCGCGGAGTTGCCGATGGTGACCGAGTCGCTGTCGGTCGCGCCGTCGTCGGTGCCGTCGGTGGGTGTCACCGTGCAGGTCACGGTGTCGCCGCCGACAAAGGCCCCGGACAGGGAGTCGGTGGTCCCGACTTCGGTGCCGCTGATGCTCCAGGAGTAGGTGTAGCTGACCGAGTCGCCGTCGGCGTCGCTGGGGCCGGCGGGGGTGCAGGTCAGGGTGTCCTCGGCGCCGGCGCTGGCCGGGGTGACCGTGACGCCGGTGATGGCGGGAGCGGTGTTGGTGATGGTCACGGCGTTGGAGTCCACAGAGGCGCCGTCTTCGGTCCCGTCGTTTGGCGTGACCGTGCAGATCACCTCCTGGTCCCGGTCCCAGAACGCGTCGCTCAAGGTGCTGGCCGTGGTGCCGGTGCCGGTGCCGTCGACAGACCAGGCGTAGCTGTAGGTCACCGTGTCGCCGTCGGCGTCGGTGGTCGTGCCTTCGCTACAGGTCAGGGTGTCGCCTTCGTAGGCCGGGTCCGGGCTCAGCGTGGCGTCGGCCAGCACAGGCGCCGTGTTGTCGATGGCGATGCTCGCGCTGTCCGAGGTCCCGGTGTCGGCGCCGTCGTAGGGCGTGACCGTGCAGGTGACCGTGTCGCCCGCAGCGAAGGCGCCGCTCAAGGTCTCGCTGGTGCCGACCTCGGTCCCGCTGACAGTCCAGGAGTAGGTGCTCTGGTCGGCGTCGCCGTCGTCGTCGCTGAAGCCGCTGTAGGTACAGGTGAGCGTGTCGTCGACATAGGCCGTCGTGGGGCTGATGCTGACGCTGCTGATGGTGGGCGCCGTGTTGCCCACCGTCACCGCGTCGCTGTCCGTGGCGCCGTCGTCTTCGCCGTCGTTGGGGGTGACCGTGCAGGTGACGGTGTCCCCACCCACGAAGGCCCCGCTCAGGGTGCTGCTGGTGCTGACCTGGGTGCCGGAGATCGTCCAGGAGTAGCTGTAGGTCACCGTGTCGCTGTCGTCGTCGCTGCTCGTGGGTGTGCAGGTCAGGGTGTCGCTGGCCTGGGGGGAAGCCGGGGTGACCGTGACGCTGGTGAGCTCGGGTGCGGTGTTGGCGATCGTGACCGCGTTGGCGTCCACCGCGGCGCCGTCCTCGGAGCCGTCGTTGGGGGTGACCGTGCAGACCACGGTCTCGCCCTTGTCCCAGAACGTGTTGGCCAGAGTCGACGACGTGGTCCCGGTCCCGGTGCCATCGACCGTCCAGGCATAGCTGTAGGTGATGCTGTCGCCATCGGCGTCGGTGCCCGTGCCTTCGGTGCAGGTCAAGGTGTCGGCCTCGTAGGCCGGGTCCGGGCTCAGGGTGGCGTCGGCGAGCACCGGGGCGGTGTTGTCGATGGTCAGGCTCGCACTGTCTGTCGTGCCGCTGTCGATGCCGTCGTAGGGCGTGACGGTGCAGGTGATGCTGTCACCGCCCACGAAGTCGCTGGAGAGCGTGTCGCTGGTCCCGACCTCTGTCCCGCCGACGGTCCAGGAGTATGTGCTCTGGTCGGCGTCGCCGTCGACGTCGCTGTAGCCCGAGTAGCTGCAGGTCAGGGTGTCGCCCACCGCCGCGCTGGACGGCGAGATGGACACCGACGTGATGCTCGGCGCGGTGTTGTCGACGGTCACGCTGTCGCTGACGTCGGTGCCGCTGTCCGAGCCGTCGGACGGGGTCACGGTGCAGGTCACGACGTCGGTGCCCACCAGGGTCGTGCTCAGGGTGTCGCCCGTGCCGACCGCCGTGCCGTTGAGGGTCCAGGCATAGGTGGACTGGTCGGCGTCGCCGTCCACGTCGCTGTAGCCGGTGTAGGCACAGGTCAGGGTGTCCCCCGACACCGGCGACGCCGGCGTGATGGCCACACTGCTCACGCTGGGCGCGGTGTTGTCGATCACGATCGAGTCCGAGACCACGGTGCCCGTGCTGGAGCCGTCATCGGGGGTCACGTTGCAGGCGACGGTGTCGCTGCCCACGAAGCCTGCGAACAGGGTGTCGCTCGTGCCTGCGGTCGAGCCGTTGATGGTCCAGCGGTAGGTGGACTGGTCCGGGTCGCCGTCGGCGTCGCTGTAGCCGCTGTAGGTGCAGGTGAGGGTGTCGCCGGCCTGGGCGGCGCTCGGATCGATGGTCACGCTGGTGATGGAGGGCGGGGAGTTGCCCACGGTCAGCGTGGCGGTGATCGCCGAGCCGTCGTCGGTGCCGTCGCTGGGGGTCACCGTGCAAGAGACGGTGTCCCCGGACGCGAAGTCGCCGGCCGCCAGGGTGTCCGCAGACCCGACCGAGGTCCCGTTGACCGTCCAGTCGTAGGTGGACTGGTCTGCGTCCCCGTCGACGTCGCTGTAGCCGGTGTAGGAACAGACCAGGTCGTCGGTCACCGCCGGGCTGGTCGGGGTGATGGAGACGCTGGTGATCTCGGGCGCGGTGTTGTCGACGGTCAGGCTGTCGGACACGGCGGTGCCGGTGTCGGTGCCGTCGTCGGGGGTCACGGTGCAGGTGACGGTGTCCGTGCCCACGAAGCCACTGCTCAGGGACGTGTCCGTGCTGACCGAGGTGCCGTTGATGGTCCACTCGTAGGTGGAGACATCGGCGTCGCCGTCGGCGTCGCTGTAGCCGCTGTGGCTGCAGGTGAGCGTGTCCCCGGCCTGGGCCGTCGACGGGCTGATCGTGACCGTGTCGAGCTCGGGGGCCGTGTTGTCGACCACCAGGCTGTCGGTGACGGACGTGCCCTGGTCGGTGCCGTCGTAGGGCGTGACCGTGCAGGCGATGATGTCGGCGCCGACGAAGCCACCGGTCAGGGTGTCGGTGGTGCCCGCTGTGGAGCCATTGATCGTCCACAGGTACAGCGAGACGTCGGCGTCGCCGTCGGCGTCGCTGTAGCCGCTGTAGGTACAGGTCAGGGTGTCCCCGGCGACCACCGTGCTGGGGGAGATCGCGACGCTGCTGATCTCGGGCGCCGTGTTGCCGATGGTCAGGCTGTCCGAGAGCGCCGTGCCCGGGTCCTCGCCGTCGTCGGGGGTGACCGTGCAGGTCACGGTGTCCCCGCCGGCGAACCCGGTGCTCAGAGTGTCCGTGGTCCCGGCGGTCGTGCCGTTGACCGTCCACTCATAGGTCGACGCGTCGCTGTCGCTGTCCGGGTCGCTGAAGCCGCTGTAGGAACAGGTCAGCGTGTCGCCGACGTCGGCCGCCGATGGGCTGATCGTGACGCTGCTGATGCTCGGCTCGGTGTTGTCGAGGGTGAGGCTGTCGGACAGCGCCGTGCCGTCGGCGGTCCCGTCGTTGGGGGTCACGGTGCACACGACCGTGTCGCCGCCCACGTAGCCGCTGGACAGGGTGTCGCTGGTCTCGCTGGCGGTGCTGCCGTTGATGGTCCAGGCATAAGTCGACGCGTCGGTGTCGCCGTCGTCGTCGCTGTAGCCGGTGTAGGCACAGGTCAGCGTGTCGGCGACCTGGGCGGGGCTCGGACTGATCGCGACGCCTGTGATGCTGGGCACGGTGTTGTCGATGGTGATTGCATCCGACAACGCCGTGCCCTCGGCGCTGCCGTCGCTGGGCGTGACCGTGCAGGTCACCACGTCGGTGCCCACGAAGGCCCCGGACAGGGTGTCCGCGGCGCCGACCTCGGTGCCGCCGACGGTCCAGGAGTAGGTCGACTGGTCCGCGTCGCCGTCCGGGTCGCTGTAGCCGGAGTAGCTGCAGGTCAGCGTGTCGGCGGCCTGGGCCGTGCTGGGGCTGATGCTGACGCTGGTGATGCTGGGCGCGGTGTTGTCGATGGAGACGCTGTCCGAGACCGCCACGCCGTCCTCGTTGCCGTCGTTGGGGGTGACCGTGCAGGTGATCGTGTCTCCGCCCGTGAAGCTGCCGGTCGCCAGGGTGTCGGTGGTGCCCACCGTGGTGCCGCTGATGGTCCAGGCATAGGTCGACTGGTCGCTCTCGCCGTCGGCGTCGCTGAAGCCGCTGTAGGAACAGGTCAGCGTGTCGGACACCGTGGGCGCCGACGGGCTGATGCTCACGCTGCTGACGCTGGGCAGGCTGTTGACCACCGTGAGGGAGTCGCTCAGGGCGGTGCCGTCGTCGCTGCCGTCGCTGGGCGTCACGGTGCAGCTGACGGTGTCGCCCCCGACGTAGCCACTGGAGAGGGTGGTCGCCGTCGACACCGTGCTGCCGTTGATGTGCCACAGGATGTCCGACTCGTCGCTGTCGCCATCGGGATCGCTAAAGCCGCTGTAGTTGCAGGTCAGGGTGTCCGAGGTCGTGCCGTCGGCCGGCGTGATGGTCACGCTGCTGATGCTGGGCGCCGTGTTGTCGATGGTCAGCGAGTCCGACAGCGGCGTGCCGTCGTCGTTGCCGTCGCTGGGGGTGACCGTACAGACCACGCTCTGCCCGCCGATGAAGGCGCCGGACAGGGTGCTGCCGGTGCCCTCGACGCTGCCGTCGACGGTCCACTCATAGGTCGACTGGTCGGCGTCGCCGTCGTCGTCGCTGTAGCCGGTGTAGCTGCAGGTCAGGGTGTCCTCGGCCCCGGCGCTGCTGGGGTCGATGGTGACGCTGGTGATGCTGGGCGCCGAGTTGTCGACGGTGAGCGAGTCGCCGATGGCGGTGCCGGGGTCCTCGCCGTCGTCGGGGGTCACGAAGCAGGCCACCGTGTCGCCACCGGAGAAGCCCCCCGTGAGGGTGCTGTCGGTGCCCGCCGGGATGCCACCGACGGTCCACAGGGTCGTGGACTGGTCGGCGTCGCCGTCGGCGTCGCTGTAGCCGCTGTAGGTGCAGGTGAGGGTGTCGCCGGTCGACGCGCTCGTGGGGCTGATCGCCACGCTGGTGATGCTGGGGGCCGTGTTGTCCACGGTCAGGCTGTCGGACAGCGCGGTGCCGGTCGAGAACCCATCGTAGGGCGTGACGGTGCAGACCACGTCGTCGCCGCCGACGAAGCCGGAGCTCAGCGTGTCTGTGGTGCCAGCGCTGCTGCCGTTGATGGTCCACAGATAGGTCGAAGCGTCGGGATCGCCGTCGGGATCGACGTAGCCGGCGTAGCTGCAGGTCAGGGTGTCGCCCACCACGGCGCTCGACGGCGAGATGGCGACCGTGGCGATGGCCGGCGCGGTATTGCCGATGGTGGCGCTGGCCGTGACGGGGGTGCCGGCGTCGGTGCCGTCGTCTGGCGTGACGGTGCACTCGACCAGGTCCGTGCCGGTGAAGCCACTGGCCAGGGTGTCACCGGTGCCCACGGCGACGCTGTTGACAGACCAGGCGTAGGTGGACTGGTCGGCGTCGCCGTCCGCGTCGCTGTAGCCGCTGTAGCTGCAAGTCAGGGTGTCCTCTGCCGCAGGCGAGGCGGGGCTGATGGACACGGACGCGACCGACGGCGCGGAGTTGGTCACCGTGAGGTTCGCGACCACCGCCGTGCCGGCGTCCTCGCCGTCGTTGGGGGTGACCGTGCAGGTGAGCACCTGGTCCCGGATGAACGTGCCCTCGTAGACCGAGGAGGTCCCGGCCGGGGAGCCGTCCAGCCGCCACGAGAAGGTCGACTGGTCGGCGTCGCCGTCGTCGTCGCTGAAGCCGGTGTAGCTGCACAGCATCGCGTCGCCCGCATAGGCCGGGTCCGGGGTGATGGAGACCACGCCGATCGACGGCGCGGTGTTGGTCACCACGAGGTCATCGGAGACCGGGGTGCCGGTGTCGGTCCCGTCGTCTGGGGTCACCGTGCAGGCCACGGTCTCGCCGCCCACGAAGGCGCCCGCCAGGGTGCTGCTGGTGCCGACGGTCGTGCCGTCGACGGTCCACGCATAGGTCGACGCATCGGCGTCGCCGTCGGCGTCGGCGTAGCCGGTGTATGTGCAGGTGAGCGTGTCGGCGGCCTGGGCCGGATCTGGCGAGATGCTGACCGTGGAGACCTGGGGGGCCGTGTTGTCTGCGGTGACCGTGTTCGACGCGACAGGAACGCCGTCGTCGGTGCCGTCGCTCGGCGTGACCGTGCAGGTCACCGACTCCCCCCGGCTCCAGGACGTGTCCGCCAGGGTGTCGCCGGTCTCGGACAGGGTCGTGCCGTCGACGTCCCAGGCGTAGCTGTAGGTCAGGGTGGTGTCGCCGTCTACATCGGTCGTGGTGCCCGGGGTGCAGGTCAGCGTGTCCCCCTCGACCGGCTCTGTCGGGCTCAGGTCCACCGACGCCAGCACGGGCGGCGTGTTGGAGATGACGATCGAGGCCACCCCGGCCTCGCCGTCGCCCAGGCCGTCGTTGGGGGTGATGGTCACCTCCCAGGTCTCGTCCCGATCGGTGACCGACGACGGCAGCCGATCGCTGGTGCTGGCGCTGGAGACGACGCCGTCGACCGCCCAGCTGTAGGTGTAGGTGACCGCGTCTCCCTCGGGATCCACCGCCTCGCCGACGATGGTGACCAACAGCTCATCCACCGTGGTCGCGGGATCGGGGGTGATCTCCAGGGTCGGGGCCTCGGGCAGGCCGTTGATCACCAGGGCGACGGTGTCCTGGCCCACGAAGCCGTCGTCGTCGACGGCCTGGACCGTGACCGTGTGGGCGCCGACCGAGAGCTCGCTGGTCTCGAAGCTGGCGATGCCAGCACTGGATGCGCCTTCGGTCGAGAACAGGCCGTTGACGTCGGAGCTCCAGGTGAAGGCCAGGTCCTCGACCAGGGTGGTCTCGCTGGTCACCGTGGCCTGGAAGCGGATGGTGTCGCCGTCGTTGTAGACGGTGTCCGCCAGCGGCTCGTCGATCACCAGGATCGGCGGCGAGCCCACGGTGTAGAGGATGCTGTCCTCGCAGGCCAGCCCGCCCGAGTCGAGCACGCCGAGGGTGATGGTGTGGGAGCCCAGGGACAGGTCGTCGATGTCGAGCTCGGCCGTGCCGACCTCGTCGGACTTCTGGGTCTCCAGCACGCCGTCCAGGTCGCTGGACCAGGTCACGTCGATGCCCTCGAAGCCGTCCTCGAAGTCACTGATCTCGGCGGTGAACAGCACCGCGGTTCCGAAGTCGTAGGCGGTGCCGTCGGGGGGCGCCGTGATGGCGCAGGAGGGCTCGGTGTTCGCCGCGAACACGCCAAATGACACCGACGCGCTCCCGATGGCGCCGGTGGTGTCCTGGGCCGACAGGGTGAGCACGTGGGGTCCGGTCGACAGGCCCTCGACCTCGCCGATCACGTCGCCCTTGTCGTCGGCGAAGCTGTCCAGCGCCAGGTCCCCGTCCACGTCGCTCGACCACCACACCACCAGCTCGGTCGGATCGTCGAGCTCGTCGCTGACGATGCCGTAGAGCGCTAGCGGCGTGTCCGTGTAGGCGATTGCGTCGGGCTCTGGGGCCACGATCTCGACCACCGGCGCGTCGCTCACCCGCACGCCCAACGGCAGGGTCACCGCCCCCAGGGAACCGTCCTCGTCGGCGGCCTCGAGGGCCAGCTCGACCTGGCCCTCGGCCAGGGTGCCCGCGTCGAGGTCGATCAGGACCTCGCACTCCACGATGTCCTCGGCGGTGGGGTGCTGGCGGGTGCAGACCTCGGACCCGGCCAGGAACCACTGGGCTTCGAGGGCCTCGAAGTCGGTGCGGTCGTCGGTGACACGACCGGTGAAGGTCTCGACCCAGCCCTGGGTGAGCACGTCGCCTTCGACGTGGGACGTGATGAACGCCTCGGGCAGATCGTTGCGGCAGGCCACCAGGGCCAAGGCCACGAAGGGGAGCGTCATGCGGAGCTTCGACATGCGGGACTCGCGGCGGGAGCGGGCTCGCGGGGACCGGAGGGCAAGGCCCAGCGCGGAGCACGCTCGGGAGGGGGTGTGCGAGGCCAGACTATCACCAGTGGATGCGCACTGTGGGCCGATGTCTGCGGCCCGCGCTCATGTCCGAGAGGGACGGTGCCGATCCCCCGGGGACCCACACCTTGGAGGCAGGATGTCCGGGTCCCACGAGGACGGCAGTCCGGTCGCAGCCGGCGCGCCCGAGCAGCGCCGCAGCTACGACCTGGATGCCATGGATCGCGACGCCGAGCACCGGCGCCTGGCGGTCCAGGTCAAGGCCGCAGCCGAGCTCGAGCGCCCCCACCTGGCGCGCCTTCACCTCTCCCCCTTGGACACCGTGCTGGACCTGGGCTGTGGTCCGGGCTTCCTGAGCGTGCCCCTGGGCCGCCGCTGCGGCCGCCTGGTCGGCGTGGACATCGATCCCGAGATGGTGCGCCAGGCGTCCGCGCGATTCCGCGACGCCGGGCTGGACGCTGAGGTGGTGGAGGGCAGCGGCGACGACCTGCCCTTTGTCGACGGTAGCTTCGACGTGGTCGTGCTCCGCTTCGTGCTGCAGCACGTGCCCGACCCTGCCGCTGTCGTGGCCGAGGCCTTCCGGGTCCTGCGCCCGGGCGGCCGCCTGCTGGTCTGCGACACCGACGACGGCGGCTTCATGCTCCACCCGGCCCCCCCGGGCCTGGACCGGCTGCTGGCGGCAGCCATGGCGTCTCAGGCCGCACTGGGGGGCAACCGGACCGTCGGTCGGGCCCTCCCAGGCATCGTGCGCACGGCGGGCTTCCAGCGGGTGCGCGTCGAAGTCCAGCCGGCCACCAGCGACGACCTGGGCTTCGTGCCCTTCCTGGACATCGCACTGGGCTTCAAGCGCCAGATCGTGCACCCGGAGCGCATGTCCCGGCACGACGTCCAGCAGGTCCTGGAGGCGTGCTACGCCTTGGAGCGCGATCCCCACGCCTTTGGTTTGGCCCTCGCTTGGTTCCTGACCGCCTGGAAGTAACGGCGGACCGGGCTCTGATAGGCTGAAGGGGCTTTCCCCCCTGATCCAGGAGGGTCGTGGACACCCACGGCCGCCACCTCAGCTGCCGCCTGTTGCAGCCTCTGCTCGACCAGGTCGAAGATCAGCTCGGTGCCGCGGGGCTCGAGCGGCTCGCCGTGGATCTGGGCACCAGCCTCGAGGAGCTCCAGGACCCAGAGGGCTGGATCTCTGTGCAGGGCTGCATCGACCTGTCCCAGCGGGCCGCCGATGCCACCACCGATCCGCTCATCACCTACAAGGCCGGCCGGGTGTACCTGCAGAGCTCCCGGTATCTGGGGCCGGCGTACCACCTGTTCCGAGGCCTGGGCACCCCCGGCCAGGTCATGAAGGGCCTGGAGACCACCGCTCGAATGCTGAACCGGGTGGCCAACTGGGAGCTGGTGGACCTGGCGCCCGGGCACGGCACGGTGGCCTATTGGAGCGACGAAGGGGTCCCGGACCACCCCTTGCTGTGCCAGAACCGCAAGGGCAGCTTGGAGGGCATGCCGGAGCTGTTCAGCCTGCCGGCCGGGCGGGTGGACCACAGCGAGTGCCTGAACACCGGTGCGGATCGGTGTGTCTACGAGGTGCACTGGATCGAGCGACCGGACGGGGTTCGGGTGCTGGTCCCGGTCGCGGTCCTGGGACTCGTGGGCGGCCTGATCGCGCTGTTCATGGGCGCCGCGCCATGGCTTGTGGCGGTCCTGGTCGCAGCGGGAGGCCTGGCAGCCGGGGCCTATGCCCGCAACGCGCTCCGCAAGATCGGCCAGCTGCGGGACTGGACCAGCGAGTACCTGGAGACCCTGCGGGCCGAGGCGACCGCCAACCTGCTCAAGGCCGACGGGCTGGACGCGCTACGGCTCGTCGACGCCCGACTCCGCCAGATCCGCACCGAAGAGGACCTGCTGGAGCAGCTCCTGGACCCGGTCCGCGACGGCCTGCACTACGACCGGCTCATCCTGTTGCTCCGCGACGTCGACACCCTGCAGCTGGTCAGCAGCAGCGGCCTGACCTTCAGCCAGCGCAAGCTGCTCGAGGGCTTCGCCCTGCCCTACGTGCTCAAGGACGACCGCCCCAACACCTTCCGCGCGATCATGGAGGCGGGCGAGCCGCGCCTGGTCATGGCCGACGACGCCTACATCCAGGGCCTGCCCGACCGCTCGAGGGAGGTCATGATCGGCACCGGGACCGGCGGCTTCATCGCCGCGCCGCTCATGCAAGGAGACCGGCCTCTGGGCATCCTGTTGGTCGACCAGGGCCGCACCGGCGCCGCCCTGACCACGACCGACGTGCAGCTGTGCAGCCGACTGGCTCACGTCCTGGCCCTGGCCATCTCCAACGCGCGGCTGTTCGACACCGTGCGTCGCAGGGAACGCGCGCTGGCCGACAGCCTGCTGGCCAACCAGAAATTCGCCCAGTACCTGCCCCGCAACGTGGCCGAGGGCATCCTGGAAGACCCAGCCCAGGCCCTGGAGCTCGGGGGCGAGCCCCGGGACGCCGCCGTCCTGTTTGCCGACATCGCCCGGTTCACGTCGTGGGCGTCGACCGTCAGCGCCCAGACCGTGGTGACCCTGCTCAACCGCTGGTTCAGCGCCACCGACGAAGTCATCGCCGACCACACCGGCATCGTGGACAAGCGCATCGGCGACGGCCTGATGGTCGTGTTCCTGCACGAGGACGACGCCGAGCACCCGGCCCAGCGGGCCTATGCCTGCGCCCTGGACATGCTCAAGCGGGCCGAGGGCATGAAGCTCTTCGCCGCAGCCGAGGGCTACGAGGACTTCGGCGTGCGGGTCGGCGTCAACTACGGCGAGGCCGTGGCTGGCAACATCGGCTCGCCGACCCGCGTGGAGTACACCCTGATCGGCGACGTGGTGAACCTGGCCCAGCGCCTGGAGAGCGTCGCCCCGGTGGGCACGGTCCGAGTGAGCGAGAGCGTGGCCCAGGCCCTCGCGGCGGGTCAACTGCGGAGTGGCGGATTCCAGGCGATCAAGGGCAAGGCGGAGCCGATCGAGGTGTTTGAGCCTGCGTAGCACCCCGCGACGCGGATGCTGGTTCCGGCGCGGAGCGCCCATCCCTCCTGGAGTCGGAGGAGCGCAGCGACCTCCGACGACCCGGCGGCCGCAGCCGGAGCGGTGTTGACGAAAGGCCCATCCCTGCAGCAAGGGAGCGTAGCGACCGCCGTGAAGGGTGGTGCCGTCGTCAACACCCGGAGGCGCAGGCGGAGGCCGCCGGACCAGAGGGGTGACCGCGAAGACGAGCCGCTAGGCGAGACCGCGGCCTTACCCCCTGAAAGTAACGGGAAAGGGGGAGCCCGGTCTTGCGACCGGACTCCCCCACCCCGAGGAGGAGAAGACACAGAACGTGCCTTCACCACACAACCTAAAATCAGTTCAGAGCATCGCGGTCGGCAGGACCATCTCCGGCTCGCTCTCCATGGTGGGGAGCGCCAGGTCCTGGACCCGGTACCAGTCGTCGACGCAGCGCTCGCGGATCGCGGTGCCCAGCGGGTCTGCCACCCGGATGGAGTCGGGATCGATGCGCGAGAGGCGAATGCCCTGCATCACCACCACATCTCCCATGCCCATCGCGGGCAGGATGCCGCCGAACATGGCCCCGTGGGCCTTCCAAGCCGGCATGGCCCGGGCGGTGTGAGGGGAGTCGAGGGGGGCGAGCAGGGTCACGTGGCGGATGTGGCCCGCCATGAGCCAGTTGAAGCAGTCCATCACCCTGTCTTCGACATCGGGTCCCGAGCGGAGCACGTGGATGCGCCCCTGCTGCTTCTGGGGATCGAAGTGCACCTTGAGCTTGGTCGGCCGGCCCATGCCGGGGGCGTCGTCGGCGTCGAGGAACGAGCGCTGCTGGTCCAGGCGGCCGTAGATGTCCTCGTAGACGTCCCGGTCGATGCGGGGCAGGTAGACCTGGGTGTCCTGGCCCTCGTTCAAGGGCACGTAGAAGCCCAGGGTCGAGATGGGCAGGCGCTGATCGTGCTCGCCGCCGTAGCGAACCCAGGCGGGCACGCCGCCCAGGAACATGGCCGTGGGCAGGCCTCCGTGGGCCAGACAGGCACGCTGGGCCGCGGTGTGGTGGGTCACGCACCGGGCCATGAGGCCCTCGAAGCCACCGGCGCGGGCCGCGTGGTAGGTGTGTGCGCTCAGCCTGGCCTGGATGCCACTCGTGCGGAAGTCCGGGCGGACCATGGACAGGCCGGCCTCGCGCACGCGCTCTCCGGCGACCGGCGTGCCGGCCTCGGAGTATTCGTAGTAGGGCCGGATCAGGGCCATGTGGCCCACGCAGCGGTCGCCCTCCATGGCCAGGAAGGAGGTCAGGTGGCCTTCGGAATTCAGACCGAGCGTGCGGTCCGGATCGTAGAGGTACGACCGGTGAAAGGTGAGTCCGTACGTGGCATACACGCACTTGGCCAACGCTTCTGCCTCTTCTCGCCGCGTCAGCCGAATGATGCGAATCGTCATGGAGTCCTCAGTCGGGGGGCACGCCTTCTTGGCACGCACCACCAGCTTCGGATCCAGGGCGGGCTACCATGACCCCTTCGGACCGATTCCGGAGAGGTTGAGCCCTTTTCTCAGATCAGGCCCACGTAAAGGTGATTCGGGGCCCCGGCCGGATCTCCAGCCGCTGGCCGGCGCTGTGGAAGTCCCCGTCGACCATGAAGCCCATCGGCTCTTCGGCCTCGAGGATCACTTCCTTGGCCAGGGAATTCGGGAACGCCGGGTGGTTCAGCGGACGGGCGAGCCGGATGGCCGGCAGGACCTTGGCCAGGTCTCCCAGAGTGCCCTGGACCCCGATGATCTCCAGGTGCCCCGGGGTCCCGACGACCCGCGGGAAGGGCCGGAATTGCAGCCCGATGTTGTCGACCGTGCCAATGGCGACGGTCAGCCAGTCCTGGCTGTCCCAGGTGTGGCCGTCCACCGTGACCCGCATTCGGACCCGACGCCGCAGCCGCCTCGAGAAGGCGCCGCCCACCATGGTCGAGAGCACGGCCTGGGCGAGCAGGCGAGCGCCCTTGACCGGGCTGGGCTCGCTGCCCTGGTAGTAGACCTCCAGGAAGTTCGCCAACATGCCATTGCCGAACAGGAAGCCCGCCTGGTCGTTGACGAGCAGGCAATTGCGCTCGGTGGTCCGCAGGGGCTGCCCGGAGTGGTAGGCCTGGACCAGCTGGCCCAGGAGCTGATCGGGACGTCCCCGAATGCCCACACCGGTCGCCATGGTGTTCATGGTGCCCCCGCGCAGGAGCGCGACCCGCGGCAACGGCTCGTCGCCGTAGACCTTGAGAAAGGCAGTCAAGGCCACGTGGGTGGTGCCGTCGCCGCCGTTGACGGCGAGGATGTCGATCTGGCGCTCCTTGAAGTGCTCGGCGACGCGGTGCAAGGCGTCGAAGTCGTGGGGCGCGGCGAGCTGCCCCTGCTCGCCCAGGACATAGGCCAGCTGCCGAGCCAGGGCCGGGTTGCGCCGGTTCCGACGAGAGCGGGGGTTGGTGATGACGCCGATGCCGCCCATCGCGTTCACTCCGAGGACGTGGGATCCTATGGCATGCGCGTGCTCGTGACCTGTGGGCTCAGTGACGGGGGGCCACCGCCGCCAGGACCCCGGGTGCGCCCGGTGCGCCCGGCCGTGAAGCTGCTGACCGACTACGCGGATGCCGTGCGCGGCGCCGGGGGCACGCCACTGATCTTGCCCCCGGGCACCCCGGTGGAGGCCGCGCTGCTCGATGGCTTCGACGCCGCGGTGGTCACCGGAGGCGCCTTCGACATCCACCCGCGGCACTACGGGGCAACGGTCGAGGGCCGCCTGGACGTGCCCAGCGAGGACCGCACCGGCACCGAGCTCGCCCTGTGCCGCTGGTGCCTGGACCAAGACCTGCCGGTGCTGGGCATCTGCGGCGGCCTGCAGGCGCTGGCCGTGGCGGCCGGCGGCACCTTGATTCAGGACATCGGGAGCGATGTGCCGGACGCCCTGGAGCACGAGCAGCCGACGGACCCGGCCCGCCCCTGGCACCCGGTAGAGGCCACGGGCTGGCTGGCCGAGCAGCTGGGCTCCGAGCTCCAGGTGAACAGCACCCACCACCAGGCCGTGCTCGACCCCGGGCCCTTCGACGTGGTTGCACGGGCTCCGGATGGGGTGATCGAGGCCCTGCGCCTGCCGGGTCACCGCTTCTGCGTGGGCGTCCAGTGGCACCCGGAGCTGCTGGGGGATGGACGACTCTATCGGGCGCTCCTGCTGGCCTGAGGGCGGGCAGAGGCACCGTTGGCCAGGTCAAGTGGCCCCGAACTGCCGCACCTGGCGGTCAAGTCTGGTCGAACTTCCGCATCGGCGCCGGAATTGCTCCGGCGGACACGGTTTCGAGCCCAATTCAGGGCTCGTAGGCCGGCTCCGGAACAAAAACCGGAAGTACGAAGGCACTTGACCCCGAGGCCCTCACCTCACGCGCTTGAGCACCACCCGACGGACCACGTTCAGCGCGATGAACGGCAGTCCGCCGCCGACCCGCAGGTTGTCGCGGAACACCCACGCCCAGGCGATCGCCGCCGCAGTGAGCACGATCATCGCCGGGGTGAGCACCCGCAGCTGCCGGGTCGTGGCGGTCCTGCCCAGCAGGAAGCCCCCCTGACCGGTGCCCAGCTGGCCGAGCCCCCAGACGCCCACCACCGCGAACAGGCCGAGCGCCCCCCAGTCGCCGTAGAAGCCCGCCACGGGCCCGATCGGCAGGGTGAAGGCGACGGCACCTCCCAACAGCCAGGCGTTGGTGGCCAGGTGGATGGGGTTCTGCGGATGGTCGAGGACGTGCAGCAAGCCCATCACGGCGGCCGCCAGCACCGTGGCCCGCACGAAGCCGGGCGCGGCGGCGCTCAGGTCCACCGCACCGGCGGTCATGAACGGCAGGGCAAAGGCCAGGATCGGCACGAACTGGAGTAGCTCCAGCACCGCTTCGGGGGGGCGTGGCATGACCGCCCCCTAACCCTCAGCGCTCGACGTCCTCGGGGGTCCAGGTTCCCGCCGGACCGTGTTCGGGGATGAGCACCAGGGTGCGGATCGGCGGGGGCGAAGTCCCCAGGACCACCCCTGGATGCGTCAACGCGTACCGCAGCCGGGCCACGAGCCTGCGCTCGCCCCTGAGCTCCAGCTCCAGGGGCCGGTAGCCCGGCAGCTCGACTCGGACGTCCCGAGGACCCGAGAAGGCCCGGATCGTGATCGGCACCGGCGCGATGCCCGCGGGTTCGTTGTCCAGGTAGACCGCTGCGCCGACCGGGTTGGTGTGCAGGGTCGCGCGGTAGGCACAGCCGGTGCCCCACACCGCCAGCGCCAGCAGAGCCAGCAGCGCCAGGCGGCTCACTGGACCTGGCCGGTCGCCGGCTCCAACATCGCCAGTACCTCGCGGAGCTCAGCGTAGAAGGCGCCGCGGCTGGCGTCGCCCTCGACGATCTCGGTGCCCGCGATCTCGCCCATGGCGCCGTAGCGAATGGCCAGGGCGCCCTGGGAGCCCTTGGCGATCTCGACCGGGCGGCCCGACGGGTCGTAGCGGAAGCTGTAGGTGTTGCCCCTGCGGTCTGTGATCTCGGCGACCTTGCCGTTGCGCCCATAGGCCAGGTTGAGCTGGCGACCCGACACGTCGACGGCCTGGATCAGGTTGCCCGCGCCGTCGTACTTGTACAAGAAGCGCCGGCCGTCCGAGTACAGCGCCTGGATGATCTTGGACCACTCCGGGTGGTACGCGAAGCGCACCTTGCGGCCGTCCGGGTGCTCGATGCCGACCAGGCGAGCGTTGTTGTCGTAGTCGTACCGGGTGATGCCGCCGTCGGCATGGCGGACCTCGAGGGGCTTGGCACAGCACGGGGACAGGAGCGTCTCGGTCCGCTCGCCGTCGGCCCCGATGACCACCGACTTGTGGGCCTCGTCGTCGTATTCGTGGCGGGTCTTGCGCCCCTTGGGGTCGGTCACGGTCACGGCGTAGCGGCTGAAGTCCAGCAGCTCCCAGCCGTAGCGGATGACCGAGTCCCCCTCCTTGAGGGCCACGACCCAGTCCCTGGTCTTGTCGTACTTGACCTGGAAGCCGGTTCCGTCGGCGACGCGAGACGCGGTCAGGTTGTGTTCGTCGTCGTAGGCATAGGCCAGCTTGCGCTGGTCCGGCCCCAGGACCTGGATCAGGTTGCGGTCGGCGTCGTACTTGTACTTGACCCGCCGGCCCTCGTTGTCCAACAGCTCGGTGACCAGGGAGCCCGGGCCCCACTTGAGGCTCACGGACCCACCCTCGGTGTGGGTGACGCGGGTCAGCCGGCCCTCGCGGTCGTAGTCCAGCCGCATGCCGCGCCGCGTGGTGTCCCCGTACAGACGCAGGCGGCCCTCGGCGTCGAATTCGTACCGGGTGCCGTCGGCCCGCTTCCGGACCATGGTGCCGTCGCCCCGGAGCTGGAGCTTCTCGGTGCCCCGGTCGTAGCTCACGTAGTCGCCGGGCTTGGGCTTGATCTTGGTGGTCTGGAGCACCTGGCCCATGGCCTCGCGGCGGCCGGGGTCGGTGAGGAGCTCCTGGCGCAGCTGCTCGTAGTAGCTGGCGCTGCGCTGGGAGCCGGCCCGGCGGTCCTGGTCCTGGCGGGCCTTGACCAGGGCATCGACGTAGCGAACCATCACCCGCTCGCGCGGCTCGCCGCCGAACGTGAAGCGCAGGATGAAGCCGTCGCTGTCCGAGACCAGCATCGACCCGTCCGGCGCGGCAAAGGCCACGATGTCCAGGTTGGTGGTCCAACCGTAGCCAAAGCGCCCGTTCACGTTGGACCGGGAGTTGTAGACCCGCACGATCTCCAGGGGGATGCCCGCGCGCTGGACGCGCACGTCGGGATGCTCCAGGTAGAGGTTGGCGTTGCGGAGGTTCACCTCCTGCGCGCCAACCGCCGCCACCAGCATCCAGAGCCAGACCCACACTGGCATCGCCACCTCGTCCAGGGTCGGGGATGATAGCGCGGTCTGGCGCTCGCGATAGGAGTCCGACGTGCGCTACGCCCTGTTGTCGGTCCTCATCCTCGGAAATGGCTGCGCCTTCCTCCAGGCGCGCGGAGACTACCGCGAGGAGAAGCGCATGCGCACGGCCCTCATGGAGGGCGCCGAGGCCTACTGGGAGGCCATGCGCTGGTCCGACATCGCGGCCGCGGCCGGGTACTACCAGGACCCGATGGTCCGGGTGAACTGGCTCACCTGGATGGGCAGCGGTGGGGCCCAACAGTACCGCTCTGCGACGATCCTGCGGATCGAGCTGGGGCCCGAGCTGGAAGAACACGAGCGCGGCTGGCGCCGCGAGGCCCTGGCCCTGGTCCAGGTCCAGTCCTACACGATGCCCGCCCAAGTCCTGACCCAGGCGGTCATCCAGCAGCAGTGGTACATGGTCGGCCGGACCTGGTACCCGACCCCGGACCCACAGTTCAGGGACTGGTAAAGGCCGCCAACACCAGCTCCACGTTGGTGCTCCCGGCGCTGATCGGACCGATCAGCTCGGTGACCAGGTCCCCGGGCTGGGTGGTCATCGGGTCGCCCCCTGCGGACCACTTGGCCTTGAGCCAGACCTGGTCCGGCCAGTCGCCGCCCCGGATGAGCTGGCCCGCCCCCAGGCCAAAAGCCGCAGGCAGGGCCGACGTGTCCACCGGGACCGCGGCCAGGGGCGGTCCGCGCTCCTGGGCCGCTGCGCGGGCGAGCACGAACATGCGGCCGCCAGACAGGGGCGTGACGCCCGGTCCCAGCACCACCGCGCCCGAGACCTGGGCATCGCCAGCCGGCGCCGAAGCTTGGCCGGAAGGCGCCACCGAGGCCCGTCCGCCGGCCGCCTGGGCCTGGGCCGCGCGGAGCTCCAGCAGCCACGCCTGGGCGACCAGCCGGTCGCGCTCGGAGCCCACGGACTGGGCCCGCTCCAGCCAGGTGACGGCGCCGTCCAGGTCTCCCTGGGCGAAGCGGGCATAGGACATCCACCGCATCGCCTCGGACAGCTCGGGGTCCTCGGCCAGGATGGCCTCGAGGGAGGCCTGGGCCTTGTCCGCCATGCCGATCAAGAGCCGCAGCGCGTCCACGTGCACCCGCATCTCCCGATCCATCGGCGCCACGGCCTTGACCCGGTCGATGAGCGCCATCGCCTCCTGGAGTGCCTTGCGCTCGATCGCCACGTGGGCCAGCGTGTTCAGGGCGGCGACGTCGTTGGGGTCCAGAGCGAGGGCGGCCTCGGCCCGGGCGACGTCGGCGGCGTATGGATCGGCGGCGGCGCCAGTCGGCGGGGCCATGTCGTCGTCGACCCGCTCGGACGTGAACTGCGAGACCCCCCCTGCGGCCAGGGCGAAGAAGACGATCAACCCCGCGATCCAGCCCAGGGTGAGCTTGCGGCTCGCGGGGGGCGGTTCTTCGAAGGCCAGCGCCTGGGGGCCCTGGTCCAGGTCCTTGAGCACCTCTGCGGCCTCGGCCAGGAGCGCCTCGCGTCGGGCTGCCCACGCCGCGTCGTCCATCTTGTGCCGGTCGCCGTCGTGCTCGCGGAGCTGCTCCAGCAGCGACTGTTTGCGGGTCGCCAGCGCGACCTGGGCCTCGACGGGGCGGCTGTCCCGCCCGCTCTGCACCCGCAGGGCAGCCGCCAGGCCGACCACCAGGCCCACCAGCAAAACGACGATGGGCGGACCCCAGGTGTTCCAGTCCAGGTTCTCCACGTTCAGTCCCCCAGCTCGGCCAGGATCCGAGCCCGGTACGGGTCTTCGTCGCCACCCTCTGCGGTGGGCTCCGGGGTCGCAACAGCTGGCTCTCCCCGGCGGGCGCGGGCGAACAGCCAGAACAGCCCCCCGGCGACGCTGCCCAGCGGCACGACCCACAGCAGCCAGTGCATGCCCTCCTTGGGCGGCGCCAGCAGGATGAACTCCCCGTAGCGCTCGGCGAAGAAGTCCAGGACCTGCTGGTCGGAGTAGCCCGCAGCCACCAGCTCACGGACCCGGTTGCGCATGGCCACCGCGGCATCAGAGCTGCTGTCGGCGATGCTCAGCCCCTGGCAGACCGGGCAGCGAATGATCAGCCCGATGTCCCGGGTGCGGCGGTCCAGCTCGTCGGCGTCGCTCACCGGGGGGCCGGGCTCTCCGACGAGGCCATCGGTGCCCTGGAGCAGCGGATCCGCGGCCACCGGCTCGTCGCCCACGCCAGCCATTGCCGGGGTCTGGAGTGCCAGCAGGAGCCACAGCCCGATCACCGGCGGATCTCCTCGACCGCCGAGACCAGGGCGGGCTGGTTCACGGGGCCGGTGATCTTGGAGACCACGAAGTGCTCGCGGTCCAGGAAGTAGGTCTCCGGCACCCCAGCCACGCCGTAGTCGATAGCCGTGCGCTGCTCGGGGTCCTGGAGGCTGGGGTAGGCAGACCCGCGATTCTTCAGGAACACCCCGGCCTTTTCGACAGTGTCCCCGTACAGGATGCCCAGGAACTGGACCCCCGGGTAGGCCTGGGCCCCTCGCAACAGCACCGGGTGCTCCAAGGCACAGGGGCTGCACCACGAGGCCCAGAAGTTCACGACCACCGGCTCGCCGGCGAAGTCGGACAGCGAGACCTGGCGCCCGTCGAGGTCCAGGAGCGTGAAGGCCGGCGCCGGCTTGCCCACGAGCACCGACGGCAGCGCGTGGGGGTCCTTGCCGAAGCCACTGGCAAGGATGAAGACCAGGCCCGCGATCATGGCCAGGCCGAAGCCCAGCACGCCCCAGTTCATGCCCTCGGCCGGGGCGTCGATGGCTTCGGTCACTTGGCCGCCCGGGCCTCGACGGTCAGGGCGCGGGAGCGACGGGTGGGCCAACCGGCCAGGATGCCCCCGCCGAACACCATCAGACCCCCGAACCAGAGCCACCAGACCAGGGGCTGCTTGATGACCTGGATCGACGCGGTGCCGGCGCCCTCGTCGACCCGCACCAGGGACAGGTACAGGTCCTCGACCAGGCTGCTCTCGACCGCGGGGGTCGGGATCGGCTGCCCGTTGGCCACGTAGTGGTTGACCCGGGGCGAGAGCTCGGCGACCACGCGGTCCCCGATCAGCACCTCGAAGTCTGCGATCTCAGCCCGGCGATGGGGCTCATCGACCGTGCGCGGCCCGACGTAGCGCAGGCCATAGCGCTCGAAGGTCGCGGTCTCGCCCTCGGGGATGGTGTAGGTCTGCTCGGTCCGGTAGGCGCCGCTGGCGGCGATCGCGACCGCGCAGACCACGATGCCCAGGTGCACCACGTGGCCCGAGAAGCGCCGGCGGGCCTTGCGGTTCGCCGTGATCGTCGCTGCGATCAGACCCTCGCCGGTCGACGCCGCGCGGGCCCGGCCGGGGGCCAGGACCTCTTGGAAGCTCACCACCCCGGCAAAGGTCGCCGTGGCAAAGGTCGCCACGGCCCAGGGGCTGTCCCAGCCCGCCACGACGCTCACGACGGCCACGACCACCGCCAGCCCGCCGGGGATCATGAGCCGCTGCCGGACCTGGTCCAGGGTGGGTCGGCCCCAGGGAAACGCCGGCCCGACGCCCATCAGGAAGAGCATCGTGACCCACAGCGGCAGGGTCATGGTGTTGAAGTAGGGCTGTCCGACGCTGATGCGCTCGCCCTGGATCGCCTCGACCAGCAGCGGGTAGAGCACCCCCACCAGCACCGTGAAGGTGATGCCCACCAACAGCAAGTTGTTCAGCAGCAGCGAGCCTTCCTTGGTCGCCATGTCCGTGATGGGCTGGGCGCCGCGGGACACCAGGTTCATGCGGGCAGCCAGCAACAGCACGCTGAACACCAGGGCAAGGCCCAGAAAGCCCAGGAACACCGGACCGATGCCCGACTGGGTAAAGCTGTGCACCGAGTTGAACACCCCGGACCGGGTCATGAAGGTGCCCAGGATGGTCAGCAAGAAGCTGGCGATGCCGAGCACCAGGGTCCAGCTGAGCAGCTGCTGCTTGCGCTCGGCCAGCAGCGCCGAGTGCAGGAAGGCCGTGGTGACCAGCCACGGCAGGAAGCTGGCGTTCTCGACCGGGTCCCAGGCCCAGTAGCCACCCCAGCCCAGCACCTCGTAGCTCCACCAACCCCCCAGCAGGATGCCCAGGCTGAGCCACGCCCAGGCGATGAGCGACCACTGACGCAGGTGCTTGAGCCACGCGGCGTCGCAGCGCCCGGCCAACAGCGCCGCCACGCACATGGCGAAGGGCACGGACATGCCCACAAAACCCAGGTACAGGCTGGGTGGGTGCACGATCATGAGCACGTGGTTCTGGAGCAGCGGGTTCGGCCCCGGACCGTCCAGTGGCACCGGCGAGACCGGCAGGAAGGGGTCGGCGACGCCGGCCACCAGGAAGGTGAAGAACACGCCGACGCCCAGCAAGGCCCCTAGGGCGTAGTTGGTGTGCTCCGGGTAGCGGTCCCGGGTGGCCCACGCGAAGGCCCCGGTGTAGGCCCCGAGCACCGCGGCCCAGAACAGGATCGAGCCCTCGAGCGAGCTCCACAGGGACACGAAGGCGATGTGCGGCGGGGTGGCCAGCGACCCGACCTGGGCGACGTAGCCGACGCTGAAGTCGTGGGTCAGGAGCGCGTACTCCATGACCGCGGTGGCCAACAGGGTGCTGCCGGAGAAGACCCAGGCCATCCACCGGGCCTGGCGGCCACCGCTGGCCGAGCGCCGCACCCCCGCCGTGATGCCCAGCACGCAGCCCACCGCACAGGCCAAGAGCGCGACCAGGATCAGCCCGCGGCCCAGCAGGCTCAGTGTGCCGATCAAAACTCCTCCTCGAGGGTCTGGTAGAGCTCCTTGGAGTCGACCCCCTCCTCAGGTGCCTTGTACTCGTTGGAGTGCTTGACCATCACGCGCTCGGTCTCGAAGGTGCCGTGGGGGGTCATGGTGCCCTCGACCACCACCCCGATGCCCTCGCGGAACATCTGAGGCGGCGCGGCCCGGGCGTGCACCGGCACGGTGTAGGCCCCGGTGGAGTCGGTCACGGTGAAGTCCAGCTCCTGGCTCTCCGGGGTCCAGACCACGCTGTTCGCGGCGACCAGTCCACCCAGACGGATGGTGGCCCCGACCGCGTCGTCGCCGGCCTGGACGATGTCCTTGGCCTCCCAGAAGTAGACCAGGTTGTCCCCGATGTTGCCGTAGGCCAGAAACCCCAGACCCCCCAGCGCCACCAGGATGGCGGGTAGGAGCAGCAGGCGCCGGCGGGTCTGCTCGTTCATGCGTCCGGGTCCTTGCGCAGGCGGGTGACCAGGCTCGCGGTGTACGCCACCAGGCAGAACCAGGTGAACCCGTAGACCGTGATCACGTAGCCCCAGCCGCCTTCGATCGAACCATCAAGCATGGGGGGCCCCACTATCCAGGTCCAGGGCCTGGGGCCGTTCCGGCAGGTCCGGTGCGCCGTCCTCGCGCCGGAGTCGCGCCAGGGCCAGCCGACCCCGGGCCATGCACAGGCCGATCGCCAGGAAGAGCATGCCGAAGGCCGCGATGCGCAGGGGAAGCACCATCGTGGCGTCCACGGTCTCCGGGCTGGACATCTCCTGGTGCATCGAATTCCACCACTTCACGGACATGTAGACCACCGGAACGTTCACGAAGAACAGGATGGTCGCCACCGCAGAGAGCGTCATCCGTCGCTTGACCTGGTGGACCAGGCTGCGCAGCACGAGCACTGCGGCAAAGGACAGGCACATGACCAGGGCGCTGGTCAGGCGCGGGTCCCAGGTCCAGTAGACCCCCCAGGTGGGCTTGGCCCAGACCGCGCCCTGGATCAGCAGCATGGCGTTGAGCAAGACGCCGACTTCCACCGCGGCCTCCATGGCGGCGTCCCACGCGAGCTTGCCGGTCCACAGGACCCCGATGGCGCAGATGAACGCCCCCAGGAAGGTGAGCAGCGCCACCCAGGCCGTGGGCACGTGGGCGTAGAGGATGCGCCCCACGTCGCCCATCATCGCCTCGGGGGGGGCCGCGAACAGCCCGATGCCGTGTCCGACCACCAACAGGGTGAAGCCCAGGGCCACCACCATCCAAGTCTTGCTCATTCGTCGACCACCTTGATGAAAAGCACTCCGCACAAGGCCCAATACACCGCATTGAAGGCGGCCAGCACCCCCAACCAGCTCCCGAGCTGCCCCATCACGTCGGGCTCGAAGCACAACGCGGTGGCCTTGACCGCCGCCAGCAGCGAGGGCACGACCAGGGGGAACATCAGCAGCGGCAGCATGAGCTGCTGGGCACCGGTGCGCACAGTCAGGCCTGCGTAGAGGGTGCCGGGCGCCGCCAGACCCCCACAGCCCAGGGCCAGGACCAGCAGCAGCGTCCAGGGTGAGCCGTCGAGGGACAGGTCGCACAGCACGACCCCAAAGGCCACCGTGGCGATGGACAGGCCGAACAGCACGCCAAAATTCGCCAAGGCCTTGCCGTAGTAGAGCGCCACCGGGCTGGTGGGCAGCAGCAGGAGCGCTTCGAGCGCCCCGCCCTCGACTTCGTTGGTGAAGCTCTGGGCCAGCAGCAGGGTGCTGGCGGTCAGCACGGTCAGCCAGATGTAGCCGGCCGCGTGGGCCTGGAGCGCCCGGGTGTCCGGCCCGATGGCGAAGGACAGGAGCAGCAGCAGGATGAGCGCGTAGATCACGACCCCGATGGCCCGAGACCGTCCCCGCCACTCCACCAACAGGTCCTTTCGCAGGACGGCCAGGAGCTGGGCTTGTAGGGGCAAGGGGCTCACGAGTCGGTCCCGTGCAGGGCCTTCCAGGCCCGGGTCACGTCGCCGGCCGGGCCCTGCCAGCGGACCTGGCCCTCTTCCAGCAGCAGGGCTTCGTCGGCCCTCTGAGCGGCACGGCCGACCAGGTGAGACGCGACGAGGGTGGTGACGCCGTCTGCGTGCAGCCGGTCCAAGAGCCCGTCCACCAGCTCGAAGCCCGCGGGGTCCAGCTGGCCATAGGGTTCGTCGATCAGAGCCAGACGGGGGCGCTGGGCCAGGAGCCGGGCAAAGGCCAGGCGCTTGCGCATGCCGGCGGAGTAGGTCCGGACCGGGTCGGGCCGCGCATCCAGCTGCACGGCGTCCAACAGGCCGGGGATCGCGTCCAGGTCCCGGCGGCCCTGCATGCGCAGGGTCAGGGCCAGGTTCTCGGTGCCGCTCAGGTCCTCGTACAGCCCCGGCTGGTGGCTCAGGAGCGCCAGCTGCTGCCGGGCCTGGAAGCGCTGCTTGACCGGATCCAGCCCGAAGATGCGCAGGGTGCCGCGGCTGGGGGCCCAGAGGGTGGCGACCGTGCGGACCAGGGTGGTCTTGCCCGAGCCATTGGCCCCCACGATGAGCAGCCGATGGCCCTGGGGCACGGCCAGCTCGACCCGCGCCAGGGACCAGCGACGGCCGAAGCGACGCCCCAGATCGGACGCTTCGACGGCCAGGGTGGACATGGGGGCGCCTCTAACGCCCCGGGGAGCGGCTCAGGCCGCCTGCTTGGCCGCTCGCTTCGCCGCCAGGCGCTCGCCCAGCCGGGCCAGCTTGCCCCGCTGCTTGAGCTCGCCCTCGGTGCCGACCCAGTGCTTGCGGGTGCCGACCAGGCGATCGACCCAGTCGGTCTGCACGCCCCAGTTGCAGTCCTGGTCCGGGGCCATGTGGTGGTCGTAGTGCCAGGGCAGGTGCTCCCGGGCCCACTCGGGGTCCAGGTGGGACTTGCGGTGGACCCGGTAGTAGTTGGCCGCCTTGGCGGCGACCGTGGCGACGAAGAACGGCGCCACCGGCGTGAGCGGCAGGTGGATCGCCACCACGAAGGACAGGGAGACGAGCTCCTTGCCAGCGGCGTTCCACTGGAACAGGTTGCCGGCGTACATCGGGTCGGCGAACGCGTGCACCCGAGCGTCCCTGTGGTGCTCGTAGAAGTGGAACTTGAAGAAGTTGTCCCGGTGCTTGTGCGGGACCTCGTGCAGCAGCTTGTGCAGGCCCCACTCGGCCAGGTCCGAGTAGATGATGCCAACGGGGATGCCGATCACGGGGACCTCCTGGGAGCGCTGACAGGGGCGTCAGTCCTTCTCTCTCTGACACGCCCTTCCGGGCCCCGCAAGAGCAAATGACGCCCTTGTCATTATTTCACCAGGCCCGGAGGCGGCTTAGACTGACGGCATGGAGAAGAAGAACGCTCGACGGGATCGTGTGCTCGACCTCCTGGAGCATCACGGGGGGCTCAAGGAGGGCATCTCGGCCCAGGTCTCGGCCGAGACCGGCGTGCCCGAAGCCGACGTCTTCGGCGTGGCGACCTTCTACACGCTGATCCAGAAGCCGGACACGGTGCGGGTCTGCCAGGGACTCACCTGCGAGCTGGCCGGCTACAAGGCGCTGAGCGACAAGCTCACGGCCCAGGGCGTCGCCCACGAGCTGGTCAGCTGCCTGGGCCAGTGCGATCGGGCACCGGTGTCCCTGAGCGCCGAGCTCGAGCTGGACCAGGTCGCCAAGCCCGGGGCCGTGACCTCGGACGATCCCGAGCTGCCGATGAACCTGGGCGGGGCCGACGACGACCGCTACCTGGGCCTGGCGCGAGCGCGGGAGCTCGGCCGCGACGCGGTCTTCGCCGAGCTCAAGACTTCGGGCCTCCAGGGCCGCGGCGGCGCGGGCTTCCCGGCCTGGATCAAGTGGAACGCGGTCCGGAACGAGGCCGACCCGACGCACTACGTGGTGGTCAACGCCGACGAGGGCGAGCCCGGCACCTTCAAGGACCGGGAGATCATGCTGCGGCGGCCGCACCTGATGCTCGAAGGCGTGGCGATCGCCGCGTGGTTCGCGGGTGCCGAGACCGCCTACATCTACGTGCGGGGTGAATTCCAGGCCGCACGCCGCAGCCTGGAGACCGCCTTTGTCCAGGCCCGACCCCACCTGGGAGACCTGGACGTGCGCTTCGTGATGGGGCATGGCGCCTACATCTGCGGCGAGGAGACCGCCCTGCTCGAGGCCATCGAGGGCCGACGGGGCATGCCGCGGCTCAAGCCGCCCTACCCGACCCAGCAGGGGCTGTGGGGCAAGCCCACGCTCATGAACAACGTCGAGACCTTGGCGTGTGTGCCCAGCATCGTGCTGCGCGGCGGCCAGTGGTTCCACGATCAGGGCCGGACGGAGCCGGGCTCCAAGCTCTACTGCATCTCGGGCCACGTCCAGGCCCCGGGCACCTACGAGCTGCCCCTGGGCGCGACCCTCGACGAGCTGGTCGCGGCGGCCGGGGGCTACGTGGGCACCCCTCGCGCGTTCAGCCCCGGGGGTGCCAGCAGCGGCTTCCTGCCCATGTCCTTCCGCGACACACCCCTGGACTTCAAGGGGCTCCAGGCCCCCGAGGTCGGCTCGATGCTGGGCTCGGCCGGGGTGGTCGTGCTGAACGACACCGTGCGCATGGACGACGCTGCGCGGAACCAGCAGGTGTTCTTCGAGGACGAGTCCTGTGGCCAGTGTGCGCCGTGTCGCATCGGCTGTCGCATCCAGCGCCAGGCCATCGATGGCTTCCTGGACAGCCGGGATCCCTCGGTCCTGGAGCACGTGGACGAGCTCCACTGGGAGATGGACGCCGGCTCGATCTGCGGGCTGGGCATGGTCGCGAGCCTGCCGCTGCAGTCGGCGATCAAGCACTTCCCCGAGGACTTCGGCGGCTGAGGGAGCGGGCCTTGTCGGACCGCGCCCGAAAATCACGTGAGCAAGCCAGGCGAAGGGAGTTTCCCTGATTGGCGCTCTAAGACCTGCCAGGCGTGCAGCCTCCAGTCAGCCCATCCCCGAGTCATGCCCTGGGGTCAGGACGGCCAGAAGTCAAGATCCATGCTGCCCCATCTAATGCTTAACAAAAGGTTCCTGACCCCTGTTTCCCCCTGTTTCGTCCAATCCGCGCGATCAAGCGCCGGCTCCGACCCGCCGCCGATTAGAGTGGAGCCATGAAGCTCACCCTCAACGGCCGCGAGGTCGTCTTCCGGGACGGCGAGCGCCTGCTCGACGTGTGCCGACGCGAAGGCCTCGAAGTCCCCACCCTGTGCCAGGACGACCGGGTCGATCCCATGGGCTCGTGCCGCATGTGCCTGGTCGAGATCGACGGCCAGCGCCGCCTGCAGCCCAGCTGCGCCTTCCCCGCCGAGGCCGGCCAGGTCGTGGCGACCGAGTCCGAGCGGGTCAAGCGTCATCGCCAGGTGCTGTTGAGCATGTACCTGGCCGACCACGAGCTCGACGAGGACGACCTGCCGCGGGAACGCGGCACGGGCAACCGCCTCCTGGAACAGGTCCGGACCCACGGCACCGGCCCGCGCCTGCCGGCGATCGATGCACCCCGCGAGTACCGAATCGACGCCAACCCCTACGTGCACTTCGACCCCGAAGCCTGCGTGCTGTGCAACCTGTGCGTGCGCTACTGCGACGAGGTCGAGGCGGTCAGCGCCATCACCCTGGCCGGGCGCGGCGCCGGCACGACCATCGCCACGGCCGAGAACCGGGACCTGCTCGACACCACCTGCGAGCTCTGCGGCGGCTGCATCGCGGTCTGCCCGACCGGCGCGATGACCGAGCGGGCGGCTCTCGACAGCGACTACCGGGACGAGACGGTCGTGCCGACCACCTGCAACTTCTGCGGCGTCGGCTGCCAGCTCAACCTGCACGTCAACGACGGCAAGGTGGTCCGGGTCACCAGCCCCGAGCCCGGCACGACCCTGAACGACGGCAACCTGTGCGTGAAGGGCCGGTTCTCCACCGAGTTCATCCACCACCCGGAGCGGCTGACCGCGCCCCTGGTCCGGGGCAGCGACGGCGAGCTCCACGAAGCCAGCTGGGACGACGCCATCGCCGCTGTCGCCAAGGGCCTGATGGGCGTGGCCGCCGAGCACGGGGCCGACGCCCTGGGCTTCATCTCGTCCTCCCGCTGCACCGGCGAGGAGAACTACCTGGTCCAGAAGCTGTCCCGGGCCGCGTTCGGCACGAACAACTGCCACCAGTGCGCAGCCACGTGACACGCCCCCACGGTCGCCGGTCTGGTGACGATGTTCGGCGCGGGCGCCATGACCAACTCCATCCCGGAGATCCGGGACACAGAGCTGATGTTCGTGATCGGGTCCAACACGACGGAAGCCCACCCGATCATCGCGATGGAGATGAAGCGGGCCGCGCGGGCCGGCAGCAAGCTGATCGTGGCGGACCCTCGCCGCATCTGGCTGGCCGACATCGCCGACGTCTACCTGCAGCTCAAGCCGGGCACCGACGTGGCGCTGCTCACGGCGATGGCCCACGTGATCATCGCCGAGGATCTGCACGACAAGGCCTTCATCGAAGACCACTGCGAGAACTTCGACGCCGTGGCCGAAGCGGTCGCCGACTGCACGCCAGAGTGGGCCGAGACCGTGACCACGGTGCCGGCGGACCTGATCCGCGAAGCCGCCCGACTCTACGCCACCACGAAAAAGGCCGGCATCTACTACACCTTGGGCATCACCGAGCACAGCCACGGCACGGACAACGTCTACAGCCTGGCGAACCTGGTGCTCATGACCGGGCACCTGGGCAAGCGCTCGGCGGGCATGAACCCGCTCCGGGGCCAGAACAACGTCCAGGGCGCCAACGACGCCGGGGCCAGCCCGGTGTTCTATCCGGGGTACCACCGCGTCTCGGATCCCGCCGCCCAGCGGCACTTCTCCAGCGCCTGGGGCGCCGAGCTGTCCCCCCACGACGGCCTGAACCTGAACGTGATGATGAAGGAGCTCGGCGACAAGATCCGCGGGCTCTACATCATGGGCGAAGACATCGTGCTCAGCGAGCCGAACACCCACCGCATCGAGAAGGGCCTCAACAACGTCGACTTCGTGGTGCTCCAGGACATCTTCCTGAACGAGACCGCCCGGTTCGCCGACGTGGTCCTGCCCGCCGCCTGCTTCGCCGAGAAAGACGGGGTCTTCACGAATTCCGACCGCCGGGTCCAAAAGGTCCGCAAGGCCGTGGACGCCCCCGGCCAGGCCCGGGCCGACTGGGAGATCATCTGCGACATCGCCCGGGCCGTCGGCTACCCGATGCCCCACTACGCCAGCCCGGCCGAGGTCTACGACGAGCTGGCGTCCCTTGCGGACAAGTTCTCCGGCATCAGCCACGACCGCATCGAAGCCGAAGGCGGCCTGCAGTGGCCCTGTCCGACCCCGGACCACCCGGGCTCGCCGACCCTGCACATGGACGGCCCCTTGCGCGGCAAGGGCCGGTTCATGCCCGCACGCTACCGGCCCAGCGACGAGCTGCCCGACAGCGACTACCCCCTGCTGCTGTCCACAGGCCGCACGCTCTACCACTACAACTGCGGCACCCAGACCCGGCGGGCCAGCGGCGCCCAGGCCCGGCAGCCCGAGAACTTCATCGAGATGCACCGCCGGGACGCCCGCAAGCGCGGCCTGGCTCACGGCGACCTGGTCCACGTGACCAGCCGTCGCGGCACCGTACAGGCCCGGGTCGACGTGAGCCCCCGGATGCGCAAGGGCTGCGTGTGGATGCCCCTGCACTTCCCCGAGCAGAACACGAACTACCTGACCAACGACGAGGGCGACACGGTCACCCAGACCGCCGAGTACAAGGTCTGCGCGGTCAAGGTGGCACCGGTGGCGGCGGCGGCGAAGTAGCTGGCGGTCCTGACACAACCTGCGACACCTGGCGTGCAAGGCCGCCCATAGCCTGACCGCATGTGGTTCCTCCTGTCCTTGCTCGCCTGCCGCGGGAGCGGCGAAGCCCCGACCCAGCCGCCGGACAGCACCGGGGGAGAGGAGCCGGTCCAGTAGACCCTCGCCTGGAGCCGGCACCAGGTCCCGGATCTCCACAGCGAGCCCAACGACACCCCGGAACAGGCCACCCGGATCCACGACCCGAACGAGGTCCAGGTGTTCGTGGGCGGGGCCCCCGCCGAGGTCCACTGGTTCAGCGGCGAACACCTCGAAGTCCAGGTGCCCTATGGGGCGGCCAGCGACACGGTGCTGCTCCAGGTTGCCGACAAGCGGGCGACCGGCGCGGTGACGCTCTTGGAGGCCGAGCGGCCGGAGCCTTGGTGGGACGACGCCAGCGGGCGCTTCGTCGTGGACCTGGTGCCCAGCGCGACCGACACCGACCGCGAGGAGCTTCTGGCCGAGCTGGACGCCGAACTGCTGGGCTGCGCACCGCTGTCCAATGCGTGGCAGGTGGGCCTGGACGACACGGTCACGCTGGCGGCTCTAAGGGAGCTGCTGCTGGAGGACCCGCGGGTCGAAGGCGTGGACCCGCTGTCGATCCTGGAGCCCGAGGGCCTGAACCTGGACAGCGACCCCTACCCCGGGGTCTCGGACTTCGGCGAAGACACCCAGTCGGAGAAGTACGCGGCGATCACGGCCATGGCGCTGGACGACGCCTGGCGGCTGTTCAACACGTTCGGTGGCACGCCACTGGTCTTCGAGACCGGACAATCGACCCCATCTGGTGCCCTGGTTCAGGCCGCCAGACGGCGACCGTCTCGCCGCAGGAGCTCCAGCTTCACCCCATCCCGGGGTCGCAGGGTCACCGAAGGCTCCACCGCCAGGTGGAAGCCGGGCACCGGCCGCACCTCGAAGACCTGGAGCCAGGCCGCGAGCACGAGCACGGCCTCCATCCGGGCGAAGTGGTTGCCCACACAGGTGCGCTGGCCCCCGCCGAAGGGGAAGTAGGCGAAGCGCGGCCTGTGGCTCTCCGCCAGCCAGCGCTCGGGCCGAAACGCGAAGGGCTCGTCGAACCAGCGCTCGTCCCGGTGCACGACCCACTGGGGCATGATCAGGCCGGTCCCGGCCGGCACGTGCAGGTCGCCCAGGACCAGGTCCTGGGCGGCGGCACGGCCCACCACCCAGGCCGGCGGGTACAGGCGCATGGTCTCCTGGAAGACCGCGTCGAGCCAGGGCAGCTGACGGCTGTGGCGGGCGGTCACCTGCCCCTCTCCCACCACGACGTCCAGCTCGGCCCGCGCCCGGGCCATGGCCTGGGGGTGCTCGGCGAGCAGCCACAGCGCATAGCTCAGCGCCAGCGCAGTGGTCTCATGCCCGGCCAGGAAGAGGGTGAGCAGCTCGTCCTTGAGCTGGTCGTCGTCCATGCCGCGGCCTTGCTCGTCCCGGGCCGCCAGCAGGCGGGAGAGCAGGTCCGAGCCCTGCCCATCCGAGGCGCGCTTCTGGGCCACGAGCTCCAGCAGCAGGCCGTGCAGCTCCCGCATGTGACGGCGGGCTGCGGCCCGGCCCGGGGTCGGCATCCACGCCGGCAGGAGCCGTCGCCACGTCTGGGTCTTGCGGATGAAGCCCTGCATCAGCTCCTCGACCAGCGGGCCGACCCGGTGGGCATCGGACAGCACCGTGCCGAACAGGGTGCGCACCGCGATGTCCAGGGTGAGGGCCATCATGTGCTCGTGCACATCGTGGGTCCCGCTCGACACCCCAGAGGCTGCCCGCTCGGTGCTGGCGACCATGGTGCTGCCCAGCTCGGCCAGGTGCCGAGGCTGGAAGCTGGGCGCGATGAGCCGTCGGTTCTTGCGCCAGGTCTCCCCTTCGGCGGTCAGCAAGCCCTGGCCCAGCACGTCGGACAGGCCGGCGGTCACCGGGTCCTTCACCGTGGCCTTGCGGTGGGTGATGAACACCTCCTCGATCAGCGCCGGGTCGGTGACCACCAGGTTCGTCCGGGTCCCGACCCGGATCCGCCACAGGTCTCCGTGGGCCCTGGTTCCAGCCTCCAGGGACCCCAGAGGGTCCCCAGCGACCTCCCTCAGGTTGCCGATCAGCGGCAGGGGCGCGGGACCAGGGACATCGCTGAGGGCGCGGGGCATCTCTCCTCCAGGGGCCTGACTGAAAGATAGGTCGGCCCTGGGCCCACGAAAACTCGCACGGTGCTCGGTTCCACCCAGCCAACCAGACCCCGCCACGGGCCGATCCACCGCCCCCGACCCTCCAAAGTCGAGCCATCGCTCGGTTTCGTGTCTACCCTGGTCGGCATGATCCGCCGCACACCCACCCAGGACCGCGCCCAGGCCACGGTCGAGGCCATCCTCCAGGCCACCCGCGAGCTGCTGATCGCCGACGGCTACGCCCGCACGTCCACCAACCGGATCGCCCGCCGAGCGGGGGTCAGCGTGGGCTCGCTCTACCACTACTTCCAGGACAAGGACGCCATCATCGACGACCTGATGGCCCAGGTCATCGCTCGCAAGCTCGAAGTGTTGTCCGACCAACTCCAGGACACCCACCACCGAGAGCTGGAGGAGGGCATCCCCGAGCTGGTGCACGCGCTCCTGGAAGCCCAACAGGTGGATCGGAAGCTGTCCCACGTGCTGCTCACCGAGTGCCCCAGGGCCAACCGCGAGGACCTGCACCGGCAGTGGCAGCAGCGCATGGTGGAGCTCATCACCGCCCGGATGCTCACCGAGCCGGAGCGGGTGCGCCCCCGAAACCTGGGTCTGGCGGCCTATGTGCTCGTGCACGCGGTCTTTGGCGTGGTCCAGGATGCCTTGGTCCATCGCCCCGAGCTGCTCCAGGGCGACGCTCTGGAGCGAGAGCTCAGCGAGCTGGTGGTGCGCTTCCTGAGGCCGGACCCCTGAGGGCCGCGCGCAAGACGGGCACCCCGGGGGGCAGGGCTTCGGCGACCCTGGGGCTCTTCCAGGCTCTTACGGCACCGCTTCGAACAGCGCGACCAGGCTCAGATCCCCGTCCGGGTCCACCGTGACCCCGGCGTTGGGACCGAAGCGCTCGTCGGACCAGCCCACGAACTCCCAGCCGTCGGCGGCGACAGCCCGTAGCGGCACGGGCACGTCCAGGAAGTAGGTGCCGGTGAAGGGCTCGGTGACGTCGACCACCTGGAGCGCCACGTGGCCCGCGCCGGGCGGATCGACGTCCAGGGACAGGTCCCACGTGCCCGGCAGGCCGAACTCGAACACGATGTGCTGCTGGGTGTGCCCAGGCCGGTCGTACAGGAAGTCCCGGACCCGGATCACCTGGATCTCCCACCGGGACAGGCTGTGGCCCCACCGGACCTGGCTCAGCGCGATCTCTCCGGAGATGGCGTCGACCATCTCGTCGAACAGCGGCACGCTGTTGCGGGGCAGGAAGCGCGTGTTCAGCAGGTCCGCGTAGGTGTTGATGAACTGCTCCCGGAACTCCGGGCTCTCCAGCATGTTCCGGAACAGCGAGGTCGACCAGTTGGGGTAGGGCCACCACGTGCGACCGACCACCGTGGCGTGGTGGATGCTGTTGTAGCCGGGGGTGATCCAGTTGTACCAGCCACTCTCGGTGTCGTAGAGGGTCCAGCGCCAGCGGCCCTCGTCGGACCGCTCCCGCCAGAACTGGATGTTGTTGCCGGGCCAGTCGTAGTTGCCCGAGAACACCTCGATGATGTTGTAGAGAATGTACTCGTCGACGTCGACCCAGTCCGGGATCGCGGCGTACTGGTCGGGATCGGACATGTCGCCGTAGACCACGTGGTCGAACAGGGCCTGGTAGTCCTCGTTGTCACCTTCGTTGACGATGGAGCCGTCGTACTCCAGGAAGTCCAGGTCGTCGGGGTCCACGCCGTGGTGCGACGCCGCGTAGAAGCGGTCCTGCTTCTCGCGGGTGTTGTAGAGCCCCCAGTACCGCCCGTTCAGGAACACGATCGTGGGCCGGTAGCCCTGGACGTCGACGTCCAGGTCCTTCATGAGCACGTGGGACAAGGGATCTCGCAGCTCGGTCTGGCCGTCGTCGTGGCCCCCGTTGCGCAGGATCAATCGGTGGAATTCGTTGACGGGGTGGTCCGGGAAGAGCGCGTGTTCGAAGGGGGCCACCCCGTAGCCGGAGCGGAACAGCAGCCGGAGCCCCTTCTGGGGGAAGGTGCGCGATGCGCCCCCGTGGAGCTTCAGGCCGGCGTCGGTGGCCAGGACCAGGCTGCCGTCGGCCTCGTAGAACTCCAGGTGGGTGTCGACCTCGAGGTTGTCCCACAGGTTCAGCGGCGACAGCACCCCGGTGTCGGTGTCGAACAGGTCCGCGTCGGCCGACGTGATGGACCAGACGGGCAGGTCGATCGGCCGGTCCAGGAAGATGGTCCGGGTGGCGACCCGGCTGGGCCACAGCCCGTCCTCGTAGGCGATGGCCCGCACGACCGTGGCGTCGCCGTTGGTGATGCTGATGGGGCCGGTGTAGATCGCGTCGTCGGCCGTGGGCGGGTCTCCGCCCAGCTTCACGTGCACGCTGGCCGTGTCCGACGACGTGCTCACGGTCACGGTCTGCTCGGTGGAGAAGAACCCCCCATCGGGGGAGAGCACGGGGGTCTCGGCGAAGCCCGGGCGACCCTCGGTCCAGTTCTCCTCGAGGGGTGTGGGCTTCAGGTAGACCTGCCAAGAGCGGTCGTCCGGGTCCCGCCCCAGGGACTGGTCGTGGTAGAGCCGCCCGGTCTCGACCTGGTCGTGGATGCGACCATCCGGGGCGGTCAGCACCAGGGTCTCGCCGACGGCGTCCAGCTTGAAGGGCGCGTGGATGTTGCCGTGGTCCGACGCGTCGTTGCCCGACGCCCGGACCAGCAAGACCTGGTCGGACTTCAGGGTCACGGTCGGGAGCACGAGCTGAAAGGGATCGTCGGGGTCGTCGGACAGGCCGAAGCCCGTGAGCTCGATGGGGTGGTCCTGGGGGTTTAGCAGCTCGATCCAGTCTGGGCTCTCCCCGTCCAGATCGATCAGGCTGTCCCGGTTCGCGGGGCAGATCTCGTTGATCAGGACCGGGAAGGCCACAGGCAAGGGCTCGGCGGAGTCTGCAGCCCCGACGACCTCGATCCCGTCGCCGGTGTCCTGTTCCAGCGCCGACGTGACGGGTTCGTCGTCGACCTGGACGTCGGTCGCCGGGTCGTCGGCACAGCCGATCAGCAGCAGGGGCACGAGCAAGGACAGTGGAGGCATCCGGACTCCCAGTCCCCCAATCTACCGCGGATGCCCGGGCGTCATCGACCCGGTGTCGCCGTGCCGTCGCCCAGAGCGGCGATCCGCTCGGCGACCGCCGGACACGTGGCGGCATTGGCGAAGATGTCGCAGCCGCCCAGCCGCTCGGCCCGATACGTCGCGAAGTCCGGGTTGTCCCAGTCCATCCGCCACGCCAGCTCCCCAGACGAGGGCTCGATCTCGAACACCGAAGACGCGTCGTCGTAGCCCGACGCGCACCAGATGTGACCCGTCGCGACCAGCACGTTGTCGTTGGGCAGCCGGTCGGCGTCCCCCAGGTAGGGGTTGTACCAGTCGGGCTCGCCCCAGACCCAGGTCTCCGTGAGCACCTGGCGCTCCCAGTCGATCTGGTACTCGACCACCCGGGAGTACTTGTTGCGGCCGGGTCGGCCCTGGCCATTGTCGTGCATCAGCACGCGGCCATCGGCGGTGATCTCGGGGTCGTGCTGAAAGTAGAACCAGTCCTCGTCGGCGTCGAGCGCGTCACCGTCGGCGTCGAAGAGCGACCAGCCCTGGCCCACGCCCAGGATGTGCGTGACGCGACCGGTGTCGCGGTCCACCCGCCAGATCGAGTCGGTGGTGACCACGTTCACGTAGAGCGCCGGACCCAGCGCGTCGTCGATCCAGGTCAGGCTGTTCGACGCCCAGATCTCGGCGCCCGAGCCCTGGATGCCCTCGCCGTCGAGCCAGGTCTGTTCGCTGTCCCAGGACCACGTGATCGCCTCGGTCTCCGGGTCCCAGACCTCGACCGTCATGCCCACGTTGAAGCCCCCGTGCAGGGCATAGGTGTGGGTCACGTACTCGCCGGTCTCCAGCCGGATGCTGTGGTGGTTGAAGCCCAAGCCCAGGTCCGGCGCGTCCCGGTGGTGGATGACCTGGTTGGACAGATCGAGGGTCCGGAACATGCCCTGGTGGGGTGCCCTGGTGTCGAATTGCCCCCAGCCGCCGGCGATGTGGATCAGCCCATCGCCCAGGTACCGGATCTCCACGTCGCTGCTCACGATGGCGTCGGGCACGTCGTAGAACCACCGAGGCACGCCCTGGCTGTCGAGCACCAGGCCGTGGAGGTTGGTCGTGTCGTAGTCCTCGCAGGGCTCGATCTCGGCGGTCAGCGTGTACTCGCCCCAGGACGGGTGGTCCCCCAGGGTCACCTGGAAGCCGGACACGTCTGGGGGCAGGGCCGGGGTGGTGTGGCTGACCGAAGCGGGCGTCGCAGCGCCACACGTGGTCCGCGCTTCACAGGTGTACGCGGTCTCGGGGGCCAGGCCCTGGATGCCCAAGCTGTGCGCCGTCGCAGCGGTTCCGGACTCGGCCAGGTGCTGCTCGTCGGGATCATCGTCCGCGGTGCAGACCGCCCAGACCCCGGTCTCCAGGTCGGTCTCGACGCCCAGGTCCAGGGCCAGGAGCTGGCGCTCGCCGCCGGCGACCGTGAGCTGAGTGACGGCGGGGCAGTCCGTGTCGGTGTCCGTGTCGGTTCCCGAGTCCGGGGTCCCGGTGTCGGCGGAGTCCGTGACCGTGCCGCTGTCGGTCGTGGCGGTCGCGGAGTCGGTCGTGCCAGAGGTCGTGTCGTCGCCGCAGGCCAGCAGCGCGAGCAGGGGGAGCGTCGAGAGGGCCATGGTCATCCGGTGCGGGAGAGCGCAGAACGTAGACCCAAGGATCCGGCTCCGCGCCGCGAGAATTGTATCCAGTTGCTACTGGTGCACGATCTCCAGCTTGTGTCCGTCGGGATCGCGCACGAAGGCGGCGTAGTAGGTCGGGCCATAGTGCTCGCGCGGACCAGGAGGCCCGTAGCTGGCCCCCCCGTGTGCGACCGCGGCGTCGTGAAAGGCGTGCACCGCGTCCCGGTCGGGCGCGTCGAAGGCCAGGTGGAAGCGCGGGCCTGCAGCCAGGGTCACCCCAGGCTCGTGCACGGCGAACAGGTTGAGCTTCTCGCCACCGCCGGGCGGCCCGTAGCCCAAGCCGGCCGGGTCGGTCCACAGCCGGACCCAGCCCAGGGCCGGCATGACCGCGTCGTAGAAGGCCTGGGAAGCGGGGACGTCGGAGACGCCAAAGGAGATGTGCCCGATCACCCGAACCACCACACCAGCAGGCGGAGCTGCCAGCCCATCAGGATGCCGCTGTGGGCGTACTTCACGGCCCCGGTCCCGTCGACGATGACCGTGGTGGGGATCGTGGAGATGCCGTAGGCGCTGTGGGTGGCGTCGTCGCTCAAGAGCACCGGGTAGGAGATGCCCAGGTCCGCTGCGGCCGCCGCGACCTTGGCAGGCGGGCCGTCGGTGGCGATGCCCAGCACCGCCACGTCGGGGTGGGTGTCCGCATAGGCGCTGAACGCGGGAATCTCGGCCCGGCAAGGCCCACACCACGTGGCCCAGAAGTTCAGCAACACGGTCTGCCCGCGCAGCGCGTCCAGCGCCACGGTCTCGCCAGTCAGGGTCGGCAGAGCGAAGTCCGGGGCCTGGTCTGGCAGCGACGGCGCCCGCAAGGCCCCGATGGCCATGAACGCCACCAGGGTCACCGCCAGCCAGCTCAGGACCGAGCGCAGCGTGCGCCAGCGCTCACCGGGCTCTGGGTCCGCCAGGACCGCGTCGAGGTCGTCGGCCACCGGCTAGCGCTTGGTCAGGGCCTGCTCGATCGCCCGGCGGAGCTTGCCGTCGTTGGGATCGACCCGGCTGCCGAAGCGCTCGACCACCATGCCGTTGCGGTCCACCAGGAACTTCTCGAAGTTCCAGCGCACGTCCTTGCCCCGGCCCACGTCGCTGCCGACCAGCCAGGTGTAGAGATCGGACCGGGCGGCGCCGTTGACGTCCTGTTTCTCCAGGATGGGGAAGTTCACGCCGTAGTTGATGCGACAGAAGGACGCGATCTGCTCAGCGTCTCCCGGCTCCTGGCCGCCGAACTGGTTGCAGGGCACCCCCACGATGACCAGACCATCTGGGGACTTCTCCTCGTGCAGGAGCTGGAGGCCTTCGTACTGGGGGGTGAAGCCGCACTTGCTGGCGACGTTGACGAACAGGACGACCTTGCCGTCGAGCGCCTTGGCGTCCAACGGTGTGCCGTCGAGGCGAGTGAGGTCGAGCTGTGCCATCGCGCGTTGCTCCAGTGGCGGAGGCCGCTCGGCGTGGGCGGTCGCGACGAGTCCGACCGAGCCGGCCAGCAGGGCGCCAAGAAGCCAGATCCGCACGGGGTCCTCCTGGAGCAGGACTATCCCCGCGGTCGGCGGGGCGGCCAGTCCGAGGGCCCGGTCCGCCTGCGCCAAACCACCGCGAGCACCGCGAAGCCCCACCAGCCCCCGCCGCTTGCCGCGCACCCGCAGACGTCGTCCTCGTCGGTCCGGTCGTTGCGGGGCTCGGGCTCGCAGTCGTGGGTCCAGCCCACAGCGCCCGGGAACACGTCGGGGTCCTGGTCGTCGCAGTCCTCGCCCTGCTGGATCCACCCCGCTTCGGGGTCGCAGAGCACCACCTCGCTGTCGGGGTCCCCCCAGCCGTCCCCGTCCAGGTCCTGGTACCAGGACACGGTCTCGTCGACGTCGGGATCCTGGTCGTCGGCCAGGCTGTCGCAGTCCTCGTCGCGGTCCTCGTCGTCGCAGACCTCGTGGCCCGCCGGGGAGATGGCCGGGTCGGTGTCGTCGCAGTCCCCGTCCACATAGGACGCGTCGTCGGGCAGCTCGCAGGCGAGCAGCTCGGCGTCACCCCAGCCGTCGCCGTCCAGGTCCTCGTAGAAGGTCTGCTCGCCCACCGTGTCGTCGTCGGCGTCGTCGACCAGGCCGTCGCAGTCGTTGTCCTGGTCGTCGCAGACCTCGTCCAGCACCCCGGCGTTCAGGGGGTCTGTGTCGTCACAGTCCGTGCCCCCGGCCCCCGAGATGGTGTCGCCGTCGCCGTCGGCGTCGAAGTCCGAGCCCCCGCTGCAGTCCTGGTCCACCCCGTCGTACCAGTCCTCGACCTGGTCCGGGTTGGCGTCGGGGTCTTCGTCGTCACAGTCGGTGGCACAGGTGGACGGCCCGTGCACCCCGTGGCCGTCGCCGTCCTCATCGACGCACTCGTCGCACTCGTTGCCCAGCCCGTCCCCGTCGGTGTCGAGCTGGTCGGTGTTCGCCGCGGTCGGGCAGTTGTCGTGGGCGTCGGCGACCTCGTCCTCGTCGGCGTCGAGCTCCAGGGACAGCACGTAGGCGCCGAGCCAGCCGCCGCCACCGGTGCCGCCGAAGCGGAGCTCGATGCTGCCAGCCTCGGTGTGGCGCACCCGCCAGAGCTCGTCGGTGCGGCGGCTGTCGTTGGACGTGCCCCCCGGCTCGCCGTCCGGGTCGTCGCCATCGACCCCCACGAGCACGTCGCTGTCGTCGAAGCCGAAGGAGCCCGCCGTCAGGTTCGCGCCGGTCGCCGCGTCTGCACACGCCGTGGCCGCCAGGTCACCGTCGTCCCGGCCCCCGGCATACGACGCCGCCAGGGACCCGTCGACCCATGCGCTGGCGTCCTGATCGTCGGCACAGGACCCCACCACCGCAAAGGACCCCACCACGTCGAGCAGGGTGCCGCCCTCAGGCGTGCCGGCCAGGGTCAGGGCGTCGTCGGTGAGCTCGGCCAGACCGAAGCTCACGAAGCGGCGCCCCTGCATGGTCGGGTGAGACCAGCGGGCCACGAGCATCGCCCCGGCGAGCCCGCCGTCCTCGCCGTCGGCACCGGCCGCCTCCTGGTAGCTGTGGGTGCCCCCCCCCAAGCCGAGCGCATCCAGGTCCAGCCCGTAGACCGTCCCCCCGTCGCTGCTGGCCACCAGCTCGCCGACCCCGCCCAGGGCAGCGCCGTTCACCAGGACCTGGTCGCTCGGGTCCCCCGTGAAGCCCGTGCCGTCGGCGAAGACCGCCAGCCAGGCCTGGTCGACCGACGACCCTTCCGGCATCGCCAGCTCCAGCTCCGGTCCGTCGAACCAAGCGGCAGAGTCGTCGGTGGTCACCGCCGACGCGTCCACGGCCAGTCCGCCGTCGATGGCCTGGTGCAGCACCGGCTCCTGGGCGACCGCAAGGGTTGCGCCCAGGAGCAGGAACAGCGGGTTCGACGCCATGACGCCAGCATACAGGCGCCGCAGGCGGCCGGGTCAGTAGGTCAGCCCGCCGAAGAAGAGGTAGGCCGCGCCGCCGTCGTCGACGACGTCGTCGTCCTCCGGGGCACCCAGCAGGATGTCGTCCAGGCCGTCGCCGTCGACGTCGCCGGGACCACAGATGGCCACGCCCAGGCCGCGCTTCTCGCCGCCCGAGTGGTAGTCGGACACCGCCCCGTCCAGATCGAGGGTCCCGTCCACGGGCCCGAGCACCACGTAGACGCGCTCATAGCCGTCCTCGACGTCGCCCACGGCGAAGTCGGCGTGGCCGTCGCCGTTGATGTCGCCGAGCAGCGCCACCACTTCGCCGACCTGGTACTCGCCGTCCGGCGCCTCCATCGCAGCGGCTGCGTTGTCCTGGAGCGTGCCCGAGCCATCGGCGGGGCCGAGGAGGATGTAGGCCGCGCCACTGCTGTCCTTGGCACCGGCCACCTTCGAGTCACCGGCCAGCAGGTCCGCATAGCCGTCGCCGTTGACGTCGCCGATGCCCGCGACGCTGGAGCCGGTCACGCTGCTCTCGGCGCTGCCGATGTAGGCACCGTCCGCAGCGTCCGAGGCACTCGAGCCGCCGACCGAAGCATCGTGGAACACGTAGAGACGGCCTGCATCGCCGTAGGAGTGGTTGTAGCCGGGCGCCCCGACCACGAAGTCGTCCAGGCCATCCCCGTCCAGGTCGCCGACCCCCGCCAGCGCGGCGCCGAATTTATCGTACCCAGTGTCTCCCAGGATCTCCTCGGACCAGGTCTTGTCGATGTCGCCCCCGTCGAAGGAGCCTCCGTACACGACATAGGCGGTCCCACTGAAGGAGGCGCTGCCTTCGCCATAGGGCGCCCCGACCAGGTAGTCCTGAGCGCCGTCCCCGTTCAGGTCGCCAGCCACGGCCACGGCCTGGCCGAGCTCGCTGAAGCTGTCGGCGGCCGTGAGGATCACCAAGGCATCCGTGCCCAGGTCCCGGTCCTCGTCGAAAGGCCCGGGCACGACGTAGACGCCGCCGCCGCCGTCCATGTCGGGCACGCCGACCACCAGGTCGGGCTCCCCGTCTCCGTCGATGTCGGCGCCGCCGGCCAGCGACGCGCCGGCACCCTCGTCTGCGGTGTCCGCCCACAGCGTGACCGCGTCGACGCTCAGGTCGCCGCTCGCCGCGCTGGCGCCCCAGGCCAGGTACACGGCGGGATCGCCGCTGGCTCCGGGCCCGACACTGGCGTCGACGTCGGCATCCGCATCGGCGTCGGCGTCGGCGTCGGCGTCTGCATCGGCGTCCGCATCCGCGTCGGCGTCAGAGTCGGTGTCCGAGTCCGCATCGGCGTCGGCGTCGGCGTCCGCCTCGAAGCCCGGCTCCCCGATGAACATGTCGGCCGTGCCGTCCCCGTCCACGTCTCCTGCGGCCGACAGGCTCGCGCCAGCCATGCCCTCGAGAAACCCACCCAGGAATTCGGCGGCGGCGTCCCAGGTCGTGAGCGACCCCCCAAAACCACAGGACTCGGCCGCTTCGGCTGCAGAGGCCGAACAGTCGTTGATGACGCCGTCGCCGCAGACCTCTGGGGCACCCGGGTAGACGGCCGGGTCCTCGTCGTCGCAGTCCTCGCGGTCCTCGACCCGGCCTTCCGAAGCCGAGCACTCCCACTCGGCGGAGTCCTCGTCGCCGTACCCGTCCTGGTCGGCGTCTGCATAGGTCTGGATCACGTCGATCGTCGCCTCTTCGTCGACCTGATCGTCGCAGTCGTCGTCGGCGTCGTTGCAGGCCTCGCTGGCCCCCGGGTACGCGGCGGAGTCGTCGTCGTTGCAGTCGTCCGCAGCGCTGACGTGGCCCGCCGGCGCCTCACATGCCACCGCGCCGGCCCCGCTCTCGTCTCCGTGGCCGTCCTCGTCGTTGTCGACGTACCACGTCGGGGCGTCTTCGGCGTCGTCGCCGTCGATCACGCCGTCGCAATTGTTGTCGATGCCATCACAGAGCTCGGGCGCACCAGGCGAGACGTCCGGGTCGTCGTCCTTGCAGTCGCCGTCCCGGATGGCGTAGCCGTCCTCGTCGGCATCCAGTGCAGCGGGTGAGACAGCACCGGAGTCCTGGGTCGTGTCGTCCCCACCACAGCCGATCAGCGCGAGCGCGCAGAGTGCCAGCCAACTCCTCATCGATCACCTCCTCGTGATCCACGTCGTTCTTTCGGCGTGGAACTTGAGAAGACTGTCAACGCGGGCGCTGGTCGATCTCCCTCAGTACAGCAGGCCGCCATGGGCCCAGCATACAGGCGCCGGGGGCCGTCACCGCGGTCCTGCTGTCGG
>CAZFLE010000001.1:75473-200999 GCA_964519895.1 uncultured Enterobacterales bacterium | reverse complement strand
CCAGCGTGCACATCATCCTGGGCTGGGACCTGCCCTGGCACGATCCGACCTACTTCTGAAGCTTTTCGCGCTCACTCCACCCCACCCGCATACGGCCGATACAGCGGATCCCCGATGAACGTCATCATCCACAGTGACAGCCACGTGGACTCATAGGCGGCCTCGCCGAAGCTGGCGCCCTGGGTCAGGAACAGGAAGAACTGGTCGTACTCAGGCATGCCGGCCACATAGGGCTCGTTCACCGCACCGAACGTGGCCGTGATGCCGCGCTCCAGAGCCCCGTGTGACCACGCCGGGCCGTTGCGGATGTCGCAGGCCGAGCAGCTGTCCAGGTGCCCGCCGATGGCCCCGGGCGCCCAGGTGAAGGCGTCGTTGTAGTTGTTGTAGGAGTACCAGCCGGCGTAGTAGAGCGCGTCCGGGCACTCCAAGGGGGCGGGATCGGTGCCGAACTCGGCGCTGTTGGAGTCCCAGACCACCGGGTAGAGGTCCAGGTCCTCGAACAGGTAGCGGGTGCCCCACATGTTCCACTCGCCGGCGTTGTAGGAGCCCACCGCCTCGTCCGAGGGGTGCTGCTCGCCGTAGCGGGCGTCGACGTAGACCACGCCGTCCAGCAGGCCCTGGTCGGCGAGGTCCTGGGCGTCGACCGACCGCGCGATCAGGTCCAGGGCGGCGTCGGCGCTGCTGCCGTCCAGCCGGGTGACCAGGTAGATCGGCGCGTCGAGCTCTTCGGCGAGCTCGCCAAAGGGCACGTAGGGCTTCCAGTCCTGGGTGGCGCTGCTGCCCAGCTGGAAGATCGGGTTCTCGACCACGGCGGTGGCCGTCAGCGACGCCTGGCCCAGGGCCAGCAGGGCGTCCAGGCTCACCGTCACGATCCGCCCGTCCCCGGACAGGTCCTCGATCCGGCCGGAGACCTTGTAGGGCACGCCGTAGACCGGCAACAGGTAGTGCAGGTGGGGGCCGACCACGGCGACGCAGTCCAGGACCTGGTCGAGCCAGGCGTCGTAGTCGGCGCCGTCCAGGGTCGCGCCGTCGGTGCTGGCCACGGGGCAGGTCCGACCCGGAGGCAGGCCTCGGGCGTCGACGTAGGCCCGGGCGACGTCTTCGGAGCCGATGGCGTCCGGGTTGTAGATCACCAGCACACGCTCGGCGTCGGTCCAGCCATAGGTGAGCGCTTCGGTGATGGAGGTGGTCTCGGTGCAGCCGGGCCGGCTGACCTCGACGCCCAGAGTCACGGTGTGGTCCCGGTGGACCGCCGGCTCTACAGGCAGCACGACGTACTCCGAGGCCTGGACCTCGCCGTCCACCAACCAGACCGACGTGTCGTCGGGTGCGACCCCGGACACGGCCAGGGTCAGCTCGGCGCCGGGCCGGGCATCGCCGGCCCAGGACAGGGTGAGCGCCAGCTCGCAGTCCGCCGCCGGGGGCCCGCTGTCCACGGGGCTCTCCGTGCACCCGACGAGCGCCACCCACACCGGCCACAGGCCCCTCATCCCGGGGCAGGCCTCAAGGCCAAGCCAGAAGATCCGCTTTCATGGGTGATGGTCCCCCACACCGACCCCTCTGCGCAAGCTCTCCGCCCGGCCGACGGGCGCCGCTTCGGGGCCGCTCCGTGAGCGCCGCCCTGGCCAAGATCAATCGCCTCGCGATCGACGGCGAAGTGGTCTTGGCCGGGCGCTACCACCTCAAGGAGCCCCTGGGCAGCGGCGGCACGGCCATCGTCTACCGGGCCTGGGACGCGACCCTGGAGGTCGAGCGGGCGGTCAAGCTGCTGACGGCTGCGGTCTCGCCCACCAGCACCATGGGCAAGCGCTTCCTGCGGGAAGCCAGGACCATGGCGCGCCTGCAACACCCCCACATCCTGATGGTCGCCGACGCCGGGATCCAGCAGGACCAGCCCTGGATGGTCATGGAGCTGCTGGCCGGCGGCAGCCTGCGACACGTGCTCGACACCGGCGGCCCGCTGCCCCTGGACCGGGCGATCTCGGTGACCCTGGCGCTCTTGGCCGCTCTGGACCACGCCCACGAGCAGGACATCGTGCACCGCGACGTGAAGCCGGGCAACGTGCTCATCGACGAGCGCGGCGTGGCCAAGCTGGCGGACTTCGGCCTGGCTCGCGTGGTCACGCGGGACACCAGTCTGACCCGCACCGGCGCCACCATGGGCACCTTTGCCTTCATGGCGCCAGAGCAGCGGGTCGACGCATCCAGGGCCGATCTGCGGGCCGACGTGTTCGGGGCCGGGTGCACCCTGTTCGCGCTGCTGACCGGCCAGGACCCCTTTGACCTGTGCATGGCCAGCCCGACAGATGCCCGGTTCCGGAACATCCCCGAGAGCGTGGCCCGGGTGCTCTTGTCGTCCGTGGCCTACAGGGCCGAGGACCGCTACCCCAGCGCTGCCTTCTTCGCCGAGGCGCTGACCGAAGCCTACGGCGTCGCAAACCAGGGCTACCTGCCGCCCCTGGTGTTTCCGAGCACACCCAGCCTGCCCCCCCGAGGGGACGGGTCCGGCGCCTTCGACCTGTCCCGGGCCACCGGCCGGATCAAGGCCCAGAGCCCTCCCCAGGACGGCGCTCGGACCGACCCCTTCACCGGCGAGGTGACCGGTTCCCACACTTGGTGCTTCGACGGCGAAGACCGGCCGACCCCGGGGCTGCCCCGACCCAGCGTGGGCCAGAGGCTTCGACGCCTGCGCGACAGCATTGTCCCGAAGTCCGTGCACGACAGCCTGTCCCAGGCCCCCAAGCGGCTCGGCCAGCTGGTCGGCCCGCTGCTGGCCGCCCTCATCGGCGCCCTGGTGGTGTTGGCGAGTGGGCTGGGAAGCCAGCGGCAGGCCGCGGACGAGCCCGTGACGGAACAGGTCCAGCCCCTGGTCGAAGCCGCGCCAGCCGCTGCCGCCATGGTGGTGGCCGAGCCCGCGTCCTTGGCAGAGGACCCCATCCCGGAGCTCGAGACCGCGGGACCCGTTCGCGCGGCGCCCAAGCCCGTGAGCGGCAAGTCCAAGGACGAGCGTCCCGTCGCCAAGCCCGTGACCAAGGCCACGCTGAGGGTCGGTAGCGTCCCCTTTGCCGCGATCTACGTGGACGGCAAGCACGTGGGCACCACCCCCTGGCGAGGCGAGGTCCAGACCGGCTCCCGCAAGGTCACCCTGGTCCTGGACAGCGGCCAGCGCAAGAGCCGCACCGTCCAGGTCAAGCAAGGCCCCGCGACCTGGACCTGTTGGGACTTCGACAACGACAGTGCCTGCGCGCTGTAGTTCTTTCAGGGGGTGAGGCTGCGAGCTCGCTGTCGCTCGCTGACGCAGTCACCCCTCTGGTCCGGCGGCCTCCGCCTCCGCCGTACGTGGAAGTGGCTCAGGGGGAACTCACCCGGGACCTCGCTACGCTTCGGCCTGCCCTCGCTAGCGCTCGGCCGGTTGAGCACCCCCTGAACCACTTCCGCTCCCGGCTGCGGCCGCCGGGGAAGACCTGGACGCTCCGCGCCAGGTCTCCCACCCGCGGCGCGGGGGGGGGGACAGGGGGGAACAGGGAAAAACAGGGAAAAACAGGGGTCAGGAACCTTTTGTTAAGCATTAGCCAGAAGGACGTTTTGCCCTGAAATCAATCGTCTATTTGTCTTCCATGAGTCACTGGTAAGTCTCTTCAAGACCCTTCCAGATCACTCGATCCAACAAGCCCCATCGACCAGGAGGCCTCGCCAGCCGGACTCGCAGTCTTCGGCCACTCGGGTCCACTGGTTGACCTCGCGCCAGTTCTCGGCGACGACGAGGTCCTCGGGGGCGTCTTCGACCAGCGCGCGGGCCAGGGCCTCGGCCTGTTCGTAGCGCAAGCTCGGCTCCAGGCGGGCGTCGGTGCGCCACAGGGCCACGGCCAGCGCGGCGAGCCAGTCCAGGCGGCCGGCGTCGTTGGCCCAGCTGAGCGCCTGGAGCGACAGCCCGACGGTGTTGCCCTGGACCCAGCTCTCGTCGTCGCCGAGCTGGACGGTCAGCGGCACCCGCGTGGGCCCGAGCAGGGCCTCGGCCCGCTTGTGGGCCTGGACGGACAGCGTGTGGAAGCGCTGGACCGAGCGCCGCTGGGACGGGTCCGACGCCCACACCACCATGCGGTCATCGGCCATGCAGCCGGTGCGAATCTGGGCCTCGGACCCGACCGGGGCCACCCAGACACCGCCGGTGGAACGGGTCAGCTCCCCACCCAGGCGCACCACGGCCGGCCGACCCGAAGGGACGCGGTGGTAGTTGGAGCCGGTGACCAGCTGGACCTGGCGGGTCTTCATGAGCAGGGTGGCCTCGGGCACGACCACGCCCCTCAGGTTGCCGCCCACGTCCAGCACGACCCCCCCCATCGGGCCATTTCCGCCCGCAGCCAGGCACACCGGCAGACCATCCGGGGGCAGCGGCACGGCCTCGGCGAGCTCGGGGCGCTGGGCCCCGTCCCACCAGCCGTCGCCGCTGGTGTCCCACAGGGTCGGATCGGTCCCCAGGATCTGCTCTCCCAAGACCGGCAGCCCGTCCCGATCCAGGTCGCTCAACAGGGCCCGCTGGTCGGCGGTGGGGGCGGCCAGCATGGCCATCAGGGGCTCTCCGTGAGGGCCCGAGGCCAGCAGCAGCGCCGCGAATTCGTCCCAGCCCAACAGCCGGGTCTGGGGCCAGAAGTGCCGAGGCGCCACGAACAGGCTGGCGAGCCGCAAGAGCCGCGCCGAGCCCCACCAGCCGGCTGCGGTGGGCTGGGTGGTGTCCAGGGTCGACTGGCCCCGCTTGTCGCTCTCCCACGTGAGCAGGTTGGGCATCTGGTCCAAGGTGCGCCCGTCGTCGGGCACCCGGGGCACCGCGCGGGCGTCCTCGGCCGCGATGCAGTCGACCAGGAGCTCCGTGCGCCCGACGGTCAACGCGGTGGGCCCGCTGCCGATCCAGCTCCGAGCGACCTCGCGCACGATCGACAGAGCGTCGGGACGACGGCCGTGGATCTCCAGCTTGAACAGCCCGGCGTCGTCCCGGTGCCCCGTGACGAGCTGGCCCTCGGTGGGCTCGGCGCTGACGATGTCGACCTGGGCGTGGCTCGGGGCTGCCCAGCCGGTGCACGACTCGGCAGCCTCCCACGCGTTCCGCGCGATGCGAGCGGCTCGGGACGGCTCGCCGACGAAGTCGGGGGCCGCCGCCTGGAGTCCGGGTACCAGAAAGAGCCACACCATGGATCTCGCCGATCATACGCCTGGGGAGGCGGGGTCCTCGACATCGGACACCGGTTCCCCGGTCATGAGTCCTTCCAGCCGCCGAAAGCCATCGACGATCGCCGTCTTGTAGTCGGCCTGGCGCCACAGGAAGCCGCTCACGTGACCGGCGCCGAGCCAGCGCAGCTCGCTGCCCTGCCAGTGGGCGTGCAGGGCCTGGGACGAACGAGGCTCGACGAAGGCGTCCCGGGACCCGGCGACCACGATGCACGCCCCCGGCGCTTCAGGGGGTGGCAGCGACAGGACGGACATGTTGTCCAGCAAGCCCTCGAAGCGCTCGCGGGCCACGTCTATGTGGCCGTCTGGGGCCAGTGCGGACCAATCGACGACGTAGCGCAGCACCCCCTCGAGGAACACGGCCGTCGCCGAGTGGGAGCCGGCGAGGGGGATGCCCGCGACGGGGAAGGGACAGGACGCGGCAGCCATCGCCGAGGTCTGCCCCCCCATGGAGAACCCGCTGACCCCCAGGCGGTCGTGGCCGGCCTGTCGGAGCCAGGACAACAGGCTCCGAGCTTCCTGGACGCAGGCACGGCCCATGATCAAGAGGTCCGCGACCGTGCGCACAGACGGGCCGTGCTGGTCCGGCGGCGCCCGGAGCCCGTAGTAGGGATTCTCGAGCAGGACCGAGCCGATGCCGGCCGCTGCGAGCGGGCGAGCCAGGCGCATCCGTCGGGAGAAGCCGAACTCGCCGGTGGCAGCCAGGTGCAGGCAAGTGGGGGCGCCCTCGACGCCGACCGGCCGCACGTGGCGCACGATGGCGTCGCGGGACTCGAGCGGGAGCCCGAGCAGGTCGGCCTCGGGGCTGGAGAACCGGCCCTCTCGACACTCCACGGCGCCGTCGCGGCCCCAGGGCTCCCAGCGGAGTTCCACGGGGAACACCTGATTCCGATCCGTGGGCAGCGACGTCACGATGTCCAGCTGGACCGGATCGCCCCAGCCGTCCGAGAAGAACGGCCGTCGCCGCATCACCCGGACAAAGGCCCGGTCCAGCCAGCTCGCTGTCACGCCGACCCCATAGCCGGTGCGTCCTCGGGCCGGCATCGATACCAGGAGCCCTGGAGGTCCGCGGGTCCGTGCACGACGTCGAGCTGTTCCGCCTGCCCCATGCGCCCGGGGATCCGCTCCAGAGCCTGCTGGACGCGGCGACCCGCAACCTGGAGCGACACGGACACCTGCCGTGGATGGTGCTCGGGGCCAGCGCCATCGAGCGCCTGGCCGTGATCGGAACCAGCCCTGACCCCGCAGCACTGGCCGCGGTCGAAGGCGCCTTGCTCGCCGAACCCGACTGTCTGTGGACCGCCCTGGCCGGTCAGACCCTGCTGCCATCGGGCGGGGGCTGGTTGGACCACGCCTTCGTGCGCCGCCGGGACGCCGACGGCGCGTGGACCGCCTGGGTGCGGCCTCAGACCGACACCCCTCAGGGCATCTCGTGGCTGGGCGACTGGCAGCGCCAGCAGGGTCCGGCCTTGCCGACTGGTCATCCCCTGTTCCCGACACCGGCCGCGGACCCGGTCCGGCTGGTGCGACCGGCGCCCCCTCCCACGGCGACCTGGCGACAGGACCTGGCACCCGGGCTGGACCCCAGCGCCCTGGTCCAGCTGCTCGGTGGCTTCGTGAGCCGCTGGTTCGCCAGCGAAGGCAAGCTCCCGCCGATGGCGATCCGCCAGGTCTCCGGTCAGGTCGAAGGGCTCACCCTGGCCGACGGCGCCCTGGCGGCGGACCTGTCCGACGTGGCCATCCGGTGGGCCCAGCAGCCCGAGACCCTGGCGGTCGGGACCTGCCGGCGCCGCGGCTGGCCCGAAGGCGGGCGGGGAGCCCAGGAGCTGCTGATCGTGCTCGAGGTCCGGCATGGACCCGCCCTGGCGTGGGCCCGACGCTACCGGGTCACCGAGCACCAGGGCCGCTGGCAGACCCCCGACGGAAGGCTGGCGCTCAGGCCTGCTCGGTCCCCTCGGGCCTGGCTGCGCTGACCGCGGCCCGGCGGCGGCGCCACGCTCGCAGCAGCTCGTGCGACGTCCCGACCCCGCACACCACGTGGTGGATCCCGAGCCAGATCCAGCCCCGCAGTCCCAAGCGAGGCCCATAGAGCGCGGTGATCGCTGCGGCGACCATCAGCCAGACCAGGGCGATGATCACCCCGAGCTCCAAGCGCTGGCGAGGCTTGTCCAAGGCCGATCAGGGTAGCTGAGGTTGAAATCTCGAGCCGCGTGACGAGTACTGGGGTCATGCAGAAGCGCTGGATCGGAGCCATCGCCGCCGCCGCCGCCCTGGGCGCAGGAAGCTGGTTGGACCACGAGGTCGCGCCCGAGCCCGCCCAGGTCCAGGCCCGCCGGGACCACGTGCTGGACGGTCCGACCGGCACCCGTCGCGCGGTGATCCTGGTGCACGGACTGCGGGCGACCACCGTGCTCGAGCAACACGCCCACGAGCTCTTCCCCCACGACTGGCAGCGCCCCAAGAGCACCCTGGCTCGGGCCCTGGCCCAGGACGCCGACGTGTACGCAGTGACCTACACCCAGGACGCTGCGGTCCAGGACATCGCCGCGTCGCCGGCGTTCGTCCAGGCCATGGGTGGGCTGCCAGCAGACGGCTACGACGACGTGGTGTTGGTGGGACACAGCGCGGGCGGACTCCTGTCGCGCTGGTTCGTCGAGGACCACCCCGACGCCGGCATCACAGGGGTGGTGCAGCTCTGTGCTCCAAACGCCGGTTCGGAGTGGGGTCGTCTCTACGGGGCCGGGCGCATCTCCCACGAGACCTTCATCCGCTCGCTGTCCGACCGCAACGTCAACGACGGGCGGGCCGACAAGCAGGTGCCTGCCGACCTGGACTTCCTGGTGGCCATCTGCGACGGCGCCGCGGTGGGCGACGGCGTGGTGACCGACCAGGCCCAGTGGCCGGAGACCCTGAGGCGACAGGGCATCGCCGCAGTCCAGGTGCCGGCGCTGCACTTCACCGCGACCCGAGGCCGGCTCCAGGCCGCCCGCATCGCCGCCTGGGTCCAAGACGACCACCCCCGCTTGAGCCCGGACCAGGTGGACGCACTGGCCGACGACGTGCTCGACCCATAGCCCAGGGGGCATGGACCACCGACCGGTCACGGTGCCCGACGGCGCGGCTGGCATGCGGCTCGACGCCTTCCTGGCGCGGCGCTTCCCACACCTGTCCCGCTCGGCGGCGGCCCGCGCAGTTCGCGACGGGCACGTGTCGACGACGGACCGGGCGCTGAAGCCGTCGTCGCTGGTCCGGGCCGGCGAGGACCTGCGACTGACGATGCCCGACCTGCTCAGCAGTGGTCCCGAGCCGGACGTGCCGGACGTGGTCCACGAGGACCCTCGGCTCGTGGCCTTCAGCAAGCCACCGGAGCTGCTCTGCCACCCGGTCGGGGCGCAGTTCGCCTGGTCGCTCATCGGCCTGGCTCGGAAGCGCTTCCCCGGCGAGGAGCTCCGCCTGTGCCACCGGTTGGACCGGGACACGTCGGGGGTGATCCTGCTGGCACGGGACCTGGAGGCCGACCGCCATGTCAAGGCCGCCTTCAAGGCCCGCCAGGTCCGCAAGACCTACTGGGCCATCGTGCGGGGGAGTCCCGACTGGGACGCCATCGATGTGGACGCGCCCATCGGCGACGACACCACGTCGCCGGTGAAGCTCAAGCGTGGCGTGGTGCCGGACGGCCAGCCCGCGCGGACCCGGTTTCGGGTCCTGGCCCGTCTGGAGGGGGTGACGCTGGTCACCTGTCGACCCGAGACCGGTCGCACGCACCAGCTCCGGGTGCACCTGACCCACGTGGGCGCTCCGATCCTGGGCGACCGGCTCTATGGCCAGCCCCCCGAGGTCTTCCTGTCGATCTACGAGGGCCGGCCGCTGCCGGACCTGCCGTCGCGGCTGCTGCACCCGCGGCACTGCCTGCACGCCCGCGCCCTGCACGTGCCACACCCCGACGGTCACACGGTCCACATCCGAGCCCCGATGCCCGGAGACATGGCGGAGGTGCTGAAGAGGGCGGGGCTGACGCCCGCAGGAGCGAGATCGGGGTCGCCCGGGTGGTAGAGCCAGGTGTTTCTTCCGCCTGGCCAGTCAGAGCCCCGAAGTTCTTCCGCCTTGGCGGTCGAGACCGTGCCCCGAGGGCGTTTTGGGGGCCAGAGAGGCCCTGATCGACACCCCATCGACCGCGAGGCGGAAGAGGGAAGGGGCTTTGGATCTCAGATGCACCACCGGGTGCTGGCGAACACCGCGCAGCCGTCGATTCGCTGGGCCCGGTACAGCCCGTCCCGCTCCCCGTCGAAGTCCAGTCGCCAGGTGGCCAGGTCGGCGCTGGGATCCAGCTCGATGAGGGCCGAGCGCCCGTCCACGTCGGCGCTGTCGCAGTCCCAGCAGTGTCCCCGAGCCACCAGCACGTGGCCGTCGTCCAACAGGTCGGCGTCGCCCCAGATGGGCTCCTTCCACGCGTCCTCGGTCCACGCCCACTCCTGCTGGAGCGTGCGCCCGGCGACGTCGAGGCGGTACTGCACGACCCGGCTGTACGCGCCGCCGGGTCGGCCCAGACCGTTGTCGTAGACCACCAGGGTGTCTCCGGTGAGCTCAGGCGCGTGCTGGAGGTAGAACCAGTCCTCGGTCCCCGCTGGCTCCCCGTCGGGGCCCAGCAGCGTGAAGTCGCCATCGACCCCCAGGGTCCACGAGATCTCCCCGGTCTCCCGGTCCACCCGGGCGATCCGGTCCAGGTTCCGCATGCTCACCCACAGCGCCGGGCCCTCGGCGTCGGTGGTCCACCAGGCCCAGTTGCCGTGGTAGGGATCGCCGCCGCTGGCCACGGGAAGCTGCCCCGCTTCCACCGCCGCCTGGCTGTCCCACGCCCACGCCAGCGCACCGGTCTGGGGGTCCACGACCTCGACGCCGAAGCCGGTCCAGGTCTCCTCTTGCTCGGCCACCGCGTTGGTGGTCGTCACCAGGCTCATGACCGAGCCGTCGTCCAGGCGCTCGGTGTGGTGGTGGTGACTGCGACCCGTGACCGGCGTCGCCAGCCGAAACACCGTCTCGCCTGCCAGGTCGATCCGTCGGGGTCTGGCGCCGTAGCCCCCGCCGTAGAGCACGGTGCCGTCGCCGAGGTACCGACTGTCCACGTCGCCAGCGACCTGTTCAGCCAGCAGGTGGTACCACCGGATCCGACCCTCGGGGTCGACGATCAAGAGCTTCTGCTCGTTGGCGTCCTGGCCGTTGACCACATGGTTGAACAGGGTGTAGCCAGAGGTCTCCCCCGTCACGGTCCACGCCGGGGCCCAGTCCGGTAGCGCGTCGGTGGCCACCTCGAAGGACGCGTTGGCGGACCCGGCCACCGCGTCGCAGGCATAGGCCGTCTTGGCCAGCAGGCCCGCGAGCACCAGCTCGTGCTCCGTGGCCGCAGCAGAGGTCAGGACGTGCTCCTCGTCGGCGTCGGCGTCGGCCACACAGGTCAGCGTCAGCGCGTCCGATCGGTCCAGCTCGACCGCCAGGCGCTTGGCGAGCACCAGGTCTGTCACGTCGGCGATCACCACCCGGATCCCGTCCGCGGTGACGGTGGTGGTGTCCGGATCACAGGCCAGTAGCCATGGGAGCAGGGCGAGCACGGGGATAGGGTGAACCCACCCTTCGTCTCCCCGCCACCCGAACCAGGGTCACCCATGGGCATCCGCAGCCGCATCAAGGGCCGCATCAAGAAGCTGGCCGGTAGCCAGGACCCGGCCCCGCCGCCGGCCCCACGCGAGCCACCGCCACCCCCACCGGCTCGTGCGACGCCGACGCCGGCGCCGGCGCCAGCCACGGCCCCTGCACCCCCCGCTCCCTCCGCACCCCCGGCCCCCCAAGCCGCCGCAACCCCCGATCCCGACCCGGACGCCAAGACCGTCGACGACGCCAAGATCCAGCGCCACCGGGCCAAGGCCCAGCGCGGTGTGCTCAAGCACCTGGACAAGCAGGGTGGCACGATGCCCATGAAGGATCTTCACGACTTCAGCGAGCGGCGGTACTTCATCGCCCACGCCGGGTTCTCCAAGATGATGGAGTTCTTCGTCGAAGATCGGTACGTCGACTTCGACCACGACTCCTACACGGTCGTCCTGACCGACGATGGACGCCACTTCATGGGCACCCCGGTGAAGTAGACTGACGCATTCGGAGGCACCATGACGGCGCTCCTCGTCCTCTCCAGCCTGGCTTCGGCCCAGACCTTCACCAACGAGACCAGCGTGTGGGTCCCCACCGGCCTGAGCGGCGGCCAGGCCCACTGGGCCGACATCGACGGGGACGGCTACCCCGAGCTGCACGACTACGGCATCGTCTACGACAACGACGGCACCACGCTGACCCGGTCGTTCGCGATCTGGAACTACGCCTTTGGCGGGTGGGCCGACACCGACAACGACGGCGATCTGGACTTCGTCTCCTGGTACGACCCCGACGTCACGCTGTACGTCAACGACGGCAGCGGTTCGTTCACAGCGGACAGCAACACCCTGGACCTGTCGATCGTGTCCTGCCGCGGCGTGGCCCTGGCGGACTTCGACGGCGACAGCTTCGTCGACGCCTGGTACACCGGGTACGAAGGCGCCGGCTACGAGCCCGACCGCATCGCCTGGAACAACAGCGGGTCGTTCACCAGCAGCACCCGCATGGAGCAGGGCTTTCGCCGCCCGGGCCGGGGGGTCACAGCAGCCGACTTCGACGAGGACGGCGACATCGACGTCTACGTGTCCAACTACCGCCTGGAGCGCAACGGCCTGTACGTGAACGACGGCGCCGGCAACTTCGTCGACCGGGCCAAGTACCACCGGGTCCAAGGCACCGACGACGGCTGGTACTACAGCTACGGCCACACCATCGGCTCGTCCTGGGGCGACCTGGACAACGACGGCTACATCGATCTCTTCGTCGGCAACTTCTCCCACGCCGCGCCGTACCAAGACCGGCCCAAGTTCTACCGGAACCGCGGGCCCGACCACGGCTGGCAATTCGCCGATCTCTCCGCCTATGTGGGCATCGAGCGCCAGGAGTCCTTCGCGTCCCCCACGCTCGGGGACTACGACAACGACGGCGACCTGGACCTGTACTTCACCACGGTCTACAGCGGCGACTTCCCGGTGTTGCTGCGCAACGACGGCAACTGGACCTTCACCGACGTGACCAACCTGGAGGGCCTGACCGGCATCCCGGCCACCTACCAGGCCGCGTGGGCGGACATCGACGACGACGGCGACCTGGACCTGATCACCGGGGCCCGCATCTACGAGAACCACACCACGGGCAAGGCCTGGCTCAAGCTGAACCTGGTCGGCGATGGCGTGACCACCAACACCACAGCGCTCGGCGCCCAGGCCCGCATCACCGTGGGCTCCTCGATCCAGACCCGCCAGGTCGAGTCCGGAACCGGCGAAGGCAACGCCAACGACCTGACCCTGCACTTCGGCTTCGGCTCCCACGCCCTGCCCGTCATGGTCGAGGTCTTCTGGCCCGACGGCACCACGGTGTCCTATGGCCCCTACGACCTGAACCAGACGGTCACCATCAGCCAGTAGCGCCCGTCTCTGCGGCGTCCTTGACGTGGTCCAGGACCCGGGTGTGGATGGCGTGGATCATCGCGTCGGACCACAGGTGCCAGTACCAGCGCGGGGCCATCTCGAAGGTGTACCAGGTGCTGCCTTCGAGCCGGGTCGCGCCATCGGGCAGGGGCACCAGGCGGAACTCGCCGCGCCGGCTCTGCAGGATGCCGTCCAGGTGCGGCGCGTGCACCACCTCGTAGGGACTCCACTCGTGCATCGTGGGCGGGCTCTCGACCACGTCGAAGCCCAGGGTGCGCGGCGGGTCCCAGACCGTGATCGGCTCCACGAAGGCCCCGGTCGAGAACTCGCAGTGGCGCACCGCCCCCACGCCCTCGCCGTCGATCCAGGCCCGCTGGGGGTAGGCCACGCCCAGCTGGAAGAACCACGCCGGGACCTCGGGGAGCTCGATGCGCTCCCAGCCGGCGACATAGCGCCAGACCACGTCGGGAGCCGCCTGGACCACCACCGCGCTGGAGACCTCGTGCACCATCGTGGCCGGCGGCGGTGGCTCGCCCAGGGCCATCAGCGGCAGCAGCCCCAGCTGGCCCGCCAGGGCCTTCTTGTGATCCGCCACCGCCAGGGCCCGGCCCAGGAGCACCCCGAGCCACGAGAGCGCCAGGGCGATCGGCGCCGCCATGGCCAGGCAGATCACGCCCTCGAGCGCGAACAACAGCATCAACCCGCCGGAGACACCCACGGTCAATGAACCGACGGCGATGTTCGCCGGCAGGGCCCTGGGCTGGTCCAGGTTCAGGAACCAGGCGCTCACGACGCCCATGACAAAGGGCGTGCCGAAGAACAGGGTCGCGCCGTACTGGTGCAGCACGAACACGCTGAGACCGGTCATCGCCAGCGCCAGAGCGCTGCCCCCCAGCACGCCGTAGAGCGTGGACCAGACCATCCGGTCGTGCCCCGCGACCCGTGACTCCTTGCGCTGCCACTGGGCCGTCTGGGCCAGGCTCAGGGCGATGAACATCAGGTAGTTCACCACCGGCACGAACATGAACAGGCCGATGAGCGGGGAGAGCCCGGCGTCTCGGGCCCGCCGCACGGACATGCTGCCGCCGATCCACGCAAACGGCAGGGTCCACAGCACCAGGAAGGCCAACACCGCCGGAGACGCTGCCCCCAGGATCTCCCCCTTGAGGAGCAGCAACGGCGCCAGGTAGGCCCAGGGCGTGATGGTGCTCCCGGTCGCCAGGAAGATGACCAGGGTGTCGACCAGGTACTTCAGCGCCCCCAAGCCCAGCCCCACACGGAAGTAGAGGCGGCGGTCGACGGGCCGGCTGGTGCCCGCGAGGGTGGCGAGCGCGGTGGTCCGGGCCACTGGTGGGCTAGGTGCTCGCCCGCTCGGGTGCCGCGTGGGACTCGTCGGGAGACACGTGGCCAAAGGTCTGGGACGACGCGGCGTGCACGGCCCGTGCGTAGTCCTTGGGCAGTGGCTCGGTCAGCAGCTCGCCCGGGTTCAGGTAGTGGAACATCTCGCCGTAGTGGTGGACCTCGAATTGGGTGGTCCGGCGCAGGATGTGCCAGGGCCGCAGGTCGCTGGTGTGGCTCAGGCCCGCGGCGGCGAGCAGCTCGACGAGGGTCTTGAGGGTCTGGTAGTGGAACTGCTGGACCCGGGTGGCCTTGTCGCTCACCACCAACCCCTTGACCAGGCGCGGATCCTGGGTCGCCACGCCGGTCGGGCAGTCGTTCAGGTTGCACCGCAGGGCCTGGATGCAGCCCAGCGCCAGCATGAACGCCCGAGCGGCGTTGCAGACATCGGCCCCGATCGCCAGGCGCTTGGCGATGCCGAAGGCGGTCATGACCCGACCCGAGGCGATGATCTTGATGTCGTCGCGCAGGCCGAAGCCCACCAGGGCGTTGTGCACCGTGACCAGGCCCTCGACCAGGGGAGCGCCCACGGAGTTGCTGAACTCCAGCGGCGCTGCACCGGTGCCGCCCTCGCCACCGTCGACGGTGATGAAGTCTGGGGTGACGCCGGTCTCGACCATCGCCTTGCAGATGGCGAAGAACTCGCGCCGCTTGCCCAGGCACAGCTTGAAGCCCACCGGCTTGCCGCCGCTCAGGTCGCGCAGCTCGGTGACGAACTCCAGCAGTCCCACAGGGGTCGAGAACTTCTTGTGGTACGGCGGCGAGATGACGTCCCTGTCCCGGGGGACGTGGCGGATCTCAGCGATCTCGGCGGTGATCTTCTCCTTGGGCAGGATGCCGCCCTTGCCGGGCTTGGCGCCCTGGCTGAGCTTGATCTCGATGAGCTTCACGTTGGGCACGGTGGCCTTGGCCTGGAACCGCGCCGGGTCGAAGTTCCCGTCGTCGTCCCGGCAGCCGAAGTACCCGGTGCCGATCTGCCAGCACAGGTCACCGCCCGGCGCCAGGTGGTGGGCGCTCACGCTTCCCTCGCCGGTGTTGTGGAAGAACCCACCGGCCGCCGCCCCGCCGTTCAGCGCCCGAATCGCCGCCGACGACAGGGACCCGAAGCTCATCGCTGAGATGTTGAGCACCGAGCACGAGTAGGGCTGGCTGCAGTGCTTGCCGCCGATGGTGACCCGGGGCAGCTCCTTGGCCTTGTCCTTGGGCACGATGGAGTGGTTCATCCACTCGTAGCCGACGGCGTAGACGTCCTTGTGGGTGCCAAAGGGCAGGGTGGACAGCTGCTTCTTGGCCCGGGAGTACACCACCGACCGCTCCTCGCGGTTCAGGGGCCTGCCCTCCAGGTTCTGCTCGACGAAGTACTGCTGGATCTCCGGCCGGACCGCCTCGAAGGCGTAGCGCAGGTGCCCGACCACCGGGTAGTTCCGCAGGATCGCCCGCTTGGGCTGCCGGATGTCGGCGATCCCGAGCAGCACCAACGGCACATGGATCGCCAGCAGCCACAGGGCCCAGGTCCCCAGGGTCAGGGTCAGCCCTGCGATGGCGGCGAAGCCGGCGACAGCAAAGGCGTAGAAGGCCGTGCGGCCCATGGCATGGAGTTGGGTCTCAGCGCTCATGGCGCCGAGTCTACCGGAGCCTCAGGGGGATCAACGGCCCGTCACGGGCAGTACTTCTCGTTGGCGAACAGAGCACACCCGTCGATGCGCTCGGCGCGGTACAGGCCGTCGTCGAAGTGGGGGAAGCGAACCCGCCAGACCACGTCTTCGGTGGCCCGGTCCAACTCGAGGATCTCGGAGCGCGACTCGGTGTTCACGCCTGCGCAGCCGTCGCAGTGTCCCCGGGTGATCAACAGGTGGTCGTTGCCCAGGTCGTCCACGTCGCCCCAGATCGGCTCGGCCCAACCCTCCTCGGTCCACGACCAGGACTCCCAGGCGGTGCGGGCGTCGATGTCCAGGGTGTAGGCCACGATGCGGGAGCCCTTGGTGGGCGTGCCGTTGTCGTAGACCAGCAGGGTGTCTCCGTTGAGCTCTGGGGCGTGGGTGCCGCGGAACCACTCCGACGGGTCCAGCTCGTCGCCGGCGGCGTCGAGCAGGGTGAAGTCCCCGTCCCGGCCCAGGCGCCACAGGATCATGCTGGTGTCCGGGTCCATCCGGACGATCTCCCGCTGACCATAGAGACTGACCAGCACGCCGTCGCCGTTCTCGTCGCTGATCGGCACCAGCGCGTTGGGGTGCCAGGGGTCCCGGTCCTCGTCGGTGCGCCCGAGCTGACCGGCCTCGAGGGTCAGCTGGCTGTTCACCGTCCACCGCACCGTGCCGGCGTAGAGATCGACCTGTTCGACCGCGAAGCCCGTGAAGTCCCCCAACCCGTCCGTGTTGTCCAGGGTGGAGAGCATCAACACGTCGCCGCTGTCGAGCAGCTCCACGTGGTGGTGGGGCTTGCCCGCGGTGGACGGGGACGGCCCGACCCACTCGGTGGTGCCAGACAGCTTCACGATCGTCGGCACCACCCCGCCGGCCCCACCGTAGAAGATCCGCCCGTCGCCCAGGTACCCCGCGCACAGGTCGCCGCTGTTGCCCGACGTCACGAAGTGGGACCACCGCACGCGACCCTCGGGGTCCAGGATCAGCAGCTTGAGCTGGTTGGGCTCGGCGAGCTTCTCCAGGTGCGTGACCAGGGTGTAGGCGCCGATGCGGCGGTCCTCGTCGTGCTCGTCCACCTCGACGTCGGGCAGGGTGTCCGGTGGCGTCCCCGTGCGCACCCGCACCTCTTCGGTGGCCGTCAGCGAAGTCAGGACGCAGGTGTAGTCCCGGTCCCCGAGCAGGCCGTACAGGTCCAGCTCGTGGCACAGCTCGTCGTCGGAGCTGGCCCGGTGGACCTCGCTCGGGTCCGAGTCCAGGGTGCAGACCACGTCGACCGGGGCGCTGGCGCTGAGCTTGGCGCTCAGGGTCAGGTGGTGCACGGACGGGTTGTCCGTGACGACATCGACCCCCAGGAAGCCAAAGTCCTGGTTCACGTCACCGTGGTCACAGGTGACGTCGTCGTCGGTCACCGTGTCGGTGCCGTTGCCCGTGCAGGCCAGGACGAGGAGGGCTGCGACCACGCGGATCAGCCGCCCGACCCCTGGCCCGCCAGCTGCTCGCCGGCCCTGCGCGCGACCTCGACGAACCACGCCGCGCCGGTGGCCAGGGCCTGTTCGTCGAAGTCGAAGCGGCTGCTGTGGGCCGGGAAGCCCTCTCGCCCAGGCACCTGGGCGCCAAAGCGGATGTAGCAGCCCGGCACGTGCCGCAGGAAGAAGGCGAAGTCCTCGCCGCCCATGTTGGCAAAGGCCAGGGGCACGACGCCGTCTGTCCCGACCACGGCGGCGGCCGCCGCTCTGGCGACCGCGGTGGGCAGCGCGGGGTTGTGCAGCGGCGGCGTGCCGGCGTGGAGCGCGACCTGGACCGCAGCGCCGTGCAGCTCCCCCACCGAGCGCGCGATGCGGGCGACCGCGGTGCGCAGCTGCTCCCTCACGTCGGGATGCTGGGCACGGATGGTCCCCTCGATGCGGGCCCGACCGGCGATCACGTTGGGCGCGTGCCCAGCCTGGAAGCTGCCGACGGTGACCACGCTGGGGTAGGCCGGGTTGACCTCGCGGGACACGATGGTCTGGATGGCCATGACCATCAGGCTGCCCACGACGATGGCGTCGATGGCGTCGTGGGGCCGAGCGCCGTGGGCGTCCTGGCCCTGGATGTCGATGTGGAAGGTGTCCGTCGACGCGTTGACAGCCCCGTCGGTCACCACCAACAGGCCCGCCGGGTAGTGCCGGTCCACGTGGCCGCCGAAGATCATGCCCACGCCGTCCAGCACCCCAGCGTCGATCATCGCCTTGGCCCCCGCGGCCTTTTCCTCGGCAGGCTGCCAGAGCAGCCGAAGGGGCGCCGTGAGCTCCGCGTCCCGGAGCAGCGCCGCCGCGCCCAGGAGCATGCTGCTGTGCCCGTCGTGGCCACAGGCATGCATCACGCCGTCGTGGACCGACGAGAACGGCAGGCCGGTCTCCTCCTGGATGGGCAGGGCATCGGTGTCGGCCCGCAGAGCCACGATCGGCACGCCCGACGGCCCCGGGAGGTCGGCGACGAGCCCCGTCTCGCCGATCCGGCGGCAGGAGATGCCCAACGCCTCGAGCTCGCGCTGGAGCACCTGGACCGTGCGGTGCTCGGACCAGGAGAGCTCCGGGTGGCGGTGCAGATCCCGCCGGACACGCACCATCTCCGCGAAGATCGACTCGGGGACCGGCAGCGGGGCGGACAAGCCCCGAGATCCTACCAACCAGAACGCCCCCCCGGCCAGAGCCGGGGGGGCGCACGGCCACACCAGGGTCAGGGGTCAGATGCAGGCCGTCCACAGGCCGGCGAACTCGCCGGCCTCGTAGCCACCGGACACGACCGCGTCGGTCACGCCGTCGAAGTCGATGTCGCCCTTGAAGACCTTGGTGCCCCAGTCTCCGCTGGCACTGCCGCCCAGGTCACCGGACTTGATGGTGCCGTCCCAGCCCAGGGTGTCGTAGTAGGCCCCCTCGGCGTCGGCGAGCCAGTTGTTGGACAGGTCGGTGAACTCGCCCTCCCAGGCGCCGCCGCCGTAGGTGCCCACGAAGAAGCCGTAGTAGAGCTCGCAGCCCTCGTCCGGATCGGTGTCGACGGGCTTGGTCTCGCTCTCCAGGTCGGCGCCGCCGCGGGCCTTGGTGGTGTCCACGGGCTGGGCGATGGCCTGGAAGGCGCCGATGTCATCGCCGTGGGCAAAGGCCGGGTCTTCGGCGGTCACGTCGAGCTGGGACGGGGCACAAGCGACGGCGAGCGTGGCGAGGGGAAGCAGGGTGCGCAGCATGGGGAAGCTCCTTGGGGTTGGGGACCGTTCGCGGTCCGTGCTCCCTCAAACGACGGCCCCCGCCAGACGTGGAAAAAACCTCAGAGGCTGAGCTCGACGCCCACCGCGGCGGTGAGCCAAGGCACCGGTCGGGCGGCTTCACCGGCGCGCAGCTCGAGCCAGGACACGTCGGCCCGGACCGCGGCGGTCAGCGCGACGGCGTCGGTCAGAACCCAGCCGGCAGCCAGCTGCGGACCGGCGGCGAGCACCAACCAGCCCTCCTCCGAGGGACGCTCGCCGGGCAGCGGCGGCTCGGACGGCAGGCCATCGAAGTAGTCCGGGGGCAGGAACAGCAGGCCGGCCCCGAGCTCGGCCCGATAGCGCAGGCGACGCCAGTCGCCCTGGTAGCCCACGCCCGCCCGCCCGCTGAACAGGGTGCGGGGGTCCGCCCGGGTGCCCTCGACGGCGACGTCTCGGGACGGGCTCACCGCCACACCCAGGGACAGGCCGGTGGTAACGCCCCGGGCCGGGCCCCGCTGCACCCGGCGGAGGGCCCACGCCTCTACACCGGTCGCGCCGGCGCCGATGGCAAAGGCCAGGTCCGGCGCCACCAGGACGGTCGAGCGCACACCGGCGATCCGACGGGGGCCTTGGACCACCCGGGCCAGGTCGCGGGCGTCGTAGCTCCGACCCGCCCTGAGGTTGGCGTGGCCATCCACAAGGACCGCCCCCTGGGCATCGATCACCTGGAGTCGGTGCCTGCCCGCGGCGACCGGCAGTGTGCCGGGAAACAGCCCGCGGTCCCGGCCATCCACAACCAGCCGGGTCCCCCCGAGCTCCCCGGGCGACTGGTACAGATAGACCAGCGCTTCCTCCCTGCGCTCGCGGGCGTCAGGCCGACCGGCGAGCACCAGGTCCGCTTGTCCCACCACCCGCAGGGCCGCCTCGGGCACCTGCACGCCTTCGGTGTAGGTCAGCGTGCGGCCCCGGGCATAGTCGTGGGCTTCGTAGGCCGTCATGACCCGGTCGCCATTCAGATCAGCGTCGCCGAAGCCCCAGGAGAGTGCCTCGAGCAGGAAGTAGGTGTAGACCCCGTGGCCCAGCCGGTCGTCCTCGCGGCTCGGACGACCGGCGCTGGTCGCGTAGAGGTGGGCCTCTCCAGCGCTCATGCCCAGGGCTCGGGGCATCAGCCTACCGGCGGGGGTGCCCGGATCGTCCTCGAGCGCCCGACGCACCGATGACTTGCCGTCCCCGCTGAAGCAGGCGTCCAGGATCAGGGCCTTGCGGGCCGGTGCCAGCTCGCCGAAGAAGGCCTGGAGCGCCACCAGGTCGATGGCCGTGGACTCCAGCTCGCCCGAGCGGGTGTCCGACGCGACCAGGAAGCGGCGCCAGCTGTCCCGGGCCGGGTCGTGCACGCGGGTGCCGTGGCCGGAGAAGTAGACCACCAGCTCGTCCTGGGGCCGGAGCTCTTCCGAGGCTTCGGACAGGACCCGGAAGATGGCCGCCCGAGTCGTCTGGTCCGAGGTGGTCAGCACGCGCACGTCGTCGAAGCCCCCGTCCCGGGCCCGACGCAGGACCTCACCCAGCTCCTGGGCATCGGCGCCGGCGTGACGCAGGGGCGGAAAGGCCGGGTCCCGGGTGGTGTCGACACCGACCAGGATGGCCCGGCGCCGGGGTGCGAGGGCCTGGTCCAGCGCATCGGCCGTGCTCAGCGCCGGGGCCAGACCCCGGTCCCGCGCCGCGGCATGGAGCGGCGCGATCCCGAGCCACGCGAGCCACAGGGACGTCAGGGGGTCCACCAGAGCTGGAAGACCGTCGTCAGGCACCCGGGGGAGACCGGGGCGTCGGGCCCGGCCGGCGGCTCGGGGCACCAGGTCGCGACGACCGGCGTCTCGGAGCCGCCCGGATCCGGACGGGCATCCGGCCGCCAGGACAAGGGCTGGTCACCCCCGGGCCGGTGCTCGCCCGCTTCCACCGCCAGCCAGCCGGACTCCAGGGGCATGAGCTGCTCCCCGGTGTCTGGCGCCCGGAGCACCAGGTGTCCGGCGTGGCTGGTGCCGACACGGAACAGGACCCGCTCGTCCGCCGCCACCGACCCGCCGCTCTCCACGGTTCGCAGCGCGCCGCGCGGGTCCTCTGCCGCAGCCTGGATCCGCAGGGTCGGCGCACCCGCCACGCCCCGGTCCCGCTGAGTCGGCTCGTCGGGGGCCAGCGGCAGCCACGCCAGCAGGAAGGCGGCGGCCAGCCCCAGGCCCCCGGCCGCCGCCGCAGGCCATGCTCTGGGCGAGGGCGCTCGCTGGGCGGCGAGCCGCGCCAGCACTTGCTCCGCCGAGGGCGGCGACACAGGGGCGGGCAGCCGCCCCAGGGCATCGCCGAGGGCGGCCTCCCGAGCGTGCGCCCGGCCCAGGTCCGGGTCCTCGGCGAGCAGCGCACGTTCGTCGGGGCTCAGGTCTTCCGGGCGCAAGCCCAGCAGGTCTTGGTTCATGGGATCTCCTGCGGTTCGGAGAGGTGCTGCCGGAGCAGCTTGCGGGCATAGGACAGTCGGGAGCGCACCTGGTGGTCCTGGAGTCCCAGGACCTGGGCGACCTCCTGGGAGCTCAGCTCCTGGCTGTAGTACAGCGAGAGCACGGCCCGATGGGGGGCGGGCAACCGAGCCAGGGCGGCCTGGAGCCGAGCCTGGTCCTGGGAGAGCTGGGTCAGGTGCTCGGGACCCGCACCCTCTCGAGGCCCGGCCCGGAGCTTGAGCAGGGCCCGGTCCCGGCGGCCCCGGCGCCGCAGGGCGTCCAGGCAGAGCCGATGGACCACCGTGTACAGGAAGGAGCGGAACGATCCGCCCGGGCGCCAGGCGCCTTCGAGCACCCGACAGAACGCCTCGAGACAGATCTCCTCGGCCACCTCCTGGCGGCGCACGAGCTGCCAGGCGTACCCGGTCACCCGGGTGCGATAGCGGTCGAACAACACGCGAAAGGCGGCCTCATCGCCCGCACGCCACGCGAGCAAGAGCGCCTCGTCTGGCACCGGCTCCCGGTCGGAGCTGGACACCTGGATCCGATCCAAGCCTGCTTCGGTCACCCGCCGTCCTCCTGACCCGCCCGGGGAGAGTCCGGGGACAGCCCCGGGCTCCGCCTTGGAGAACGCCGCTCCGCCGAGAATGTGGAAGAAAATCCTGGCCACCGACTCCACACAGCCCCGAGTTCGTCGTTGTACAGTGTGCCGGGGTCCTGGCCCGGGCAGCAGCAGGAACGATGACACCGCTCACCTGGCCGATCCACTGGCTGATTCTGGTCCCACTGGTCGGGGCCGCCGAGCCCGACGACTGCGGTCTGCAGGGCACATGGGGCACGTCCCAGGCCGACGCGGAGCTCAGCGGGCCGGCCGCTTATGACCGGGCGGGGCAGTCCCTGGACGCCGGCTGGGACATGAACGAGGACGGGTTGATCGACCTGGTCATCGGCCTGCCGGGCCAGGACAGTGCCGGCAACAACGCCGGGGGCGTGGCGGTGTTGTTGGACGCCACGGTCGTGAGCGGCAGCCTGGACACCGTCGGAGCGCTGATCCTGGGCCAGGCGGCCTCGGACGCGGCCGGCACGTCGGTGGCGAGCGGCGATCTGGACGCCGACGGCGTGGGCGACGTGGTCGTGGGCGCCCCCGGAGAGTCCAGCGGGGGGTCCGAGTCCGGCGCGGTCTATGTGGTCTTCGGGCCCGTCGACCGCGACACGTGGCTGGGCGATGCCGCCAAGATGGTCGGCGAGCACGCCGGCCAGCACACCGGCACGGCCGTCGCGGTGGCACCGGACACAGACGGCGACGGGGCCGACGAGCTGCTGGTCGGGGCGCCCGGGGCCCTGGACGAGGGCAAGGGGCCCGGCACGGTCTATGGGGTCGTCAGGCCCAGCGACGAGATCCTGGACCTGTCCTCGGCGGACTGGATCCTGGAGGCCCCGGACATCGCCGTCCGGTTCGGTCACGCCCTGGATCGGACCGGCGACCTGGACGGGGACGGCGTCACGGACCTGGTGGTGGCAGCGGTGGACTCTGAGCCCGACCGGCCGGCCCTGGACGGGGTCGCCTATGTCTTCCTGTACGACCAGGACGCCCTGGACGAGCGCGGCGAGCCCGTGGCGACCGTCGCCCTGACCGGGCTGCCCCAGACCGCCCAGTTGACCCTGCGGGTGGTGCCCGACCTGGACGGCGACGACCGCGACGAGCTCTTCATCGGCGTGCCCCCGACCGACGATGGCTCGGACACGGCGACGGTCCTGCGGGCACCGACGGACGCCCTGGGCCCGGGCGGGCTCCACCAGGTCGTCCTGGGGCGGACGGTGTCCCAGACCCGGGAGCTGGTGTCGCGGGGCTTCTCGCTCTCCAGCGCGGACTTCGACGGCGACGGACTGCACGAGCTGTTGGTCGGGGCCATGTTCGCCGAGGCCCCCTCGGACCGCACCGAGGTGGGCTGGATCCTGGACGATCCCCAGGGCGAGGAGTTGGTCCCCACGGACCAGGCCCTGGTGACCCTGGTCACCGACGGCGCCGCGGGCGGCACGTCGTGGAGCGTCGCCGCAGCCGACCTGGGCTCGGACGGGCTGGCCGAAGTCGCGCTGGCCGGGTCCGCTGCCGAGGGTGTCGGTCCGGAGTCGGGCGTGGTCCACCTGCTGCGCACGCCCCCCTGCGAGGACCTGGACCAGGACGGCTACACCGTCGACGAGGGCGACTGCGACGACGACGATCCCGAGCGCCACCCGGGACTGGCCGAGGTCTGCGACGACGAGCGGGACAACGACTGCGACGGCATGGCGGACCTGCGCGACCCGGACTGCGAGGAGCTGGAGGGCGAGCCCGAGCCCCGAGACAGCGGTGAGGAGCCCGGAGAGCCCATCGGTCCGGACGACCCGGAAGACCCGCTGCGATGGGCACGCTGCGAGGCCCGGGGGGGCGGGGTGGTCGTGACCCTGGCGTTGGTGCCCTGGGGTCTCTTCCGAAGGACCTGGCGATCCCGATTCAGCGGTACCCTGAAGCCCCATCCTTCCCGGCGAACCGATGCTCTCCTTCCTATTGATGGCCCTCGCCTGCGGCGATGACACGACCGGCGACTCCGGCCTGACGGACACCCCCCCCACCACCACCGGCACAGTCGACACGGCTCCGCCCACCGACACAGGCCCGCCGACGGACACGGCCCCACCCGACCCGCCGGACACGGGCGCCGACCAGGACCAGGACGGCTGGGCCACGCCCGACGACTGCGACGACAGCGACGACGCGGTGAACCCGGACGCGGACGAGCTCTGCAACGGCCGGGACGACGACTGCGACGGCACCACGGACGAGCCCGACGCCGCCGACGCGCCCACCTGGTACCGGGACGCCGACGGCGACGGTCACGGCGACCCCGACGACGCCCAGACGGCGTGTGGTACCCCCCACGGCTATGTCGCCATCGGCGACGACTGCGACGACGACGACGCCCGCTACCACCCCGGCGCCGCCGAGGAGGACTGCACCGACCCCCGGGACTTCAACTGCGACGGTTCGACGGGGTACGAGGACGCCGACGGCGACGGCAGCGCCGCCTGCGAGGACTGCGACGACAGCAGCACCTACCACTTCCCCGGCGCCGGGGAGCGGTGTGACGACACCGACGAGGACTGCGACGGCACCATCGACGAGGACGTGCCCGACGCGCCCACCTGGTACGGAGACGCCGACGGCGACGGCTACGGCGGCAACACTTTCACCACCACCGCGTGCGATCAGCCCTTCTCCTACGTCGACAACGCCGACGACTGCGACGACCTGGACGGCACGGCCTACCCCGGTGCGCCGGAGCTCTGCGACGACGCCGACGACGACTGCGACGGCACGGTCGACGAGGACGGGACCGGCGGCGGCACCTTCTACGGCGACAGCGACGGCGACGGCTACGGCGATGCCGACGACCCCAACGAGGCGTGCGAGGCCCCCAGCGGCACGGTGGACAACGCCCAGGACTGCGACGACAGCGACGGGAGCGTGAGTCCCGCCGGCACCGAGGTCTGCGGTGGGACCGACGAGGACTGCGACGGCGACACCGACGAGGCCGGCGCCGCCGACGCCAGCACCTGGTACCTGGACCTCGACGGGGACGGCCTGGGCAATGCCCGCTTCCCCGACATCGCCTGTGAAGCGCCTTCGGGCCACGTGGCCGACGACACGGACTGCGACGACCTGGACGCCGCCATCTACCCCGGGGCCCCCGAGACCTGTGACGGGGCCGACGGCGACTGCGACGGCACGGTCGACGAGGACGCCACCGACCCGGACACCTTCTACGCCGACGCCGACAGCGACGGCTACGGCGACCCCGGCACCACGGCGTCGGCCTGTGACGTGCCCAGCGGCCACACGGACAACGCCCTGGACTGCGACGACGGCAACGCCGACGTGAACCCCACCGCCACCGAGGTCTGCGACGGTGTGGACAACGACTGCGACGGCGGCACCGACGACGAAGCCGCGGTGGACGGCGAGATCTGGTACGCCGACGCCGACGGGGACGGCTTCGGCGACCCGGACGCCCACGAGCTGGCCTGCGAGGCGCCGACCGCCCACGTCGACGACGCCACCGACTGCGACGACGCCGACGCCACGGTCCACCCCGACGCCACCGAGACCTGTGACGGCATCGACAACGACTGCTCGGGCACCGCAGACGACGACGCCAGCGACGCCACGAGCTGGTACGCCGACACCGACGGGGACGGCTACGGCGACCCCGGCGACGCCCAGGACGCGTGCGAAGCACCCACCGGCTACATCGCCGACGGCAGCGACTGCGACGACGGAGACAGCGGCGTGAACCCGGACGCGGTGGGGGCCTGCGACGGCGTCGACGTGGACTGCGACGGCAGCGTGTCCGACAGCGAAGCGGCGGCGGGCGACAGCCAGGACTGCCCCACCGAGACCTGCCTGGCGGCGCTGAGCGACCGGGGTGGCGGCCTGGCCGACGGGCTGTACTGGCTGGACCCCCTGGGCACCGGATCGCCCTTCGAGGCCTGGTGCGACATGGCCACCGACGGCGGGGGCTACACGATGCTCAAGCTGGACCAGGGCTCGACCCACTACGCCGACGACGCCGAGGCGGTCTGCGACACCTACGGCCTGCAGCTCTTCATCCCCCGGACCGCCGATCACCTGCTCTCGGCGTGGACCGTGGCCATGGATGCGACGATCGGGCCCGACGGCCACGACGACTTCCTCTACATCATGGGGGTCTACCCCAGGGTCGACGGCTCCACCTGCAGCAACACCGCCCTGCGCAGCGACAACAGCAGCTGTGACTGGGTCGCGGGAGACGGCGGGGTCTTCTACGTCTCGGACATGACCAGCTACGGCGAGCCCAATGGCGACAACGACCCGGTGTCGTCGATGTACTACAACTTCGACACCAGCGGGATCGTGACCGACTACAACGACCTGAACTACCCCGGGTACGGCGCGGACACGTTCATCTGCTCGGCGACGGACGAATAGACTCCGGCCATGCCCCTGCCTCCTGGGATCCACCACTTCTCGCCCACCCTGCCGCTGCACGTGCTCGAGGCGAGCTCGCCGGGGCCCACGGCCATCGTGCAAGCCTGCATCCACGGGGACGAGGTCGCCGGCGCCCACGCCCTGTTCGAGCTCCTGGAGGAGGGCCTGGCCCCGGCGCGGGGCCGCCTGATCGTGGTCCCGGTGATGAACCCGCCCGCCTACCGGGCCCGCCAGCGAGCAGCCCCCGGCGGCCTGGACCTGAACCGCTGCTTCCCCGGCGACGCCGACGCCCCAGAGCGCGAGCGGCGGCTGGCCAGGCGCTTCATGGACCTGGTGCTCGACGAGCAGCCCGCGCTGGTGGCGACCCTGCACGAGTCCCAGAAGCGCTACGACCCCAACCGGGTGCCGTCCTTTGGCCAGACCCTGGTGTACGGGGTGAAGCCGATGCCGGACACCGTCGCCCGGGTGGTCGATCAGCTCAACGCCCGCTTCCCCAGCGACGAGGAACACTGGGCGCCCCTGTACTACCCGGTGGCGACCAGCAGCACCGAGGTCATCGTGGACGCGGTGGGGTGCATCGGCATCTGTGTGGAGACGTGGATGGGGTTCGACGAGGCCCACCGCATCGCCATGCAGAAGGCCGTCGTGGCGCTGCTCCTGGCCGACGTCGGGGTGCTGTGATCAGCGCGGCAGGTCCACGAAGACCCCGCTGCCCGAGTCCCAGGTGAGCACCCGCGCGTCGGCGTCCTGGGCGGTGGCGTCCAGGAGGCCCCTCAGTCGGGCGCGGCCCTCGGGGGTGTCGGTCAGGACCAAGGCGGGTCGGGCCAGGAGCTGGTCGGTGTAGAGCGGCCGCAGGGCGTCGGGGAAGGCATTGCGACCGACCACCACGCCCCCCGGCCGATCGGGCACGCCGGCCAGGACGACCAGAGTGCCCGCCCCATCCATCGCCAGGGCCTGGATCCGGGGGAAGAGCTGGTCAGCGAGGGCCTCGGCGTCGCGCCGGGGACCCTGGTTGAGGACCGCCAGGACCAGGACGCCAGCGACCAGCCGCCAGGTGGGAAGCCCGAGGCGACCCAGGGCGACGACGAGGGCCAGGCTCAGTGGCGCGACCAGGCCGTACAGGAAGCGGCTGTCTGCCTGGTCGATCGGGGACACCAGGAAGGGGGAGATGGGCACCCAGGCCAGGACCGCCCAGGTCAAGGCCAGGCGCCAGGCGTTGCGGTGCTCGTCCCGGCGGCGCCAGGCACCCAGGCAGAGGATGGCAGCCAGGGCCAGGCCCGCCACGAGGGGAACGGCGGCGCCGAACAGGTCCGCGCGCACCCCGCCAAGCAGCGACCCCAGCGTGTTCGCCTGGGCGGCCACAAAGTCCGGCCGGAGGGGCGACAAGGGCACCTGCGGATAGCCCCCGACGGGCGTGCCCAGGATCCAGGTGCGGGCCGCGAGGCACAGCCCCGCTCCCAGCCACATCGGCCCGGTCCGACGGAGGGCGACGCGGGGCCCCTCGCACAGCGCCACGGCTGCGGCACAGAGGGGCGCCACGATGAACCCGGTCTCCTTGCTGAGCATCGCCAGCAGGGCGGCTCCTGTGGCCAGCCTCGTGCGCCCCTTCAGAGCCCAACCCAGGGCGGCGATCGTCAGGCCCGTCGCCATCGGGCCGCAGCGGGCCGCGATCCAGGGCACGGCCTCGTGGTGGGTCGGCCAGCCTGCGAACAGACAGGCGACGGCGAGGGCGGCTCGCGGGGCCAGCCCCAGGGCCAGGGCCAGGCGGCCCAGCGCGACGGCGGCCAGGGCGTGCAGGGCCAGGTTGGTGGCGTGGAAGCCCGCTGGGCGCGGGCCCCACAGGGTCAGATCCAGCCAGAAGGAGAGCTGCCACAGCGGGCGCCAGAACCGGGGGCCCGGGCGATCTCCCAGGGGTGTGGTGGCGTCCGCGATCACCCGCGCCAGGTCGGCCTGGCCATCGGTGCTCACCCGGGCGATCAGGCGGTAGTCGTCGCCGAGCAGAGGGGCGCCAAGGCTGGGGGCGTGCACCAGGGCCACGACGAGCACGACACAGGCCACCAGCTGCCAGCTCGCCCCGCGCTCGTGAGATCCCGTCACCCCGCCACCTTAGCGATCCCAGCCGATCCCGCTGATAGGCTCCGACCTCTGAAGGGGCGCCATGCTGCTGTCACTCATGCTGTTGACCCCCTCCGCCTGGGGCCAGGAGCTCGTGGCGGGGCCCTACCTCCAGAACCCCACCGGCACTTCCATCGTCGTGCGGTGGGAGACGAGCTCGGGCTCGGAGAGCACGGTGCTTTGGGGGACCAGCGAGAGCCCCGACGCCGACACGGCGGGGACCAGCAGCGCCAGCAGCGGCGGGGGCGTGCACCACGTCGCCACCCTGAACGGGCTCACCCCCGGCGAGCGGATCTACTACCGGGTGGTCACCGGCACCGTGACCACCGACACGGCGGCCTTCACGCTGCCCCCCGGCCCGGGCGACGACGCCGGCGTGTCCCTGGTGGCGATGAGCGACATGCAGATCGACCCCGGCAACCCCGACAAGTTCCGGGAGCTCGTCGAGGACGGCGTCGTGCCCTACGTCGAGGCCGAGACCGGGCTGGACATCGACCAGGCGCTGGACCTGGTCCTGATCCCGGGCGATCTGGTCGACTGGGGGTGGGACTACGGCAGCTTTGCCGAGACGTACTTCGAGCCGGGGGCCCGTCTGTTCGAGCGGGTGGCGAGCTACCCGGTGCCCGGTAACCACGAGGCCGACAGCCCCTACTTCTTCGAGCTCTTCACCCTGCCGGAGAACGGCACCGCGGGCGTCGAGGAGCACTGGTGGTGGGCCGACCACGGCAACCTGCGGGTGGTCGGCCTGGACTCGAACTCCGGCTACGACGGCCCGGAGCAGCTGGCGTGGCTGGACGGTGTGCTGGCCGACGCCTGTGGCGACGACGCCTTGGACTTCGTGCTGGCCCAGCTCCACCACCCGGCGCTCAGCGAGCTGTGGGTGCCCGGCGAGTCCGCGTTCACCGTCGACGTAGTGGCCCGGCTCGAGACCTTCACCAGCACCTGCGGCAAGCCCAGCCTGCACCTCTTCGGACACACCCACGGCTACTCGCGGGGCCAGTCCAGGGACACCGCGCACCTGTGGGTCAACGTGGCGACCGCTGGCGGCAACATCGACTACTGGGGCGAGTACGAACAGGCGGACTACGACGAGTTCAGCGTCACCTTCGACGAGTACGGCTTCTCCCTGATCGACGTGGACGCGGGGGACGATCCATCCCTGACCCTGAGGCGGATCACCCGGGGTGACGAGACCACCCCTCGGGACAACGTGCTGGTCGATGCGCTGACCGTGTACCGCCACGGCACTGCGCCGGAGACCCCGGTGGCGCGCTTTCCGGTCGATGAGGTGGTGGATCCGGACTGCGTGGCGTTGGAGGCCACGCCCTTTGCAGACACCGGCGGCGAGGGCCACGGCGCCAGCCACTGGCAGGTCAGCACGTCCTGTGACGACTGGAGTGACCCGCTGGTCGATCGCTGGATCCAGCACGAGAACTGGTGGTTCGACGTGGACCTGCAGGCGTCGGACGCGCTCACCGACGAAGAGGTGCGCAGCCTGGTGGCGGACGCGAGCTGGTGTTGGCGGGTCCGGTACCGGGACCAGGGCCTGGCCTGGAGCGAGTGGTCCGTCGGCCAGGCCTTCGAGACCGGGAGCTCGAGCCTGGGGGGTGAGCTGGTCGTCAACGGCGGCGCCGAGTCCGGGACCGAGGGCTGGACGGTGGTCGAGGGGGTGTTCGAGGCACTGGGCGATGGCGAGTGCGGCGGCGTCGCGCCGTACGAGGGCGAGCGCTACTTCGCGGTGGGGGGTCTGTGTGAGAGCACCGCGTTTGCCCAGGTGGTGCAGAGCCTGGACGTCTCCGAGCACGCCGACGCCATCGACGACCAGGCCGTCGTGGCCCATGCCAGCGCCGCGATGGCCGACTGGAGCGGGAGCGACCTGCCCCAGGCCCAGCTGGTGTTCCTCGGCGCCAAGGGCGACGAGCTGGGCCGCGGGCCCTTGGGGGGCAGCGCCGTCAGCACGTGGACGGTGGCCGATCTGGGGGCAGAGGTGCCCTCTGGCACCCGCAGCATCGACGTCGTGCTCACCGGCACACGCAACGCCGGCACCGACAACGACAGCTACTTCGACGCCGTGTCGGTGCGGCTGGGACCGGCCGGCACGGACTGTGCGCGGTGGGACGGCGGGACCGGGGACACCGGGGACACCGGGGACACCGCGACTGTCGACACCGGCGGCGAGACGGGCACCCAGGACAGCGCGGCGACCGATACCGGACCCACGGGCGGCCAGCCCACCGGTGAGCTGCCACCCGAGACCACCGATGACTGCGGCTGCTCGTCCGGGGGCCTGGGGGGCAGCGGGGTCTGGTGGGTGTGGGCCGGGCTCCTGGGCGCCGCCAGGCGACGTAGGGCCTAAACCAGAGTCATGCCCCGAACCCATTATCGCCTATCACAACGATCCATCATCGCCGTATTAATGCTTAACAAAAGGTTCCTGACCCCTGTTTCCCCCCTGTTTCCTCCCCTGTTTCTCCCCTGTTTCTCAGCCCCCGCGCTCCAGCGCCGCGAGCACGCTCCAGCTGGCGTTCATCAGGCTCCAGCACAGGATGCCCACGCACAGACCCGCGATGGCGCCCCCCCGGCTGTCGCTCTGTTCCGGCTCGCCGGGGATGATGCGGTCCCGCAGCAAGAGGCCGACCACAGCGCCCGTCAGCAGGCCCCCGATGTGGCCCAGGTTGTCGATGCGCGGCACGCTGAAGCCGATGAGCAGGTTCAGCACCACCCACGGGGTCAGGCCGCGCACCAGCAGCAGCCGCAGGTCGTGGGGCAGCACGGTCCGATAGCGGAACCCAAAAGCCATGCAGGCCCCCATCAGCCCGAACACCGCGCCCGACGCGCCCACGCTCATCGACGCCGGGCCCAGCTGGGACAGGACCGCGCCGCCCAGCCCGGCGGCCAGGAACAGCGCGAGCAGCCGGGCCCGGCCGAAGATGGCCTCGGCGATCCGACCCAGGCCGTACAGGGCCACCCCATTGAGGCCCAGGTGGAGCCAGTCGGCGTGCAGGAGCACACAGGTGACCAGCCGCCAGCTCTGCCCGATGGCGACCGCTTCGGACAGACGCCCACCGGCGGCCATCAGCGACTCCGGGGTCCGGGCCCAGACCAAAGAACCCAGGAAGCTGAACTGCCCCGTGGCGTAGTCCAGCCACCCCACGCCGACGTGGATCACCAGCAGGGCTGCGCACAGGCTCAGCGTGACCAGCGGCCGCCAGCTCAGGCCGCCGACGAAGGCGTCCAGGGCGGCTTCGCGGTCCAGGGCCTCGCCCAGGAAGATGGCCTCGAAGCTGGGGGGCTGACGGCGGGCTGGGCCCATGGGGGGGGTGTATCCGGGTGAGGAGCCGGTCAGAGCGACGCCAGAAAAACTGCATCCTGGCCCCTCACGGACGGGGGCGCTGACGGCCAGACGGAGACAGAGGGCCAGCAATCCGCTGGCGCCCAGACCCCGATGACCGGAGCGACACCATGTCCGTCCACTTTCTGCGCAACCTCCTGACCCTGTGGGCCGCCATCGCCGGTCTTCTCATCGCCGTCCTCCCCGCTCCCGCGCTGGCCCAGGCCGCCCCCTGCGGCGTCTTGCTGATGAGCCCGGCTGACGGGGCCACCCTCAGCGCCAATCCAGCCTTCCTCCTCCGCAGCAACTGTCCGCAGCTTCGGATCCAGGTCTCCCCGTCCGGCACCTTCGTCGGCGACACCGCGTCGACAGCCTGGGCCAGCGGTCCGGCCCATCGGTTCCCGGACCCGGCGTGGGACGTCCTGTCGGTCAGCACCTGGTCCAGCGGGGTCTACTACCGCGCCCAGGGCCGCTCGGTCGCCGGCATCGTCACGTCCGACGTGCGCTACCTGGACATCGACACCTCGACCTACACCTGCACGGAGACCACCTATGGCGGCATCTCCCACCTGTTCTGTGAGGACCGGGTCGACTGGCAGACGGCTTCAGACGCCTGCACCGACCTGGGTGGTGCTCTGGCCACGGTCGCTGACAGCGCCCACAACGACTTCATCGCGACCACGGCCGACGGCCTGGGCTGGGACACCGGCGCCTGGGAGATGGCGTGGCTCGGGGGCACCGACGCCGCGAGCGAAGGCACGTGGACCTGGATCTCGGGCTTCGTGTGGAGCTACGAGAACTGGAACGCCGGCGAGCCCAACGAGAGCGGGTCGGGCGAGGACCACCTGGCGCTGAACAACGCCAGCCAGGGCTACACGTGGAACGACTACCACGGGTCCGCGACCCTGCCCTTTGTGTGCATGCTCTGACCGCTTCCGGGAGCCTGGGGCGAGCCGCTCGCGCCGGGCTCCTGGAAATTCTCGATCTTCTTCCTCACGCGGCCCGATCCTGGTGCCCTCCTAAGATGGAGGCTGAGAACTCGGCTTCCCACGGGAGGACCCGAGATGGGCAGCTCGATGGACGAACCGGCGCTCTGTTCCCAGCTGGAGAAGATGCTCTTCGACCGGCACGCGCACGTGGCCAAGGCCGCGTGGGAGGCCCTGTACATGGACCTCTTCCACACCTGTTGGCACGGAGCGGTCAAGGGGCTCGGGCAGGTCTCGCCCAGCGCCGACGACATCGCCCAGGAGCTCCTGATGGATGCCGACGCCTACTACCTCTGCTGGAACGACCACGAGCGGCGCTCGACCCGCCTGTGGTTCTGGACCAGGGCCTTCGAGCGGGGCCGCAACCAGGCACGGCGGGAACGCCGGCAACGGGGCCTGCGCAGCACGGCAGCCCACAAGGTGCCCGGGCCCTCGGCCACGGCTGGGCCCGACTGGGCCGCGCTCTTCAGCGAGCTCGAGCCCGTGCTGCTGGAGTCGGTGCTGACCTGCTCCCAGGCCGAGGCAGAGGCCCTGGTCCACCACACCGCCGCGCGCCTGAGGCCGACGGCCTTTGTCGGGAAGACCCCGGATCGCCTGCGAGCGGCGAAGCGGGCGGCCCTGCGCAGGGTCACCCAGAGCGCCTGTGCCCGGCTCGGGCTGGAGGACCCGGGGCCGCCCTACCAGGACCTGTGGGACTTCCTGTTCGTGCTGCTCAGCCAAGCGGTGGAGGCGGCAGCGCAGCAGATGCGCGTCCGGGAGGGCCTGGAGCCCCGTCCGGAGACCGTGCCCAACCTGACCGAACACACCCTGCACATCATCCGCATGGATCGCAGCTCATGAGCCCCGAACAGCCCCCTGGGCTCACCGACGCAGACCTGGACGCCTACCTGGACCAGGAAGAGGACCTGCGGACGCGCATGCGCGAGCCCGTCGCGATCACCGACGCCCAGCGCCAGGAGATGGACCGAAGGCTCGCCAGCTTCCACGACCGCCTCCTGGAGGAGACCCACCCCCAGGCGCCCGCCCATCCGCCCAGGCCGCCCATCGCGCAGATGAGCAGCCGCATGGCCGAAGCCCGCAAGGCACGCGGGCTGTCGTGGGACGAGACCCCTCCCTGGTACCGGCGCACGACCTGGCAGGTGGCGATGGCGGCCCTGCTGCTGGGCACGGTCGGGCTGATCGGGACGCCGGACGCCCCGGAGCCCGGCTTCAAGGGCGCAGACGATCTCTCGGCGCTCCTGATCGTGGGCCACGCCGTGGAGCCCGCCGGGAACATCCGGACCGTCGTCGGCCCGGAGAGACCCCTGCCGCCGGGCGCCTGGAGCCTGACGGTGCAGCTCGACAGCGGCCCGGCGGGCTGGGTGACCATTGTGCACGAGTCCCCTGACGGCGCACGCCGGCTGGCCCACCCCGCCGACGGCGCGTCGTCGCTGCGGTGGGACGGCCGCGCCGGGCTGATGACCCGGAACGGCACCACCGACCCCGACGACCAGGTGCTGCGCATCCCCCTGACTGGCGGTCCCGGATCCCACCGGCTCCTCGTCTGGGTCACGGACTCCGTCGGGCAAGGCGCAGCGCCGGCCAATCCGACGGGCGGCGCACCCTTTGGCCTCCTGGCCCTGGGCGAGCTCGAGCTCGTGGTGGAGGGCCCATGAAGACCCTGCTCATTCTGTGGTCCCTCCTGGGCCTCACCGGCTCGACCGCCCTCGCCCAGGATCCTGGGCCAGCGCCCGGCGACCAGAAGGTGCGGGATCACGTGGAGTCCCGCAGGCGCGTCGCCCTGGTGATCGGCATCACCGGCTTCCAGCCCGGCTGGGCCCCCCTCGAGAATTGCCACATCGACGCCATCAAGCTGGCGCTGGCCCTCGCGGACCCCGCCGTGGGTGCATTCGATCAGGTCCTGGTGGTGGGCAACGCGGACCTGCTGGCCCAGGAGCTTCGCCGCCAAGCCCCGACCCAGGACATCGCGTCGCGCATCCAGATCCTGCCGGGCACCACGAGCGGTGCGCTGAGCGGCCACCTGGAGACCTTCCAGCGGCGGGCAGCCGGCGCCGACCTGGCCCTGCTGTATGTGTCCAGCCACGGCTACCAGCACGCCAACGGCAAGCGCTACCTGGTGACCTCGGACACGGTCTACCGGGCCGGCGTGGGCGGCTTGGACGAAGGCCACACCCTGGGCTTCGACATGTCCAGGCTCAAGACCGCCATGCGGGGTCTGAAGTCCAAGGAGTGGGCCCTGATCAAGGCGCTGTGCGACGGCGAGGGACCGGGCGCGCCTCTACAGCCCACCGTGCTCGCCGTCGACCCCTACGACGCCGGCCGCGCCGACGCGGTCATCGGCGCCTATGGGGCGGCTTACCAGGACCGCCAGTTCCAGGACCACTTCACCCACCTGCTCGTCGAAGCCCTGCGGTCGGTCCAGCCGGGCAGCCCGAACCACGATCGGCTGGCGACCATCGACCGGAACCAGGACGGGGGCGTGTCGGCCTATGAGGCCTTCAAGTACGCCGTCGCGCACCTGGACCAGCTCCCCGGTCGCGAACAGCAGCACATGGCGTACAGCGGCGCCGCCTTGGACCTGCACGAGGTCATGCTGACGCCCAGGCTGCGGGATCCCGTCCTGAGCTACGTCCAGTCGCTGAACGAGGGCCGTCCCTACCGGGTGGCTCCGACAGCCGGGCCCAAAGGCGACACCGACGACGGGATGGACGGCCCGACCTTGGACCTGGTCGTGCTGGAGCCGGGCTTCTACTGGCGCCAGGTCATCCAGGAGCGGGACACGGACCGGGTGGTCTATCGGGGCTCCTTTCGTGTGCGTCCCGGCGAGACCCTGTCGCTGGATCGACTGGCCAAGCGCACGGAGTTTGTGACCCTCTATGCCTGGGCTGGCGCCCGGGTGTGGGCAGATCCCGAGCTCGCGGCCCACGTGCTGGGGCCCGGGCCGCTAGTGGGCGTGAGGCTGTCCCTTCCAGTCGCGACCGGCGACCGGACCTGGATGCTCGACGCCGACGTGTCGGGCGGCCAGGCCCAGGGCCAGACCCAGGTCTTCGGGACCTCCCACGACACAACCACCACCATCCTGTCCGGGACCCTAGGCGTGCGCGGCACGATCCGCACACCGCGCTTCGAGCTCTCCGCCGGACCCGTCGCCGGCTACACCGCCCTGAAGCGGGTTCACGAAGCGACCGGCGCCGGCCCCCAGGTGACCCCGCTCCAGCTGGTCACGCCCGTGGTCGGTGCCCGACTGGCGGTGGACTGGATGCGCGGCACCCACTGGGTCCTCGGCGGCAGCGCCCAGGCCCAGGTCAACGGCGTCGAGATCGACGGCGTGGTCCAGGCCCGCTCGGACCTCCAGGGGTCCTTCCACATCGGCAGGAGGTTGCGATGAGTCCAGGTCCCCTCTGGTTGTTCTTCTTGCTGCTGGGCGGCTCCAGTCCTTCGGAGCGCACCCTCACCGTCACCCTGACCGCCGGTCCCGAGCTCGTTCCACCTCGTCAGAATGCGGCGGCGGCGTCCGACGGCCACTATCTGTACCACCTGCTGGGCCAGGACCTGGACTTCGAGGAGGGTCACGCCAGCTTCCTCGAAGACGGCCACCGCCTGGACCCCTCGGGGGTCGAGAGTGCAGAGCTTCTTCCCCCCCTCGACTTCCTCTCAGGGGGCAGCAGTGCCATCGTCTACGATGGCCTGCTGCTGGTCCAGGGCGGCAACATCTGGCTGGGAGACGGGGCCGCGATCCCCTCCTGGTACAGCCCCAGGGACATCCTGGACGCCAGCGACGAAGCGGTTCGCGCCGCCTGGGACCTGCCGGACAAGACCGACGACCAGACCTGGCTGGGGGCCGACATCGTGGCCACCGTCTGGGTGCTGGACCTGGCGGCGTTCGAGGCCGGCACCGGCAGCTGGAGCGCCCACCACGCCACGATCCCTCGCACCGGCGCTTCTTTTGCCCTCCTGGAGGGAGGACAGCTGGCTATCGTTTCCGGAAACTACTATCCGGGCTACGGCAACGACCCCCTGCCGATCGCCCAGCAGTGCGGATACAGCCAGGACGGCGCCGAGGTCGTCGCGTTCCAGTGTTCGGTCCGGTCCACCGAGGTCTTCGACCCCGAGACGTTGACCTGGTCGGTCGACGACCGCTACGAGCTGCGGCAAGGGCGCAACGCGGGCGCGGTCTCTTCTGGCGACGACTTCGCCCTGGTCACCGGGGGTCTGGCCATCGAGGGCGTCGACCAGGACATCACCTGGCCCCAGGAGCAGGCCGAGATCTTCGTCGCGGACACCGATGAGCGCTTCCGCTTCGTCGAGCCCCCGATCGCGGTCGGCACTGCCAGCGGCACGCACCTGGGCAACACGGCCTGGGTGCACGCCGAGCGCAGGCTGGTGGACTACCTGCCTGCGGGCGACGGGACCGAGGAGGACTTCGTCTGGGACGAGACCACCTGGCTGCTCGGGTACGACCTGGCGGAAGACCGCTGGGCCCTCGGACCCCTGCCGGGCGACAACCTGGACAATACCCGGCTGATCGCCGCCCAGGGCCGCCTCTGGATCCTGGGCGGCTATGCGCGAAGCGAGGAGGGCGATGCGATGGTGGACTCCCTGATCGAGGTCGAGGCGATCCTGGAGCCCCTGGTCGGAGGCGGGTGTGGCGGCTGGCTGCGGTGAGCGGCCCTCACCTCTCCCGCTTCCCCCGGACCCAGTCCAGCAGGTCGTACCCCTTGAGCATCCGATGCAGGCGCCACTTGGAGATGCCCAGGACCCGGGCGGCCTCGGCCTGGACGTAGCCGGACCTCTCCAGGGCCCCCAGCACGGCCTCGCGCTGGGCGGCGTCCATGTCCCGGTGCTCCTGGCCCCGGGGGACGTCCGAGGGTGCCAGACCGCAGCGGACCAGCTCCGCCTCGCCCAGGCGCCGACCCAGGTGGCGGTGCAGCAGGGCGCTCTTCTGGGCAAAGGTGCGCAGCTCCCGCAGGTTGCCCGGCCAGGTGACCTCGCCGACTCGGCGCAGGGCCGACCCGGTGAACACGGTCTCCGGTGAGCCCAGCTCCTCGTCCTCCAACATGCCGCCCAGGTAGCGGTAGAGCGCCTCTCGGCCGCGCTCGGCGAGTCCGGGCAGGACCAGGTGGTTGCGACTCATCCGGTACCACAGGTCTTCGCGGAAGTGCTCCTCCCAGGCGCCGCCGGCCACGTGCGCGTTGGTGCCCAGGATCACGTGCAGCCGCCCGCCCAGCAGCGTGGCGGGGCCCGCGATGCCGGCGAAGCGCCGCTCGGGCAGCTCCAGCAGCGGCAGCAGGACCTGCTGGCCCCGGTCGTCCAGGTTCTGCACCTCGTCCAGGAACAGGGCCCGGCCGTGCTGCAGAGCCTGTTGGATGGCGCCCGAGCGGTTCAGCGCCCCGGTGAAGTCGCCCCGCCGGGTGCCCGCCAGGGCGCTGACCAGGAGCGCGGCGTCCCCGCGACTGAGCACGACCTCTTCCAGGCCGGTGCAGCCCAGCACCTCGGTGGCCAGCCGTCGCGCGAACCAGGTCTTGCCGGCCCCCGTGGGCCCGCTCACGAGCAGGTTGTCCCCCCGGCGGGCGTCCACCAGGGCGACCCCGTCCTGGAGTCCGGCCACCAGCTCCCGGCGGCTCACCACCACCCCGTGCACGTCGACCGGCTCCAGCAGCTCGCCGTGGTCCCCCGGCCGGGACTCCCAGCCGATGATGCGCCCGACCGCCCGGCCCAGGCGCTGGAGCAGGGCCACGTCGGCCGGGTCGAAGCGATGGGCCCGGTGGAGGTCGTCCACGTACAGGGCACCGATCGCCGTGTCCTCGCGGGGAATGGCCACGGCCACCAGGCTCTTGATCTCGAAGGTGCGCACGGTCGCCGAGACCTCGCGCAGGGCCGGATCGGCAAAGGCGTCCGCGGCCACCCAGGTGTCCTCGGGCCGGCGGATCCGGCGCAGCACCTCGGCCGAGATCCCGGCGACCTCGTTGCCCGAGAGCTCTCGGAAGCTCACCTGGCGGCCCAGCCCCGGTAGCCGCAGCATGATCAGCACCCGGTGGGCCCCCAGGGCCTCGGCCACCAGGGTCGCCAGGGCCTCGGGAAAGGCTTGGGTGTCCGGCAGGGCTTCGGTCAGCTCCACGATGCGGGCCAGGGCGGCCCCCGGGCTGGCCAGCAGCCGATCGCGCAGAGACGCCGCTCGGCCGGCGTGGCGACCCCGCAGCAGCTGGGCCGCCCGGTCCAGGTCCGCCCGGCGGCTGGAGAATTCCCGGGGGTCCAGGTTCTCCCCAGCCGTGGCCAGCAGCACCCGGCCGATGTCGGCCTGGTCCAGCTCGGGTGCGCTGTCCGGCACCAGGGCCCGCGCCGCCTGGAGCTCCTCGCGACCGAGCCCCACGTACGCCAGCCCCCGCAGCGCGTGGAGCTCGCGCGTGCCCCCGGGGTCGTCCCGGCTCTCCAGGGCCTCCAGCACCGCGAGCGCAGGGGCTGGGCGTTCCAAGGCCAGCAGCGCCCGGGCCAGCAGCAGACTGCGGGTGCCCGCCAGGGGGCCGTCGGCGTCGAGGGCCTCCAGGGTGTTCAAGGCATCGGCGGGGCGGGCCTCCTCGAGCCAGAGCCAAGACTGGAGCAGGGCGCCCCGGGCCCGAGCGGGCGGGCCGCCGTGGCTCCGGGCGACGACCTGGAACTCGGAGAGATGCCGCCGGGCATCGGGCAGCCGCCCCCGGCGCAAGGCCAGCTCCGCCAGGGAGTACGACAGCCGCAGTCGCAGCGGATCCCCGTCCGGGATGCCCCGGGCCACCAGCAGGGATGCCCGGTAGGCCCGCCGGGCTCCGTGGGCTTGGCCGAGGCGCAGCAGCACGTTGCCGCGGTTCAGCCGACAGATGGCGCCCAGGCGCAGGTCGCCGTCCTGGTCCGCCCGCTCCGCCGCCTGGGCCAGCAGCTGCTCCCCCTGCTCGGGCAGCCCGCGACGGGCCAGGATGCGCCCGGTGGTCGACAGGGTGCGAGCCGGCAGGCCCGGCTGGGCCTGGACCCGCAGGAGCAGCCGCTCCAGTCCCGGCACCTCCTCGCCCGCGTCGAGCCGGTGCACGGCGATCAGGGCCTGGGGGCCCAGGGCCTCCCCGTCTCCCAGCGCGGGGTCCAGGGCCAAGGCCTGGTCCAGGGCGGCCTGGGCGTCGTCGAGCTGCTCCAGGGCCACACAAGCACGGCTCAGGTCCAGGGCGAGCACCGCCGCGCCGCTCGACACCAGGGCCTCTCGGGCAACGGCACAGGCCTCCTGGGCCCGCCCCCCACGGAGCAACGCTTCGATGCGCAGGCGCACGGCGGCCAGATCGCTCAGGTCCGCCAGCGCGCGCAGGGCCCCGGCGTGATCGCCGTCCTCCAGGTTCATCCGGGCCAGCGCTCGCTGGGCCTCGGGGTGCCCGCTCTCGGCCAGGCCCCGGGTGCACTCCAGCAGGAGCTCCCGGCGGCCAGCGGCCTGGTCCACGGCGTCGGGGAAGACCGCGGCCGCGTCCTGGGTCCGGCCGGCCCGCACCGCGACCACCCCACGCCACAGCGGGTCCAGGGCGGTGTCGGCCAGCCACGCTGGCACCGGGTCGGCCAGGGTGGGATGCAGGGCCTCGGCCCCCTCCGCCTCGACCAGGGCCCAGGCGCCCCGGGCATCGCGGTGGGCCCGGTCCAGCCGTGCCAGCGCGTCGAGTGCCTGGCGCAGCGCCGTTGGCAGCTGGGCCACGGCACGGGCGGGCATCGGCGACGGCAGCGTGCGCAGCGCCTCCAGGGAAGCCGCCAGAGCGGGCGGCAGCGGCTCGGCCTGTTGGGCCTGGCGCAGCAGCAGCCGCAGGAAGGCGCCCGGGTGTCCGCCGCTGCGCTCGCTGGCCTGCTGGACCAGGCTGCCCGGCGGCACCCCCTCCTCCAGGGCCAGAGCCTCGAGGTCCAGGGGTCTCAGCGGGCGCAGGGGCACCGGTCGCGCACCGGACGGCGGACGCCGGGCAGCCACCAAAGCCCTCAGGCCGACCCGGGACAGCGCGGGCAGCAGGGCCTCCAGGGTCCGGGCCTCGCTCGCTGTGCGGTCCTCCCAGCGTCCCAGGAAGACGACGCCGCGTACCGGGTCGATGCGCTCCAGGGCCACAAGGGCGTCGGGCAGCCACCGGTCTCCCGGTGGCGAGAGCTCCGCTCCGGCCGCGGCCAGCAGCCCGTGCAGGGCGGCCAACACGTCGGGCGCGTCGCCCAGATCCACGCACAGCCTGCTGCCAGCCTCCAGCTCGCGCAGCACGCTGCGGGCCAGACGGGTCCTGCCGCTGCCCGGGGGTCCGATCAGCGCCACGGCACCGCCCACGTCCTCGGACAGCACCTCGACCAGCTCCTGGGTGGCGGCCCCGCGCCCGACCAGGGTGGGTGCCCCCCGGGAGGTAGGGAGCGCCACGCCGGCCGCGGCCAGCTCCTCCAGCACGTCGTGGATCCGCAGGGGCCGCGCACCGGGGTCCCGCCGCAGCAGCGAGTCCACCAGCGCGGCGATCGGGCGGGGCACGCCGGGGGCGACCGCCCGCAGCGGCACCGGACTGCCGGCCAGCACCTGCTGGCGCAGAGCCGAGCCCTTGGCAGCGCCGAAGGGGGTCGCGCCGGACAGCCCCTCGTAGAGCAGCACCCCCAGCCCGTACAGGTCGGCCGCGACCGAGGGCGCCTGGCCGGCCAGGACCTCGGGCGCGGCATAGCCCAGGGTGCCGCCTGCCTGTCCCGCGATCCCATCGATCCTGCAGGCGCTGCCCAGGTCCAGCAGCACGGGACCGGCGTCGGTGAGGAGCACGTTGCTCGGCTTGAGGTCCAGGTGCAGCCAGCCCTGGCGGTGCAGGTAGTCCACCCCGGCGACCAGCCGGCCCCATGTGGCCAGGCGGTCTCCTGGGGACTGGGCCCGCAGGGTCTCGCCCCAGGGATCGCCGTCGATCCAGCGGGTCGCCAGACCGGTCACGGGACCGCTGGGACCCGGCGTGTCGACCAGGGTGGCGTGCAGCCGGACCAGGTTGGGGTGGCTCAGGCGAGCGGTGCGCCGGGCCTCGGCCTCGAGCAGGTGTGCGTGCTCGTGGTGGGACGGCAGGCACTTGAGCACCACCACGGTCCCGGTGCACCGATCCCGGGCTCGAAAGAGCGAAATTGGTCGGTCGGATGGAGAGGTCCCCAGCCGCTCGTAGCGCGCGAGACCGCCAAGCCGTGCCATGGGCGGGGATTCTAGGAGAGGGGGCGGCGAAGGGGAAGTCGGCCCGCCCGGACATCGGCGCTAGGCGTTGCGTCAGCACAACGTCGGCGTTGCGCGTTGCGCCAGCGCAACGCAACGCCGGGTGGAGAAGCGGGGGCTACCAGGGGTTCGATCTGCGCAGAGACCCGATCGAGCAGATTCGCCGGGAACTGGCACCACTCTTGCGATGGGGCCAGGAGTGGGCTCTGCCGCCCGCCCCTTCCAAGGACTCCACCATGGCCTCCAAGACCCCCCTCTTCGGCGCGCTGCTCCTGGCGCTGCCCACCTCGGCCCTGGCCTACACCAATGGCTGGGACATGGACGAGGTCGCTCCGACGGCTCACTGGCGCATCGCGTCCTTGAACTGGGCCAAGGACATCCACCCCGACCACCCGACCATCGACGACCTGCTCGAGAACTACGACCCGCCGGCCCACGAGATGTGGTGCCACCCGGGCAACGGCTACACCGACGACCCCGACGAGTGCGAGTCCCACCTGGCCTGGCTCGACGACTGGATGCGCGACTACTTGGAGCTGGCTCCCCAGGAGTCCATCCCCCAGGGGGCGTGGGACGCATACCCACCCCAGTGCATCTCGGCCTGCTTCCCCGCCCTCTGATCCCGGGGCGGAAGTGCACATCACCTCCACAGGGCACACCGTGACGGTGGACGCCGACCCCAAGGTGTTGGCCGTCGGTGTGCCTCGGGGCCTTGGGCCCCGCTTCGCGGACTCCTCTACTCCTGGCATGGTCGAGAATGTCAGGCGCGTTGCCAGCCCCGAGGCGCTGGACGAGGCCCTCAGGCAGGGGGGCTGGGACGTGGTCGTGGAGGAACGCGGGGCGGGGTCCATCGACCCCACCTCGGCCCTGACGGTCCTGCGTGAGCGAGTGCCGCGGGTGCCTGTCCTGTTCCTGAACACCTGGACCGCGGCGCCGCCGGTGACCGGCAAGCGGGTCCGCGCCAACGCCGGCCTGATCGTGGACTCCCAGGGCGCGGTGCGCTCGGTGGGCGGCGACACCGAGCGGCTGCTGGGGCGCAGCGGCCGAGACCTGCTGGGTTATCCCTTCGCCAGCCTGTTCCTGCCCAAGCAGTACCCGAGCGTGGTCGAGGTGCGGGCCAAGTCCCAGGTCTGGGTCGGCCGGGTCGCGGGACCCAAGATGGTGCACATGAGCGACACCGCCGGCCGGGAGCGCCAGGTGTTCGCCTGGGCCCAGGACCTGGAGTGGCTGCTGGGGCTGCGGGGGACGTTGATGTACTTCCGGCCGTTGAAGCGGTGAGAGCGAGCCCCGCCTATGTGCGGATCGTGATCTGCCTCAGGACCGACTAAGGCGCGCATCACCTGCGCAGCACGTCGCTGCGCAGGCGGGCCGGTGCCCGCTAAACTGTTCTTCCCCGCCCATTTTGGAGCCATCCATGGCGGCCAACCCGGCCACCAGCATCGGACTCGCGCTCGACCTGCAGGCACCGCCTGGGGTCGACCCATGTGGCAAGGCCCATGCATGCGTCGATCCCGGCTGCGGGCGGTGCGCGGCGACGAGCCGGCAGCCGGAGCCGACGATGCTTTTCGCGAACGGACGGCCCAGGATGCACGTCTGCGACGACCCGGGGTGTGAGCGTTGCAGGGCGACGGGTCGGCATCCGCCGGAGCAGAGCTGGGATGCGACGCACCCAACGCCGGCATGAGGCCGCTCTTCGCCTCAATTGGGTCCGATTCTCGACCCGGGCTGCTTCCAAGTTACTGAAATCACGTCGGCACGCTGCGAGGACGCGGCGTTCGACACACCTGACTGCAGTGGGTGCGGCGTTCACCCCGGGTGACTGTCACAGCGTCGATCACTCGGGTTGATCCTGGCGAGTCGCAGACAAGTCGGACGCCTGGCGTCGACGCTGGGGCGCCGATGTGGCCCGCGTCACCTCAAGCCCCAGGGGCGGCGCCAGGCGTTCGAATCGTCGCGACTCGCCCATCAACCCGAGTGATCGGCGCTGTTCAGTCCTCCCGGTCCGCATCCCCCCCCACCCGGTAGACCCGCACCCGCTCCAGCGGCGCCCGCACCCACCCGAACGGCAGCGGACCCAGAGTCTCCGCGTGGTACCCGATGCCCTCCTCCAGGTCCACCAGCCGCAGTCCCAGGGTGTCGGTGCTGACCTCTTCCGCCACCAGCGTCAGCCGCTCGGTGGGCACCGGCGCTGGGCCGCTGTGCACCGGCACCGCCAGCACGGTGCCGTCGGCCAGCGGCTCGCCGGGCACCCAGGCCTCCCAGCCCTCGCGGTCCATGCGCCAGCGAAAGGTCCACTCGCCGGTGTAGCGTCCCGTCTCGGCGTGGGTCGACGCCCGCTGGGCGGTCAGGTCCACCGCCTTGGCCTGGCGGGCCTGGGACAGACCCAGGGCCATGCCCAGGGTGACCCAGACCAGCCCGGCGACCCGCGCGGTCAGCTTGCCCCCGGGGGTGTTCTCGGCGGTCCGGCCCAACAACAGGGCCAGCGGCGCCGCCGCCGGGAGCAGGTAGCGGCCGCCGGCGTAGTTGTGGCCCAGCACCACACCCAGGATGACGGCCACGGCCCACGCCCCCAGCAGCACCGGGTCGTCCCGGTCCTTGCGGCGCTTCTTGTGGCTGTCCAGCCGGGGCAACAGGCCCGCCAGACCCCGCAGGAACAGCACGCCGCCCCCGGCCGCACAGGCGATCAGGAGCGGCGCTGACACCGGCCCCAGCTCGTCCAGGCCCACCACCGCGAGCACGGCCACCGTGGCGAGCGGCAGCCAGACCAGCCCGGCGCGACGCCAGCGACTGGCCGCCAGGAGCGCCAGGGGCGACACCACCAGAGCCAGGCGCACCAGGGTGCCCAGGGTCCGGCCGCCCAACGACCCGCGGGCGATCTCCGGCGCCCAGGCCAGCACCTCGAGGAGGTGGAAGCGCCCGTACTGGATCCACAGCAGCAGCTCCAGGGCCCCCCAGATCCCGGCAAAGGCCGCCCAGGTGGGCCACGCGGCCCGGAGCTGCCCTCGCCGGATCGCGTGCAGGACCAGCACCGGCAGCAGCAGCAGCGCCGGGTACTTGTAGGCGCAGGCCAGGGCCAGCAGGACCCCGGCCACGGCCGCCCGCTCCTGATCCAGGGTGTGGTGCTTGCCCAGAGCCTCTCGCCACATGGCCACCGCGGCGGTGCCCAGGGCCGCCGTGCCCAGGTCGGGCATCAGGCCCGCATGCAGCGCCAGGATGACGACCGGGCTGGCCGCGAACAGAAAGGCGGCGGTGTTGGGCCGCCGACAGGTGCCCTCGGCCAGCTTGCCCACCGAGAACCCGAGCAACAGCGCCCACGGCGCCGTGCACAACACCCGCAGCAGCACCCCTTCGCCGACCAGACCTCGCCAGGCGCCGACCCACCACAGGTGCCCGGGCGGGTGGGCATAGAGGAAGGCGTCGGCGACCCGCTCCGCACCCCAGGGCTGCCACCGCCGCCACCAGTCGTAGGGCCGGAAGGGGTGGTCGGCGATCTGCCGTGCGATGTCGAGGTAGCTCTCCTCGTCCAAGAGCGGCGGCACGCCGACAAAGGGCAGCCACAACACCAGCAGCGCGATGGGCAGCCACCGCGAAGGCAGGATGCCCTTGTCCTTGTCCCGCCGGCTCACGGGGCGGTCAGACAGACAGCGCGAATTCGCGCAGGACGTCGTTCAGGGACGTCTTGCGGTCTGTGCTCTCCTTGCGGTGGCCGATGATCACGGCACAGCTGAGCTGGACCTGTCCCGCGGGAAAGGCCTTGGGGCGGGTGCCGGGCACCACGACCGCACGGGCAGGCACACGTCCCTTGTGCACCACCTCGGTCTCGCCAGTCACGTCGATGATGGGGGTGCTCGCGGTGAGCACCACGTTGGCCCCCAGCACCGCCTCCCGGCCCACGATCACGCCCTCGACCACGATGGACCGGGAGCCGATGAAGGCGCCGTCTTCGATGATCACCGGCCGGGCACCGGGGGGCTCGAGCACGCCGCCGATGCCGACCCCGCCGGACAGGTGCACCCCGCGCCCGATCTGGGCACAGGAGCCGACCGTGGCCCAGGTGTCGACCATGGTGCCACCGCCGACCCAGGCCCCGATGTTCACGTAGCCGGGCATGACCACGCACCCGCGCTCCAGGTGGGCGCCGTAGCGCACAGTGCCCGGCGGCACGATGCGGATGCCCTGGGCGGCCAGGTCCGACTTGAGGGGGATCTTGTCGTGCCAGTGGTAGTCGCCCCGGGATCCCTCGACCATCGGCGAGTGCCGGAAGTACAGCAGGATCGCCTTCTTGAGCCAGCCGTGCACGACCCACTCGCCGTCCCGGGGCTCGGCGACGCGCAGAGCGCCCGAGTCCAGCCCGGCCACCGCCTGTTGCGCGGCCGCCCACGCGGCGTCGGCCCCCAGGCCTCCGCTCCACGCCGCCTCTACCCGCTGCTGCAGGTCCGTCTGGGTCACCCTGCGCTCCTCCCGCTGATCTCCCGGTTGGCCTGCCGCCAGACGTCGACCGCCGCGCGGCAGACGTCCAGCTCGGGCACCAGGGCGACGCGGACATAACCCGCACCCGAGCCCGTGAGACCCAGGGTGCTGCCGGGACAGACCACGATGCCGTGGTCGACCAGGGCCAGCGCATAGGTCTTGTCGTCGAGCCCCCCAGGACAGCGCACCCACAGGTAGAAGGTGGCGTCCGACGCCACGATCTCCATGCCCTCGCCGCGGAAGAAGGCCTCCATGACCCGGCGCTTGGCGGTGAACTCCGCCCGGCGCTGGTCCACGTGCGCGTCGTCGCCCCAGGCCACCACCGCACCGGCGTTCATGGTGTCCGTGGGCACGACCCCCGGGTTCACCCGGAGCTTGCGCAGCCAGCCCATGACCTGGGGGTCCCCCGCCACGAAGCCCGAGCGGTAGCCGGTCATGCCCGAGCGCTTGGACAGGGAGTGCACCACCAGGCAGCCCTGGGTCGAGACCTCGAGCAGGCTGTGGGGCCGCTTGTCGATCCAGATGTCGGCGTAGCACTCGTCGTTGACCAGCAGGATGTCGTGCTGGCGGCACAGGGCGTGGATCCGTGCGAGCTGGTCCAGCGACGTGACCGCGCCGGTGGGGTTGTGGGGGGTGTTGATCCACATCAGCCGGGTGCGGGCGAGCAGCTCGGTGGGGAGCTCCCAGGGCCGGAACACGAAGTCCCCGCCCAGGGGCACGGCGTGGGGCTCGCCGCCGGCGAAGAGGCAGCCCCGCACATAGGCCTGGTAGCCGGGATCGGGGAACACGACGGTGCGGTCCGGTGCGTGGGCGTCGATGACCAACAGCGGCAGGTGGAACACCAGCTCCTTGCTGCCCGAGGTGGGCAGGATCTGAGTGCTCGGGTCAAGGGCCACGCCGAAGCGCCGGTCGAAGTAGCGGGCGATGGCGCGGCGGAGCTCGGGGGACCCGGCGACCTTGGGATAGGTCGAGACCTCGGGCACGGCGTCGCGCACGGCCCGCCGGACCGCGGGCGGCGTGGCCCCGTGGTCGTCTCCGGTGCCGAAGTCGTAGAGCGTCAGCCCAGCGGCCAGGGCCCGCGCCTTGCGGGCATCCAGGGCCACCTGGGGGTAGGTCGGGAGACCCGTCAGGACTGGATTCAGGCGCACGCCGGGAGTCTACCGTGCGAGCACTTCGGCAGCGGCCCTCTGGCCGGCGACCCGGCCGGTCAGGTAGCAGGCCGTGATCGAGCCCGAGAAGCCCTCGCCCACCGCCGCCGTGCCGAGCATCCCCGCGACCTCGCCGGCCGCGTAGAGTCCGGGGATCGGCTGTCCGTCGAGGTCGATGACCCGGGCGTCCAGGTCTAGCTCGGCCCCGCCAAAGGCCTTGGCGGCCCCGGGCACGATCTCGAACAGGGTGATGGGATCGGTGCCAAAGGAGATCAGATCGCCCGGACCCTTGTTGAAGTCTGGATCCCTGCCGTTGGCCACGAAGCCCTCGTAGGCGGCAAGGGTGTCCCCCAGGATGCGGGCATCCATGTCCCGGTCCGCGGCCAGCTCGTCGACGCTGTCGTACTGCCAGGCGGCGTCGTGCTCGATCAGGGTCTCGAGGGTGAACTCCTCGACCACCCCCGTCTCGGCCCAGTTGTAGGCGGGCGACATGACCGGCGTGTCCGAGATCACGTCGAGGGGGTAGAGCGCGTACAGGCGCCGCTCGGGGACCTCTTCCAGCCGGTAGCTCATGTGGAAGCCGCGGGTCTCGTCTTCGTTGAGCACGCGCTCGCCGTCGATGTTCACGATCAGCGACCTGGACATGCTGGGCACCCACAGGGCCTCGCCGGCGAACTCGTCCCGGTAGTCGGCGATGCTGTGCACGTAGACCCCGTAGTGGCCGGGGTTCTGGAAGCCGGCGTCGACGTCGTCGAGCAGGTCTCGGCCACCGCCATCGCTGCCCAGGTCCGCCTCGAACACGACCCCCAGCCCGTCCAGCTCGGGCCGATCGGCGAGCACGGCGTCCAGGTCCCGGGCGAAGCCCCCGGTCGCCACGACCGTCGCCCCGGCGACCACGTCGAAGGACTCTCCGGTGAGCATGTCCGTGGCCACCGTCCCGGCCACGCGGCCGTCCACGATGCGCAGGCTGTCGGCCTGGGTGTCGACCCAGATGACCTCGGCCAGCTCGTCCACCAGGGCCCCGACGGTCGCGCCACGCTCCGGGTGGGACATGATGTGCATCCGCGGCACCGCCCCGGCCGACGGGTCGGCGTAGACGTCGAGCACCTCGGCGCCGAACTCGTAGACCAGCCACGACAGGGTCTCGGCGGACTGGCTCAGCAGGACCTGGACCCAGGGGTCCTCGCCGTCCCCCCCGGTGAACAGCGGCCAGTCGGCCTGGGCGATCTCCAGGCTGTCCTCGACCTTCAGCACCGCCTGCCAGGACGTGCCGACCCCGAAGAAGTTGCCCGCGAACCAGCCGGCGCCGCCGGCGGCGGGCTGCCGCTCCAACACCACCACCCGGGCCCCCGCTTCCCGGGCCTCCCACGCCGCTGCCAGACCGGCGGGGCCGGAGCCGATGACCAGCACATCGGTCTCGACGGTCGTGGTGTCGGTGGTCCAAGAGTCGGTGGTGCCCGAGTCCGTCGCGGCGGTGCCTGTGTCGTCGCCGGTGCCGTCGCAGGCGCCAAGGGTCAGCAGCAGAGCGGTGAGCATGCCCGGAGCATCTCCTGGACTGGGGGTGGGCGCAAGGGCAGACGGCTGGCCCGGGCTCCCGCTGGCGCACGCCAGAGGCCAGCAGCACCAGGAGGTCCCACTCGAGTCGGCCGGATTTCACGGGCCAGGGGGTTAGGACCGCGCCATGTGGTTCTGGCTCCTGACCAGCTGTGCCCTGCTCGAGTCCCAGTGGTCCGAGCCCGTCGACCCCGGGGACACCACCCAGGTGTTCTTCGAGGTGCCCCAGGGTGCCTCGGCCCGGTCCCTGGGTCCGGGCCTGGCCGAGCAGGGACTGATCGCCGCGGCGTGGCACTGGGACGCCTACCTGCGGCTGAACGACGCCGGCAGCTGCCTCAAGGCCGGCCGCTTCCGGGTGAGCAAGGCCCAGGCCGTGCCCGCGCTCCTGGAGACCTTCTGTGGCGTGCCGGTGCCCGACGACGTGCCCTTCACCGTGCTCGAGGGCTGGCGCATCGTCGAGATCGACGCGGCGCTGGCCGAGCAGGGCTGGATCCAGGCGGGGGAATACGCGGCCCTCGCCGGGCAGCCCGGGCGCTTCGAGCTGCCCTTTGCCGTCGCTGGGGACACCCTGGAGGGGCTGCTGTTCCCGGACTCCTACCGGGTCGAGCCGGCCCGGTGGGACACCCAGGCCTTCATCCAGCGCCAGCTGGACACCTTTGGTGCCGTGTATGGCGAGCTGGCCTCTGCAGGGGACCGGACGGCGTACGACCTGGTGATCATGGCGAGCATGGTGGAGCGCGAGGAGCCGCGCCCCGCCAACCGGGCCCTGGTCGCTGGGATCCTGTGGAAGCGCCTGGACGCGGAGTGGAACCTGGGGGTCGACGCCACCAGCCGGTACACCCTGGAGGATTGGAACGATCGCCGGGCCTTCCTGCGCAACCTGCGGGACCCCAACGAGGCCTACAACACCCGCCTGAGGGGCGGGTTGCCGCCGGGGCCCATCGGGAATCCAGGGCGATCCGCACTCGAAGCGGCGGCGGCGCCGGAGAGTTCGGAGTGGTGGTTCTACCTGCACGACGCCGACAAGAACCTGCACTCGGCCAGGAGCGCCCGGGAACACGAGGCCAACCGCAGGAAGTACAACGTCTGGTGATGTTCTCTCCCGCCACCCGTCCCATCCGCTGCATGCTCGTCGAGGACCGCCAGTCCGACGTGGACATGGCCCGGTACGCGGTCCAGGTCGCCCAGGCCGAGATGGAGTTCCAGGTCGTGGCCGACGGCGCAGAAGCGCTGGCGACCCTGCACCACCCCGGTCCCACCGGCCACCCGGACCTTGTGATGCTGGACCTGGACCTGCCCGGCCTGGGGGGTCTGGACGTGCTCCGGGCGATCCGCGACGACGACGACCTGACCCACGTCCCGGTGATCGTGCTGACCGGCTCGGTGAACCCCGCCGACATCCGGCAGGCCTATGCGCTCCACGCCAACGCCTGCGTGCGCAAGCCGGTCGACTTCGACGCCTTCGTCGAGACCATGCGCACGGTGGTGCTGTTCTGGCGGGGCACGGCGCAGCTGCCGGTTCCGATCGGCTGAGGACGATCCGGGGCGACAAGCGCACTCAGAGGGGCTGAGTGAGGGGCCTGCCGCACTCAGAGGGGCTGAGTGAGGTGGCTCGCACGGCCGAGACACCCAGGGCAACACTCAGACGCCCTGAGTGAGGGGGCTCTGCGCTGCAAGAGGCTCCCCCGTTCCCGCACCCCCTCACTCAGGGCCTCTGAGTGCGACCGCCCCCTCACTCAGGGCCTCTGAGTGCGATCCCGCTGCCTAGATGACCTCGGCATGAGTAGTGAGCCGGTGCGCGAGGCAACTTCCGTCCCTGTTGGTCTGGCGGGGCCGCAGGCATGGCAGAGTCATTCCAAGCGCCCCGCCGGGCCGACAGGGGCGTAAGGGGTCCGCGCAACGGCTTGCTACTCGTGCCGAGGTCATCTAGTCTAGGGCCCGAGCGCAAGACCGGTCAGCTCTCCAGCCCCAGCGCCTCCGCCAGCCCCGGGTTGCTGCCGTCGAAGCGCCAGATGAAGCCGTCCAGCACGTAGTGGGTGACCTGGGGCAGCGCGAGCACTGGCACCGCCACCCACGCCAGCCAGTCCGGCGGCTCGGGCCACACGCCGAACAGCCAGACGTGCTCCTGCCAGACCAGCGCATCCCACAGGCCCTCCTCCAGGAGCGCCAGCGCCAGCAGCGGGGTCAGGAACAGCAGCACCCCCGACGGCCGGAACCAGCCGGGCCAGGCCGGACCTTCGCCCGCCGTCGCCCAGGACCCGTGGGCGGACCAGGCGACCAGAGCGAAGTAGGCCAGCCCGTGGTGCACGACATTGGTCACCGTGAACGCGGCGTCGCCCCCGGCCACCACGATGCCCCCACCCCAGACCAGCCCGGTCATGAGCAGCCACAGATCCCGCCCCGGGGTCCACCGGCGCTCCCGGAGCCGCTGGAGCGCGTGGGCCGCCAACACACACAGCGCCGCGACCCCGGTGGGCCACAGGACCCACGTGGGCAGTCCGACCAGGAAGTCCCCCTCGACAAACCAGGTGAAGGGCTGGGGCAGATGAGCGTGCCACCACAACACCGGCCAGCCACACAGGGCGTAGATCGCCCAGCGCTCCAGCCGGGCGCCCCGGAGCCCGAGCCCCGCGCGGCGCCGATAGAGCGCGGTGAACCCGGCCTGTTGCTTGATGAAGTGGTGCAGCGCGGCGTAGGCCATCGCGGTCCAGAACCACGCGCTCCCCAGGCCCTGGAGCACCAGCAGCACTGCCAGACAGCCCAGGGGGGTGCCCAGGTACAGGCGCGGCCGTCGGCGCACCTCGCCGGGCACCCCATAGGTCCGGTACAGGCTGGCCCACACATGGGCCACGTCGAAGCCGACCACGAACACGAGCCACCCCCAGGGCGGTAGCTCCAGGCCGCGAGGCAGGCACATCGCGACGCCCACCGCCAGCAGCGCCGGACCGAGCAACAGCCCCAGGTCGAACCGGCGGCTCACCAACCAGCGGGGATCCAGGGGCCGTCCTCCAGGGGCTCGAGACCCAAGCATCCTACGTGAGGACAGGTTCTTCGCTACCCTGAGCTTCGGATGTCCCGAACCAGTCTCCCTGACGTCGAGTCCCTGCGCTGCTTCGAGGCCGCGTGCCGCCTGCCCACGTTTCGGGCCGCCGCGGCCGAGGTCTCGCTGTCGCCCGCGGCCTTCTCGGAGCGCATCCGCCGGCTGGAGGAAGAGCTGGGCCAGTCGCTCTTGGACCGCCACGCCCGCAAGGTCGCCGTCACCCGAGCCGGCCGGGCCCTGCTCCCCCACGCCCGGGCCTGCCTGGCCGCGGCTCGGGCCTGTCGGGAGTCCTTGGACCCCGGACAGCGCACGGCCCTGACGCTGACCCTGGGCACCCGCCACGAACTGGGCATGAGCTGGCTGATGCCCGCGATCGAGGTGCTCCAGGAGGACCGCCCCGAGCGCCGCTTCCACATGGCCTTCGGCAGCGGCTCCGGCCTGATGGAGGAGCTCCGAGGAGGCCGGGTCGACGCCGTGATCTCCAGCGCCAGGCTGATCGCCAAGGACCTGGAGACCTACACCCTCCACCCCGAGCACTACGCCTTCGTGTCGTCGGGCCTGCTGATAGAGGAGCAACCCCTGCGCGGTCCCGACGACGCTGCGTCCCACCGGCTGGTGGACTCCACCGACGAGCTGCCGCTGTTCCGCTACTTCCTGGGGGCATGGCCCGGCAGCGAGCCCTGGACCTTCAAGGACCACGAGTACCTGGGCACCATCGAAGCCATCCGACGCCGGGTGCGCACCGGCGTCGGTGTTGCGGTGCTGCCCCGCTACTACGTGCGCGACGACCTGGCGCGAGGGGACCTGGTGGAGATCCTGCCGCGGGTGAACCCCCTGAGCGATGCGTTCCGCTTGATCTGGCGCCGGGGCCACCCCGAGACCTCGGAGTTCGAGGCACTGGGCCAAGAGCTCTCGTCCTTCGAGCTCCAGTGATCTAAAGCAGGCTCACCACCCGCTGACCCCGCGCCGCCAACACGGCCTCCGCCGCTCGCATCCCATGCCAGCTGGCCTCTTCGAACAGGCTGAGTCCGGAGAGATCCGTGTGGGCGATGTGCACACGGCCCACGGGCGCTGCCAGCGCTGTCAGACCCGGTCCCTCGTGCAGGCCCACCGTCGGCACCACCGTGCCGTGCCCCCAGTGCCAGACGTCGATCCGCTGGACCCGCTCCCGAAGGTCCCGGTGTCCCGGCGCCAGGTCGCTCAGCACGGCGTCGGCCTCGTCCTGCCAGCTCGCCCCGACCAGGCTGTGGATGTCCGCCACGGGCTCGTAGTAGCTCAGGGTCGTGGGGCCCCCGTACCGGCCGGTCTGCCAGGCGCTGCTCACCACCCCGAGCCCCCGGCCATCGAAGCGCACCGAGTCCCACGCCTGGGCCACACCCTGGCTGTGAGGCGGGCGGTCGCAGTGGAGCTGGGCCACCCGCCAGGGAGCGGTCGCAGGGATCGCCGCCGCAGCCACCACCCCCAGGGCCTGGCGCACCCGCCCCGGCACCGCCAAGACGACCGCCTGGGCCTGCACAGCCCAGGCATCGCCGTCCCGCTCCAGCACCACACGACCCTTCTCGGCGTCCACCTGGCGCGCCACCACCCCTGTCAGCACCTGGGCCTGGCTCCGAGCCGCCAGGTGGTCCACCAGGAAGCCGTTGCCCTGGGGCCACGTGAGCACGTGGGTGCCCAGGTCCCGCGGATCAGCCGGGTCCGGGCGCCGACTGCAGAAGTAGTGCAGCCCGCCCCAGGCGCTGATCCGGTCGGCGGTCGCGCCGTAGTCGTCGCGGCAGGCGTAGTCGATCCACCACCGCAGCCGCGTCGACGTGAAGCCCTGGGCCGCCAGCCAGTCCGAGAAGGCCACCCCCGACAGCGCTCGGATGGCCGGGTCCTGGCTGGAGTGGGCCACGGGAATTGCAAACGCCGGCAGCCCATCAGCCCCCACGCGACCGGTCCAGTCGTCGCACAGGGCCTCGAATGCTGCGTGCTGGGCGTCGTCGTCGGCGCTGGCCCCAGTCGCCGGCCACAGGCCCTCGATCCACTTACCGGCGATGAACAGCCGCTCCTGGGGCGCCAGGCACAGAGCCCCAGGGTCGTAGCGGGGCCGGCCGTGCTCGAAGCCCTGGATCACCCCCGCCTCGGCCAACAGGGTGCGCATGTGGCGGCACTCGGGGCTGGGCAGGGTCAGGTAGTGGGCGCCCCAGGGAAAGACCCGGCCTTCATGGCGCCCGGATGCCGAGGTCCCACCGAGCAAGTCCCCGAGCTCGACCAGCTGCACCGTGCCCGTGAACCCCGCTCGCGCCAGCCGCCACGCCGCGCTCAAGCCAGCAACCCCGCCGCCCACGATCAGCACGTCCACCGCTTCGGTCCGGCTGGCTCGGGGCGGTGCACCCCGGACGCGGTGACCCCGGTGCATACGCGCCTGGCCCTGGAACTCCCCGACCAGAGGGGGTGGCGCCTTGCTCCGGCACGCCGGCAGCGCCGCCAGCCCGGCCAGGACCGCTCGCCGACTGGGACCGCTCACTTCAGGTCGAGGGTCCGCCAGTCCTGCTCGTAGAGCCGCACCAGGGCCTGGTTGTCCAGCCGGTTGACCGGGCCGTCCACACGGGCGATGTCCGGCGAGAAGTGGAACAGGCCCGCCAGGGTGGCGTCGTCCAGGAAGCGCAGTCCGTCGGGCAGGGGCCGGAACGCCGGCAGCGGCGCCTGGCTGGCCAGCACGAAGCCCCACTGGCCAAAACTGGGCACATAGGCATGGTAGGGCCGGACGGTGTAGCCCTCGTGCTCCAGGGTGCGCACGATGCACCAGAAGGCCCGGGGCGACCACAACGGCGACGTGGCCTGGATCGTCACCGCGGCGCCGGGCTCGAGCAGCGGCACCAACAGGCGGTAGAAGTGGTTGGTGTAGAGCTTGCCCAGCCCGTAGTTGTTGGGGTCGGGGAAGTCGATGACCACCGCGCCGAACCGGCCGGCCCCCCCCGACCGGGCCCAGGCGAAGGCGTCGTCGTTGACCACCGTGACCCGGGGGTCCGACAGGGCCTCGCCGTTGAGGGCCGCCAGCCCCTCCCGCTCGCTGAACAGGCGGGTCATCGCCGGGTCCAGGTCCACCAGCACGATCTCCTCGACGCCGTCGTGCCGCAGGACCTCGCGGACCGCCAGGCCGTCGCCCCCGCCCAGCACCAGCACCCGTCGCGGGTGGGCCACGCTGGCCAGCGCGGGGTGGACCAGGCTCTCGTGGTAGCGGTACTCGTCGATGGTGCTGAACTGCAGCGCGCCGTCCAGGAACAGCCGCGTGTCCCCGTCCCGGTGCGTGACCACGATGCGCTGATACGCCGAGTGCTCGCGGAACACCACCGGGTCGGCGAACAGGTCCGACTCCATCTTGGTCTCGAGCACGCTGGCACCCCCCAGTCCGGCGGACAGGATCACCAGGGTCGCCACACACAGCGCCCGCAGCCGGAACAGCACCGGTCGCTCCGCGTCGAACAAGAAGGTGGTCCACAGGGCGACCAGGGCGTTGAGCAAGCCGAAGACCAGACAGGTCCGGATGAGCCCCAGCTTGGGCAGCAGCAACAGCGGAAACGCCAGCGACGCGGCCAGGGCGCCGATGTAGTCCAGGAACAGGATCCGGGCGATGAGCTCCTTGAGCGTGGTCTCGCGCTCCAGGATCCGGATCAAGAGCGGCAGCTCCAGCCCCACCAGCACGCCGATGGTCGCGACCAGCCCGAACAACAGGAACTTGAAGCTCTCGGAGTACACGAAGCCTGCGAACAACAGGCTGGCCTCGAAGCCACCGATGAGCGCCACCGCCAGCTCGATCTCCACGAACCGCGCCAACAGGTTGCGCTCGATGGCCTTGGACCACAGGGAGCCCACGCCCATCGCCGACATGTAGGTGCCGATGATCAGGGACCACTGGGTCACGCCGTTGCCCAGCAGGTACGACGCCAATGCACCGGCCACGAGCTCGTAGACGAGCCCGCAGATCGCGATCACGAACGCGGAGAGGAACAGCACCCGGCGGATGTCCGGGCGAGGGATGTCTCCGCGCATCGAGGCCGGCTAGCCGGTCAAGGCGGCCGCGATGATGATCGCGAGCCCGATGATCACGGACCCCATCACGATGCCGAGAGCGGTGTTCTGGTCCTCCTCGATCTCCTTCTGGACCGAGAAGGGCGCAGCCTTGACCATCACGAGGAAGGCCAGGGCGAAGACCACGACCCCGACGCCCGAGTAGAGCAGGGTCGCCATCAAGACGTTCAGATCGAGCCAGTTGTCCATGCCGCTTTGCTCACTTCCCGGAGCGGTAACCGCCGCCGGAGGTGGTGTAGATCACGTGGTAGCCCCGAAACAGGGCATAGGAAGGCTTGTAGGAGGCCGGGTTGTCCCGGACCGAGACCGGGACGGTCTCCTGTTTGGCGCTGGTGGGGGTCCAGCCGGTGGCGACCATGCCTCCGGCGCCTGCGAGGAACAGCAGGCCCAGACCGAAGTGGCCGGTGACGAGGTTCATGGCACGCTCCTTCGGCGGCGATCAGCCCGCATGGTCGCTCTCCGACCAGCGCTTGGTCTCGAAGGCGCCCTTGGCCAGCACCAGGGCCAGGGGCGCGAGCAGGGCGTAGAAGAACAGCAGGAACAGCGGCGAGCGCCACGGCTTGTCCAGGGTCACCGTGAGCTTGAGGCCCTTCAGATCGCTGGAGGGGGTCTTGCTGGGGTTGCGGGCGATCTCCACCCGGCCCACGTAGCTGCCCGGCGTGGCTCGCCAGACCCGGCCCGTGGCCTTGTTGCGCTTGCTGGTGTCGATGGGGTGGTAGACCGCGCCGTTGTCGGTGTTGATCAGCGACGTGTGGACCTGGGCGTCGCCGCGGGACAGGGCGCTGCTGATCTCGACGTACAGGTTCCGGCGCAGAGTGTCGGGCACCGTGAAGGGCTCGGTCAGGAAGACCTCTTCGCCCTGGGCCGACGTGGACCAGCCCTGGGACATGAGCACGTCGTTGGCCGCCGTGACGGCCTGGCCCAGGAAGAGCAGCACAGCGCCCGCCAACAGGAGCACGCCAAAGGTCCAGGCCTTGCGATTCTGGCTCGGCTCGGCGTACGGGTTGGGCACGTGGGGGGCCATGCCGACCGCCCGTCCCAGCTCGAGCCCGAAGGCGTCGCCCACCTGGTCCGGGGTCCTGTACTCGCCGAGGGACCAGGTGATCTCGTGCTCGCTGCGCTCGGCGGAGAGCATGAACGGCGGCGCCACGTAGTCGTCGGTCAGGGCCTGGTCGCCGGTGCGGACCTCCCACGAGAACTCGCCCAGGACCCGGTTCACGACCGCGGTGCCGCCGGTGTAGTGGCGGAAGCGGCGCCCCTGGTAGCTGGCCCGGCGACCGCTGGCGGCGCCCGGCGTGTCCGGCAGCTGCCGCACCAGGCTCCAGTGCCCGCGCCCGTCCTCGACCAGGTAGCGAAACCCCCGGTAGGGGTTGTACAAGAAGTACTCGGTCCAGTGGTAGTCGATGTAGTCGACCGTGACGTGCCGGCCCATGGCGCCGATGACCTCCCACTGGACGCCGTCCAGCTCGCCCCGCTGGCCCAGCGGGAGCGATGGCTTCCAGTCGCGCTTGTCCCGGGCTTCGAGCACCTGGGCGTTGGTCTTGTCGCCCACCTCTTGGATGCCCAGCTCGGACCCACAGTACTCGCAACCCAGGTTCACGCTGGCGCCGGGGGCCCGCAGCGTGATCGCACCGCCGCAATTCGGGCAGGCCAAGCTGCGGACCTGGGTGACCTCGGGGCCGTGGAAGTCGGTGATGACCGGGTCGGACCACCCGGTGATCGGGCGCAGGCCCTGGAGTGCCATGGCCGTGAGCGGCACGATGCGGCCCACCCACAGCGTCGGCGGCGAGTCCACCGCGTCCAAGGTGCCGACCCGGCGGCCGTCCACGCTGCGCAGGTCGGCGTAGGCGGTGGGGGTGTCCTGGACCGCGGCAAAGGGCAGGGTGCCGTCGGCGGCCACCACCCGGGCCTCTGCCGCTTCCGTCACCGTCCACTCGATGCCGCCCAGGGTCGCCCGGGCGCCGGCGTAGAGCTGGGCAGCGTCGTGGGGGACCTGTTGAGGGGGCTCGGAGAAGACCTGGTAGAAGCCGTTGCCCTCGCCCAGGTAGCCGTCGGTGCCGTCGCTGAAGAGCAGGTACCACTCGTTCCAGCGCACGCCCTCGCGGGCCTTGCGCAGGACGCCGACGACCTGGAAGTCCTTGCCGTCGACCGAGCCCCGGACACCGAGCTGGATGGGCGACAGATCGCGGCTGAAGGCCGAGACCTTGCCCGCCACCACCAGCGCGTCGAGCTCGCGCATGACCGTGCTGCGACAAGCCTCGCACACCGTCGCCGGGGCGGCGCCGTGGGCGAAGCGCACGGGAGATCCACAGTTCGGACAGCTTGCGGAGATCACGACCGGGGGCCCCTCGCGGCGTGGGGGACGCTATCACGCCAGGGTGGGCTACGGCCGCGACCCCAGCGCATTGCCCTGGCCGGGCTCGTAGAGCATTCCCCGGAGCACCCCCAGCAGCTGCGGCACCTGAAGGGGCTTGGGCAGCACCAGGTTCTCGGTCTCGTCCAGGAAGCGGCGGGACTCGCTGGTGACCGCACCGCCGGTCATCAGGATCGTGCGCTCCAAGAGCTGGGGGCGGTGGGTCTGGATCCAGCGGTAGACCGCTGCGCCATCGACGCCGGGCATGACCACGTCGCACAGGACCATGTCCCAGTCGCCCTCCTCGGAGAGCCGCTCCAGGGCCTGGGCGCCCGAGACCGCACAGGCCACGTCGTACTCCCGGGCCAGGCGCCGCTCCAGCGCCCGCAGCATCATGGGCTCGTCGTCGACCACCAGGATCCGGGGCCGTCGGGGCGACGGGGGCTCCTCCTCGGACTCGTCGTCGGCCTCGAGGACCGAGCTGACGTCGTCGGCGATGGGCAGGCAGACCCGGAAGGCCGCGCCCAGTCCCGGGGTGCTGTCCACCTCGAGCTCCCCGCCGAAGCCGCGCACGATCTCCCGGGAGATCGCCAGGCCCAGCCCCGAGCCCTCTCCCGCCGGCTTGGTGGTGAAGAAGGGCTCGAACACCCGCCCCAGGTCCTTGGCCGCGATGCCCGCCCCGTTGTCGGCGACCTCGACCACGACACGCTCGTCCCGGACGTAGCTGCTCAGCTTGACCTGCTTGGGTTCGGTCCCCTCGGGGGACTGGGCTGCGTTGACAAGCAGGTTCAGCAGCACCTGGGACAGCCGTCCCTCCTCGGCACGGGCCCGGGGCGTCTGGGTCAGGTCCCGGCGGATCCGCGCCTTGTACTTGATGTCGTGGCACGCCAGGTTCAGCGCGATCTCCAGGGCGGCCTCGACCTGGACCGGGCCCAGGGCGGCCTCATCGGTCTCCACGTTGGCAAAGGTGCGCAGGTCCCGCACGATGTCCCGGACCCGCTGGGCACCGACGTAGGCGTCCCGGGTGCGCTCGGTGAGCTCGTCCACGGGCTCAGAGGTCGCGGGCAGGCCCACCGCGGCGAGCAGACGCTCGGCCTCGAGCACGCCGATGCGATCGGCCAGGGCGACCCGCAGGACCTGCAGGTTGCGCATGAGCCCGGGCAGGTCCTCGAGCACCCCGTCCAGGTTCATCAGGATGAAGCCCAGGGGGTTGTTGATCTCGTGGGCCACCCCGGCCGCCAGGGTGCCCAGGCTGGCCATGCGGTCCGACCGGGCCAGCCGAGCGTGCAGCTGGCGCCGCTCGGTGAGGTCTCGCAGCGTAGCGTACAGGGCGGGCCCGCCGTCGTGGATCCGCACGGCGGAGACCTGGACGTGGACGTCGCGACCATCGGCGGCGATCAGCCGCAGCGCCTGGGGCGCGAGGGCGGTCTCGGCCGGTCCGGCCAACAGCGACCGGCAGGTCTCCGCGAAACAGGCCCGGTCGTCCGGGTGCACCCGCTGGAGCACCGGCGAGTGCCGCAGCAGCTCGGCGTCGCCGAAGCCCAGCAGCGCCACCAGGCGCGGGTTGAGTCGAGTGAAGCGCCCTTCGGCGATCACAGCGACCGGGTCCGGGCACCCGGCGATCACGGCCCGAAAGCGCTCCTCGGAACGGGCGAGCGCGGTCGGCAGGTCGGCCGGACTCCCCGTGTCTTCGAAGGTGCCCATGGGCAGCGCCTCCTGGTCGATCATGATGTCCCCTCCGTGCAACCGTGCCGTCGTATGACTCGCGGCCGCACTGTCAGGATGTTGCCAAGTCAAGAGCCAGTCTTTCAAGTCTGGTGAGGATTCTTGACGCAAATATCCGTTTTCTTGTAGGTATTAGGACCTTGTGAGAGGAAAAACCCTCCCCATCGACGCCGTCCTGGACGACGTGGTCGGCGCGCTCGACCTCCACGGCGCCGTGGTGGTGGTGGCGCCGCCCGGGTCGGGCAAGACCACGCGCATCCCGCCGGCGTTGCTGCCCCGGTGGGCCCGGGTGCTGGTGCTTCAGCCTCGCCGCGTGGCCGCTCGCTTGGCTGCTCGGCGGGTCGCCTGGGAGCTGGACGTGCCCCTGGGCGGGCGGGTCGGGTACAGCGTGCGCCACGACCGCCGAGCAGGGCCGGACACCCGGCTGGAGTTCCTGACCGAAGGCCTGTTGACGCGCCGGCTCCTGGAGGACCCCTTCCTGGAGGGGGTGGGCTGCGTGGTGCTGGACGAGTTCCACGAGCGCAGCCTGCATGCAGACCTGGCCCTGGCCCTGCTGCGGGAGGCCCGAGAGGCCCGAGGGGACCTGGGGCTGGTGGTGATGTCCGCCACGATGGACCCGGCGCCCGTCGCGGCGTTCCTGGGGGACTGCCCGATCGTGCGCGGGGAGGGTCGGCCCTTCCCCGTCGAGGTGGCGTGGGATGCCCAGCCCGACGACCGCCCGCTGTCCAGCCGGGTGGCCCGGGCCGTCCACCAGGAGCTGGAGGCCGGCGGGGACGTGCTGGTCTTCCTGCCAGGTGTGCGGGAGCTCGAGGACACGGCGGACGCGCTGGCCGGCACAGGGGTCCCGATCCACCTGCTCCATGGTCGCCTGCCGCTGGTCGATCAGGAGAGGGCGCTCACCGAGGGCAAGGTACAGCGGGTCGTGCTGGCCACCAACATCGCCGAGACCTCCGTCACCGTGCCCGGGGTGCGTGCGGTAGTGGACGCCGGCCTGGCCCGGGTGCCGCGCTTCGATCCGGCCCTGGGGCTGCAGCGGCTGGAGACCGTGCGCATCAGCCGGGCGTCGGCAGACCAGCGGGCGGGACGGGCGGGAAGGCTGGGACCAGGCCGCTGCCGCCGGCTGTGGACCCAGGCCGAGGACCGACGGCTGCGCCCGGCCGAGGAACCCGAGCTGGTGCGCGCCGACCTGGCGGGCACCGTGCTGCAGCTGCTGGCGTGGGGTGCCGAGCCACAGGCCTTTCGGTGGTTCGAGCCGCCGCCCTCGGCGCACCTGGCGCAGGCCCTGGCCACGCTGGACGAGCTCGGGGCGCTGCGGGAGGACGACGGACTGACCGCGCTGGGCCAGCTCCTGGCCGCTCTGCCCGTGGCCCCACGCCTGGGCCGGGTGGTCGCCGCAGGCCACCGAGGCGGCTGCCTGGCTCTGGCTGCGACTGCAGCGGCACTGGCCAGCGAGCGGGACCTGAGGCCCGACGACGACAGCGGGTCCCTCGAGGTCCGACTGGACGAGGTGGCCCGGCCTTCCCGCCGGGTGAACCGCTCCGCCCACGCACAGGTCCGGGCCACCCGGGACCAGCTCGTGCGGGCAGCCGAGCGCGTGTTGGGTCCGCCCCAGGTCTCCGGCGGTGGTTCCCGCGGGCTCGCGACGGCGCTGATGGCCGGTTTTCCGGGTCGGATCGGCCGCAGGCGGAGCCCCGGCGATCCACGGGCCCTCCTGGCCAGCGGCGTCGGCGTGGTGGTCCCCGAGGGCGTCGGCGAGTGGTTCGTGGCGGTGGTCATCACCGCCGGAAGGAAGGGCGTGCGCCAGGTCCATCGGGTCCGGGCGGCCATCGACCTTGACCCCGACTGGCTGTCGGTCGACCGGATCCAGGAGACCGTGTGGGACCCGGAGGCCCAGGCCGCCCGGGGACGGATCGAGAACCGGGTGGGTGCCATCGTGCTGAGCACACGCACAGCGGCGGCGGCTCCTGACAAGGCAGCGGCGCTCCTGCTCCAGGCGGCCCGGGCCGACCCCGCCAGGGCTCTGGCGCCGAGCAAGGAGGCCCAAGAGCTCCAGGCCCGCATCGCCTGCCTGCGCCAGTGGCGGCCCGAGCTGGGGCTGCCGGACCCGGACTGGGCGGCCCTGCTGCCCGGGCTCTGCGACGGCCTGCGCAGCTTCAAGGACCTCCACGCGCGCAACCTGTGCGCGGCGCTGCAGGGCCAGCTGGATTGGTCCCAGCGCCAGGCCCTGGACACCCTGGCCCCGGCGTCCCTGACCCTGCCGAGCGGCACGTCCCGCCGGCTCCGCTACGTGCCCGGCGAGTCCCCGGTGCTGTCCGCCCGCATCCAGCAGTGCTTCGGCTGGCGCACGTCGCCCCGGGTGGCCGAAGGGCAGATCCCAGTCGTCATCGAGCTGCTGGCGCCCAGCCAGCGACCGGTCCAGGTGACGGCCGATCTGAAGAGCTTCTGGACCCACACCTGGCCCCAGGTCCGCAAGGAGCTGCGGGGCCGCTACCCCCGACACCCCTGGCCCGAAGACCCCTGGACCGCGACCCCGACGGACCGGGCCAAGCCCCGGAAGCGCTGACCGGAGCCTTCGGCGGTAGACTGCCCCCGGGTGTTGGTCCGGGAGCACAGATGCGGGCCTTTGTCGCGGGAGCCACCGGGTACACCGGGCGCAACGTCGTGGAGAGACTGGCCGCCGCCGGCGACACGGTCGTGGCGCACATTCGGCCCTCGTCCCGGAGCCTGGAGACCTGGAAGCCCAGGTTCGAGGCGATGGGCGCCACGGTGGACACGACCCCCTGGGAGCCCCTCGCCCTCACCGCCGCCCTGGCTCGCCACACGCCGACCCACGTCTACGCCCTGCTGGGCACCACGGCGTCCCGCCAGAAGAAGCACGAGCCCAGCGCCACCTATGAGCACGTCGATCGGGACCTGACCCTGATGCTGCTCCAGGCCGCCAGCGCTGCACCGAGTCGCCCCGTGTTCGTCTACCTGTCGTCGATCGGCGCCGACAAGCCCCGGAACAACCGCTACCTGCTGGCCAGGGCCGAGGTCGAGCGGGCTCTGGACCACGGCGTGCTGCCGTGGATCGCGGCCCGGCCCTCCTTCATCACCGGACCGGACCGGGACGAAGACCGGCTCGGAGAGCGGGTCGGGGCGGTGCTCGGCGACGGCGCCCTGGCAGTGCTGGGCCTGTTCGGGGCCCGAACCCTGCGGGATCGCTACAGCTCCCTGACCGGGGACCAGCTCGCCCAGTCCCTCATCGGCGTGGGCCGCGACCCCGAGGCGCGGGACGTGGTCGTGCACACCGAGCTGCTCCGCCGCTACGTCGACAGCCACTCCGCGGTGGCCTCGTCCAGCGGAAAGTAGGTCTCGACAGTCAGCTCCTGGGCCGTCACGTCGACCGCCGAGCCCAGGGTCGTCAGCAGCAGGGCGAAGCGCAGGGACAGCTCGCCGCGGGCCAGGTGGATCGGCACGAGCACGTCGGTCCCGGGGAGGGCCGCGGGCTCCGGCAGGTCCGGGTAGCGCTGGATCTCAGCCAGCAGGGCCCCGCTCACCTGGGGGTCCCGCAGGGCCTCGCGCTGCATCCGGTCCAGGGTCATGGCGCCGATCCGGTCCCAGTTCACGATCCAGCGCCGCAGCCCCTTGGGGTGGAAGAGCACGTGCATGGCGTTGTCGGCGATGGCCGCCAGCTCGGGGTCCGGGTCCAGGAACACGGCCGAGAGCCTGGCCGCCGCGGTGTTCATGGCCAGGGTGCGGTAGGCGGTGTCGACCACCAGCGCCGGGTTGGGCTCGAAGCGCGCCAGCACGAAGTCCAGGGCCTCGCGGACCGCGGCCATCTCCGGGCCCTCCAGGTCCCGGGCGCCATAGGCCGCTGTGAAGCCGGCCGCCTGGAGCAGGTCGTTGCGGTCTCGCAGCGGCAGGTCCAGGGCGGAACCCAGCACCAGGACCATCTGCCGGCTGGGCGCCGCCTTGCCGTTCTCCAGGCAGGACAGGTGTCGGGTGGAGACCTCGGCGGCTTCGCACAGGGCCAGTTGGCTCATGCGGCGCTGGCCACGCCACTGCTTCAGGAGGGGTCCAAAGGGCTGCATGACCCCCTCTTAGTCCCATACTTCCCGACGAACATGACCTGTGAGGTCATGGCCTGCATGACGTCGGGGGAGCATCTTGGGTCCAGGAGGTGCCCATGACCCGCACTGTCGTCCTCGCAGCCGTCCTCATCGCGTTCACCGGCTGGTCCACCTGGATCTCCCTCGACCAGGGCTACTGGGGCTTCCTGGACATCGCCTTCGAGGGCCGCTGGGGCAGCCAGGTCTTCTTGGACCTGTGCATCGCGATCACCATCGCCTGGGGAGGGCTGCGCCGGGACGCCCAGCGCCTGGGCATCAACGTCTGGCCCTACCTGATCGCGACGCCATTTGTGGGCTCGATCAGCCCGCTGGCGTACCTGCTGCACCGGGAGCACGTGAATGGCCACACAGGTCCCACCTCAACGCGACAGGCGCCGCATAGGTCCCACCTGAACGCGACAGATCGGGTCCGAGAGCCCGCTCGTCGAGGTCTGCAAGGCCCTGCGACGGCCTGATCGGGCTCTTAAGGCGTGCTCGCAGGGCCATTTGTCGCGTTCGGGCGGAACCTGTGCGGCGGTTGTCGCGTTCGGGCCGGGCCTGTGGCGCAGGAGTGGGACCTCGTCTGCATGGCCTACCACCTCCTGAAGCTCTTCAAGCATCCACGACGCGCCGTGGCGACCGCCTGACCGGCGGCGCCGTTGCGCCAGCCTCGGAGGGCCGGTGACCGTGCGCACCGCGCACCGGGCTCATAGCTCGCCTACGCCACCCAACCCGGCGTCATGCCCCGGATACAGATTGGCTATTCATAATAGTCTATGCCTGTTCTCATAATGCTTAACAAAAGGTTCCTGACCCCTGTTTCGTTCTCTCGCGACCCTCCCGACCCGGGTCCCGACACAGAAATCGCCCCAATTGGCACCCTGTCCGCCTCGACGCCCGACGACGACACCCGTGGAGGAAACATGAAAGCGCCGACGTCCGCCTCAGGCCGATCTGGTCGACCAAGCGCCCACAGCTAGACCACCTCGACCTGGGCGTCCGGGGCCAGCAGGAAACAGGTCGACCCGCCGGTCTTGGCCCGCGACAGCACTTGGGCCGGGTTCAGACCGGCCCGGACCAGGGCCTTGCGGGTGTGGTGCAGGAGCACGTTCAGGTCGGTGCGCGTGCGCGCGGCATTGCCGGACCAGATGGCCGGGATCAGGATGTCGTCGGGCAGGTACTCGCCGGGGGTGTAGCCCCGGGGCGGGCTCAGCAGGGCCGCCACCAACCGGGCCCGGAGCTCGGGCAGCTCCACTCGGATGGGCGCTCCTGCGCCGTAGTCGACGGTCAGGGCGCCACCGCGGGCCATGAACTCGAAGCGCGCGGCCAAGGGGCGTCCGGACGCCTCGACCAGCTCGGTCCCGCCGCTCTGGGAGACCCGCTCCCGGTGGAGGTGGACCGTGCACACCGCCACCGTGAAGGCATCGCCAGGCGACGCGACCTCGACGGCGCCGGCGGGGACCTCGCGGCTGCCGTGCTGCAGCGCCACCCCGGTCTCGAACACCAGCAGGCCGTCCTGGAGCCGGAAGTGCAGGGCACCTGGGGGCCAGCCGAAGAGCTGCACGCTGTCCGTGGTGCCCCCGCCCAGGGACATCGGAAGCTGGCGCAGGCCATAGGAGCCCTCGGGGGCGCGCACCAGCCACCGGCGCCGGGTCCCGGAGACCCCGCCGATGCGCCCGACGCGCAGGCGCAGGCCGGGGACTTCGAGCACCTGGCCGGGGGTCAGCCAGGCCCGGGTCTGGACGCGCTCGCCGTCGACCAGGGTCGGGTTGCGGCCCAGGGCGAGCACCTCGAGCCGCGGGCCCATCGGCAACACCACCGCCTGCCGCTGGCTGGCGGTCCGATCGGTGAGAACCAGGTCGCAGCTGGGGTCCCGCCCGATCACCAGCCCGCGACCGGCCACCGTGAGCGCCTCGTCGTCGCCGACCTCCAGAAACCAGCTGCCCGCGATCTCGTGGGTGACCGAGAGCTCGCTCTGGTCCGGGGCGTCGGCGGGCGGACCGGTCGGGCGCATGCCCCCGTTCTACCGCACCGCGTTCAATCCCCCTGCAATCGGGGCAGGTCCCGGGACGCCGGACACTGGGGCGCACCCGAGGCCTGCCGTGCCCGACCCCGAGACCCGGTTCACGCCGACGGAGATCCGACTGCTCGAGTGCCTCGCACGCCACGGCGGCCAGCCGGTCTCCCGACAAGACCTGCTCCGAGAGGTCTGGGGCTACAGCCCCTACGCCCTGACCCGGACCATCGACACCACCGTGCGCCGGGTGCGCAAGAAGCTCGAGCCCGACCCCTCGCGACCGCGCTTCCTGCTCACCTGCTACGGGGTCGGCTACGCGCTGGTCGATTGTCACAAGTTCAACAGTCCGACGCCGGTGTCGGGGCCATAGGCCTTGGGTCAGACACCGGAGCGACCCCATGAGCTGGCTCTTCCTTCTGGCCTGCAGTCCCGCCTTCGAGACCCCCATCCCGGCCGTCGAAGGCGACCACGCGGACGCGCTCTACCCCTGGCGGGCCGCCCGGGTCCAGGTCGTGTCCCCAGCTGACGGCACGACCGTGCCCAACCCGGTCACGTTCCAGGTCCACGCCGAAGCGGTGCACTCGGTGCACCTGGACGCCGACGGCTGGAGCCTGGGCGACCCGTGGAATCCGAGGGACAGCGACACGCTGACCTACACCTTCACCGGCACCGGCACGCCGCGAGTCGTCACACTGACCGGGCTGGACAGTCTGGGCAATGCCATCACCACGGACACCCTGACCATCACGGTCACAAACGGGGGCGAAGGCACCGCTGAGCCCAGCGCCGAGCCCGCAGCCGACGGCTTCCTCGCCGTGCCCTACTTCTACCAGTACGACAACCGCTACGAGCCCAGCGGCACCTGTGGAGTGACCTCGGCGGCGATGCTCCTGGGGAGCTGGTACGGCACGGGCTTTGTGACGCCCGACGAGCTCTACCTGGTCTACGGCAAGTCCCAGGCCCAGTCGCCGAGCGGCCTGGCCCAGCTCTACAGCTGGGAGGGCCTGGCCTCCAGCTCCGGCACCCGGGCCACCCGGGACGACCTGCGGGACCACCTGGACGCTGGGCGGCCGGTGGTGGTGCACGGCTTCTGGACCAGCGCGGGCCACATCGCGGTGCTGGTGGGGTACGACGCGTCGGGGTGGATCGTGAACGACCCGGCGGGGGACTGGTACGCCGGGTACGGCACCGGGGTCTGGGGCGACGGGGTCCACTACCCCTATGGCGGGTCCTGGGACGACGACCTGAGCTGGGATGGGGACATCTGGTGGTCGGTGGCCGACGTGGGGGGTCTCTAGAGATCCGAGACGCACCCCTCTGCCGCCGCTCGATCCCCCCGTCTCTCATACGTGCTCGCCGCCACAGCCAGCGCGCGAGCGGCCAGCTCCGGCCCCAGCTGAATCGCCGCCTGACGCCCGGCCTGCTCCATGGCGATGGCCAGGTCCAGGTCGGGCAAGCCGAAGCGCGCCACCGCGTCCTCCACCTGGACCAGGCCGGACTCGAAGCCCTCGGCGTCCCCCAGGACCGCGTGGGCCCAGCACAACAGTGAACGGGCACAGGCTTCGAGCAAGTGGTGGCCGATCTCGGCGGCGTGGGACGCGACCGGCGACGCCAGCCCGACGACCGGGGCCGCACGACCCGACTGGAGCAACAGGAGCCCCAGGTTCAGGCGGGCGAAGTGCCGGCTGTGCCCGACCAGCCGTCCCATGTCCACGACCTCGCGGTAGCAGCGCTCGGCGGCGTCTCGTCGGCCCTGGGCCCGCTCCAGGTCCCCCAGGCGATTCAGCACACTTCCCAGCGCTCCCAGGTTGAGCTGCAGCCGGAGCCCGTCGACCAGCTCGAGCAGCTGGGCCCGGGCCTCGTTCGCGCGGCCGAGCTCCACCAGCACCTCGGACGTGCGGCGCAGGCCATTGATCTCCCACAGCGGCACGCCCTCTGTGGTGGTGACCGCCCGGCCAGCCACCGCGTCGGCCAGAGCCTCCTCCAGCCGGCCCTGACGCTCCCGGGCCAGGGAGCGGGCCAGCAAGGCCATCGCCAGGCCCTCCCGATCGCCGAGCCTGCGGGCCCCCTGGACGGCCAGGCTGCCCAGAGGCTCGGCGTCATCGGCCCGGCCCAGCACGCAGTACAGGTTGCACAGGTCGCCCTGGACCCGGGACGCCCGCCAGGAATCCTCCACGGCCACGAACACGGCCAGAGCCCCGTGGAAGTCCGTCTCACAGGTCGGGTCCCGACGGGCCCGGCGAGCCAGGGCGCGACACCGCAGGGCCTCGCCCTCGAGCACCCGCCAGCCGTGGGTGCGGGCCTGATCCAGCATCCGGTCGGCACGCAGCCGCAGGGTGTCGACGTCGCCCAGGTCCCAGAGCAGCCGGCACTCCAGCAGCAACTGCTGGCCGAGCCGCTCGTCGTCGGCCGCCGGCTGGAGCAGGGCGAGGGCCTGGGCCGTCTGGTCCGCCAGCTGGAGCGCGTCCTGGCCACGGCCGAACAGACGGGCCCGCTGGGCCTCCTCGTACAGCAGCTCGAAGGCCCGGCCCGCATCGCCCGCGGCCAGCAGGTGGCGCCCGAGCCGCAGGCCGGCTCCCGGACGGGCCTGGAGCAGCCGGACACAGCGCTCGTGGTGGTCGGCCCACCGGCCGGCGGCCCGCGCCCGCTCGGCCAGGACCTCGCGCACGACCCCGACCTGGAAGCGCCACCCGGCCCGGGTCGGCTCCCACAGACCGGCCGCCACGGCCCGGGTCGCGATGGGCTCGCCCTGGGGCGCCAGCGCGAGCCACTCCTCTCGGTCCACCCGGGCCCCCAGCGCCGCGGCCAGCTCCAGCGGACCTGGATCCCCCAACTCGACCGGGTCCAGGCGCCGGAGCAGCAGCGCCGCCATGTCCCCGGGCAGGGCCGTGGCGTCCGGCTCCCGCAGCACGAAGCCTTCGGCGGTCGGGGCCAGCTGATCCCGCTGGACCCAGTCCTGGACCAGCTGCAGCAGGAACCGGGGACTGCCGCCGGACAAGCCCACCGCGCGGGCCGCCAGCAGGGGCTCCAGGAGCAGGCTGTCCTCGACCAGCCGCCGGGCGTCGGGTTCGCGCAGGGGGGAGATCTCCCGCACGGTGCTCCGCGGGTGGCCGACCAGGTCCTCCAGGGCCTGCACGGCCTGGGCGTGGGGCTCCTCGTCGTCCTGGACCGCGGCGATCACCAGGACCCTGGCCTGGGGCGCCGCGAGCAGCGCCAGGGCCAGCCCCAGACCCTCGGGGCCCCACTGGGCCTCGTCGAGCACCAGCACCGCGGTGCGCTTGTCGCTCGCCGCCCCTACCAGCTCGGCCAACACGCTCTGGACATCGCGGGGCCGGGCGGCCGTCTGCTCCTGGACCAGCACCGTCGACGCCAGGGTCGCCAGCCAGGGCTTGTCGTGGCCCCAGCGCCGCAGCTGACGGTGGATGCGCAGCTCCAGCGCCAGTCGATCCAGGTCCCAGCCCCGGAGCCAGTCCCGCAGCGCCCGGCCCAGGGCATCCGGCTCGTCGGGGTCGTGGGCGGCCCGGATCGTGTCGGCGATGCCGAGCTCGTGGGACCGGTGCTGCAGCCACCGGGCCAGCCGGCTCACCCCCCGACCCCCTGGGCCGCGCAGCACCACCGCTCTCGGTGCGCCCTCGCGGCGGACCTGCAACAGCGTGCGCCACAGCGCGTCCTGGTCCGCCTCGCGGCCCACCAGTCGGGGGACCCGAAGCCCGATCACCCCCAGGCCCGCGTCGGCGACCTTGAGCGGCGTGGGCGGGGGCTCGGGTCGCCGCCAGGTGTTCACCGTGCCCAGGTTCTCGGCGGCCAGGGTGGCGGTGGGACTCGGCGACAGGGACAGCTCGGGGACCGGCCCGCCCCACTCGGACTCCAGCTGGGTCGGCTGCTCCGACCCGCGCAGGGTCGGCGTGTCCGGACCCACCGAGTTCGGGTCCGCCGCGCCGCCCGGCGCCGCGTCGCCCAGCGACGCCAGATCCATGGCCGCCTCGGCACACCGGGCCGGCCTCCGGGCCGGGTCCTTGGCCAGGAGCGCTCGCAGCCACGCCTCGAGACCTTCGGGCACACCGATGCGGGGCTCGAAGAGCGGGGGATCCTCGTAGGCGTGGGCCATCGCCAGGGCCTTGCCCCGCTTGGGGTGGAACGGCGCCCGGCCGGTGAGCATGGCCCACGCCGTGCATCCGACGGCGTACAGGTCGGTCCAGGGCCCGAAGTCCCGCCAGGCCTGTCGGAACTGCTCCGGCGCCATGTAGGCCGGCGTGCCCACCGACGAGCGGCGGTGCTGCCCGCGCCCGAACAGGCCGGCGATCCCGAAGTCCGCGAGCCTGAGCCCGCTGACCAGGCCCACCGGGTCGTCCACACCATCGCTCGCTTCGGCGCCGACCACCCGCCCGCCCAGCAGGATGTTGGCCGGCTTGAGGTCCAGGTGGATGACCCCCCGGGCGTGGGCGTGTGCCAACGCGTCGAGCACGCGGAACAGCACGTCTCGCACCCCGGCCCAAGGCAGCCGACCGCGCAGGGCCGAGCAGGTGCCGCCGCCCACGTACTCCAGCACCAGGTACGGCGTGCCGTGGGGCCACCGGCCGCCCAGCTCCCGGCTCTCCCGCCGACCCACCCGGCCGAAGTCGAGGAGCCGGAGCACGTGGGGGTGATCCAGGGTGGCCAGCAGGCGCGCTTCGCGCTCCAGCGCCCTGCGCAGCCCGGGATCCTCCGCCCCTTGCCACGGCAGGAACTTGATGGCGACCCGGACTCCGGACCGGCGGTGCCGGCCCTCCCAGACCTCGCCATAGGTGCCCTCGCCGAGGGGCTGGCCCAGCGTGAAGGGACCGATGCGGGCGTCGACCATGGGAGACAGGTTGAGGCCCACGGCCACTCCGGGTCAACAGCCGATGCTCAGGACGCCACCCAGGACGTCGTCCAGGTCCTGGACCACGTCGTCGAGGGGCACGGCCTGGTCAGAGGCCTTCAACGGGGCCAGCCGTCGGGCCTGATCCACGAGCCACCCCCCCGCACGCTGGGACAGCCGCCCCAGGCTGGCCAGCTGATCCTGGAGGCACTTCCACACGGCCTTGGGGTCGTTCACCAGCGCCCCCGCGTCGATGCGCACCTTGGCGCCCAGGCCCGCGCCGAGACCCAGGGTCGCCGACGCACCCGCGCCGAGCTCCAGGGTCAGGGCGCGCCAGTCGAAGTGGGCCGCGAAGTCGCCCTTGGCACCCGCGCCGGCCGAGACCTGGGCAGTGCCTGCCACCATGGTCTGCAGGCCGCACAGCACCAGGTTCACGGGGATCGCGCCGGTGGCCTTGGCCCCCACGAAGGCCTGGAGCTTGCCCTTGGCGCCCAGGCCACGGCGGTTGAGCTGCACGTCACCGGTGCTCCGGGCATCGGCCCCCAGGGAAGCGCTGAGACGGGCCCCGATGCCCGCGGCGCGGTCGTCGTTGCCGGCCAGGACCTCGCCACCGCTCCGGGCATCGACCAGGTTCGACGACGCCTTGGCCGTGCCCCGGACCCGCAGGCCGAGCCCCAGCACGTCGCTGCCGTGGTTCTCGAGGCCCACGGAGCCCGACGCGGAGGCATCGGCCTTGCCCAGGGACACGCCGTTGTTCGGGCCCCCAAGGGTGGGCCCCTGGACGCCGGTGCTCGCGCCGCCGGACACAAGGTTGATGGTCCAGTCGTGGCGCCAGGGTCGCCACTCGGGTCCACCGGAGCTGCCGTCGGCCTGGGACGGATCGGGCGTGACGGCCGGGGCGTCTTCTTCTCTCCAGGTCCAGGTGTGGCTGTCCTGGGCCTGCCAGACGGGCTCGTTCTCGATCAGGTCGGCCAGCTTGATCGATGTCTGGGAGATGGCCTTGTTCGGCGAAGCCTGGGCAGTCGAGAGGCCACCCAGCAACACGAGCGCCACGAAGACCCGGACGACGAGACGGCGGGGAAGGGAGGCGGCGGCGCGGCCCATGGGTGCTCCTGGAAGGACCCAAGAGTGGCGCCGAGCCGCGCTGAGGGCGATTGCAGCCGGATTGAATCCCTTCAGTCGACGCTGCGGGCTGCGTCCCGGGCCCGCTGCGCACCCACGCTGCAGCTCCTCGCCAGTCCTTCGGCGCCTCGGGCCGCGGCCACGCGCACCCCCCGCTCATAGGCCAGCACGGCGTGGTCGTAGCGTCCCAGCTCGAACAGCGCCCAGCCCACCTTGCAGGGCAGCTGGGGGTCGTCCGGTGGCCCCGCCTCGAGGTCCACCGCCTCGGCCTGTTCATAGGCTGCCAGGGCCGGCTCGTTCCGCTGGATGAACATCGCCACGTCGCCGATGCGGGCCCACTCCGCCGCGTCGTGGGGCAGGTCGTCGGCCGCCAGGGCGCGATCGTGCAGGTCCAGGGTGCGCCCGGACCAACGCTGAGCCTCGGCGACGTCCCGCAGGACTTTGCGCTGCAGATCCGCGATGCGGGCGGCGATGCGGGCCTGTTCCCGCAGCAGGCCGGCTTGTTCCGCGTGGGCCAGCGCGTCCATGTACAGCGCCAGAGCAGCGGCCCCGTCCTGCCCGCGCAGCACCTCGGCCAGTCCGCGCTCGATGACCGCCTGCTCCCCGGGACTGGCCCCAGCCACCTGGAGCCAGCTCCGGGCCTCGTCGACATGGCCCAAGACCATCGCGATCCTCGCCAGGTCCCGGTGCAGCCCGTCGACACGCCCCGGATCGGCCGTGCCTACGAGCACCGCGCTCAGGCCCCGCCCCGCGGCGAGGGCGTCGGAGAGCCGCGCCTCCCAGTCCGCCCGGGACTCCCGCACCGGTCGCTCGCTCTGGGCCGCCAGTGCCACCAGGCCCAGGTTCGCCTCCAACGCGCGCTCGTCCTGGCCCAGGTCCCGCCACAGGTCCCGGGACTGGGTCAGCCAGCCCGCCCGTCGGGCCTGCTCGAACCGACCGCCTGTGCTCGCCAGGCCATCGAACACCACCGCCAGGGCCCAGGGATCCGCGGCGTCCTGGTAGGCCGGGAGCGCCAGCAGCCACGCGTCGTGAGCGGCGACGAACCGACCCTGGGCCTGACGGGTCCGGCCCAGTCCGGCCTGGACCTCGGCCCGGAGCTCCCGGTCGTGGCTCAGGAAGGTGTGGTCCACCAGGGACGCATAGGCGGACTCAGCGCCGGCCTGGTCCCCGACCTGTTCGTCCAAAAGCCCCAGCTGAAGCGTGGCATAGGCCGCCACGTGCCGGTCTCCAGCGGCCTTGGCGACCTGGACCGCCTGGTCCAGCGCCTGGCGAGCCATCGGCTGCCGCTCCCGGAACCAGTGCACACCGGCCATCGACACCAGGGCCCGGGCGTGTCGGGGGCCACCGATGCGCTCGGACCGGGCCAGCTCCAGCTCGGCCACCTCTCGCGCGCCCTGGGTGTCGCCAGCCAACAGGAGCGCCTCGACCTGGAGCCCCGAGGCCTGGGAGCCAGCCCGCTCGAACAGGAGCGCCGCGCTGGCCGGTGCCCCTTGCTGGAGCCGCTCGAGCCCCTGGACCAGGTTCAAGAGCGCCTGTCCCCCGTCGAGGTCCCGGACCGGCACGCCCCAGTTGACCGGGTGGGGCAAGGGGACCGGGCGCCACCCGGCTTCGGGCGGGCGGGCCTGGGGGAGCTCGGCGAGCACCGTGACCCCGGCCCGCAGCTCGCCGATCCGCCCCGAGCGGGCACAGCCCAGCTCCAGCTCGTCTCCCGGTGCACAGGCCGCCTGGCCCCAGATCACGACGTGGGCCCCTGCGGCGCGACCCAGCGCACCCGCGGCACCCGGCCCCTGGACGAAGCACGCGGTGCGCTGCCACTGGAGCGCCTGGTGGCCCGGCAGCGAGTCCGCGGAGCCGCGAAGGGCATCGCTACCCGCCATGCCGATCTGGCGAACCCTGCCCTGTTCCCCGGGCAGCCACTGGTCCTGGGCGGTTCGGACCGACTCTGCCGGCCCGGCCATGCGGGTCAGCAGCACCCGAAACGCGTCGTCCTGGGCAAAGGCCGGCTGGGGCGCGGCCGGGTCACAGAGCCCTTGGAGCGACGGCCCGCGGGCGGCCAGCGCCGACGTGTGGACGCCCAGCCCGACCGCGATCAGGGCACCGATGAGACGACGTCGCATGACCCTGGTCTAATCGGGGGAAGTCAGGAGCTCCTGAACGGTGAGCCCACGCCGGGCGTGTGACACTTCGCCCGCCCCCCGCAGTAGCAGGTCCAGACGTCCACGTGCCTTCCCAAGACGAGAGGGGCCTCCTGAGCGACGAGGAGCTGATGCAGCGGGTCCAACACGAAGACAGACGGGCCTTCGAGGTGCTGTATGCGCGCTGGAAGGATCCCCTGATCCGCTTCCTGGTGCGCCGCACCGGCTCGCGCTCCCAGGCCGAGGACGCGCTCCAGGAGACCTTCATTCGAGTGCACCGCCACCGGCGCAAGTACCAGCACGGCCGCCCCTTCAAGGCGTGGGTCTACCGGATCGCCGCCAACGCGGGCCACGACGCCCGCAAGCCCGACAGCCGCTACACAGAGCTCAAGGGCGAGGTGGTCGGCGAGCTGACCGACCCCACCGCGACCCGGGACCTGCTGGTCTCGGCCCTGCACGGCCTGAACGCCAAGGACCGGCGCATCCTGTTGCTGGTCATCGAAGGCTTCAACGCCACCGAGGTGGGAGAGATCCTGGGCATGCGCTCGGGTGCCGTCCGGATGCGGCTGAATCGCGCCCGCAAGACGCTCAAGCAGGAGCTGGGTCATGCCTGAGATCGACGACCTGGTCCGCGCCCTGGACACCCCGCCCGCGCCCGAGGTGGCGCCGGCCTGGGGGCCGGATCCCGTGCCCTGGTGGCGCCGCCGCTGGGTCGTGGGACCCGCCCTGGCCCTGGCCGTCCTGGTGCTGGTGCTGGGGCGGGGGGCGACGGACTCGGTGGAGACCGTCGTGGACGAACAGCCGAGCACGCGGGTGCGCGGCACCGAGACCGCGCCGGCGGTGGGCCTGCAGCTCGCCATCGAGCGGGACGGCGAGGCTCTGGTCGCCGCGCCAGGGGCCACCTACCGCCTGGGTGACCGGGTGCTGTTCCGGGTGAGTCGGGCCGAGCAGGGTCCCGTCCGGCTGCTCGCCGTGGGGCCCGCCGGCCCTGTGTCCATCGCGACGGTGAGCGCGTCGCCCGAGCCGCGCCAGGTCACCACCGATGACGGTCTGGTGGCGTGGGAGTTCGACGTGCCGGGCACGTGGACCTTCCAGGCCACGGGCGGGGTCGGAGACGACTGCGTCGCACCCGGATGCGCCCACGAGACCTTGCGGGTCGAGTAGGCGCGAAACGAGGGCTCGGGGTGGCCGGTAGTGCTTGCAGAGCCCGGAGCCCGCGATGTCCCTCCAGCCCCTCATCCTCTTGTTGCTCTCCGCCGCCTGTGCACCCGGCCCAAGGGCGGTACAGCCGGCCCCAGCTGCCACCCCTTCGGACAACGCCCAGGACCACCTCCTGGCCGAGATCGCCGCCGCCGAGAAGCTGCTGGAGAGCCCAGCCATCCAGGGCGAAGCCCGGGCCGAGCTGATGCTCCGCCTGGCCGAGCTGTACCGGGAGCACGGCCGCGCCCTCTACCTGGAGGAGATGGCCGCCGCGTGGTGCTGCGAGGAGGGCTGAGCGGCGCTCTCAGTCCACCCTGGCCTCAGTCCGCCCGCGACGGACAGCCGATGTACACGTCGTCGACCAGGTGCTCGTTGGTCAGGGTGCCCGTGCTGGCGGTGAAACCGACCATCGCTTCGCCCAGGTCGTAGTCGGCGATGGTGGTGCTCACGATCTCGGCGTCGTCGATCGTGACGGTCACGGTGCCGTTGTCCACGAAGACCTCGACCTTGACCGGCCCGACGTCCTGGAGGTCGGGGGCACTGCCCGCTGCCAGCTCCAGGATCTGCAGCTCTTCGTTGTCCAGCCAGTCGGTCTGCACGATTGCGATCAGGTCGTCGGCGGTGTCGTTGCCGTTCTTGACCATGTCCAGCTCGATCGCGTACCCGGCCAGTCCACCGACGCCAAGCCCGTCGTTGTTGGCGCCCACGCTGGTCGGATCGGTCTCGCTCAAGAAGCCAAAGGCCATGCCTTCGCCGCCGTCTCCGCCGCCGATCTCGGCGGTGAAGCGGGCGTAGAAGACGTCGCCGGGGATGGCGGTGGGAATCCAGGCCGTGCCGACCTGGGCTGCGGCCGAGGTGGTGAGCTTCAGGTAGCCGTCGTCGACGCCCACGATCTGGCTGGCGTTGGCGTTGGTGGTGAGCTCGTCGTCCTCGAGCAGCCGGTCCAGGTCGTCGGTGAAGAACGGGTTGTCCGCCACGTAGTCGCAGTCGTTGTCCAGGTCGTCGCAGACCTCGATCCCGCCGGGGAAGGCCTGGTCGCTGGTGTCGTCGCAGTCGGTGTCGTCGTCGACGTACCCGTCGGGGGCCTCGCAGGCGTTCTGCTTGGTGGCCCGGTCTCCGTAGCCGTCCTGGTCGACGTCGGCGTAGAAGTCGACCCCGTCCTGGGCGTTCAGGTCGACGTCGCCGTCGCAGTTGTTGTCCTTGCCGTCGCAGATCTCGGTCGCGACGGGATTCACCGCCGGGTCGGAGTCGTCGCAGTCCAGGCCGGGAGCGAAGTAGCCGTCGTTGTCCTCGTCGACTGGATCCGGCGGCACGGAGTCGCCGGTGTCGGCGGTGCCGTTGCCGTTGCAGGCCAAGGCGAGCAGCATCAAGGGGGTCCAGCTCATGGGCGTCTCCGCGAGGGTGCGGCAACGTAGCACTGTATGGTCCTGGCATGACCCTGCTGCTCTCCCTGCTGGCCTGCGACCCCGACGTGCCCACGACCACCGACAGCGGCACCCCTCCCACCGACACGGCGACCACGGAGCCGGTCCCGCCCCCCGAGTGGTGCCAGGAGCCCCTCGAAGGGGTCCTGCAGGAGATCACGACGGACCACCCGGGGGCGCCGTACTTCATCTCCCACCCCATCGAGACCACCAGCACCACGCCGACGGTGATCTTCCTAGGCGGGGGCCAGGGCGACCAGGGGAGCGCCCAGGCGAGCTGGGACCTGTTCTTCACCATGGGCGACGGCATCGCCGAGGTCCGCGCCGTGCTGCCCTGGGCAGCCTCGGGGTCCCTGTCCAGCGATCCCGATCGCATCACGGAGATCCGGGACGAGGTCGTGGCCTGCTACGGCGGCGACCCGGACGGCGTGCACCTGGCCGGGACCTCGAACGGTGGCATCCTGGCCTTTGACATCGCGCTGGAGGGCTCCGGTGCCTTTGCCACCCTGATGGGCGTGCCCGGCGTGCCCAGCTCGTGGTCCCAGGGCGACCTGGCGACACCCCTGGCGGGCATGCGCATCTACAACGGCGTGGGCTCGGACGACACCGGCTGGCTCTCCGAGGTCAACCGGGTGCACGACGCCATGGTCGCCGAGGGCCTGGACGCGACCTACGCGGAATTCACCGGCCAGGGCCACGTGGTCTCGGTGGACTGGGACGAGACCGTGCTCTACGACTTCTGGTTCGACCGGTAGCAGTCCGCGACGTAGTCCCGCAGGGGGTAGTCCGAGCCCAGCTGGGCGATCAGGGCGTCGGGGTCCAGGTCCAGGGAGTGGGTCTCGAAGCGCACGCCGTCGGCGTCGGCCACCACGATCCCGTAGTCGGCACGGGGCAGGATGTCCGGCGCCCGGCCGGACACGAAGGCGGCAAAAGGCAGGCCCAGGCTGCCGGGGTTCACCAGGAGCATTCCCCGGTGCTCCCGGACCAGCTGCAGGTGGGTGTGACCCCCCGCGAGCACGTCGGCGTGGTGGCCGTCCAGGGCGGTGTCCAGGACCTGGTCGTCGGTGCTCTCGAGCAGGTCCTCCATGTGGCTGCGGGGTGAGCCGTGGAACACCAGCAGCTCGCGGCCCCCCGGCAGCGGGACGCGCAGCCGGGGCAGGAAAGTCTCCAGGAAGGCCCGGTCGCCGTCGTTGAGCTGGGTCTGGCACCAGTCCACGGCCTCGACCACCTCGGGGGCCTCGGTGTAGCTGTGGATCAGCTCGGGCTCGAGCAGGAAGGCGTCGTGGTTGCCCAGGATGCAAGGACAGCCGAGGGACCGCAGCATCGCCAGCACCGGTCGAGGCTCGGGCCCAAGGGTCGCCACGTCGCCGAGACAGATCAGCTGATCGATGGCCTGGTCCGCGAGGGCATCGAGCACCGCCTGGAGGGCGAGGGGATTGGCGTGCAGATCGGAGATCAGGGCAATGCGCACAGCTCGGACCCTACTCCGCCTGCCACACGAGCCCCCCGTCAACGATTGTCCCGATCGGGATCCAGCCCATCGCCTCGTCGATCAGCACGCCGGTCGGAGTCCCGTCGTCGCCGCGGATGGCCTGGCCCCCAGGGGGATCCGGCCAGGCCGCCTGGACCCCGCCGGCGGTAAAGGCCGCGGTGTTGGCCCAGAGCGCGTGGCCGTCGACCCGGTAGAGCACCGTGGGCCGGTCCCCGGTCACCGCGTCCAGGGCCGCGGCGGTCGGCCAGGCGGTGTCCGGCCAGTCGTCCTGGTCCCAGCCCCGTCCGATGAGCCAGCCGGTGCCTTCGGCGGCGGCGGTCCGGACCCGGGCGAGCACGTCGTCCAGGGACGTGGTCCCCCCCAGGTCCAGGGTCACCAGGGCGCGGCCCAGGCTGGCGGGGTGTGCGTGCGCGTCGACCAGACCCGCGGTGATCAGCTCGGCGTGGAGCACCTGGGTGGCCTTGCGGGGGGCCTTCTTCTCCACGCTCTGGATGGTGGCGTCGTGGACCACGACCGCCCCGGCGACCGGGCCGTGGGGGGTGAGAACGTCGCCGACCACGACCAGGTCGACGGGCTTGGCGGCGAGGGCGAGGGGAAGCAGCAGGGTCCACATGGGGGGCTGCCTATCCCTCCACATCCTCTCGACACCCCTTGGACAGGTCCCTGACGACTCCCATGGGACGTTGTTGGGCACCCCATGATCCCGCTGCTGCTCCTGTCGTCGACCGCCTGGGCCCAAGGCCTTCAGGCCCCCGTGGGGCCTCTGCTGGACGACCTGGAGAACGTGCCAGCGCTGGTGCTGGCTGGCCCGGATCGCGCACGGCTGTATGCAGAAGACGCGCGGCGGGTGGCCGACGGGCTGCCCGATCGCTTCGCCGATCCCCGGGCCGTGACCCTGGACGCCGAGACCGATGGCGCCTGGCACCAGCTCGCCGACGGCTCATGGCTGTGGCGGGCCCGGGTCACCGCAGCGGGCGCCGACCACCTGAACTTCGGCTTCGGACGCTTCCACCTGCCCGCGGACGCGCGGCTGCTCATCGTCGACGCGGCCGGACACGACGCCCTCTCACGACCCCTGACGGCCGCAGACAACAAGCCTCACGGCGAGTTCTGGACCCCCGTGCTCCGGACAGACGAGGCCCTGCTCGAGGCCTGGGTCCCCCCCAGCGCCCGGGAGGAGCTGGCCCTGGTCCTGGCCCAGGTCGGTGTCGGCTACAAGGGCTTCGGCGCCGCCGAGGACAAGTCCGGCAGCTGCAACGTGGACGTGGCCTGTCCGGAGGGAGACCCCTGGCGGGGCGAGATCGCCAGCGTGGCGGTCTATGGCAGCCAGGGCAGCACCTGGTGCACCGGCTTCATGGTGAACAACACCGCCCAGGACCAGCGGCCGCTGTTCCAGACCGCGTCCCACTGTGGCCTCAGCACCCGATCCCTGGTGGTGTACTGGAACTACGAGAGCCCCAGCTGCGGCCAGCAGAACGGCGGGCGCTACGACGACTGGCAGTCCGGAGGCAGCCGCCTGGCCGACGACCGGCGCAGCGACTTCGACCTGATCGAGCTGGACGCGCTGCCCGATCCGGACTGGGAGGTGGCCTATGCCGGCTGGGATCACTCGGGCGACGACGCTTCGAGCTCGGTGGGGATTCACCACCCGAGCACCGACGAGAAGGCCATCAGCTTCAGCGATCGGCCCACGGCCGTGACCAGCTACTCCGGCTCCAGCAGTCCAGGGGACAGCTCCCACGTGCGGGTCAAGTCCTGGGACGACGGCACCACCGAGGGCGGGAGCTCGGGCAGCCCCCTGTTCAACCAGGACCACCAGGTCATCGGCCAGCTCCACGGGGGTTCGGCCAGCTGCAACAACAGCAGCTCGGACTGGTACGGCGCCCTGGCCGCGTCGTGGGACGGGGGTGGCAGCAGCGGCAGCCGCCTGCGGGACCACCTGGATCCCCTGGGCACCGGCCAGGAGACCCTCGACACCCTGGCACCGTGGCTGGGTGGTCTGACCGTCACGCCCGACGGCGACGTGGCGAGCCAGGGTCCCCGGGGTGGGGAATTCCTGCCGGAGCGTTGGACGTGGACCTTGGAGAACAGCGGCGGCCAGAGCGTGGACTGGACCGCCCAGGTCGACGTGTCCTGGCTCCAGGTCGACGTCGACGGCGGCACCCTGCGGCCAAACAGCACCCAGGAGGTGACCGTCGACGTGGCCCGTGCTGCGCGGGACCTGGCGCTGGGTGTCTACACGGGCACCGTGTTGTTCAGTGATCTGGATGGGGGCACCGAGGTCCTGCGCACGATCACGCTCCAGGTCGGCGTGCCGACGGTGGTCTGGTCGTGGCCCATGGACAGCGATCCCGGCTGGAACCTGGAGGGCGGCTGGGAGTGGGGCGAGCCCTTGGGTCGGTCGGCGCCGGACGGCTCGCCGGACCCGAGCTCGGGGCACACGGGCAGCGCCGTGCTCGGCTACGACCTGGCGGGGGCCTACCCGGACGAGATGGCCCCGGAGCACGCGACCCTGGGGCCTCTGGACATGCGCGGGTTGCGCAGCGTGGCGCTGCGGTATTGGCGCTGGCTGGGCGTCGAGGGTGCGCCCTACGACTTCGCCCAGGTCGCGCTCAGCACCGACGGCGAGCAGTGGGAGACCCTGTGGACCGCAGACGGCGAGGTGGACGACGGGGCCTGGACCGAAGTCGCGCTGGACCTGTCGGCGTGGGCCGATGACGCGCCCCAGGTCTGGCTGCGCTGGACGATGGGACGGTCTGATGGCCGTGTCGAGCACTGCGGCTGGAACTTGGACGATGTGACGATCGAAGCGGTCGTGGACCAGGCCGGTGAGGGGGACACCGGCGGGGGTCGGATCGCCGATCCGATCGGAGGTGGCGAGTGGACCCAGGGGGGCTGGGGGTGTGGGAGCGGGGGTGCGGCCGGCGGGTTGGTGGCCCTGTTGGCCGGCGTGCTGGCGCTGGGTCGTCGTCGCGTGTGGACCGACGACGGGAGGCATCGGGACGAGCCCTGGCGCTGACCGAGGGTTGGGGGGCGGTCGGGGATCGGCCACATCGGCGAAGGCACCGCGCCAGACCGCGCAATGGCACGGATCTGCGCCACATCGGCGAAGGCACCGCGCCAGACGGCGCAATGGCCGACACTCGATCAGCGCGTCGCCCAGGGCCCCACGTCGATGCCCTCGAAGCCGCCCAGCGCCGCACCCCGCAAGAAGGTGCCGTGCCACACCACATCGCCGTCAGCCGTCACCTCTTCGACCGCGCTGCTCCGACCCCAGCCGATCAGAGTGTTTCCACTCGCCAGCCGGTCGACCGACCCCCCGGCGCTGCTGCTCACCGGCTCGATCGAGCCGTGCTGCCAGGTCCGGGACCACACACCGTCCACGTGGGCGTACTCGGCGGCGACGGTCTCGCCGTCCACAGCGGTGGTCATCAACAGGGTGTCCGCGTCGAGCCGATGCACGTCGTGGGGAAAGTCCAAGGCCTCACCGGCCGCCGTGGCCCAGGTGCCCCCCAACAGCTCGCTGCCCTCCAGCAAGGCACCCGTCTGCAGGTCCACCAACGCCAAGGCGTCCACGTTGGTCAGCGTGATCAACGCGGTCTCGTCGGTGGGGTCCACGTCGAGGCCGTTGGCATGGGTCCAGTCCTCGGCGTCGCTGTAGTAGGGCGAGTCCCAGTTGCTGGCAGGCACGGGCTCCAGGTAGTCCCAGACGTTCCAGGTCTCGGTGATGTCGCCGTCGACTGCCAGGTGCCGGATCGCGTCGCCCGCGACCCGATCGTAGGTGTCCCAGGCCCGCTTGTCGGTGGCGATGAAGGACACCGAGCCATCGTCGTGCAGGCCAAAAGCATGGTGGGCGTCCTTGAGGGTGACGCTCGAGACCGTCTCGCCCCACCAGGAGATTGTGTGGAGGGTCCGGCCAGCGGGGTTGGACCCCAGGAAGACCAGCCCGTCCTCGGTGGGCGCGAAGTCCCCGTAGAGGGTGTCGTCGACGTGCCACCACACGATGCGGCCGTCCCGATCCATCACGAACACCGCCGGGCTCGCACCCTGGGTACTCCCGAGCACCCAGCCGTCGTCGGCCCCCTCGGCCAGCAAGTCGACCTCCAGGGTGGGAAGGCCCTGAGGCAGGGCGCCGGTGGTGACCTCGAAGGGCTCGCTGTCCACGGCGTCGTCCCCATGCTGGCTGCGGACCCAGAGCGACAGGAGCGCATCCGGGTCAAGCCCCACCAGCAGCACCTCGGCGTCCCCAATGCTGTTGTCGAGCACGGCGCTCTCGCCCCCGTCCCACAGGACCTGGCTGGTGCCGGGCCCATCGATGGTCCAGCGCACCCGGACCACAGTGCCCACGTACGGGGACACCTCGGCCGAGATCTCGGTCGGCACCGGCGCCGGGGCGTCCGATGCCGTGTCGTGGGTCACGGCTGTGCCCGTGTCCGCAGAGTCGCCGAGGTCGCTGACGGCGTCTCCACCACAGGCCAGCAGGAACAGGAGGGTCAAGGGCGAGGTCATGTCACTCACTACGCCCACGGGGGCATGCCGGATCATGCCTCGGAAGAGCTCCTCTCCGCGTGGAAGACCCGACCGCCTACCGCCCAACCGCCACGTTCAGTCCTTCGATCACATCGCCCGCCACCTGCCGACGACTGTAGGTCACGGCCACGCGGGTCTTGCGGATCTGGCTGCCGACACCGACCTGCCAGCCGAACTCGTGGCCAAAGCCGCCCAGCAGCGTCGCGTCCTGCCAGTCCACCCGACGCTCGGGGTGCTGCAACAGGGCAGGCGACACGCCCACGATGCCGTGGATGATCTCGGGACCCACGTACATCCGAATCGGCAGCTCGATGCCCAGGCTGTCGTGGAGCTTCAGGTCCCGCAGGCTGTACCGGTTCTGGAACAGGTCCAGGCCGATCTCGAAGCCACCCGCCGGGTTGCGCCAGCCCACAAAGGTGCCGACCCGCACGTCGCGGCCGTCCCCGTCCAGGGACTGGAGCCAGGTGCCTTCGACCCGGGTGCGACCGTTCAGGTTCTCGCCCACGTCGTAGGTGAAGCCGACGGCCCCACCGGCCCGGACCACGGGGTCCAGCTGGTTCTGCTCGGTCACGCTCCAGAGTCCGACCGACGGGTCGATGTAGAGCTCGCGGCCGTCGTCGGCGAGGGCGTTGCCGCTCACGCCGAAGAACGCGATGAAGATGCCCAGGGCGGCCAGGGCCTTCTTAAAGGTGTCGAGCAGCATGGTCCTTCCCGTCGCGTTCACGGCCCTATGGACACCAGCGGGTGCCCGGCGCGCTACCGGCTTGTGTGGGGTTGGACCCGCCAGCCTTCGAGGCCGTGGAACCCGGTGACTTAAAGAAACACCTGGGTCTCGCAGTGCGGGCACTGGATCACCCGGTGCCCGGCCAGGGTCATCGCGCCGTTGCAACCCGGACAGCGGCCCGCAGCCTGGAGCTCGACCGCCTGGGCCGAATACAGCGTGCCGTCGGCCCAATTCACATAGCCGGTGAAGCGCCTGTCCTGGACCGCCTGGGCGAGCTCGTGGCGCAGCAGGTCCAGGGGCACGTGGAGCTCTGCGGCCAGTTCGTCCAGGCCGACCCGGCCGCGCAGGGCCACCGCGGCCAGGGCAGCCGCCAGACGATCGGCCCGGGCCTCGATGGCCAGGTGGGCCCACGCGGTCCGGGTGAACAAGACCGTCGGCACGGCAGCCACGAGCAGGGCACCCGAGAACAGGCAGGACAGGCCCATCACCGCGTCGTTGGCGTCACCACCCCCCTCGAGCAGGATCCCGCCAGCGCACAGCACCCCGCCGATCAGGAGCAGGACAACCCCACCCCACGCCAGAGCCGCCCGCGGCGGCGGATCGGGCTCGGCCAACGCCCCCAAGCCCAGGGCAAGCGCACCCAAGGGCGGCCCCATCACCCCGAACACGCCCACGCTGGTGCCCAGACCCTTGGTGTTCTCGTCGAAGAGCATGCCCAACGCGACCAGCCCGATCAGGCCCGTCCAGCCGACCCCGACCACCCACGCGGCCAGGCCCCGATTGCCGGGCATCAGCCTGCGCGCAGGCGGTCTCTTCACCAAGCTTCTCCGGTCGCCGCGTCCGCCCCACGGTACCGGATAGGGGGCCCGCGATGACGAGTCCCGACGAGCTGGAGCGCCTGCGGACCGAGCTGGACGACCTGCAGCACACCCTGCTGTCCGCCGCTGCCCGTCGGGCCCAGGTGGTGCGCCGGATCGGGGAGATCAAGGCCGGCAGTCACCGCCCCCTGTTCGACCGCCAGCGGGAGCGCGAGGTCTACGCCCGAGCCCGGACCGTGGCCCGCCAGGTCGGGCTGGACCCCGAGGTCGCCCGGCGCCTGATGGCCGTGCTGGTCGAGTCCAGCCACGACGCCCAAGACGCCGTGGGCCGGCAGACGGGACCGGCGGACCAGCTCCGGCGCTTCCTCATCGTCGGGGGCCACGGCCGCATGGGCCGGCTGTTCTCCAGCTGGCTGACCGCCCGGGGTCACGGGGTCACCGTGCTCGAGCGCGACGACGGCCAGGACCCCGCCGCCCTGGTTTCCGACGCCGAGCTGGTGGTCGTGGCCGTGCCGATGGACGCCGCAGTGCTGGTGATCGAGCGCCTGGCGCCCCTGCTGCGCCCGGACCAGCTCCTGTGCGACATCAACTCGCTGAAGGGCGAGGTGTGCGCCGCGATGGCCGGAGCCTGCGCTGGCGAGGTGGTCGGTCTGCACCCGATGTTCGGCCCGACCGTCGCGACGCCGCGCAGGCAAAAAGTCGTCTGGTGCCCCGTGCGCCCAGGCCCGCTGGCGGCCTGGTGGCGGGACGAGCTCGGCCGCATGGGCGCCGAGCTGGTGGACACGGATCCGGGCACCCACGACCGCATGATGGCCGTGGTCCAGGTGCTGGTGCACTACTCGACCCTGGTGATGGGCGACGCCCTGCGCCGCACCGGCATCGACCTGGAGCAGTCCCTGGCTTTCACCAGCCCGATCTACCGCCTGGAGCTGGCCTTCGTGGGCCGGCTGTTCACCCAGGACCCGGACCTCTACGCCGAGATCGAGATGGCGAATCCCCACGGCGACGACGTCCGTCGCTGCTTCCAGGACGCCGCGGCAGAACTGGCCGGCACCATCGAGACCGGTGACCGGGCGGACTTCCGCCAGGCCTTTGGCCAGGTCCGCGAGTACTTCCGCGGCTTCGGCGACGAAGCCATGGCGGTGTCCGACTGGATCATCGACACGCTGGTGGCGCGACCCTGACCATGGCCGGTCCCCGCCTGGACTTCCTGGACAAGGTCTGCGTGGCCGCATCCAGCGCTGAGCTCGGGTGCACGAATTGCCCGACCTGGGAGTTCGAGCTCCAAGGAACCCCGGACCCAGCACCCCTGCGACAGGCCCTGGTCTGGCTGCTGGCGCGCTACTGGCCCGCTCGCTCCCGGGTGGTGCCCCGCGGCGGACACCTGCTCCGTGCGATCCGCCTGGACTTCGACGTCTCCGAGACCGCGGACCCCGACGACTTCCTCACCGTGGTCGACACCGACCCCCCAGGACTGACCGTGATCCAGGCCCAGGTCCGGGACCGCCACCTGGACTGGACCCGCGAGTGGCCCCTTCACCTGACCTTGGTGCGCCTGCCCACGGGCGACAGCCACCTGCTGGTCCAGCAACACCACGGCCTCGCAGACGGGCGAGCCTTCATGGACATGCTCGCCGACCTCCAGGCCTTCTGGGCGCTGGCCCAGGCCGGCGACGAGCCGACCCCCGAGCAGCTGGCGCCGGTCGTGCGCCACGGAGAGCTCGCGCCCCTGGGACTCGGTCTTGCCCGGGCGGCCTGGTGGGGCTTCCAGGGCTGGTGCTGGCTGGCGTACATGCTGGCCCGCGGCGTCCTGCGGCCCCTGACCCCGCTCTTCCAGAACCTGCCGAACGACTACACCGGGCCAAACCGCACCCGCCACCTGGACCTGGACGACCAGGCGCTGGCCACCTGGCGACCCCGCTACCGCGCCGCCGGGCTGAGCCTGAACACGGTGCTCACCGTGGCCTTGTTCGTGGCCAACCAGCGGTGGAACGCCGACCACCGGGTGGTCGCCCGCAAGACCAACGCCTTCCTGATCGCCGAGACCCGCCCCCGGGACGGCTCGTTCCAGAGCTTCGCCAACCACCTGGCGAGCTTCGTGGTGGACCTGCCGCTGCACCGTGGCCTGCCTCTGGCCCAGCTGTGCCGGGACCTTCACGCCCAGATGGTGTTCCGGGCCAAGCACCGGCTCCAGTTCAAGCGCTACATCTTCGAGCGGGCCATGGGGCTGATCCTGCCGGTGGGCGTGCTGCGCCAGGCCGTGCTCCAGCCGACCACGGTGCCGGTCAACCTGAACTTCTCCAACCTGATCCCCCTGCCGTTCACGCCTCTGGAGGGTCCGGGCTGGTGCGCCGAACGCTGCCGGATCACGACCCCGGTGACGCCCCGCACAGCGGTGGTGCTGACGGTGATTCGGTACCGGGGTCAGCTGACCTTCAACTTCAACCACAAGGTCGGCATCGTGTCCGCGGAGCAGATCGAGGGCCTGGTGGGTCACTTCCAGCAGGCCCTGGACGATGTGATCGCCACGCTGCCCAAGGCGAGGGGCTGATCCAGGCTAAGAGGGCAGATGCTCCTGACCTGGCTGCTGACCGCCCACGCTGCCGACCTGAACGCCGGCTGGTACCTGGCCTACACAGGCCGCCCCGAGGCCGCCGCGACCCTGGCCGCAGAAGCCCTGCGGGACGACCCGGACAGCGTAGACGCGCACCGGCTGTACCTGTGGTCCCGCTCGGCCGGCCTGCGCGAAGGCCCGGTGCTCGAAGACCAGTACCGGGCCTGGGTGGCCACGGGCGGCGACGAGCCCGCAGCCCTGTCCCTGGCGTGGCTGCTCTCCTGGCGCCACCCCGAGCCCGGCCCCTGGTGCGACGAGCTGCGCAGCTTGACCACGCCGGTCCCCCAGGACCCCGTCAACCGCTACTGGGGCCTGCGGGTCGTGCTGGAGTCGACGCCGGCGTGCGGCGGGGACCCCCAGCCGCTCATCGCCGAGCTCCTGGAGCTGGGGGACACCGAGCCCCTGGCCCGGCCCTTCGCCCTGGAGCTGGCCATGGGTCAGGGCCTGGTGGACAGCGTGCTCCAGGAAGAGATCGCCACGACCCTCGCCGCCGACCCGTGGGCCCAGCTCTCCACGCTGGCGCTGTGGGCCGGCGCCAGCGGACCCCGCCTCGAGGAGACCCAGCAAGCGGTGCTCGAGGTGGCCCGCGCCCAGGCCGAGAGCGACACGCCCCACCTGGTGTGGGCAGCCATCCAGGTCCTGGGGAGCAGCGGGGACAGCGAGGCTGTGGGCCGGATCTCCGATCGGCTGGCCGAGCTGGACCCCGCCGCTCGACGAGCGCCCCCGCGCGCCACGGACCGGGTCGCCTGGCTAGGCCGGCCGCTCCCCCTGCACACCCAGCTGGAGCTCGAGGCCGTGTACCAGGCCGCCAACGCCGAGGACCCGGCGGTGGCCGTCAAGCAGCTCAAGCGGGCGGGCGCCAAGCTCGGGGTCGACGGCCTGGGCCGCCAGGCCTGGCAGCTCGAGCTGTCCGCCGCCTATGCCCGCCAGGGCAAGGACAAGAAGGCCTTCCGGGCCCTGCGCGAGGCCTGGGCCGCCCACCCGGACAACGCCGACGTGGCCAACCAGTTCGCCTACACCGCAGCGCTGCGGGGCCAGGCCCTGGACACCGCGCTGCTGGCCATCGACCACGCCCTGGCCCGGCCGATCCGCTGGGATCCACGAGGAGACCACCTGGCACCGGACTACGGCAGCTGGCTCCTGGCGAGCTCGGCGGAACGCGGCGCCTGGCTGGACACCCGGGGTTGGGTCCTGCACAAGCTGGGTCGCAACCGAGAAGCCGCGCTGGCCCTGGAGCAGTCCCTGCTGATGGCGGGCGGCGATGCGTCGGTGCAGCACCTGCACCTGGGGTTGGTCTACGCCGCGCTCGGCAAGCAGTCCCTGGCGCTGGATCACCTGGGTCGAGGCCTGGCGAGAGGCCTGGGCGAGGAGCCCGCGCTCACCGCCCAGGCCCGCACCGTGGCCGAGGGCCTGTTCGACGCGACCCACTGGGCCCCCGGCGGCCTGGACGGGTGGCTGGTGGCCCTCGGCGCCCCCGGAGTGGCCCCCCAGGCCGCCCCGGCGCCTCAGCCTGTCCGGGGCGGCCCCGAAGACGGCGCGGTGTTCCCCGACCTGGCCTTCTTCCGGGACGACGAGCCCGTGTTCCTGTCGAGCATCGACGGCTGGCGCGTCGTGGACCTGTGGGCCACCTGGTGTGGGCCCTGCATCGAGGCGATGCCACACCTGGAGGAGCTGGCCGCCGACTGGGGGCCCCGGGGGGTCACCATCCTGGCGCTGTCGGTCGACGAGGAGCCCGCCACGGTCGCGGCCTGGCTGGCGGAGCACGACCCTCAAGGCCTGGTCCAGGGGTGGATCGGCGAGGCCGGGATGCGCGAGCTGGGACTGAGCGGGATCCCGGCTGTCTTCGTGCTGGATCCCTCGGGCACCGTGCGGGCCAGCGTGCGTGGCTGGGGGGGTCCCCAGGACGCGCGACTCGACCTGATCCTGGCGGACCTGCTGGCGGAGACTCCGGTAGACTCGCCCGGATCGGAGGACGAATGATCACTCTGGTGGTCAAGGAACCCGGGCAGAACGACAAGGCCTTCGAGTACCGGGGCAGCATGCTCGTGATCGGCCGCTCCGAAGACGCCGGTCTGGTGCTGCCGAACGTCTCGGTGAGCCGCCGCCACGCCTGCGTCAAGGCCAAGCGCGGCGCCGCGGTGCTCGAGGACCTGTTCAGCGAGAACGGCATCGTGGTGAACGGCATCACCGCCAAGGAGCACGAGCTCAGCCCCGGCGACACCTTCCAGGTCGGTCGCTACGGCATCGTGTTCGTGGGCGTCGACGCGAATGCGCCGGTCTACAAGGGCCAGCTGGTTGACGAGATGCCCCGGTTCCACGCCCGCGAGACCAAGGCGGTCCAGGACGCCACCTACCGGTTCACCCCGGACATGGTGAAGAAGTTCATGGAGTCGAGCCGCCTGAGCAAGGGCGGGGCCTTGGTCTCGACCCAGGGCCAGGAGACCACCTGGGTGCTGGGCGAAGGCGCCAACAGCGTGGGTCGAACCGGCACCAGCGTCGAGGCCCGGGGCTTCTTCTGGGGCAACCAGGCCGCCGAGGTCCGCTGGACCGGGACCGCACACCACATCAAGAAGCTGACCCCCTGGGGCACCCTCAAGGTCAACGGCCGCAAGGTCAGCGAGCGCCAGCTCAAGGAAGGCGACGAGCTCCAGGTGGGCCGCTCGAAGTTCCGCTACGTGGTCAAGGAGTGATCCTCAGTCCAGGAGCATCAGCTCCGCGGTGACGCTCTCGGTGATCACGTGGCACTCGTCGAAGTCCACGACCACCGTGTCACTCCAGCTGCCCCGGTTCGGGGCCGACGCCTCGACCCAGATCTCGCCGGCCTCCTCCTCGCCGCACTGGAACTCGTGATCGCCCACGGCGTAGCAGTCCAGGGGCGCGTCCAGGTCCAGGTCCAGGGGGGCGTAGACGACCGCAGCGTCGGTGACAGGCGAACCGTCGGTGTCGAGCACGGTCACGTGGAGCGAGGGCCGGACCTCTGCGGTGCAGCCCACCGACGGCAGGGTCAGGTCGAGCTCCTGGGTGATCACGTGGCACTCGTCTTCGTCCACGGTGACGGTCTCCGTGACCGCGTCGAAGCCCCAGCCATCGCCCCGGATCTCCAGCTCGCCGGCGACCTCGAAGCCACAAGCAAAGCTGTCGTCGCCCCAGTCCATGCAGGGCTGCCAGTCGTCGTCCCCAGCGGGCCGAAAGGCCACCTCGGGGTCGAGCACGGGGTCGCCAGCTTCATCGAGCAGGCGCACGGTCACGGAGACCCGGCCCTCCTCGGTGCAGGAGTAGACCAGGGGGAGCTCGATGCAAGCGGTGAGCAGCAGGGCGATCATGGGCGCGTCCTCAAGGCTGGGCGAGCACGAGACTCAGGGACTCGGTGATGACGTGGCACTCATCCTCGCCGACGATGATGGACTGGGTGGCGTCGACATAGGCCGGGTGAGTCGCGGTGATCAGGATCTCGCCGGCGATCTCCTCGCCGCAGGACCAGCTGTCGCCGGACCACTCGCAGTCGCCGGGGTCCAGGTCGGGCCGGTCGACGGGGTCGTAGCTCACCGTGGCCCCGGCCGTGATGGGCGTGCCGTCCTCTTCTTCCAGGGACACCAGCACCGATGGCACGACCTCCAGGGTGCACTCCACCGGGTCCAGCACCACGTCGACGAGCTCGGTCAGGGCGTGGCAGCCGTCGCCTTCGACCGTGACGGAGACCTGGGTCTCGCCGTAGCCCCAGGCGTCGACCAGGATCTCCAGCACGCCGGTCTCCTCCCACCCGCAGGTCCAGGTCCCGTCGTCGTTGGCGTCGCAGGGCTCGAAGTCTTCGTCGCCCGGGCGGCGCCAGCTGGCGTTGCTCTCGGCGAGCAGGTTGCCAGCTTCGTCGACCGGCGTGACCAGCGTGGAGCTGGCGAAGATGTCGGTGCAGACCACGTCGTCGTCGGTGTCGCCATCGCAGGCGGTGAGGAACAGAGCGAAGGGCACGAGACGCATGGATTCTCCGGGCAATGGCCCCGTAGCGAGCAAGAGCCGTGCCGTGGTGCAAGTGCCCGGGATCAGGTGCTGCACAGCGCCGGATCGCGACAGCGATGTCAGGCCGGACACTTCCAGGCCCTGGGCCCTGTCACCCTCTCCGACATGCGCATCCTCCACCTGACCGACACCCACCTGGGCGTGCGTCAGTTCGTGCGCGGCGCCCCACCCCGCTGGACCCGGGCCCACGACCACCACCGTGCCTTCGCAGCCGCGCTGGACCCGGTGCGCTGGGGCGAGGTGGATCTGGTGGTGCACACCGGCGACCTGTTCAACCGCTCCAGCCCGCCCAAGGCCTGGGCACGGCGTGCCATCGCGTCCCTCGTCGAGACCGCCCGCCAGGTCCCGGTCGTCCTGATCGCCGGCAACCACGATCGCCGGGGCCTGCGGCGGCACCTGCCCACGGAGGTGCCTGGACTGACCGTGGTCGACGAGCCGACCCGGCTCATCGTGGGGGCCCTGGCCCTGGCCCTGGTGCCCTACCGGCGCAGGGCCCAGGACTGGGCGGCCGGCGCCCGCCAGGCGGTGGGCCCAGGCGTGGATCTGCTGCTGTGCCACCAGTCCTTCGACGGGGCCCGGGTGCCCGGGTTGACCTTTCGGGCCGGGGTCCAGCGGGAGACCGTCGGGGCCCAGCACCTGCCGCCGGGGGTGCGCTTCGTGCTGTGCGGACACATCCACCCCCGCCAGGTGATCGAGCTGGGGGGCGCGGTGATCGTGCACCCGGGGAGCACCGAGCGCACGTCGTTCTCGGAGCGCCACCAGGTCAAGGGCGTCGCCCGCTGGACCTTGGAGCGCCAGGTCCTGTGGCACTTCGAGGACCTGGACACCCGACCGATGGTCCGCGTCACGGGACCCGACGACCTCGATGCGGTGGTGCCCGAGGCGCTGGTCCAGCTGCCCCAGGCGTCCCACACGCCAGAGCTGGAACACGAAGTGCTGAAGCGCGGCGGCTGGCTGTGGGGTGCGCCGCCGGCCGCGCCTGGACCGCCCCCACCTCGCCCGGCGCAGCTGGGCCTGTTCGTGTAAACCTGGACAGGTGCTCGGCCTGCTCCTGCTCCTCGCCTGCGACGACACCGAGACGGTCTGCGTCAGCGGCGAGCCCTGCGAGCTCGGAGACGGCTACTACCTGGCCGCCGAGCCCGCCGACTGGGACGGCGAGACCCCGCTGGCGGTGGCCCTGGAGTTCCACGGCCACAGCGGCACCCCCGAGAAGATCTATGGTCGCGACACTCACCGCCAGGGCTGGAGCGACAGCGGGGTGCTGTGGGTCCTGCCCGCGGGCAACAACCAGACCTGGAACATGGGGGGCCTGGTCGGCCGCGACGACGCGGCTTTTGCCAACGCCGTGCTCGACGACGTGCGGCAGCGCTGGCCGGTCGACGAGGCCCGCCTGTACCTGGTCGGGTTCTCCATCGGCGCAGGGGTCGCCGCCGAGGTCGCCTGCCGGGGCACCGAGCCCTGGGCGGGCCTGTACACGATCTCCGGGGGCTGGTTCGAGCCGGTGCCCTCCGACTGCAGCGGCCCACCGATCCCGCTGATGCACCTCCACGGCACCGCCGACACCACGTGGCCCCTGGAGGGACGCTCCTTCGGTCCCCTGTGGGCCCAGGGCGGCATGGAGGACAACCTGGCCCTGTGGCGCTCCCACAACCGCTGCGACCTGCCGGTGCCCACCAGCCACGAGGCCTGGGACTGCGAAGTCCAGGTGTGCGCCGGCGACACCGAGCTGCGGCGCTGCCTGCACGACGGCGGCCACACCCGCCCCAGCGGCTGGAACACCGACGAGTTCGCCTGGCTGGCCCGCTACACCCGGTGAACCGGGGACGGATCACCCTCTGACTAAACTCGCCGGGTGCTGACCCTCCTCTTGATGGCCTGCGACAGGTCGCCGGCCGACCGCGTGGTCCTGTTCGGGATCGACGGCCTGGAGCGCAGCTACGTCGAGGCACGCATCGGTCAGGGGGAGCTTCCGGCCTTTGCCCGACTGTGGTCCGAGGGCTTCGTCTCGGACCTGGCGACCCAGAGCCCCAGCGAGTCGCCGGCGATCTGGACCTCGCTGGCCAGCGGCTATCCGCCAGAACAGCACGGCGTGACGGGCTGGCAGCTGGCGGATGGCCGGGTCCCGAGCGGCGCCGACGTGCGCACAGACCGGGTCTGGAACCGGGTCTCCGAGGAGGGGCACCCGGTCGTCGTGAGCGGCTGGCTCATGACTTCGCCCGCCGAAGAAGTCCAGGGTGCGCTGATCTCGGAGCGGCTGGTGTGGCAGCGCACCCCCGACCGCTTCGACCCGACCACCCGGGTGCCCGCCGACCTGCTGAAGCGCCGCCTGGACGGAGCGACCTGGCCAGCCGAGCTGGCCAAGCCCGTCGCCGAGCTCATCCCCCGGCGTCCCTGGTTCAAGCGGCACCGGCAGGCCTGGCAGCTGCAGTCCCTGGGCCGCGGACACCATCCTCTGCCATCGGACGAGACCTACCTGCGGGCGTTCGAGCAGCTCTTCGACCCCCTGAAGGCACGGCTGGGCGCGGTCTACTGGATGGGTGTCGACCAGCTCAGTCACCTGTACTGGCCCTTCGTGGTGCCCCAGGTCGTGGCCACACTGACCACCGATCCCACTGCTCGGCAGCAGGCCTTTGCCGACCACCCGGCGTCGCGCCAGGAGGGCGAGGACAAGAAGTACTTCCCCTGGGTCGACGCCCCGATGACCCCGGCCCAGCTCGCCGAAGGCCGCCGGTGGATCGAGGAGAGCTATGCGGCCGCCGACGACGCGCTGGCGCGGGTCATGGCCCAGGTCGACCCAGAGACCACGACGTTGATCGTGCTCTCCGACCACGGCTTCCAAGGGGGTGCGTCCCTGGCCGTGCTGGACGCCCGGCACCGGGACGTGGGGCTGATCGCGGGCTGGGGCCGCCGGGCACGTCCGGGGGCCACGCCTGTGGCCCTGCCCAGGCTGGTGGACCTGGCGCCGACCGTCTGCGCCATGGTGGGCATCGACGCCGCCCGAGACATGACCGGCCGAGCCCTCAGCGACCTGTTCGACGTGTCCCGACCGGGGCGCGGTGGCAGCTGGCTGCGCCCGGTGTCCAGCAACCCAGCTCAGCCAGTGCCTCAGGCGCTCCAGGAGCAGCTCGAGACCTTGGGCTACGTCGAGTGACCAGGACCAAGCAGCCCAGGCCCCACAGCCACACACCAGAGGGTGTGCCCTGGGCGCAGCCACAGGTCTCCTGAGCCGGTGTGCCCGCGTCGCCCCCGGTGTCCGCCGGCTCAGGGCCCAGGGCTTCGAGGTCCAGGGTGATCTCCCAGAGCGCCGGCCGGATCGCCACGTCGGCGGTCAGCAGGAGCCGGTCGCCGTCCCGCACCAGCCACGGCCGCATGGCCCCGTCCGGCAGGGACAGGGCGCTGATGGGCACCTCCTCGACCACCGCCAGGTCCAGGTCCAGGACCAACAGCCAGACCTGCCCGGTGTCGGCGGCCCAGCCCTCCTCCAGCTGCTTGCCCATGGTGGCGACCAGAAAGTGGCTGCCCACCCGCACCAGGCCCGTGGGCCACCAGATCTCCTCGTCGTCGGCGAGCACGGGGGTCTGGAGGGGGTTCGTCAGGAGCCCCAGGTCTGCGTCGTAGGTGTTCACCTGGAGCTCCCGCACGAAGTTCCAGGTGCTCACGAGCAGCAGCCGCTCACCGTCCTGGAGCAGGCCGGCACCGGGGGTACGCGGGGACTCGGCCAGCTCGACCGGCGACCCCACAGCGCCGTCGGTCAGAGGGAAGAACCAGCTCGGATCGCCCGGGGTCGCGCTGGTGTGGGTCACCCCCACGAAGTCCTGGCCACACACGACGGCCGGGTCGTTGTGGGCTCGCTCGGGCACCTCCTCCTCGATGGTCTGGGACTGGATCAGCCCCAGCTCGGCGTCGAGCCAGTGCGCTGCGCTGCTGTCGTTCGGCGCCAGGACGTTCTGGGAGCCCACGTGGAGCCAGGTGTCGTCGGGACAGCGCACCAGCCCGTGATCGACCAGGTCGTCGCGGCCCAGCACGCCGATGCGCTCCCGGTCGTCGGCCGCCCAGCCACCGTCTTCGGTCAAGGGCGCCCGCAGCAGGTCCCCCCCGGCACCCCAGGTGAGCCACCAGCCGTCGCTCAGGGGCACCGCTCGGGCGAAGGTGCCGGTCACACCCAGGTCGTGGCGCTCGGACACCGCCAGCACGACCGAGCCCTGGGCGGCCAGGGCGCTCAGGAGGAGGAGCGGCACAGGCCCAGCCTACAGCCCCGCCGAAGCTGGCGTTGCTATCGTCCCCGGGCCCGTGGACCTGTTGCTCGATCCCACCCGCTGGACCCTGCCTCGCGTCGAGGGCGCGCTCGGCGTGCCGGCGGCGCTCTTCGCGGCCTGGCTCGTGGCGTCGTTCGCGGTGGCGGCGGTGCACCACGCCCTGCCCGCACGCTGGCGACAGCCGTGGCTCGTGGGGGCCAGCCTGCTGTTCCTGGGCTGGGCCATGAAGCCCGAAGTGGCGGTCTTCGCTCTGGGCTTCACCGTGCTCTTCCACCAGCTGGTCTTCACGCCCTTGCTGCCCGAGCGGGCCCGGGCGTGGGTCGGGGGACTGCTGCTGGGCGGGGTGTTCCTGCCCGCCGCGTTCTCGGGGCTCCTGCTCGACCACGACGGCGACAGCCTGGTCCGGGCCGACAAGGTGGCGGTGTTCTTCCTGGTCATCCTGTTCAAGAAGGCCTGCTATGCGCTCTACGAGTCCCGCCACGGGGTGACCCTCAGCCCGATGCAGGCGGCCATCTACTTCCTGTCCCTGCCGTTCCTGCTGGGCAAGGCGATGGTGGTCTCCCCCACGAACCTGTTCGCCAGCCAGGGGGAGGGGACGGCCGCCGAGGCCCTGGCGAGCGGCGCGAAGACTCTGGCCCTGGCCGCCCTCCACCTGCTTGGCTTCGCAGCCCTGGTCCTGGCGCCGGTGCACCTGGTGGCGACGGGCCGGCTGGTCGCGGACCTGTCCCAGGTCGGGTGGCTGGCGGTCTACGCGGCCCTGGCCTTCAACTACGTCGCCATCTACCTGTTCCGCTACGGGTGGGAGCAGATGGCGGTCGGGGGGGCGCGACTGCTGGGCTACGCCGTCGCCGACAACTACGAGAACCCGCTGGCGGCAAGGGACTACGCGGACTTCTGGCGACGCTGGAACGTGCACTTCCGCGAGATGATCGTGCGGATCTTCTACTACCCGGCGGTGCTGGCTCTGAGCCGCCGCTGGCCCCGCCACAAGAAGCTCGCCGTGGTGGTGGCGTGCTTCATCACCTTTGGGGGGCACGGGGCCTTCATGGTGTTCAACCGGGGCATCCTCTTGCCCCTGGACGCGGTGGCGGGCTGGTGGGAGCTCACCGTGGCCCTGGGCATCTACGAGCTGTGCCAGGCGGTGCTGACGGCGTCCGCCCTGCTCCTGATGAACAAGAAGCGACGGGCCGCGTGGGGGCGACCCTGGCTGGTGGCCGGTGTGCTGCTGACCTTTCACCTGCGGGCGGCCATGGTGCTGCTGATCCTGCGGGGCGGCCTGGACCTGGCGGGCGTCGCCGCCCTGCTCGGCAAGCTCGGCGCGGGATAGGGCCCGGACATGGCCAACGACCTGCGCGCCGCGCTCCGCGAGTTCATCCTGACCCGGCTCGACCCCGGCCTCTCGGCCGACGATCTCACCGACGACACCCCGCTGTTCGGTCACCACGGCGTGATCGAGTCGTTGGCCGTGCTCGAGGTCGTGGAGTTCCTGGAGACCCACGGCGGCTTCCGGGTCAAGCCCCACGAGATCGTCGAGGATCACTTCGGCTCGGTGGGCCGGCTGGTCGCCTATGCCCAGGCCCGGTCCAGCACGTGAGCCTGGCCGAGCGGCTGGCCGCCCGGGTGCACAGCGCCCCAGACGCTCCCGCCCTGATCGACGCCCGGCCCGACGGCGGGCAGACCTGGACCGCGGCGACCCTGTGGGCGCGGGCCGGGGGTGCCGCCAGCTGGCTCGCGGGGCAGGGCATCGGGCCTGGGGACCGGGTGGTGCTCCTGCTGCCGAGCTCGCCCACCTTTGTGGCCCTGGTCTGGGGGGCGTGGCGCCTGGGGGCCGTGGTCGTACCGGTCGAACCCTCCAGCAGCCCCCGGGAGCGCCGGTTCTTCGCCGAGCACTCCGGCGCCAGCCTGGTGGTCGAGGTCCCGCCACCCCTGCCCGAGCGAGGCCAGGTCCCAGAGGTGCCCGCACCGGACCGCGCGCTGCTGCTGTACACCAGCGGGTCGACCGGGGATCCCAAGGGTGTGGTCCTGACCCACGACAACGTCCTGGCCAGCGTGCACGACACCATCGCCTGGTTCGGCTTCGACGCCGCCACGCGCCTGCTCTGCGTGCTCAACCCAACCCACGGCCACGGGCTCATCGTCGGCCTGCTGGCCCCCTTGCTGGCCGGGGGCGTCGTGGTGCTCGAGGAGCGCTTCCACGCGTTCTCCGTCGGGCGCTTCTGGCCGGTCTGTGCCGCCCACCAGGTGACCTGCTTCTCGTCAGTGCCGTCCATCCTGCGCACGCTGTTGCGGCTGACCGAGGGTGGGGATCGTCCGGCGAGTGTGCAGTTCGGCCTGTGCGCCTCGGCCCCACTCTCCCCGGGCTTCCAGGCGTCGTTCGAGCAGACCTTTGGGGTGCCCTTGGCCAACAACTACGGCATGACCGAGACCGCCACCTGGGTCACGCGCAATGGACTGGACCCGGACCGCCGGGTCGGCACGGTCGGACGGGCCCAGGGCTGCGAGGTGGACATCCTGGGCCCCGGACCCATGGGCGAGGTGCGCGTGCGGGGACCCCAGGTCTCCCCGGGCTACCACGACAACTCCGAAGCCACGGCGCGGGCCTTTCGGGACGGGTGGTTCCACACCGGGGACCTGGGCCAGCTGGACAGCGACGGCTTCCTGGCGCTGGTCGGCCGGGCCAAGGAGGTCATCTCCCGGGGGGCGGACAAGGTCTACCCGGTGGAGCTCGAGGAGGTCCTGCTCGCCCACCCGGCCGTGGTGGTGGCCGCTGCGGTCGCCGCCCCGTCCAAGCACTACGGCGAGGAGCCGGTGGCCTTCGTGGTGCTGGACGGGCCCGCCACGCCCAAGCAGCTCAGGGCCTGGTGCCGGGAACGCCTGACGCCCTTCAAGGTCCCACGCTCCGTGCGCATCGAGCAGACGCTGCCCCGGGGACGCACGGGCAAGCTGGACAAGCGGGCCCTGGCGGCTCGCCTGGCCGACGAGCCCTAAGATCCGGCGTGGCTGAAGATCGCTGGCTGTGCGCTTGCTACGAGGTCTCCCGAGAGACCGTGCAGGAGGCGATCGATCAGGGCGCCGACCTGGCGGGGCTGGGCCGGGAGCTCGGCTGCGGGACCGACTGTGGCTCCTGTGTGCCCGAGCTCCGGCAGCTGCTGGGACAGCCCCGGCGCCGGCCCTGGGTGCCGCTCAAGGGGCCGCTGCTGGTGGCGGCGGCTCTGGTCCTGCTCGCACTGGCGCCGCCCCTGGAGCGTGTCCGCGCCAAGGGCCCGGCGAACACCGGGCACGACGAGCTGGCCTGTGCGGAGTGCCACCTCGCGGCCCCGGGCACCCTGCGCCAGCAGCTCCAGGCCAACGTACGCACCGTGGTCGGGCTGCGAGAGACGTGGGCCCCGGTGGTGCACCAACAGGTCAACAACGCCGCCTGCGAGCACTGCCACGACCGCCAGGGCGAGGACCGGCACCCCCCCTTCCGCTTCCGCGAGGCGCGGTTCGAGGAAGCCCGCGCCGCCATCGCCCCCCAGACCTGCACCAGCTGCCACCAGGAGCACCGGGGCGGCCGGGTGACCCGGGACGGCGACTACTGCACCCACTGCCACCAGGAATTCGAGCTGGACCAGGACGCGCTGGAGCCGTCGCACCAACAGCTGGCCGACGACGCGCGCTTCGAGACCTGCCTGCAGTGCCACGACTTCCACGGCAACCACCTGTACGCGCTGCCCGAGACCCTGGACGCATCCTTTGAACTCGACGCCGTGAAGGCCTACTTGTCCGGGGGCGAGTCGCCCTATGGGACCGACAAGCGCTTCGAGGACCGCCGCAGCCGGGAGGACGAAGGATGAGCGCGAGCTGGACGCCCCCTCGGGTGCTGGCGGCCCTGGCACTGGTCGTGGCCGGGATCTACCTCTTCGTCTCCGCCCCGCCGCCCCTGCCCGAGACCGGCGAGGAAGACCTGGGAGGGGACCGTCGGGTCGACGCCGACCTGTTGCTCGAGCTGGTGGCGATGGAGAACGCCGCATTCCGCACCCTGTACACCAAGGAGGTGGTGGGGCCGGGCATCAAGCTCGGGCTGGTCTACGACGAGCACTGGCTGCGCAAGGGCTCCCAGACCGGGCCTCTGCCGGCGGTTGCCCTGCGCGGCGTGGCCGTCCGGCTGGACCGCAGCCCGGCGGACCTGGGCTTGTTCCTGGGCGCCGAGTTCGCCATCAACCGGGGCAACAAGTTCACCGGGCGCAGCCTGGACCTGTTCCGCGAGCTGGCCCAGGACAAACAGCCGCGCTTCTTCTACGACACGGAACAGGGCCTGCACACCGCCATGTTCCCGGACTTCGCCGTCGCCACACCCTGCGTGACCTGCCACAGCGACCACGAGAAGACCCCCAAGACCGACTGGGCGATGGGCGACGTGATGGGGGCGACCACGTGGACCTACCCGCGGGGCCAGGTCTCGACCGAAGAGCTCGTGCTGGTGCTCACCGAGCTGCGGCGGGCGTTCAAGGAGACCTACCAGTCCTACCTGGACCGGGTGGTCAAGTTCGACCTGGCCCCCGAGGTGGGCGAGCGCTGGCCGTCAGAGGGCCTGTTCCTGCCCGACGCCGACACCTTCATGGCCGAGCAGGAGCTTCGGGCCTCCCGTCGCACGGTGGCACTGCTGATCCAGGCCGTGGGCACCGACGAAGCGGCCGAGGTCGATGCCGCGTATTGAGCCCGGGAGTCGCTGGATCCTGCTGGCCGTAGCTGTCTACCTGGCCCAGGCCGGCGCCGACGTGCGGTGGGGGCCTCTGTCCCGGCTCCAACACCAGGACTGGTACAGGCTCGTCAGTGGCGGCGTGCTGGCGGCCGCCGTGCTCGGGCAGCTGGGGCTGGCCTGGCAGCGCCGGACCGCAACTGCCGAGCGGTCGCGGGCGCTGCTGGTCCGTCACCGTCAGCTGGGCGTCGCCACCCTGGGCTTGCTCTTCCTCCACGCCACCCGCCCCGGCTTCGGCTACCTGCTCGTGCTCGGTCTCTTGATCCCGCTCCAGGTCTCCCTCGGCGCCCTGTGGCCCGCTGGCCACCGGGCCCGGGAGCGCACCCTGCGGCCGCGCTGGCGCGTCGTGCACGCCACGCTGGGCATGACCCTGGTGGCGGGGCTGCTGCTCCACCTGTGGATGGTCTTCGCCTGGCACTGATCACTCCTCGATCTCCTCCAGGAGCGCGATGTCGAGCAGGTCCTGGGCGGCGAGGATAGCCCCCGTCAGCGCACCGGGCCTCGCAAGCGGGTGGTGTCCGGCATCTCCGACGGCACCGGGGTCACGTCGGCCAGGCCCTCGGCGGCCAGGGTGGGGGCCAGGCTGCTTGTGTCGACGCCCGCAGGGCAGCGCACACTGAAGTCCAGCTCACCGTCCCGCAGACCAAAGGCGGCGACGGAACACCCCGGGGGCAGCGCGGCCTCGATGCCCAGCATCAGCGCCCCCAGGTCGGTGCCCTGGGTCTGCAGGCCCTCGACCGCCTGGAGCTTGCCTTCGAGATCGCCGCGCAGCCCGGGCGCCGCCGGCTCGCCCAGGGTCTCCACCGCCCGGCGGGTCTCGGCCAGTGTGTCCTGGCCCTCCTCCTGCAACGCCGCCAGCCGGGCCTGCTGCCACGTGAGCAAGCCCACGCCGATCGCGACCAGGATCGCCAGGCCCAGCAGCGGCACGCGGAACCGCTCCCAGAGCTCGTACCCCAGCCCTTCGCTCACAGGCCGCTCACCCACCCCGGGATCACCTGTCGTCTCCTGCGAAGGGATCGACCTCTTCCCAGTGCTGCTCGCCCTGCTCCCTCACGGCCTGCTCCAGGTTGTCTCGGAGCATCGTGACCTCGCGTCGCTCCAGCGAGGACGCGCCCAGGAGCGACAGAGCCTCCAGGGCCTGGGCGAACTGCTCCTCCTCGTAGAAGGTCTTGGCCGAGTTCAGGTGGATGGCGTCCTGGAGCGGCATCTTGTGGGACAGCAGGTAGTCGTCGAAGCGCGGCTTCTTCTTGTACTCGTCCAGCCCGGTCGGCTCGCGGAGCTCCTGGGCATAGGCGACGATGGCCGCCTCGAGCACCGCCGGGTCGTCGCTCAGCGGGACCTCGTGGGTCACGGTGTGGATGTCGACCAACGGGGCCTTGATCGGGTCCATGAAGCCCGCCGCCGCGGCGAAGTCCAGGAACTCCTGGTTGAACTTGCGGAAGCGCAGACGGACCCGCACGGACAGGGGCCCGGCGACGTCGGCCGGCAGGTCGATGGCAAAGGGGTGCTCGTCGTAGAACTTGGACGGGATGACGTGGAGCCGGTCCTCGCTGAAGACCCAGTTCCGGTGCCGGTCCAGCTCGAGCATGTTCCCGTCCTTGTCGAACGGGCGGATGTTGTAGACGTAGGTGGCGTCGTGGTCCAGGTAGCCGCCCTCGTCCAGCAGGCCGTAGCCGTAGACCATCTCGCCATGAGCGTCGAACACCACCACCTCGGTCCAGGCTTCGAGCAGGTCGGCCTCGGGGCCGGCGGGGAAGATGTGCCCCGCGCCCTTGTTGATGACCCGCACCGCGATGTCCAGGGGCGTGCCGGCCTGGGCCGCGGCGGGCACGACCACGTCCAGCTCCTGGTTGTCGTCGCGCATGAACGCCAGGGTCTTCTCGTACTGCTCGGTCAGCCCGTAGATCATCGGGGTGACCAGGTTCGCGCCTAGGGTCCGGTGGTCGGCGATCTTGCCGTCCTCGTAGGCGGAGACGTCGTTGTCGGTCTCCACGTGCTTCATGTGGCAGCCCTGGCACTCCAGGTTGTCCTCGGTGTGCTCGTCGTTGAAGGGCGACTGCTCCCAGTAGCTGTACTGGAGGCGCTTGTGGCAGCCGATGCAGTACTCGGAGTCCGTGTAGAACGGCTCCATGAACATGTCGGCGTGGTGCTCGGGCTTGGCGTTGATGAGCGTCTTGTTCAGCCAGACGCCCACCGGGTGGTCCGAGAACGCGAACAGGTAGCGGTTGGGAGGGGCCGCGACCTCGTAGTCGCCGCCGCCGCCGCCGGACTTCTCGCCGACCGCGGTGATGCGGTGGCAGAAGATGCAGCTCGCGGCCTCGCGCTCCTCGAAGCTCGGCAGGCCCTCGCCCACGTCGATCTCGCCGGCCATCAGGGCGACCGGGGTGTGGCAGCCGCCGCAGAAGCGGAAGCTCTCCTCGCCGCTCTCGACGTGGCGCTCGGGCTCGACCACCAGCTTGCGCCGGTCCATCAGGAAGTCGCCCTTGCGGGCCTCCTCCATGAACAGCGCCTGGACCGCCTCGAAGACCGGGGTGGGGGTCAGGTAGTGGACCGAGTCCTTCCACTGCTTGAGCGACTCGGTGTGGCAACCGGAGATGCCGCAGCTGTCGGAGCGCAGGAACTGCTCCGGGTTGTAGAAGCCGTCGTGCTCGGTCTGGGCCCGGGAGGGGTAGAAAGGCTCGTCGGCCTTGCTGTAGTTGTAGTCCGGGACCTCGATCTCCTTGACCGGCTCGACGTAGGCCCAGGCGCCGAGCCCCGACACGACCAGGGACGCCGCGAACACCGCCGTGATGCGGCGCCCGAGCTTGCTGGTGGTCATGCGGTAGAAGCGGGTGGCCCGGGCGGTGCTGGGCAAGGCGACCTTGAAGACCCGCAGCACCCAGCCGATGTAGAGCACCAGGCCCGCGGCGCCGACCAGCGAGATGATCACGTGGCTCAGCCACAGCCAATAGACCCCGGTGATGCCGCGGAAGGTCAGCCAGATCCCGGTGACCAGCGTGACCACCAGCGCGATGTTCGTGGTCCAGCCCACCGCGTTGAACGCGCGACCCTCGATGACCTTGGCGTAGCGCACGTGGCGCTTCAGGAACATCACGACCGGGATGACGAAGGGGAAGCCACCCAGGATGTGGAAGAGCAGCAGGCTCATGTCCGTGTGGTTCATCTCGCGGACGAACAACAGGTAGACGCCGGTGACGGTCAGGGCGGCCGTGAGTCCCAGCCCCATCCAGAAGAACTTCGACGAGAAGCCCCGCGCCGCCTGGACCTTGCCAAGCTCACGGAGGACCTGGCGATCCTTGTCGGAGAGACCCACGCCCGCCAGTCTACTCGTTCCGGGCCGCTTCAGCCCAGGGGCTGTAGCTGTGGATCATCACACCGTGGAAATTGGGCTCGTCCACCAGCTGGGCCTCGATGGCCTCGATCTCCACCTGCATCGCGGCATCCCCCTCTCTCGAGAAGTCCACGTGGTCCCCTTCGCCAGCGTCGCCGATCTCGACACCCAGCCACGCAGGCCCGTTGGCCAGCTCCTCGGTGCCGATGGCGATCACGGCGTCGGCGGTGTCCCGGTAGGACATCACAGCCGCGACCTCGACGTTGTCGGCGATCCACCGGTCCAGGGTCTTCTCCTCGCCCCCGTCGACCATCGCAAAGGCATCGCGGCTGTCGTACCAGGCCGGCAGGGCGTGGTGGAGGGGAAGGTCACCGATGCGCTCCTGGATGCCCTGGAGGTACTGCACGGTCCAGCGGGCGCGGTCGGCGTAGTTCGCGTCGAAGTGGTCCTGGGCCACGCTCGCCGGCTCGGAGTCGTCCATGATGCCGTCGAAGCCGACCGATGACGCGGCGCAGGTCTCGTAGACGCCCCAACCCTCGGTCCAGCAGGTCGGCTGGCCGGGCAGGCCCGCGTCGCAGGGGAGGGTGAACCAGCCGTACCCGCTCATGCCAAAGACCTCGAGGCCCGCGGCGTGGGCCTGCGACACCAGCTCGGTGTAGGCCGCCTCTGCGCCTTCGGTGCCGTAGCCGACCGGATCGCAGGACATGAACAGCGTCGTGATCCCGCGCTCGGCACCAAACGACAGGAGCTCGGCGGTCTTGTCGGCGTCGCCGGGAATCGACGTGTCCCAGACCCACAGACCGCGCGTGGGCGCTTGGGGGCTGGTGTCCTGGGTGTGCCCCGTCTCGTCGGTCGGACCCGTGTCTGTGCCGGTCACCGTGCCGGTGTCCTCGGTCGTGGCGATCCCGCTGTCCCCCGGGGTCGTCGTGTCGTCGCCACAGGCAAGCCACAGCAGCAGGGTCAGCATCACCACCTCCAGGGGCCAGCCTAACGGCCCGCTGACGGGGTCACTCCGGCGGCGGCGGTGGCAGCTCCAGATCGTTGCTGGCGCCCTGGCGCTTGCCCGACCCCTTGCCCGGGCCGTCTTCCCCGTGACTGGCGACCATGCGGTTGTCGACCAGCACGGACGACGCGCCCAGGGGTCCGTCGGGCGGCGTGCCAGCCTCGTCCAGAGCCTGCAGATCCACGATCTCCAGCGCTGCGTTGGCCACAAGCTCCTGGGCCTTCAGGGTCGCCAGCATCGCCCGCAGCACGTCCACGTCGACCCGTGCATTGAGGGGGTAGCGGCCGCCGGTCGCCGTCGGGTCATCGGCGCCCTTGCGCTTCAAGAAGCCGCGAAAATTCCGCAGGAGCGCCTTCAACGCCGTGCGGGCCTCCTCGCTGCCCAGGGTGCTGACCCGACAGGCGAGGACCTGGGCCGACGGCGCCGCTTCTTCTTCGTTCAGGCCACGGAACGGAATGGCAGTGCCGGCGTCCAGCGCTGGCTGCACCAGGTCACGGGGTGCCACGACCAGGTCGACGGTGCCTGTGGACATCGCCTCGGACAAGGCACGGTCGCCGAGGACCTGGTGTTGTCCGTCGACCAGTCCGCTCAACACCAGCCGCGCGTCGAGGCCTTCGGTGGCCCCGGAGCGGGCGGACTTGGGGGCCACCGCCGGGTTGGCACCGGCCCGAACCACCACCGCCAGGTCCGAGTTGGCGCCGCCAGCCGAGCCCAGCTGGGCCACCAGCACCAGGGCCTGACCGCCGCTCTCGCTCTGATCGGCCAGGTCGATGAAGTGGGCAGCCGGAAGCACGCCACAGTCCACCTCGCCGCTGAGCAGGGCCTGCTCGACCCGTACCAGCCCCAGGCTCGACTGGGCGATGGGGGCCTCGAAGGTGCCGACGGCCGCCTTGAAGCCATCCCGGGTGGCCACGAGCGGCTCCAGGGCTTCGCCGACGGGCCGCAGGAATTGCACGTCGGCGATCGCGTCGCGGCGGGGCTCCTCGCCCTGGACCTCCTTGGCGCCCTCGTCACCGCCCTTCTTCTTCTGGACCAGGGCCTTGTACAGCAGGACCGCCCGACTCGAAGGCACCAGGGCGACCTGGAGCGGCCCGGGGGCGCGGGGCGACGGGCCCTCCGCGCCCTGGAGCGGCGGGAGCGAACCCGGCTCCGCGTGCTGACCCCCAGGCAGGGGCTGGCCCTGGGCCGGTTGGGGTGGCCGCGGCTGGGGCGGCTGATCCTGGGGCTGGCCCGGGCCGGCGACCGCGTCGACGGCTTCGTCGGGCTCCTCGAGGCAGGCGGTGCCGAGCACCAGCGAGAGCATCAACAGCGCGGACACAGGGTCTCCGGACGGGGGCGACCAGTCTGGCATACTCGGCCGGTGGTCCTGGGAGCCGCCATCGTCGCGCTGGGGACCGTGGGGGGGTGCACCCCGGACGACCCCGCACCGGTGCAGCCGCGCACCGGTCCGCCAGACCTGGTGCTGTGGCTGACCGACACCGCCCCGCGGGGCGTCGCGGCGGACCCGGTCCTGGCCGTGGCCGGCGATCGGGCGGGCCAGCGCCAGGCGGTGCTGACCGGCACCTGGCCCGGCTTCCCCGCTCGCCACACCCTGGCCGAGGTGTTGACCGCGGTGGGCTACCACGTCGACGCCGGCCCAGGCGCGGGCCCGCCGCCCCTGGGTGCGCCTCACTTCCGCTTGCTCGACGCAGCCAGCGATCCAGGGGTGGCGCCCACCGACCCGGGCTGGCCCCACACCCTGATCCTGGCGGTGCACGCCGCAGCGGAGCCCCCCTTCCTGGTGCTCACCGGCGGCGCTGGACCAGCGACCATCCCCGGTCCGGCCAGCGCCCTGGACGTGCTGCCCACCCTGCTCGATGCCGCGGGCACGGTGGCGCCAGCGGGAAGCCCCGGTCGCTCCTTGCTGGACCCGGCCGCCCAGGCCCCGGACACCACCTTCCAGGTCCTGGCAGACGGCGGCTGGCTCGCCCGCTCTGGGGACCTGAGCCTGACCTGGCCCAGCGGCGATCTGGCCGTCCTGGCCCAGGCCCCCCTCGACGACCCCGGCCTGGCCTGGCACCCCCCAGGCGCGGCACCCCAAGAGTCCCTGCGCGGCGCCATGGTCCGCTGGCAGGTCTCCCGGACCCAGGACCCCACGGCCCCACCCCTGGACCCGGCGCTCAAGGCTGTGCTGGAGCAGCGGGGCTACTGGTAGGTCGATAGAGCCGCCCCGGATGTCCAGCGACCCCCTCTTCATCATCGGCACCGAGCGGTCCGGCTCGAACCTGCTCCGGGTGATCCTCAACACCCACAGCCGCATCGCGGTGCCCCACCCGCCCCACGTGATGCACTGGTTCGGCGAGCTGGAGCCCCGTTACGGAGACCTGACCCAGGACCACAAGCTGCGCCGGCTGGTCGACGACGTGCTCGCCCTGCTGGCGGTGCACATCTACCCCTGGGACGTGCCCATCGACCCCGCCCAGGTGGTGGCCGCGGCGAAGCCCCGCAGCCTCTACGGCGTCACCGCAGCGCTGTACGACCGCCACCTGGCCCACGCGGGCAAGGGGCGCTGGGGGTGCAAGAGCACGTTCATGGTGCACCACGTGGACACGGTGCTCGCAGCCCACCCCGGTGCCCGCTTCCTGTGGCTGGTGCGCGACCCCCGTGACGTGGCCGCCAGCTCCCGCAAGAGCGTGTTCAGCCCCTTCCATCCGGTGCTGACCGCGCGGCTGTGGGTGGCCCAGCAGCAGGAAGCCCTGGCTCTGGAGACCCGGCTGCCCGCCGAGAGCCTGCTCCGGGTGCGCTACGAGGACCTGCTGGGCGACCCCCCCGGCGTGCTCGCCCGGGTCTGCGCCTTCCTGGATGAGCCCTTCGAGCCCGACATGCTCGCGTTCTCGGAGACCCCAGACGCCCGCAAGGGCGCCGCCCTGTCCGAGTCGTGGGCCAAGACCGCCCAGCCGGTCCAGGCCAACAACAGCGGCAAGTACCGCAAGGACCTGAGCCCCACCGAGATCCGCCAGGTCGAGGCGGTGGCTCGGCCCGTGATGGAGACCCTGGGCTATGCCTTGGAGGACCCAGGGGTGGGCCCCCTGGTGACGGGACTTCCCCGGGAATTGGCCTGGCGCGCCATGGACCGGATCTGGCACCTGCGGGTGGAGTGGCGCAGCCTCCGCAACGACAGCAACCACTGGCGCCGCTGGGGCCGACGTCTGAGGATGTCGGCCATCCACCTGCGTTCCCGCTTCTATCGATGAGCAACCCCGCCACCTATGGCGGACCTGGCTGGCAACCCCGGGTCCTCTCCCACGACGACGAGCTCGACGGGGGCATCTGGGCCCGCTGTGGCATCGACACGGAGATCGCGCCGCTCCGCCGGGTGCTGATGTCCTGGCCCGGCGACGAGCTGGACTTCGCCGAGGAGCCCGACGCCTGGCTCATGCTGCGCAAGCCCGACCTGACCCGGCTGCAGCACCAGTGCCGAGCGGTGGTCGACACCTATGAGCGGCTGGGGGTCAAGGTCCGTCTGGCCCGTCCCAAGCGGCGCTGCCGGCCCAACCACATCTTCCAGCGCGACCTGTTCTGGATGACCCCCGAAGGCGCGGTCGTGGCCCGACCCGCCGCCGAACAGCGGGCCGGCGAGGAACGCCAGGCCGCCGAGTCCCTGGCCCGCCTGGGTGTGCCCATCCTGATGAGCTTTCGGGGTCGCGAGACCTTCGAGGGCGCCGATGCCCTGTGGCTGAACCCCCAGACCGTGCTGGTCGGGGTCGGCCTGCGCACCAACGACGCCGCCTTCGACCGCCTGGCGGACCTGCTCGACGACCTGGACGTGGCGGCGGTCAAGGTGCCCATGCCCACCCAGGGCGTGCAGCACCTGCTGGGGGTGATCAACCCCATCGACCGGGACCTGGTGGCGATCCGCAGTGGCTACCTGCACCCTTCGCTGTTGGACCGGTTGGAGGAGTCCGGGATCGACACGATCGATCTGCCGGAGCACGAGGAGATCACCGAGCGGGGCTCGATGAACTTCGTCGCCCTGGGACCCCGCCGGATCCTGATGCCCACCGACTGCCCGCTCACCCGAGCGCGGTACGAGGCCGCGCTGGTCGAGGTTCACCAGGTCGACGTGAGCGAGTACCTGGCGGCGGCGGGCGGGCTGGGCTGCCTGAGCGGCATCGTGACCCGAGACCTGCTGGACCCCGAGACCGTCGACGAGTAGCCCTACCGCCCGGTCACGCAGAAGGTAGATTCGGACCGCACACCGACCCGGCGCTCCTTCCTGGCCGGGCTGGAGGTCCCTTGTCCAGGACACCTCTCCTCCTGCTAGGCGCGGCCCTGTTGGGCGCCTGCAATGGCGACGACGAGAACGCGGCCCCGACCGTCACGATCGTGGATCCGACCCCGGGCCAACAGATCCTGGAAGGGATCTCCGTCCTCCTGGCCGCCAGCGTGTCTGACGACACGGACGGGGACGCCGACCTGATCGGCACCTGGACCGCGGGGGGGCGGGAGCTCTGCGCACCGGCCGCCGCCTATGACGGCGGCACCATGGGCTGTCAGACCACCCTCGCCGAGGGCGATGACGGCATCACCCTGACCGTCACCGACTCCGAAGGGGCCGTCGGGACCGACACGGTCTCGATCGCTCTGGTGGTCAGCGAAGCACCGATCGCCGAGGTGCTGTCCCCCGTCGCTGACAGCACCACCTATGCCAACGCCGTCATCGACTTCCAGGGCCAGGTCAGCGACGCCGAAGACGGCCCCGATGCGCTGAACACCTGGTGGGAGAGCGATCTGGACGGCGAGCTGATCGGCCTGGGGGGTACGCCGGACGCGGACGGCCTGGTGAGCGACAGCTCGGTCCTGACCGCCGGCGAGCACAGCCTGACCCTGTGGGTGATCGACAGCTCGGGCAAGACCGGCAGCGACACGATCGCCGTGACCGTGCGCGAGGACAACACCGCACCGACCTGCGGCATCACGGCGCCCGAGACCAACAGCACCGGGCAGCTCGGGGAGTCCGTGACCTTCACCGGCGACGTGGCCGACGACGAGAGCGAGCCCCAGGAGCTCGCGGTGTTCTGGGAGAGCGACCTGGACGGCGAACTCTCCAGCGGCTTCGCCTTCAAGGACGGCACCACCAGCGTCGAGACGACGAGCCTGTCCCTGGGCACCCACACCATCCTGCTCACGGTCAGCGACGACTCCGGCGCCTCTTGGGCGGTCTGCAGCGACGAAATCCTGTTCACCGTCGGGGATCCCCCGGTGGTCACCTGGGTCAGCCCGACCGACGGCGAGACCTTCGACGAGGGCGCCGAGGTGGCGTTCGCCGCGACGGTCTCCGACGGCACCGACGACCCGAACCGACTCACCCTGAGCTGGTCCAGCGACGTCGACGGCGTGCTGAACACCGACGACGCCACCGCCAATGGCGACGCCGGCTTCTCGATCACCACGCTGTCTCCCGGACCGCACACCGTGACCCTGCGGGCGACCGACAGCGACGATCTCTACGCCGAGGCCAGCGCGTCCCTGACCCTCAACGGCCTGCCCACCGCCCCGGTGGTCTCGATCCAGCCGGACCCGGCCGCCACCGGCGACGACCTGGTCGCCGTCGTGGACAGCGAGAGCGTGGACCCCGAAGGGGACGCCGTTACCTACACGTGGACCTGGACCGTCGACGGGTCGCTCTTCGCCGGCAGCATCACCGACACGATCAGCAGCGCAGACACCGCCCAGGGCGACGTGTGGGCGGTCGAGGTCACCCCCTACGACAGCACGAGCGCCGGGCCCAGCGGCGCCGCGTCGATCACCATCGACAACACCGCGCCGGTCATCGCAGCGGTGACGCTGACCCCCGACCCGGCCTTTGCCGGCGACACCTTCACCTGCACCCCCGACGCGGCGACCGACGCCGACGGCGACAGCGTGACCTACCAGACGGCGTGGTCCGTGGACGGCGTCACGATCCCCCCCAGCAGCGCCACCCTGGACGACAGCTACTGGGCCAAGAACCAGTCCGTGTTCTGCACCGTCACGGCGTGGGATGCGATGGACGCCGGCACCCCGGTGGACTCCAACACCGTGGTGGTCGACAACTCGCTGCCGACCGTCGACAGCGCCGAGATCACCCCGGACGCGCCGGCCATCGACGACACCCTGACCTGTGCCTGGAGCGGCTTCGACGACGCCGACGGCGACAGCGACGCCAGCACGATCAGCTGGACCATCGGCGGGGTCGAAGTCGGCACGGACACCACCCTGAGCGGCGTGTTCGCCCCGGGGGACATCGTCGTCTGCACGGTCACCCCAAATGACGCCCAAGACACCGGCACCGCGGTCAGCGACAGCGTGGTCGTGGACAACACGCCCCCCGTGCTGGCCGATGTGACCCTGTCCCCAGACCCGGCCTACGAGGGCGACACCCTGACCTGCACGCCGGGGACCACCAGCGACGTCGACGGCCACACCGTCTCCACCTCGACCACGTGGACCGTGAGCGGCAGCGACCCGGGCGTGACCGACACCACCCTGAGCAGCGACGACTACGACCGGGACGACACGGTCAGCTGCACCGTGACGCCGAACGACGGCACCGACGACGGCGATCCGGTCACCAGCAACACCGTGACGATCTCGAACACCCCGCCGACCCTGGCCGACGCGACCCTCACCCCCGACCCGGCCATTGCCGGCGACACCTTCACCTGCACCCCGGGCACCACCGCCGACGCCGACGGCGACACGGTCAGCGTGTCCTATGCCTGGAGCGTCGACGGCTCGGACCCGGGCGAGACCACGGCCACCCTGGACGACAGCCACTGGACCCGCCACCAGGACGTGAGCTGCACCATCACCCCCAGCGACGGCACCGACGACGGCACCCCGGTGACCAGCAACACCGTGACGGTGGAGAACTCGCCCCCGTCCATCGACAGCGTGACGATCTCGCCCGAGAGCCCCGAGGTGACCGACACCCTGACCTGTGCCTACAGCGGCTTCAGCGACAACGACGGGGACAGCGACCAGTCCACGTTCGCCTGGACCGTGGGCGGCAGCACCGTCGGCACGGACGCGACCCTGAGCGGTGCCTTTGCAGCCGGGGACCTGGTCACCTGCACCGTGACCCCCGACGACGGGGCCGACACGGGCACCGCGCTCAGCGACTCGGTCATCGCCGAGAACACGCCGCCCGAGATCGCCGACGCCACCCTGACCCCCACCACGGCCTACGAGGGCGACACCTTCACCTGCACCCCGGGCGCCACCAGCGACGACGACGGACACACGGTCACCACGTCGATCACCTGGTCGGTCAGCGGCAGCGACCCGGGTGAGACCGGGGCCACGCTGACCAGCGACTTCTGGGACAAGGACGACGTGGTCACCTGCACCGTCACCCCGAACGACGGGGGCGACGACGGCGACCCGGTGGACTCCAACAGCGTGACGGTGTCGAACTCGGCCCCGGTGATCGCCAGCGTGGCCTTGGACCCGGACCCGGCGGCCGAAGGGGACACCCTGACCTGCACGGCGGACACCGCGACCGACGCCGACAGCGACACCGTGACCACGACCCTGGCGTGGACCGTGAACGGCAGCAACCTGTCCCACAGCGACGACACCCTGGACGACAGCAACTGGGCGCGAGACGACGAGGTCGTCTGCACGGCGACCCCCGACGACGGCACCGACAGCGGCACGACGGTGTCCTCGGCCACCGTCACCATCGCCAACGCCGCGCCGACCCTCACCGGCGTGACCATCACCCCGTCGGAGCCCCAGCTCGGAGACACGCTGACCTGCACCGCCGACGGCTTCTCCGACCTGGACGGGGACAGCGACCAGTCGACGTTTGAGTGGACCATCTCCGGGGTCTCGGTCGGCACCAGCGACACGCTGACCAGCGGCTTCTCCTCCGGCGACCTGGTCACCTGCACCGTCACACCCAGCGACGGCACAGACGAAGGCACCCCGGACAGCGACTCGGTGGCGGTGGACAACACCGCGCCGGTCCTGGACAGCGTGACCCTGACCCCCGACCCGGCCTATGCCGAGGACAGCTTCACCTGTACCCCCGGCACCGCCACCGACGCCGACGGCCACAGCGTCTCCTACACCTATGCCTGGTCCGTCTCCGGCTCGGATCCGGGGCTCACCGACGCCACCCTGGCCAGCGGCAACTTCGACAAGGGCGACGCCGTGACCTGCACCGTCACCCCGACCGACGGCGCCGACGACGGCGACCCCGTGGACTCCAACACGATCACGGTGTCCAACACCGCCCCGGTCGTCGACAGCGTGTCCCTGAGCCCGGACCCCGCCTACGAGGGCGACACCCTGGAGTGCGCCGTCGACAGCAGCAGCGACGCCGACGGCGACGGCATCTCCTACACCTATGCCTGGTCCGTCGACGGCAGCGACATCGGCGTCAGCAGCTTCAGCCTGGGCTCGTCGGACTTCGACCGGGACCAGGCCGTGACCTGCACCGTCACCCCGAGCGACGGCACCGACAGCGGCAGCGCGGTGTCCAGCGCCGAGGTCACCATCTCCAACTCGGCCCCGACGTTGACCGGAGTCAGCATCACCCCGTCCGACGAGCCCGGGGTCGACGACACCCTGACCTGCACCGGCGACGGCTACAGCGACGCCGACGGCGACAGCGACCAGTCGACCTTCTCCTGGACCATCAGCGGGGTCGAGGTCGGCACGTCGGACACCCTGAGCGGCGTGTTCGCCGCTGCGGACACCGTGACCTGTACCGTCACGCCCCACGACGGCACCGACGCCGGCACGGCCGACTCGGCGACGGTCCAGATCGAGAACAGCCCGCCGGTGCTGGACAGCGTGAACCTGACCCCGCTGACCGCCGCCGAGGGCGACACGTTCACCTGTACCGCGGGAACCGCGACCGACGCCGACGGCCACAGCGTGACCTTGAGCTATGCGTGGACCGTGAGCGGCAGCGACCCGGGCGTCACCGACACCGAGCTGGGCCCCGAGTACTTCGCCGCCGACGACGCGGTGATCTGCATCGTGACCCCCAACGACGGCACCGACGACGGCGACCCGGTGTCCAGCAACACGGTCACCGTGGGCAACACCGCGCCCGTGCTGGACAGCGTGACCCTGAGCCCAGACCCCGGCTACGAGGGCAGCACGCTGACCTGTGCCGAGGGCAGCGCCAGCGACGCCGACGGCGACAGCATCTCGTATAGCTACGCCTGGTCCGTCAACAGCTCGACCACCAGCGACACCAGCAGCACCCTGACCGGCAGCGCCTTCGACAAGGGCGACGACGTGGTCTGCAGCGTCACCCCGTCCGACAGTGCTGGCAGCGGGTCCGCGGTGGACAGCAACACCGTGACCATCGAGAACACCGCGCCCACCATCACCGGGGTCACCATCGACCCGTCGGCACCGGCCCTGGACGACACCCTCACCTGCAGCGTCGACGGCTACTCCGACGACGACGGCGACAGCGACAGCAGCACCTACTCCTGGACCATCAGCGGCACCGAGGTGGGCTCGTCGTCCACTCTGAGCGGCGTGTTCTCGGCGGCCGACCTGGTGACCTGCACCGTGACCCCCCACGACGGCACCGACGCCGGCACCGCAGACTCGGCCACCGTCCAGGTCGAGAACTCCAAGCCGGTGCTGGACAGCGTCGCCCTGACCCCGCTCACCGCCTACGAGGGCGACACCTTCACCTGCACCCCCGGCACCGCCACCGACGCCGACGGCCACACCATCACCTACAGCTATCTGTGGAACGTCAGCGGGTCCGACCCGGGGGTCACCGACTCCGAGCTGGGCCCCAGCTACTTCGCCTCCGACGACCAGGTCGTCTGCACCGTGACCCCCAACGACGGCACCGACAACGGCGATCCGGTCAACAGCAACACCGTCACCGTGGGCAACACCGCGCCGGTGCTGGACAGCGTGACCCTGAGCCCGGACCCCGGCTACGAGGGCAGCACCCTGACCTGTGCCGAGGGCAGCGCCAGCGACGCCGACGGCGACAGCATCTCGTATAGCTACGCCTGGTCCGTCAACAGCTCGACCACCAGCGACACCAGCAGCACCCTGAGCGGCACGGCCTTCGACAAGGGCGACGACGTGGTCTGCAGCGTCACGCCGTTCGACAGCTCCGGCAATGGCACGGCCGTGGACAGCAACACGGTGACCATCGAGAACACCGCGCCCACCATCACCGGGGTCACCATCGATCCGTCGGCGCCGGCCCTGGACGACACCCTGACCTGTAGCGCCGACGGCTACTCCGACGACGACGGAGACAGCGACAGCAGCACGTTCTCGTGGACCATCAGCGGCACCGAAGTCGGCACCTCCGAGACCCTGAGCGGCGTCTTCTCGGCGGCGGACCTGGTGACCTGCACCATCACCCCCCACGACGGCACCGACGCCGGCACCGCCGACTCCGCCACGGTCCAGGTCGAGAACACCCTGCCGGTCCTGGACAGCGTCGCCCTGACCCCGCTCACCGCCTACGAGGGCGACACCTTCACCTGCACCCCCGGCACCGCCACCGACGCCGACGGCCACACCATCACCTACAGCTATCTGTGGAACGTCAGCGGGTCCGACCCGGGGGTCACCGACTCCGAGCTGGGCCCCAGCTACTTCGCCTCCGACGACCAGGTCGTCTGCACCGTGACCCCCAACGACGGCACCGACAACGGCGATCCGGTCAACAGCAACACCGTCACCGTGGGCAACACCGCGCCGGTGCTGGACAGCGTGACCCTGAGCCCGGACCCCGGCTACGAGGGCAGCACCCTGACCTGTGCCGAGGGCAGCGCCACCGACGTCGACGGCGACAGCATCTCCTTTGCCTATGCCTGGGCCGTGAACAGCTCAGGCATCTCCGAGACGGGCAACGCCCTCGACGGGAGCAGCTTCGACAAGGGCGACAGCGTGGTCTGCACGGTCACGCCGTCGGACAGCACCGGCACCGGCGTGGCGGTCGACAGCAACGCCGTGACCATCGAGAACACCGCGCCCACCCTGACCGGCGCGTCGATCGACCCGACGTCGCCCCAGGTCGAAGACACCCTGACCTGTGCCGGCACCGGCTTCTCCGACGACGACGGCGACAGCGACGCCAGCACGGTCTCCTGGACCATCAGCGGCACCGAGGTCGGCACCTCGACCACCCTGAGCGGCGCCTTCGTGAGCGGTGACAGCGTGACCTGCACGGTCACTCCGAGCGACGGCACCGACGCCGGCACCGCCGAGAGCAGCACCGTCACCATCGAGAACACGCCGCCGGTGCTGGACAGCGCGACCCTGTCCCCGGACGAGGTCTACGAGGGCGACACCCTGACCTGTACCGAGGGCAGCAGCACCGACGACGACGGCGACTCGGTCACCTACAGCTACAGCTGGCTGGTCAGCAGCAGCGACCCCGGCGTCACCGACAGCAGCCTGAGCTCGGACTACTGGGGTCGCGACGACGAAGTCACCTGTGTCGTGACTCCCAACGACGGCACCGACGACGGCAGCCCGGTCGCGTCGAACGTGGTCACCGTGGGCAACACCAGCCCCGACCTGACCAGCGTGACCCTGTCGCCGGACCCGGGCTTCGCCGGCGACACCCTGGACTGCTCCCCGGACGACGGCACCGACGTGGACGGCGACAGCGTGTCCTATGCCTACGACTGGACCGTCTCGGGTCTGGCGATCACCGAGACCAGCAGCAGCCTGACCGACAGCGAGTTCTCCAAGGGCGACACCGTCTACTGCACGGCCACGCCCACCGACGGCACCGACACCGGGGTCGCCGTGGACTCCAACACCGTCACGATCGAGAACACAGCCCCGTCGATCAACTCGGTGAACATCGACATCCAGTTCCCCACCCTCAACGACACGCTGACCTGTAGCTACACCGGGTACAGCGACGCCGACAGCGACAGCGACCAGTCGACCTATGAGTGGACCATCAGCGGCACCACGGTGGGCACCAGCAGCACCCTGAGCGGGGCATTCTCGTCCGGAGACACCGTCACCTGCACGGTCACCCCCGACGACGGCACCGACACCGGCACCCCCCTGTCCGACAGCACCCAGGTCGCCAACTCGCCGCCGGTGCTCGCCAGCGTGAGCCTGACCCCCACGTCGGCCTATGAGGGCGACACCCTGACCTGCACCCCGGGCAGCGCGTCGGACGACGACGGCGACACGATCACCTACAACTACGACTGGCAGGTCAACAGCAGCGATCCCGGCGTGACCGGAGACGAGCTGGACAGCAGCTACTGGGGCCGCAGCGACAGTGTCTCCTGCGAGGTGGTGCCCGACGACGGCACGGACCTGGGTGCCGCGGTCACGTCGAACACGGTGACCATCCTGAACACCGTGCCGGAGATCACCGGCATCACGCTGAGCAGCTCTGCGCCCACCACGAACGAGAACCTCAGCGTGACCGTCAGCACGTCTGACGAGGACGGCGACGGCGTCAGCCTGTCGTATCAGTGGCTGGTGGACGGGTCGCCCACCGGCACGGACAGCAGCACGTTGTCCGGGTCCAGCTACTTCAGCAAGGGCCAGACCGTCGCGGTCGAGGTGACCCCCTCGGACAGCGGTGGCACGGGCACGACCGACACGTCGTCGTCGGTGACGGTGGCGAACACCCCGCCCGGGGCCCCGGACATCAGCGCGACCCCCGACAACGCCGAAGCGGGCGTCGAGGACATCGTCTGCGCGGTCGACCTGGACAGCGCCGACGACGACGGCGACAGCGTCACCTACACCTGGTCCTGGGAGGTCGAAGGCCAGGTCTACCCAGACGACTTCCCGTCGGCGACAGGGCCCACGAGCACAAACGACACCAATGACACCGTGCCGGCCGCCGACACCACCCTGGGTTCCCAGTTCGGGTGTTCGGTGGTGCCCAACGACGGCGAGGACGACGGCGACACCGCGACCACCGTGGCCCGGGTCCTCACCTACACCAACGTGGGCAACGACGCGGCCTTTGGCAGCACCGACACCTTTGACTCCGACGAGCTCCGGGGGGCGTCGGTCAGCGTGTCGAACACCGGCACCCTGCATCGGCTGGCCCTGGTCACCCCGGCCACCAGCGGCAACGTGAAGCTGGCCCTCTACACCGACAACGGCGGGCCCGACCAGCTGGTGGTCGGCAGCGACAGCGCGGCGCTCTCCAGTGGCACCGTCGAGATCGACGTGGGGGCCACCCCCATCACCGCGGGCACCTACTGGATCCTGGCCGTGTACGACCAGAGCACCGACGTGTACGTAGACACCAGCTCGTCCAAGTCGGTGGCGTATCAGTCGATGACCTTCTCCAGCAGCTTCAAGCCGAACTTTGGGATCTACTCGACCATCACCGGCGAGGACTACAGCTACTTCCTGGTGGTCGAGGAGCAGTAGCGGGGGTCAGCGGGTTCGGTAGATGACCTGGGCCTGGGTGCCCACAGCGTCCAAGACGCGCAGCTGAGCGCCGGACCCGGTCCACGGCACCTCGTCGCCGTCCACCAGGACCCGCACCACCTCTACCGGGTCCGTGCCCAGGACCAGGATCGGATCGGTCTGGACCGCGCCGGTCTCCTGGATCGCCCTCACGACTGCGGCGTAGTCGCTGACCCCACAGCTGTCGGCGACCACGCCGCCCGAGGCGACCGCCAGGTCCTGGTAGGTGGTCTCGAGCCCCTCCCAGTCCTCGGAACAGGACGTCTCGGGCGCGATGGCGTGGATGCGCAGGGCGGCCAGGTCGTGGTGCTGGCCCACCAGCGCCTGGAGACCAGCCCAGTCCGGGCGCAGCGCGGCCAGATCGTCGAAGGCCTGCCAGCGCTCGTCGTCGTCGCGATCGGGCACGTAGCCGGGAGGCTGGGTGTCGCTCACGAACACCACGTTGGCCACCGAGCCCTGGCGGAACAGGCCCTTGTCGCCCCGGCGCTCCAGGAGCTGGGCCAGCGCGACCACACCGTCCTCGACCCGGTAGCGGCCCATGGACAGAGCCGCGTGGGCCCCAAAGCAAGCGCGGCCGTCGGCGGTCTGCTCGCCCGGCGCGAACCAGCGGTCGCAGCCGATGAGCGCGCCCTCGGACCACGCCTGGAGCCGGGCGTCGCTCACCAGGTGTACGAACCCGGGGTGGCCCTTGAGCTGGCGGTCCCGCCGCGCCAGGGGGTGGGGACGCCGGGGCCGCTCCGGGTCGGCCGGGGTCATGTTCATCACCGCGATCCGGGCACGGTCCGGGAAGACGTCGGCCTGCTCCAGGGACCGCAGTCCGCTCACGACCTGGTCGCGGACCCTGCGCATGGACTGGGAGTCGTCGATCACGAACAGGAAGTCCTGGCGCTCGCTGACCGCGCCCGTGCCCACCGAGAAGGTCTCCAGGCGCAGGTCGCTCTCCGGGTCGACGGCCGCCTCGATCGCCGAGCCCTGGTCGGGCACGGCCACGCGCTCCCAGGCCACAGCGTCCAGGACCGGGTCTTCGACGACCGGCGTGAGCCCGAAGTCCGAGGTTGCGCAGGCAAGGACCAGGAGCGGAGCGAGGATCATGGAGGGACTGTACCCCCCGTCGGATGGGAGTCAGGTGGCGTCGAGGGCCGATGTCATCGGGCGGTCATCGTTAGTCCCCTGTCGCGGAAGTTCGTGAGGTGATCGCGCCGCGATCGTCGTGGCTGGTGGCTCGCTGGCGCTGCCGGCGTGGCCGAGTCACGTCAAGGCGCCAGCGGGCCGCCAGGCGCGACGAGGGCAAGCGAGCGCCCGCGAACTTCTGCGACAGGGGATTAGTCTGGGACCGGCAGCCCGCTCGGCACGCTGTCCGGCACCAGGGACGACGCGTCCTCCCAGGCCGGATCAGTCAGCGCCTCGAGGAACTGCCGCAGGTTGGACAGCCCCACGGTGTTCGCGGTCTCGGGGGGCGGCATGTCCGGGCTCAGGGTGGCCAAGAGCTCGGCCAGGTGCTCGGCGTCCTGGCGAACATAGGCCTGGAGCTCCGGGTCCAGGTCGCTGGCGTCGTAGTCCCGGGCCGTCTCGTCGGGGTGGGCGTAGTGAGAGAGCGCGTCGCCCAGGTCCGCCAGGGTGCCGTCGTGCATGTAGGGCGCCGACAGGGCCACGTTGCGCAGGGCCGGCGTGCGGAAGGCGAAGCGGTCGGCGCCGTCACCGGTGACGCCCTCGCGGCCGTGGTCATAGGGCGCCGCGTCGCCGACCCCCGGGGTCAGCTGGGGCACGGCGGTGTTGTGGTAGCGACCATCGGTCAACAGCGGGCCACTGTGGCAGTCGGCGCAGCCACCGCTGTAGAACACCAGGGCGCCCAGGGTCGCAGCGTCCTCGAGAGCCGTCAGGTCCCCGGCCAGGTAGCGATCCCACGGGCTGTCCGCTGCCCGGAAGGCGCTGGTCTCATAGGCGGCAATGGCGTTGCCCACCTGGGCGATGGTCCAGTCAGCGGGCTCCAGCTCGGGCCAGGCGGCTGCAAACAGGGAGACGTAGCCGTCAAAGGTGCGCAGCCGAGCGACCAGGGCCTCCCACTTGGCGGGTGCGTCGGCCGCGTCGGCGACCTCGTTGTCTCCGGGCTCGCCGGCCATCTCGGCGCCGTCCAGGATCGGGTGCAGGGCCTGGGCCGCGAGGGCACCGCTCAGGCCCTCGGGGATCGGGGTGGGTGCGGTGATCTCGCCGTCGACCAGAGCGACCCGGCCGTCCCAGAACTGCGCGTCCTGGCCGGCGTGGCCCGCGTTGTAGAGCGCCGGGGCATGGCGGCCGATCCAGGCCCCGCGGTCGCCGTCCATCCGAGCGGGTCCGACGCCGGTGGAGCCGGTGCCCAGGGACAGCACCAGTCCATCGGAGAGCCCATGCAGGGGATGGTGACAGCTCACACAGGCGGTGTCCTGGTTGCCGGACAGGATCGGGTCCCAGAACAGGGCCAGGCCCAGGGCGACCAGGGCCGGGTCCAGGTCTGGTGCCGGGTCGAGGCTGGTGGGCGGATCGTCGAGGGTGGCGAGCAGCTCGGCCAGCTGCAGGTCCAGGTCGCTGGGACCACCGGTGTCGACGGAGTCGGTCGGGGACGCGGAGTCGGTGGCGATGGCCGAGTCCGCGGTGGTGGTGGCGGAGTCGTCGCCGCCCGAGGTGCACGCGAGCAGCAGCAGGGCAGACCAGGGCGCCATCGGAACCTCCGGGGGGCAGCCTATCGCCGCGGGATAGCCAAGGGTGCACCCGGAGACCGCGATGACCCCACTCCTGCTCGCCCTGGCCTGTACCGGGGACACCACGACCGCCGACAGCGGGACCGCGACGGCGGACTCCGGCACCATGACTGGTACCACCGGCACGACGGGCACCAATGACACCTGGCCCGGAGAGGGCCAGTGGCGAGGGGACTGCCCCACCGACACCGCCGAGCAGCGCACCGTCCAGCTGACCGACGTCGCCCTCAACGTGGCCTGCCGGGGCTCGGGCCCCACGATCCTGTTCCTCCACGGCTTCCCGGAGTGGTGGTACTCGTGGAGCAGCGTCATGGATGAGCTGGTCGACAGCTACCGCCTCGTGGCGCCGGACCAGCGTGGCTACAACCTCTCGGACAAGCCGGCCGACCTGAGTGCCTACGAGATCGCCCACCTGGTCGCCGACATCGGCGAGCTGGTTCCGGAGATCAGCGATGGCCCGGTGGTGCTGATTGCCCACGACTGGGGCGGCCCGGTCGCTTGGGGCGCCGCCCACACCTACCCCGAGCTCTTCCGGGGCTTCCTAGGCGCCAACGCGCCCCACCCCAACGTGTGGGTCGACCTGGTGCTGAACGACCCCGACCAGGCCGCCGCCAGCGCCTACATGGCCCTGTTCCGCTCAGAGCAGGCCGAAGCCATCTTGAGCGCCAACGACTACAGCGCTCTGGTCGCCGCCTTCAGCGACGCGCTCTCCGACGACGACGTGCCCCTGTACAAGGAGGCCTGGGCCCAGGAAGGCGCTCTGACCGGGGGGCTGAACTGGTACCGGGCGAACAACGTCGACGACCCGGACAGCCTGGCCAGGTTCCAGGAGCTGGTCGCCACTGTGGACATCCCGACCCGGGTGCTCTGGGGGCTGGACGACACGGCTCTGCTCCCCCAGAACCTGGAAGGGCTCGACGCCTATGTCAGCGACCTGGAGATCGTGGAGTACGAGGGCGTGGACCACTGGATCGAGCACCGCATCCCAGAAGAGGTCGCGGCGCAGATCCGGGACTTCGAGGAGGGGCTGGCGCCCTAGGAGCTTGTAGGGAATTGGGGGCCACCAACCCGGGTTCCGGCGGCGATGGCTGGGCCAAGCTCAACCGGGAACCTGCCAGCGTTTAGCCAATGGGAGCCTCGGTGCTTGGTCGACCGGGGTCGCCGAGGCGAGCGCTGGTGGTTTTATGTTCCCTCCTTTCGGGGGGTGTCGGCGTCGAATCAGAAGGTGCCAATTGGGGCGGCCGCTGTGCCGGGGGCTGGCTGGATGGGGTTTCCTGCTGGCGGCGGGTCTTCCGGTTCGACACCCGGTCAACAGGGGTCAGGAACCTTTTGTTAAGCATTAGGTCCGCGACCATAGACCGTTGTGAACTGGAACTCTGTGTCTAGGGCATGACTCCGGTTTGGCCCGCGGATCTGACCGATGGAGGAGTCCGGCCGCAGGGAACACGCAGCGATAGCGGTCCCGGGTCAGCCCGGCTCGGCGGCGCCGGCCCAACTCGGAGTCATGCCCTCGATTCAGATCCCGCAGCCATAGGTATCGATGCTCGGCAAGCTAATGCTTAACAAAAGGTTCCTGACCCCTGTTTTCGCGAAAGGTTCCTGACCCCTGTTTGTCCCTGTTCTCGCGACACCTGACGCTCCCCACCTGTCGAACACCTGACGGGTCTGTCGACAGATCGACGACGGGGATGATCCAAGTTTCTGAGATCACTCGGCTCCTGACCGGGCACACCCCTTGCTGTGTGTCGCGTCATGGCCATGGCACATCAACAGTCGTCCGTCGATCACGAACACCCCAGCCCAGAGCGGGCGCCTGCGGAACGAAGCGCCCAGACTGGGCGCGGCAACGGGCATGCAGCCGCGGAGCTCGAGACCGGAGACCCGTCGACCGCTGACCTCATGGCGCGGGTGGACCGGGTGTTCGGCGAGTGGGAGGCCGCGATCGAAGAGGAGGAGCTGGTGGAGGCCGAGCTGTGCCTGGCGGGCCTCGGGCCGCTGCTCGGCCAGCTCCCCGACGAACCCCAGGTCTATGCGGCTCTGGAGCCCGTGGCCGCCCGCCTGACTGCACCCGACCCCTTCCCGGACACACTGCTCGCCGCGGCCCAGGCGGCGACGGCTCGCCTGGCGGTCCGGACCCACCGGGCGGCAGCCTACGGGCTCCAGGACGCCCCCCAGTCCGCCGACGAGCTCGGCGACACCCTGGGCCTGGACCTGGTGGACCGGGTCAACGCACTGCACGCCGCGCTCCAGGCGGGAGACTCCGGGCCCCTTCGGCGGCTGCTCGCCGGCGACAACAGCGAGCTGAAGCGGACCTACAAGCTTCGCCACGGACGGTCGGTCGGGGCCGCCATCACCGCCTCCTTCCCCAAGTCCCAGCAGGCCGCCCTGCTGGCCTTTGCCGAGCACGGGGAGCTCGACGCCGTCACCGAAGCCACAGCGATGGCCCTCGGCATGTTCGGCGCCCAGCAAGACGACCTGTTCGCCCTTGTCGAGGAGGCAACAGACGCCGAGCGCCAGGTCATGACCGTGGACCCGGATCTGCAGCTGGCCCTCCAGCGGGCGCTGAACGACGCCGAGCTGGCAAGGGCGCGGCACGCGCTCTCGGCCGGTGCCCAGGACCTGCCAGACCTCGCGGGCCTGCAGCGCATGGTCGAGAGCCGCAAGGGCTGGGTCAACGACGACGAGGCCGCCATGCTGCGGGACGTCCAGGCCTGGTCCATCCGGCGGGGACCCCTCGACGGACCCGCGCTGGAGCAGGCCTTGGCCGTGGTGGCAGGGGAGCTCTCGGACCAGGAGGCGATCGAAGCCCGGGCTCTGTTGCGAAACGGGGGGCAGCTCACGCTCCCGGACCAGGTCGACGTGGCGGCGGCCGGAACCACCCTCGAGATCTTTGCCGACACCGACGAGGACCAGCTCTACGAGGCCCTGCGCAGCGCGTCGCCCGCCCAGCGCCAGGCCCTGCTCCAAGACCCGGCCCAACGCCAAGATCTCGAAGCCGCCCTGGATCCGGGGGAGCGCACCCGAGCGCTGCTCCTGCTTGAGAGCACTTCGACCGGCGGGGCCGCCGAGGCCCTGGACGCTGTGCTCGACCTGATCGACGGCTGGGTGCTCTGGTCGGACTCAGCGCTGTTCGATGCTTTGATGGCCCTGTCATCGGCCGACCTGGCGCGGCTGCGGGTCGGCGAGCCCCTCGCGTGGATGGAGGAGCGGATCGAGGACCCCGCTCGCCTGCACACGCTGCTGGGTCTCGGCACCGCGGACGGCCAGGAGGTGAAGGGCGGCAATGACTACCTCCTGAGCTGCCTGCAGCAGTCCGTGCGCGGCCCGGACGACGTGGACGCCGCCTACCGCGCCGTCATCGCCTGGCAGGATGCTGGAGGGGCCTTCAACGACCACGTGGACCCGGCCGCCCGCGCGAACGCCCACAACGCGGTGGCGGACATGGCGCCCTTTCACCGGGTCAAGCTCGAGAGCGCCCTGGACGGCCTGGCGCCCCTCACCTGGGAGGACCGCCTGGTCGCCACCGGGCAGGGCCTGCACATCGAAGATGACGACATGGACGAGACCCTGCGCGACGTGCCCGACGACGTGCTGCTGCTGGAGTGGTCCAACCTGGCCGAATTCAGCGAGCGGGCCCTGGGCATCACGGCCCAGGCCGAGTTCGACGCCCTTAAGAACTTCGTGCCCGACCTGAGCCCGTGGGTGCTGGCGCTGCTCCACCGCGAGCGTGACGACGCGGTGGACAAGGTGGCCGAGCTGCGGGAGCGGCTCCGGGTGGCCCTGGAGGACCCGGCCCTGGTGGCACTGGCCAGCGAGCGCTTCGGGTACCTGCCGATCGCCGAAGACCTGGAGCGCCTGCGCTACGCCTGGAGCTCGGAGCAGCAGCAGGAGCAGCGAGAGGGCAAGGGCAACGCGCTGAGTCGCACCGTGATGGACGGCATCAGTCACGACGGCATGGAGAGCGAGGCGGACTTCGCGAAGTACCACCACAGCGTGGACACCGGACAGGCGCAGCAGGACCAGGACCAGGCCCACCTGGACTGGCTCGCATCCGGCCAGGACTACGCCCAGGCCAAGGCGGCGGCGGCGGCGATCGCTGGCGGGGTTGTGGGGATCGGGGTCGGTTTCCTGGCCACGCTCGCGTCGGGGGGCGCCGCGGCCGGGCTGACGGCCAAGCTGATCGGTACCCTGTGTGGGTCCGCGGCTGAGGAGTTGATCGAGGCGGCAATCCTGGGTCGAGAGGTCAAGACGGAGGAGGCCGCCCTGGACATGGCCCAGAGCTTCCTGGAGACGCTGGCCGGTCATGGCCTGGGCAAGGTGGCAAAGGGCCTGAACGCGCAGCTGTCGGCCACAGCGACCGCCGAGAGTTTCTATGGCGCAGTGGAGGGCCAGCTGGGCAGTCGGGTGGCAGCGGGCATGAAGGCGACGCAGAAGCAGGGGCTGGACCTGCTGATCAAGGAATTCCCGCTTGGATATGCTGCTGATCTGGCG
>CAZFLE010000001.1:59196-75373 GCA_964519895.1 uncultured Enterobacterales bacterium | reverse complement strand
GGCGACTTCATCACCACCGACATCCACCTCCACAGCATCGGCGACACCGCCTTCTACCGCTACGTCCAGGACGGCGACTACTTCCGCCGCGAGCCCATCCCAGCCCCCACACCCTGACCCGGGCCCAGCCAGAAATCCCCCACATCCGGCCGCCGCGTCCGCCACAGATACCCCAGGGTCGACCCCGGCCAGATCGTGTAGTTCTCCCCCTCGTCGTTCAGGTACCAGCTCCGACAACCGCTCAGCCAGACCTGGTCCACGTGCTTGCCGTCGACCTCGGCCATGAACCGATCCAGTGCCTCGGGCCGCGCTTCGAGCACCCGGTCCCCGGCCAGCGCCATCGCTCGGATCAGGTACCGGACCTGGGCCTCGATCATGATCACCACCGAGTTGTGACCCAGCGCGGTGTTCGGTCCCAGAAGCCCGAACAGGTTGGGAAATCCCGGGATCGTGATGCCCAGGTGCCCCCGGGGACGACGACCCCAGAACTGCCGCAGGCACAGCCCATCCCGCCCCCTGACCTGGACGCTGCCCAGCGGATCGTCGACCCGATAGCCAGTGCACCAGATCAACACGTCCAGAGGCACGGTCTCCCCATCGCTCACCAGCCCCTGGGGCACCACCGCCGTGGCCGCACCGTGCACCCGCACGTGGGGCCGATTCAGGCTGGGGTAGTAGTCGTCGGACAGCAGGATGCGCTTGCAGCCCGGCACATAGGTCGGGATCAGCCGCTCAGCGAGCACCGGGTCGTCGATCTCGCGCCGGATGTGCCGGGTCAACACCCACTGGAACAGGTCGGACAGCCGCCCCAGGTGCCCAAAGGCCAGTGGATAGCGCACCTCGTGCCGCAGGTAGATCTGGAGCCGACGGAGCTGCATCAGCCCAGGTACCCAGCGGTAGGCGGCCCGAGCGAGCCGTGAGATCGGACGGTCCCGCCGAGGCACGACCCACGGCGGCGTGCGCTGGAAGAGGTGGACCTCGCTGGCGACGTCCACGATGGTTGGCACCACCTGGATCGCACTGGCCCCGGTGCCGACCACACCGACTCGCTTGCCGGCCAGGTCCACGCTCGCATCCCAGCGCCCGGTGTGCATCGCCGGCCCGGCAAAGGTCTCCAGCCCCGGCAGCTCGGGCATGCGCGGGTCCCGCAGGGCACCCAGGGCGCTCACGACCCAGCGAGCCGTGACCACGTGCCCGTCCAGACACCGGACCCGCCAGTGATCGCCCTGCCAGGCGACGGTCTCGATGTCGCTGCCGCACCGCACGACCCGGTCCAGGTCATGCTTGTCCGCCACGCCCTCCAGGTAGGCCTGGATCTCCACGCTGCCGGCGTAGTGTCGCGTCCAGTCCGGGTTCAGCTCGAAGCTCAGGGAGTAGAGGTGGCTGGCCACATCACAAGCACAGCCCGGGTAGCGGGCATCTCGCCACGTGCCCCCGATGCGGTCGGCCCGCTCCAGCACTGCGACGGTGTGGCCCGCCCGCTGGAGCAGGATCGCCGCGGCGAGACCACCGAAGCCGGCGCCGAGGATGCAGACGTCAGGCACACGACCCCTTAGCCTGGGCAGATGACCGATCTGACGGGCCGCGTGGCCGTGGTGACAGGGGCAGCGAGTGGCATCGGCCGAGCCCTGGCCCTCGCCCTGGCGGACCATGGCTGCAAGCTGGCCCTGGTCGACGTGCACGCCGACAGGCTGGCCGAGGTCGCGGCCCTGCTCCCCGGCGCCACCGCGCACACCGTCGACGTGTCCGACCGCCAGGCGATGCTCGCCCTGCCCGACCAGGTCATCGCCGCCCACGGGGCCGTGCACCTGGTCATCAACAACGCCGGCGTGTCCTGCAGCCGGCTGTTCGAGGAGCACTCCCTGGACGACTGGGACTGGATCCTGGGCATCAACCTGTGGGGCGTGATCTACGGCTGCCACGCCTTTCTGCCCCACCTCATGACCCAGGACTGGGGCCACGTGGTCAACATCTCCAGCCTGTTTGGCATCGTGGGCGTGCCGACCCAGGCGTCCTACAGCGCCACCAAGTATGCCGTGCGGGGCCTGAGCGAGGTGCTGTGGGAGGAGCTGGCCCACACCCACGTGGGCGTCACGGTGGTGCACCCGGGCGGGGTCGACACGAACATCGTCACCGACGGGCGCAACTCGGAGCGGGCTGACCAGGACCGCGTGCTCGCCCGCTTCAAGGCCAACGCCATCACCCCCGAGCGCGCCGCAGATCAGATCGTGCGGGCCATCCGGCGCGGGGACCGCCGCCTGGTCGTGACCCGCGACGCCGTGATCCTGGACTGGCTGAAGCGGCTGTTCCCGGTGTCCGGGAACCGCTGGGCCGGCGACCTGATCAGCCGTGCCCTGGGGCTGACCCGGGTGCAGCAGGACCGCATCGCGGAGTACCGCGAAGGGCGCTGATCACTCCAAGGCCTGGACCCGAGCGGCGACACTGGGACAGAGCGCAGCGTTGGCGAAGATCGCGCACCCGTCCAGCTTGTCGGCCCGGTAGACCCCCCGGGACTCGTCGACCCAGTCCTGGCGCCAGATGACCTCGTCCGTGTCCGGGTCGACTTCGATCACCGCGGACAGGTTCTCGTCCAGGCCATCCCCGTGCTGGGTGCAGCACGGACAGTGGCCCATGGTGACGAGCACGTTGCCGTTGTCCAGCCGGTCCGCGTCCCCGGTGATGGGGTCGAACCACCCGGACTCGGTCCACTCCCACACGATCCGTGCGGTCCGCGCCGTCTCGTCCAGCTGGAGCTCCACGACCCGCGTGAAGTCGACCCCGGGACGGCCGGTGCCGTTGTCGTAGACCAGGAGCCGATCGCCGGTGAGCTCGGGATCGTGGGCGATGTAGAACCAGTCCGCATCCTCGGCCGGCTCGCCGTCGGCTGTGAGCAGGGCGAAGTCGCCGTCTGGCCCCAACCGCCAGACCAGCTCACCGCTCGCCCGGTCGATCTTCCAGATCTCCCCCGACCGGTAGGTGGTGACCAGGGCCGCCTGCCCGTCGTCGACCAGGGAGAGCGCATTGGCCCACCAGATGTTGCGTCCATCGCTCTCCGGCGCCGCCAGGGTCCCGTCATCCACCGCCTGCTGGGACTGCCAGGACCATGTGACGGTGTCCGTCGCCGGGTCATAGAGTTCGATGCCCACGCCCTGCCACGGCGCGTCGTCTGGCCCCTCCTCGCTGGCGGTCAGGCTGAGCTGCTCCCCCGTCGCCAGGGGCTCGCTGGTGTGGTTGAAGCCCAGCCCGAAGGTCGGCGCCAGCCGCAGGCTTGTCTCGGCCCCCGAGTAGTCCAGGGTCCGCACCAGCCCCGGGACCTCGGCCCGCGGGGTCAGCGTGCCCCAGCCCCCGCCGTAGTAGATGCCCTCGCCCGGCAGGTGGTGCACGTCGATGTCGATCTGCAGGTCTTCTGGGATGCGGTGGTACCACCGGATCCGGGCCTGGTCGTCGGTGATCAGGATCGCGCCGTCCTCGCCCTCGCAGACCCGGCTGTCGTTGGCCAGGACATAGGCGTTCCAGTCCACCAGGTCCGGCTGGCGGGAGTGCACCAGCTCGGACAGGCCTTCGGGCAGGGGATCGGTGTCGAGCACCACGACCTCGCTCGCCCGGCCACCCTGGGCGCACGCCGCCGTCACCTCGCAGGTGTAGGTGCTGCCCGGGAGCAGACCCTGCAGGACCAGCACGTGCTGCTCGGCCTCCTGGGACGACTCCGCCAGGTGCACCTCGGTGGTGTCGCTGTCCAGCGTGCAGGTCAGCCAGGCGGCCCCCGGCTCGGCCAGGGTCAGCTCGAAGCGGGCCTCGGTGACCATGTGTTCACCCGGCGTGTGCGTCAGCCCGAGGATCGCCGGCTCAGCGCAGGGTTCGACACCCGTCGACGTGTCGGTGACGGTGCCCCCGGTACAGGCCCAGAGCCCCAGGATGGGCCACACGATGCTCAGGGCACGAAGCTGTCGATGGTCCACAGACTAGCGTCCGAGTACCAGACCTCGGTGCCGTCCCAGGCCACCCCGCGGGGGTCATTGCCCGGCAGGTTGTAGCGCTGGACCTCGTTGAAGCTGGCGTCGAGCCGGCCAAGGTGCGGGTCATTGCCGTTGCCCGTCATGTAGAACCAGGTGCCGTCGAAGGCCAGGCCATTGGGGTTGTCGATGGGGGCCGAGAACCACTCCAGCGAGGCGCCGGTCGAAGGGTCAAGCCGGTGGATGCGGTTGGCCTCGTACTCCAACATCCACAGGTCGGTGCCGTCGAAGGACACGTCGGAGACCCCGTTGCCGGGGGCGTTCCAGCGACCGGTCTCGCTGCCGTCGCACAGGTCCACGAACACCAGCTCGTTGGTCCGGTAGAACGACACCAGCATCTCGCCGCCCATGAAGGTCGCTCCGTCGACCCCGTCGCCGGGCAGGTTCAGGGCCTTGAGGATGCCCAGGGACAGCGGGTCCACCTGGTACAGGCGGTCCGAGCCGAAGTCGGCGATCCACAGGTAGCCCTGGTCGTCGAAGGCCAGGCCGTCGGGCTGGGATCCGGTGTAGACCGTCTCGGGAGCGGTGACGGTCAGGGCAAAGCTGTCGCTGCCCTGGCGCTCGCAGGCATCGGTGACGGTCGCGGTCAGCACGTGGTCGCCCGGGGACAGGGTCGCGTCGAGGGTGCTCGTGCCGTCGGCGTCGGCCGTGTACTTCTGGATCATGCCGTCCAGGTCGCTCTCCCAGGTGACGATCATGGTGGTCGGGTCGCCCGGCGCGGTGAGGGTCGCGGTCAGGGTCACCGGGTCGCCGTCGTAGATGGTCAGGCAGTCCGGGCCGGCGATGGACAGCTCGGGCAGCTGGTCGTCCTGGACGTGCTCGGCCACGATGGCGACCCGCACCTCGGGGTCGGTGGTTGCGGTCGAGTGCACCCACAGCTCGGCGTCGACCGCGGTGAAGTCGCCGGCGTCCGGGGTCCAGGTCACGACCACGTCGGCGGTGTCACCGACGGGGATCGAGAACGGAAGCGGAGACGGCGGCGTAGTTCCAAAGGTGCCCTGGGCGACGGGGCCGAACACCAGGTCGTTCACCACCAGGTCCGCCTCGCCGACGCTCTCCAGCACCAGCACGTCGCTGCCGGGCCCGTCGCAGACAGCCTGGATGTGCAGGAGCGGATCCAGGGCGAGCTCGGCCACGGGCCCATCGAGCACTTCGGTGGCGCTGGCCGAGTCGTCGGTGCCGGCGCCCAGATCGCCGCCGCCGCTGAGTTCGTAGTCGACACAGGCCAAGGCGATCAGGGGGAGGAAGGCCGGGATCATGGCAGGCACCCTACTCCAGCACCACCGGCGCTAGCGCACCCGCAAGCGACGCTGACAGCTACTTGGCGAGCGCCGCCTCGACGCTGGCGTTCGCACGCTCCATCCACTCCAGCCGCTCGGCGTCGGCCCACGGCGTGGTGCCGCCCGTGGCCAGCATCTCCGGGGTACCGCAGTCCCGCAGGGTGAAGCGCTCCGAGCCGGGGATCATGAGCGGGGCCGCGCTGGACCAGCCACTCCGCCAGTCCGACTCGCAGTTCCACTTCTGGGCATAGGTCGTGGACAGCTCGTTGCCCGGATCCGGGTTCTCGTCGTGGTACGTGAACGTTTCCGGGTAGTGCTCGAAGTCCATCACGGGACCCGGGCAGTAGCAGTCGTAGAGCCGCTTGTAGCACTCCCGGTGCTTCTCCTCGGAGAGCCCGGTGTAGTTGAGGAACTCGTCCTGATGCAGCGCCTGCTCGATGCTGAGCCAGTTCAGGTGGTCGACCTCGCTCTTGATGAGGCCGTCGGCGATGCCCTGCTTGTAGATGGTCGTGCCGGGCATGGCCGAGAGGTACTTCACGCGGGTCAGGTCGCGGTTCTCCTCCTGCCACTCGCACATCTGCTCCATCGACTCTTCGGTCTCGCCGGGCAGGCCGACGATGAGCAGGCCGCCAAAGCGCAGGCCGGCGTCGTAGGTCCGGCGCTGGGCCCGCAGGGTGATGTTCTCGGTGTTGCCCTTGCGGGCCTCCTTGAGGATGTTCTTGCCCAGGGACTCGACCCCGTAGAGCACGATGTCGGCGCCGGCGTCGGCCATGGCGGTGAGGCGGGGCTCGTCCACGTCGGCACAGCGGGTCAGACAGGTCCAGCGCAGGTCGTGGGGCTTGATCGCGTCACAGATCTCCAGGGTCTGGCGCTTGTGGCTGGAGAAAGTCAGGTCCACGAAGAAGATGAACTCGGTGCCGTACTGGCTCTTGAGCCACGCCATCTCCTCGTCCAACTTTTCCGGTGACTTGGCCCGCTCCATGGGCGTGGTCCGGTAGCAGAAGCTGCAGTCCATCTTGCAGCCGCGGCTGTAGCTGCTGATGATCTGGCGCTGCAGGCCGCGCTCCGAGTGGTACTGGGGCCACAGGTCCAACCGCATCTTGGGCAGGCAGTTCAGATCCATGAGCTGCCCGCGGGGCGGGTTGGCGACCTGGCGGCCGTCGTCGCCGCGGTACCAGACGCCGCGGACGTGTTCCAGGCCGCGCTTGTCGGTGCGGCTCCACTCGCCGCGGCAGTAGCGCTCCATCAGCTCCAGGATGGTGACCTCGCCTTCGCTGATCACCGCCACGTCGGTGTCGGTGTAGTCCAGGAACACGTGCGGAACGGACGTCACGAGAGAGCCGCCGCTGATGATCGGCATGTCCGGGGCTTGCTTGCGGACCTCTTCCATGACCTCGCGGCAGAAGGGGAAGTTGTCCTCGAAGGTGCAGACGCCCAGCACGTCGGTGCCGGACATGATCTGGCGGACCGCTTCGGCCTTGGGATCGATGGCGTAGCGAACGTCGACGATCTTCACCGGGTACCCGGCGTTGTGCAGCACGGTGGAGATGTAGGTGGCGCCCTCGTAGGGCGAGGTGAGGAAGAACTCCCACCCTCGGGGCATGGAGAACGGGCTGGGGCCGACGAGCAGGGTGAAGCGCGGCTTGGCGGAGTCCGTGGCTTCCGGCGCCTGGTCCTGTTCGCGCATGACGTTGCGGAAGTGGACGTCGACGTCGGAGTTGGCGTCGGTGTAGAGCCACTCAGCCAGGGAAGGTTTGTAGGCCATCCGGGCCCTCCTGTGGGGGTGTCGCACCAAGCTCTGGGCGCACCGCTGCGACGGCCAGAGTAGCGGTCGATCGGCGGCAGCGTCAAGGCAGCAGGAGGTGCGGACACGCCCGGGATCGGCGGCTATACCCAGCTCTTCGGATCCGCGTACCCCAGCCGGCCGGCCAGCTCTCGTGTGTCGCGCCGCGCGAGCACCGGCTCGAGCTGAGCGGCCTTGGCGAACCAGCGGCGACGCCTGGGGGCGTGGGTCGCCATGACCGGGGGCAGCCCGTGTTCCACGATGCGGGCCACCTCGGCGCCCAGATCCACCCCCAGCCAGGCCTCGATGCGGCCCCAGGCCTCGCGCCGCTCCGCCCGCTCACCGGTCACGTCCTCGAAGGCCACGCGCAGGCGATCGGGCTGTTCACGGCCCAGGAAGTCAAGCACGTGCTGGTGGGCCGAGCGCCACTGGAAGCCGCAGACCTGCTCCAGAGGCTCGGACGTCCACGCTCGCCAGCCCGGGGGCAGGTCGTACTTCCACCAGTCCGGATCGGCGTAGCCGGCGATGGCCAGGCCCCCGACCCGGTGGCTGTGAAAGCCCCGGTAGCGCCAGCCATCCACCAGGCCATTGATCGACGCCGCGGGGTTGCGCGTGAGGTGGAGCACGCGAAATCGTGCGCTGGGAAAGAGCGTGCGCAGGAACGGCAGGCGGTAGGCGTTCGACGGCGTCTTGATCACCAGGGGCCGGCCGGCGAGGGATTCTGGGGTCACCGGGCGCCAGGGACGCGCGAGCACGAAGGGCGGCTCTTCGAGCACGACCGGGCCGGGTGCGCCGACCGGCTGGGCCAGGCCCGGGAACGCCAGGTGGATGCGCTCGGGGTCGATGTCGTAGAACCAGGGGTCGACCTGGGGATGCACGCCCCGGACCCGGCGGAGCAGGTCCAGGTGGAAGCCCGCCAGGTCCTCGGGGCTGCACACGGCCAGCGACGCCCGCGTCCAAGAGACGACGGCCTCGGGATCGATGGGCAGGGTCGGCCAATGGGCGGTCAGCCGCCAGGCCAGGTCCAGGCCGTAGGGCCTCACGCCCTGGGGGGTCAGGGGGGCCCAGCCGCCGGCGTCTGCTGCCAGCTCGCCTTCCAGGACGTCCCGAAGCCCGCCGGCCGAGGGGTCCAGGGCATCGGAGTCCCCGGCGTCGGGGAAGCCCAGGCCAGCCAGGACCAGGAAGGGATTCACCTCGGCCCGGAAGTGACACAGGCTGGGCGCGTGCCGGAGCATCTCCGTGAACACGCTGGAACCCCCGCGAGAGCTCGACGCGACCACCACGACGTCTCGGACCCGCTCGCAGAATCCCGGAACGGGTGGCGAGCGGAGCCCCCGCAACGCTTCGAGCCGCTCTCGGACCGCGGCGAGCTGGGACATCGTGTCCTCCGAGCCCGGGAGTCTACCGGACCGAGCCGCCAGCACAGGCCCGGCCAAGGGCCGGCAACTGGACCAGTAGGGGTCGAGGGCCTCAGAATAGCTTGATCGGCTTCTGCCGAAGCCCCAGGTAGTCCTGGGGGTTCGTGCGGGTCCCGGCCATCCAGGCCCGCAGGGTCTGCTCCATCTCGTAGGTGCGACGCGCTTCGCTGCTGGAGAGGTCCCGCTGCTCGTCCGGGTCATCCGCCAGGTTGTACAGCTGTCGAGAGCCGTCCTGGAGGTCCAGGATGAGCTTCCAGTCGCCCTGGCGCACCATGCGCTGGTGCACGAAGAGGCGGTAGTCGGTCTCGGCGTAGACCGGCGGCGGGTCCACGGTGGTGCCCTGGAGGAGCGGCAGCAGCGAGACCGCGTCGACCCCCGCTGGCCCCTCGAGGCCCATCGCATCGAAGATCGTCGGGAAGAGGTCGATGGTCCGCACCGGGGTGTCGACGTCCATGCGGCGGGTGTAGCCGGGGAAGCGCACCATCATGACCACGCCGAGCTGATGCTGGCACAGGGTGGCGCCGTGGTCCACGTAGCCGTGCTCCATGAACTCGTCGCCGTGGTCCGAGACGATGGCGATCACGCTGTCGTCGTAGACCCCCTGGGCCTTGAGCCGGGCCAGGAAGCTGCCCAGGCGCTCGTCGGCGGCCTGGACCTTGCGGTCGTAGACGGCCTCGAGGTAGGCGGCGTCGGCAGCGTCGAGCACGCCGGCGAGCGAGGCGTCGTCGCCGGGCTCGACGATGCGGGCCAGCCCGTCCTCCCGCAGCCTGCCCTGCTCGTCCTTGGAGCCATCCAGCTCTCCGGCGTAGCCGCCGATGGCGCTGAGCTCGCCCGCCGGCAGCTCGAACTGGCCGTGGCTGTCGTAGCCGTGAAGGAACAGGAAGAAACGCTCGGCGCGGTGGTCGTCGAGCCACGCCAGCGCCGCGGGGATGCTGTAGTCCAGGCCCCCGAAGTACCGGTCGTCCAGGTAGGTGTCGAAGCCCCGGCCGAAGCCGTAGATCGTCTGCACCCCAGCCCCACCGGTGAAGCCCGCGGCGGTGAAGCCCTGGCGCATCAACAGGTCCGGGTAGGTCTCGATGCCGGGGCTCAGAGTGGTCTCGACCATCTGGTCCTGGCTGAGCAGCTTGAGCTTGTTGGTGATGCCATGGACCGACGGCCAGCGCCCGGTCCAGATCGTCATGTGGCTCGGCAGGGTCCAGGGCGCGGCGGCGGTGGTGTCCCTGAAGACCACGGCCTCCTCGGCAAAGGCGTCCAGGTTCGGGGTCAGGTTGTCCGGGTTGCCCGAGAGCCCGGTCCTGTCCCAGCGCAAGGCGTCCATCGAGATCAAGATGACGTTGAGGTCGCCGGCCCGGTCGCGCAGGTCGTAGCGGGCATCCTCCATGGTGTTGTCGGCGACCAGGTCGTCGACCACGGCGTCCACGTCGGCCGCGGGCTGGTCGACGGGGTTGCGCACGAGCAGCAGGGCCACGATGGCCAGGTTCAGCAGGACGGCGAAGACGATGACCGGCTTGAGCTGCTTCACCGGCCCTCCTCGCGCGGCAGTTCGACTTCTGTCCCCGCCCGCGCCACCACCACCTCGAGCCGCGGCCCGATGCCCGCCAGGGTCTGCTGCTGGAGCTCCAGCTTAGTGGCCTCGGGAGCGTGCTCGTGCACGGCGACCAGCCCCGCGAAGCGCGCGATGTCCGCCTGAGCCACCCGGGTCCGCACCGTGGCGGCGCCGGTGGCCTCCTCGACCGCTCGGGCGGCTTGGCCTCGGGCGTCGGGCACGACCTGGGACGCATAGGCGTCGGCGGAGAGCGCCAGAGTCTCCCGATCGCCCCGGGCGCTGGAGACGTCGTTGAAGGCATCGACCACCGCCGGCGGAGGCGCCAGCTCCCGAACCTCGATGGAGGTCAGCCGCACCCCAGCGCCCAGCTGATCCAGCCGAGCCTGGGCCCGCTGCTGGATGCCCTGTTCCAGGGCCGCGCGACCGGTGGTGAGCAGGACGTCGACCTCCAGCGCGGCGATCAGCTCGGTGGCAGCGGCCAGCGCCTCGGCGGCGACCGCCGCGTCCGGGTCCGCCAGGCCCGTGACCCAGGCCACGGGATCGCCCACCACGTACTGGGCCGCCACCTCCAGATCGACCAGGTTGGTGTCGCCGGTGAGCAGCCGTCGCGCCCCGGGCTCGGCCTTGCGGGACGCGGTGACCAGGACCCGCTCGTCGGCCTCGAGGGGCCAGGGCGCGCGCAAACCCAGGCCCGCGGCGGCGGTCCGGTCCACGGCCCCGAAGCGCAGCACGACCGCCACCTCGTCCGGGCCGACGACCATCAGGCCCGTCGCGGCCCAGGCCACGACCACCACGCCCAGCAGCGCCGACAGGGCCCGGCTCAAGGGCGCCCCTCGGTGAGCACGTCGAGCAGTGGGTGATCGGGGGTGAGCACCAGCACGGTGCCGTGGTCGAGCACGGTGTCCGCAGCGTCCAGGGTGCGCAGGAATCGGTAGAAGTCCGGGTCCTGGGCATAGGCCCCGGCGTACAGGCGAGCGCTCGCCTCCTCGGACCGCGCGGTGATGACCGCGGCGTCCTTGTCCGCACCGGCCAGGATCTCCGCCGCCTCGCGATCGGCCCGGGCGCGGATGGCGATGGCCTGTTCCTCGCCCTCGGAGCGGTAGGCGTTGGCGATGCGGCGGCGCTCGGCCCGCATGCGCTCGTAGATGGACTGCTCGTTCTGCAAGGGCAGGCCCAGGTGGCGCAGGCGCAGCTCCTGGACCTCGATGCCCAGCCGGGTCGCGGCGCCTTCCTTGACCTGGGCCAGGGCCACGGCCGGCAGGAGCGAGCCGGCCTCGGCCCGCACGGCCAGCAGGTCGGCGTAGGCCACCTGGCCCAGGCTGGCCGCCAGCCGGGAGACCACCAGGTCTTCGAGCCGGGCGGCGCCCAGCTCCGCCGTGCCCACCGCCTCCAGGAAGCGCAGGGGGTCCTGGATGCGCCACACCGCAAAGGCCTCGACCACCAGGTTCTTCTTGTCCTGGGTGAGCACCTCGATGGCCTCGACGCTCAACATGCGCGAGCGGCTGTCGTAGCGACGGACCTGTTCGACGGGCCAGGGCAGGCGCAGGTTCAGGCCGGGCTCGGTCACGGTCTTCACCGGTGCCCCGAGGCGGGTGACGACCCCGAGCTCTCGGGCGTCCATGGTGAAGACCGACGCGCCGAGCACCAGGGCCAGGGCAGCACCGATCAGAAGGGTCTGGCGGTTCATGGGGAACCTCCGGGGGAGGGGGGGGCGTCGAGCACGACGTGTACATCGGGGTCGGCGAACACCAGGTGGGCCGGCGCCAGGCGGGCTTCGGTGGCCTCCTGTTCCAGGCGCAGCCGGGTGAGGGTGGGGGAGCGCTCACCGCCGCTCTCCAGGGCCTCGAAGCGGGCGATGGCGCCAGCGGCGCCGGCTTCTTGCCGTGCGGCCTGGCCCAGCGCGGCCTCGAGCCTGGCCAGCGCTTCGCCGCGGGCCTTGGGAAGCACGTCTGCGGCGTAGGCCTGGGCGTCGTTGATGGTCCGGGCTTTCTCCTCGTCGGCGGAGATGACGTCCAGGAAGGCCTGTGTGACCGGCGCGGGGACCGCGACAGTGCCCAGGTGCACGGCGGTGACGCTGACGCCCAGCCCCACCCGGTCGGCGGCGGCCTGTGCCTGGGCCCGGACCTCGCTCTCCAGGGCCGCTCGCCCGGTGGTCAGGACCTCGTCCTGGGTCCGGCGGGAGAGGGCGGCGACCAGGGCGGAGCGGCCCAGGCCCTGCAGCTGGGCGGCGGGGTCGGCGGCGGCGAAGAGCGCAGCGTGTGGATCGCTGGCGGCGTACTCCAGCACGGCCTCGACGGAGACCATGGACTGGTCGCCGCAGAGCAGCGCGCTGTCGGCCTCGACCAAAGTGACCGGTCGGACCCGGGCGACGTCGACCGCCGTGACCCGCTCCAAGGGCGGCGGCAGGCGCAGGACCAGTCCCGGATCGGCGGCGTCGGCCAGAGGGCGGCCCAGACGCTCGATCACGGCGGCCTGGCCCGGTTGAACCAGGTGCAAGCCACCGGCGAGCCAGACGGCAGCCAGGGCCATGCCCCAGGCGCGGGTGGGCAGGAGACGCAGCCCCAGGGCATCCAGCGGCGCCTGCTCGACGGTCTGGTGGACCTGCTGGCTCGGGATGCGGTCCTTGAGCGCGGCCAGCAGGACGCCCCAAGCCTCGAGGCCGAACAGGCCACCCGCCACGACCATCAAGGCCACCGACCCGCCGTGGCCCATGAGCCCGAAGAGCTCGCTCGCGGCGACGGCGGCGAGGGCCAGGGTCGCCAGGGGGCGCAGGTCGCGGTCCCCCTCGGGCTCTGCCGCAGCCAGGGCGCGGTCGGCGAGCAACACGGCCAGGGCCAGCCCGGCAGCGACCAAGGACGAGCCCGTCGCCCCGGCCTGGAGGTGCAGGACGAGCCCCCCGAGGGCGACCGCCGCGAAGGCCCCGAAGCCCCAGCGCAGCGGCTGGCCGAAGCGGCCATCCAGCAGATCCGAGGCCGGTGCGGGCCCCAGGCGCAGCACGCCCACCAGGCCCGCCCAGGCCAGCAGGGCGCCAGCTGGGGCCCCCTCGAGCAAGGCCAGGACCGCACCACCGTTCACGAGCGCCAGGCACAGCACGAGGCGGAGCCAGCGGCGGCCCAGGGTCTCGGGCGCCAGCCGCACGTTCTCCGACGCCGGGGGCGCGTCATCGGACACGGCGAGGGGGTAGAGCAGGCCGGCCACGACCAGGCCTCCGCCCAGCCAGCCGATGGGCGCCAGGTGCTCCCCGTAGAGCGCCACGCCGATGAGCGTGACGAACACAACCTCGGACATCGACAGCACTGAGGCCAGGCCCGCCGAGATCTCCTTCATCGACAGGTTCAGCAGCCAGAAGGGCACGTTGGTGCTGATGACCGCCAGACCCACGACCCACAGCAGCGAGACGGCGCCGATGGCCAGGCCCTGGGTGAACGCGGCGACGATGAGCAGGGCGACCGCCGCGACGCACCAGGCCACGAAGAGCGTGCCCAGGATCGGCGTGTTCTCCCGCCGGGTCGCCCGGGTGCAGACCAGCACCGCCGCGTAGCCCACCGCGCTTACCAGGGCGGCCAGGTCCCCCAGCAGGAAGCGGGGGTTGGTCATCTTGGTGAACTGGACGATCGACACGCCGGAGAGCAGAGCGACGCCGAGCACCGCGACCAGGGCCCCGGTCATGGCCGAAGCCGACGGCCGCTCCTTGAAGGCCCACCAGGCCAGCGGGAATGCGGCCACCGGGGCCAGGTTGTGCAGGAAGATGGTGTTCGCGGCCGTGGTCAGCGCGTAGCCGGCCACAAAGGTCGACGACGCCAAGGCCAGCGCCAGGCCGTACCAGACGCCGAGCTTCAGGGTGCGCGGGGCCGGTCGGAGCGCTCGCACGCCGCCTTCTGCGGCGACGGCCCAGATGCCGAACACCAGCGCGACGATCACCGCCCGCCACGCGGCGACCGTCACGATCGGGGCATGGGCACCCCGGGTGAAGACCGGCATGAGGGAGAACGCGAAGAAGGCCCCGAGGGCCAACAGGTGACGCCGCGCGAGCATCGGCAGGAGTATACGAAGTGTCCATGCGCATCCGGTCCCTGCCCCCCCTCAAGCGGCGCCATCGTCGGCTGCTCCTGGGCTTGGTCGGCACCGCCATCGGACTCCAGCTGGTCCTGCTCGCGTGGCTCTGGACCCGACCCCTGCCCGATCGGCTGGATAGGCCGGGCCAGGGGCCCGCCGCGCCCCTGGGAGAGCGCTGAAGTCCGACGCGGGGAGAGGGAGTCGGCAGCACCGCGACGTTGGGGAAGAGGGGCCATGAAGGCCCTCTGTGCACGCGAGGACCGCATGACCCCACGCACGGCGCTCACCCTCCTCCTCCTGACGGTCGGCTGTGGCGAGCTCGGTCTCACGACCTTCAACGCCACCCCCGAGGCCACCATCACCTGGCCCGCCCCCGACGCCGTCGTGCACCCCGGGGTCACGACGCTCCTGGGCCGGGTGACGGACCTGGACGACGCGGTCGACGAGCTGCGGGTGGCGTGGTCCGTGGACGGACAGCCCGCCTGCGAGCCCGCGCCGCCGGACGCCGACGGCCGGGTGGCCTGCGACGTGGACCTGCGCCACGCCGAGGACCCGCAGACCATCACTCTGATGGTCTGCGACCCCGAGCTGGCCTGGGTCCGGGACCGGCTGAACGTGGACGTCCAGAATCCCTGAGTCACAGCGTCGGTCACTCGGGTTGATCCTGGCGAGCCTCAGACAAGTCGGACGCCTGGCGTCGACGCTGGGGCGCCGATGTGGCCCGCGTCACCTCAAGCCCCAGGGGCGGCGCCAGGCGTTCGAATCGTCGCGACTCGCCCATCAACCCGAGTGATCGGCGCCGTGAGATCAGCTCAGGAATGACTCCGGGTGGGTCGCCGGCTGGGGCAGGCAGGCGCGCAGAGCGTGCACGAGCGAAGGGGCGGGCGGAGGCACCTCGCAGACGGCGACCAGCCCCGGCAGAACCACGGCCTCCCACTGGGCCAGCTGGAGGCGCAACACCAGACGGCTGTGGGCGTCGACCCGCGGCAGGGCGGCATGCCAGGCCTCGCGTACCGCCTGGGCGATTGCGAGCACGGGCTCACCGGACAGCGCTGCCTGGACCTGAGGCTCGGGCTCGGACAGGGTGCCGAACAAGCCCTGGATTCGGCCCTGAAGCTCCTGGCGCATGCGCTCGCTCACCCAGCCCGTCACCGCCAGCGCCTCGCGGACTCGGGGGCCGGGCTCGTCACCTCGTGACGCCTGGAGGGCCTGGGCCGCTGCCAGCCGCTCCAGGGCTTCGAGCACCGCCGCGGCTTGGGAGAGCCAGCCACAGAGGGCGGGGTGCAGCCCCCTCACCGGCCGGGTCCCTGCTGGCGCGCCAGCCAGTCGGGGTGGTGGGCGGCGTAGAGGGCCAGGTAGCGGGGGGACATGGACCGCTCCATGCGCGTCCGGGCGTCCCGACGGGCTTCGATCACGGCTGGGTCGTCTGGCAGCACGGCCATCAGCGCGTTGGAGTGGTTGATCTCGTCGGCCAGGATCTCGCGGTACAGGCTGCGCACCTGGGGGTCGTCGACCGCGTCGGCGATGCGCAGGATCTGGCTGAAGTTCCGGCTCGACAGGCGCTCGTTCTCGGCGACGCAGGCCAGGGCCTCCTCCACCGAGCCCTGGCCGAAGTCCTGGAACACCCCATGGAAGGTGAAGTCGGTCTCGCGGTCGTCGACGACTGGGTCCCGACCGCGGGACCGCAGCAGGGCGCGGACCGCGTGGGCGTGCCGGTTCTCGTCCAGGAGCTGGCGGGTGAGCAGCGTGCGGTGACGCGCGGCCAGCGGCGACGCGAGCAGTCGGGCCAGCAGCTCGAGGGTCAGGACCTCGCCGTAGTAGTTCACCGCCAGCACGTCGTTCATGCGCTGGAGGTAGGCGGGGTCGGTCACGGGGGGAGGATAGCGCTGGGGGTTCTCGTGCGTGATGGGCGCGCCCGGCGCGGCCTGCAGGGGACGAACGTCCGTACTTCGGACGTTCGTCCCGCCCAACTCACTTGGAGGGGGTCAAAGTCCGAAGTACGGACGTTCGTCCCCTCCGCCGTGAGCTGCAGGGGACGAACGTCCGTACTTCGGACGTTCGTCCCGCCCAACTCACTTGGA
>CAZFLE010000001.1:37692-59096 GCA_964519895.1 uncultured Enterobacterales bacterium | reverse complement strand
CTGCAGGGGACGAACGTCCGTACTTCGGACGTTCGTCCCGCCCAACTCACTTGGAGGGGGTCAAAGTCCGAAGTACGGACGTTCGTCCCCTCCGCCCCGAGTTGACGCCGACAATCGTCCGTACTTCGGACGTTCGTCCCGCCCAACTCAACTCACTCCGGCCCCTCCACCCACCAAGCCGGGTCCAGCGCCCAGACCGTCGCCTCGACCTCGCCCGGGGACAGCTCCCCGCTGCCGTCCAAGTCCAGCGCCGCGAAGTCCAGGTCTGGCGCGCCCACCTGGCTGGCCTCGGCCGGGGACACGGCCCCGTCGCCATCCAGATCCAGGACCGCGAACAGCGGTGCAATCCGCGCCGGGTGCACCGCCCGCATCGGCCGCTGGATCCACCACGCGGACACCCCGACCGCGGCGAGCGCCAGGCCCAGCAGCGCCGCCCTCACGGCCCCAGCTCCGCCACCAGCGCAAGCCACAGCGGACTCGCGGCCCTGGCATCCCACGGCAAGACACGGTCCTGATCGTCCCGCAGGCTCACCCCCTCCGGCGCCTGATCCGGCACCTGGGGTCCCAAGTCCGCCCGGTCCACCAACAACCGCCCCTCCCGACTCCGCGCCGACACCTGACCCAGCATGGACTCGCTGGTGACGACCCGGTCCGCCCCGCCGCTGCCCAACACCCGCCCCCGACCCACCGGCTGCAGACCGGCCAGCTCGCGCACCGTCGCGTAGACGTCGACCAGGGCCACCGGGTCGCTGACCACCCGGGGCGCCTGCCCGGGAATCCGGGTGATCAACACCACCTGCACATTGGTGTCGTACAGCGCCAGCCGGTGGTTGTATTGGCCGTGATCCCCCAGGTCCTCGCCGTGATCCGACAGGACGATCACCGCGGTCTGCTCGGCCTGGCCGGTGTCCTGGAGCGCATCCAACAGGACCCCCACGAAGAAGTCCGCTTGGCGCACCGCCGTGTCATAGGTGCCGTGCACGAAGGCCTGATCGTCCGCGGTCAAGGTCACCCGCCTCACATCGCTCCGAGCGGCGAAGTCCTCCAGGTCGGCAAAGGTGCGCGGGTCCAGGAAGGGCATGCCATCGGCACTGGTCAGCTGAGGCGGCCGGTAGTCCGGGTAGAGCACCCCATCCAGGATGCGCTCATAGGTGAGCGGCTGCCACGCCAGGTCCAGGAGCGGCCCGGCATAGCCAGGGGTCTCCGCTCGCTCGAACAGCCCCGGCTTCAGGTAGGGGGTGTGCACGTCGTAGCCGTGCACGAACAGCATCCAAGGCTCCCCACCTTCGGCCAGACGCTCCAGCGCCTCCAGCGCCTCGGGGACGGACTGGTGGAAGGTGCTGAAGGGCTGCCCCGACTGGTAGTGGTCGAAGCCTGTGTCCAGGCCGAAGACCGGGTCCAGATGACCCCCGGCCACGTAGCCCTCGGTCCGCCAGCCCCGGAGCTTCAGCGCCCCGGCCAGGGTGGGCACGCCGGGGTCCAGCCGAAAGGTCTCATAGGTCAGGGCCCCGAGCTCGCTGGGGTACCGGCCGGTGAACAGAGCGGTGTGGGAGAACAGGGTCTCGTTGGCCTGGGAGAAGGCCCGGTCGTATCGCTGTCCTTGGGCTGCCAAGGCGTCCAGCGCCGGCGTCAGGCTCCGACCATCCCGGCCCGCCCGGCCGAGCCGGTCCGCCCGCATGGTGTCGATGGACACGACCAGGAAGTTCAGGGGGCCGCTGGCCTGGACCGGGGCGCAGCCCGACAGGCCCAGGACGAGCGCCAGGGCCGCACCGCGCAGGGGCCCGGCTACCAATACCCAGCCTCTTCCAAGGCCTTGCGCAAGGCCGGGTCGATGGTGATGGCCTTCTCGCCGAGCGGCCTGGCGCTCACCTCGCGGTACCAGCCGCCGTGGGCCTGGCTCAGCCCATAGACCACCTCGGGGTTCGCCGCCGCGACGTCCACGCGCTCGTCCGGGTCCTCGTCCAGGGCATGCAGCGCCTGACCGCCCTCTCGTCCCACCAGCTTCCAGGGCCACGAAGTGACCGCCCAGCCGCCGTCCCCGGTCTCGGAGAACGCGGGTCCTGCCGGCCCCACGGCTTCTCCCCGGAGCAGCGGCGCCAGGCTCTCTCCCTGGGCCTCCCAGTGCACCGGCAGCCCCAGCCAGTCCAGCACCGTGGGCATCACGTCCACAACCTCGACCTGGCGGTCGGTCCGGCCCGCCGCAATGCCCGGCCCGCGCACCATCAGCGGCACGTGAACAACCCCCTGGTACAGGTCCTGGCTGCCGAAGCGGTCGTAGCTGCCGTGCTCTCCCAGGGTCTCGCCGTGCTCGGCGAGCACCACGACCAGAGTGTCGTCGGCCAGGTCCCGGGACGCCAGCGCCGCGAGCAGCCGTCCGACCCCGGCGTCGTTGGCCGCCACGCCCTGGTCGTAGCAGTCGACGACCGCGGTCCGGTCCGCTGCAGACATCAGGGTGGGGTCCAGCCCCTTGAGGGTGACCCGCTCCAGCACCCGCCCGGCCAGGGGCTCCCCGGGCACCGGCGCCGCACCGCCACGGCAGTATGGGTCGTGGGCGTCGTAGCTCTGGACCAGCATCAGGAAGGGGCCCGCCCCGACCCCATCGAGCCACTCCACAGCGGCGTCCAGGGTGCCGCTCAGTGGGCGCACCGGCGCACCGGCCGTGTCGTCGTCGTACACGTCGAAGCCCTGGGTCAGGCCCAGGCTGGCGTCCAGGTCCAGGCCCGAGACGAAGGCCCCGGTGGCGTAGTCGTAGAGCTTCAGGACTTCGGCCAGGGTCATGGCCTCGTCGGGCAGGGCCTGGCCCCGGCGCTGGATCCCATGGCTGGTCGGGTAGCGGCTGCTCAGCAGCGTCGCCTGGGCCGGCAGGGTCCAGTAGGACTGGGCCACCGCTCGCTCGAACACCAGGCCGCTGGCGGCGAATTCGTCCAGCGCCGGGGTCGCGGGACCCCCGTAGGGCCCGAGCCGGTCCCGGCGCTGGGCCGTCAAGGTCACCAGGACGACGGGGGTCGCCCGGTCATCGCCCCGCTCCTCGACGCCCACCGCCGCTGGCTCCTGGGGCTCGTCGGCCGGACCCGTCCCAGCCCCGGTGCAGGCCAGCCAAAGGCCGATCACCGGTGCTCGCCGCTCTTGCCCCGAGGCGGGTTGTACAGGCCGTCTCCTCCACGCCGCCGCACGAACTTGTGCAGTGCCTGCTGCAACGCCCCCAGTGTGTCGTGGTCGGTGAGGGACAGGTCCTGGCGCTCGCCGGGGTCCGAGCCCACGTCGTAGAGCTCGGTGGTGAAGAAGTCGAAGGGGGCAATGCTGTGGGTCAACAGCTTCTTGCCCCCTCGCTCGATGGACATGGTCATGCGGTCCGGCTCGGGCTCGCGCTCGGGACTGCCGAAGCAGAACAGATCCACCGGCGCCAGGGACTGGCCGAGCATGGCGGGCATGACGGAACGACCCTCGGCCCCATCGTTGGCCGGCAGACCCAGCAGGTCCAACATCGTGGGCAGCACGTCGACCAGGGACACCGGGTCCGGGATGCGCAGGCCCTCGGGGCCGTCCGGGTGCCGGATGATCAACGGCACCCGGGAGATCTCCTCGTAGGGCGCCTGGCTCGGGTAGCTGAACAGCGTGTTGTGCTCCAGCAGGTCCAGCCCGTGGTCCGACGTGAGCACCACGATGGTCTCGTCGTCGAGCCCGTGCTTGTCCAGGGCGTCCAGCAGCTGACCCACGTAGCGGTCCGAGTACTGCACCCCAGCGTCGTAGCGGGCGTTGATGTGGGCCACGTCGGCCGCCGTCATCGTCGCCGCGTTGCCCCCCCGCCGGTGCACCACCCGGCCAAAGGTGCGCTTCTTGATGCGCAGGTCCAGGGACTCCTGGTCCCAGAGCCCGCTGTAGTCGGGGTCGAAGGCCCGGGTGTCCCCGTCGGCGGGAAGGTCCAGGGGCGGGTGCACGTCCATCAGGTGCACGAACAACAGGAACTGCTCCCGCTTGTGGGCCTTCAACCAGTCCAGCACCTCGGGCACGAGCACGTCCGACGTCTTGCGCGGCGGTCGGGGGCCCTTGCTGGAGAAGTCCACCGGGATGTCGGACCACGTCTGGAAGCCCTGGTTCAGCCCGAATTGCTGGTTGAGGAAGATGCCCGACACAAACCCTGCAGTGCTGTAGCCGAACAGCCCCAGGGTCTCGGCCAGGGTCACGTGGGGGTCGGCGAGCTGCTCGCTGGCGTTGTAGGTGCCGTGGCTCAGCGGGTGCAGGCCGGTGAACAGGCTCGCGATCGATGGCAGGGTCCAGGTGGCCGCCGTCTGGGCCCGCTCGAAGGTCATGCCCTGGTCGGCCAGGCCGTCGATCCGGGGACTGACCCCCGGGCGGTCGTGGCCATAGGTGCCGAGCCTGTCGGCCCGCAGGCTGTCCACCACCACCACGAGCACGTTGTGCTTCTGCCGGTCCAGCAGGGTGCTGTCCCCCGCCAGTCCCTGGCAGCTTCCGAGCGCCAACAGTCCGAGTGCGATCACTGCAGGAGTCCCTCTGCGTCCAGGGCAGCGTAGATCTGCTCGGCGACGAAGCGGTTGCCCTGGGGGCTCAGGCGCAGGTTCAGGGTCGGGTGGAGCAGGGCCGCGCGGGCCGGGTGGGCGGCGATGGCCCCCTGCAGATCCACCAGAGGCACGCCATAGGCGCCGGTCACCTCGGCGATGACCGGGCCCTGGGCCGGCAGCGACGAGAGGTTCTCCACGATCACCGGAATCCCGCGGGCGTCGGCGGCGCGCAGGATCTCCTGGAGGTTGTGGGCCAGCACGGTGCGGAAGCGCGCCTCGGCCTCGGCCGCGGAGACCGCGGGTTGGTCCCCTGTGGTCGCCTCGTAGACCCCGAAGCGGGCCGCGCCGCCCTGGTCGCCGTCCTGCTTGGTGAACAGGGCGTCCAGCTGGACCCGGGCCTGCTCGGGCAACGGCTCGCCGGTGCTCCGGGACCGCTCCAGGGCCTGGTAGAAGTCCAGCATGTCCCGGGCCTGGACCATCGACGGCATCGCCGTCACGACCTCCTGGAGCACCCGGATGGCGTCGCCCAGGTCGCCGAAGAGCGCGTAGTAGTCGGCCAGGCGCAGCTTGTAGACCATCGCCTCGAGGGGGTCGTCGTCGGCCACCTGGCGCTTGGTGCGCTTGAGCTGGCCGTACAGGATGGTCTGGTAGTCCGGGGTCGCGGTCCGGGCGCGGTCAAGCTGCCGTGCCGCTTCGGCGTGGCGACGCTGGCCGGCGTGGATGCGCAGGAGCTGCCGGTGGTGGTGGCTGGCGGGTCGCCCGCCTTCGAGCTGCAGGGCCTCCTCGTGGGCGTGGATCGCCCGGTCGTGGTCCAGGCGCTTCTCGGCCAGCTTGGCCAGCTCGGCCCACGCCTGGGGGTCGCCGGGCGTGTCCTGGACCGCGGCTTCGGCCTGGAGGATGGCGTGGGAGAGCTGGTCGTCCCCGTCGTCACCGCCCGGACCCGCACTCCACCAGTCCTCAGGCAGCCCGGTCTCGGGCGGCGGTGGTGTCAGGGCCAGCTTGAGGACCCGGTAGAGCACCAGCTTGGACAAGGCCCGGTCCACCTTGCGCCGGCTCCCGGAGCGGCCGGTGGCGGCCTCGGCCGCGTCGTCGGCGGTGTAGGTCAGCCGGTCGTTCACGTTGACGATGACCACCTGGGGCTCTGCGTCGTCCAGCATCGCGTCGATCCAGGTCGCGAAGTAGGCGATGGACTTGCCGCGAATGCCGCCGTTCACGACGCTCAGGTCCAGCTCGGGGTCGCGCTCGCCGATCAGCGCCTCGAGCTGTCGGGGGTAGCTCTCGTGGGGCTCGGAGCCGACCCCGACCGTGTAGCAAGCCCCCAGGGCGAGCACGCGGTGGTCGGACAGCCCCTCGCTCTGCTTGTGGGACTCGTCGAGCTGGCGCACCACGACCCCGGCCAGCTGGAGCAGGACCTCGAGCACGACCAGCCCGCCGACGAGACCGCCGACGAGTGCCGCGAGGCGACGGGGCGCGCGGGAAGTCACTGCTGCTCAGAACAGGCTGTAGATGAAGTCCATCTGCCGGTTGCGCAGCAGGTACACCACCACCAGCAGCCCCCCGACCAGGACGGCGAACAGGCCGCCCTGCCACCAGGCCTGCTCACGTGCCATCAGTCCTCGGATGCGCTCCAGCACTGCGCACGAGCTTACCGCGATCCGTTCGGGGCAACGCGTCCACCAGCACCACCCGGGCCGGCACCATGTAGGCCGGCAGCAGCGCTCTGCAGTGGGCGACCAGCTCCTCGGGCACAGCGGCGCTCACCACGCGGGCCTCCAGTCGCTTGGCCCCCTCGTCGTCCACAAAGGGCACGACCAGCGCCTCGCGCACCTGGGCATGGCTGGCCAGGGCCGCCTCGACCTCCTCGGGCTGGACCCGGAAGCCCTGGACCTTGAGCATGGTGTCCGCCCGGCCCAGGAAGCGCAGCTGGCCATCGTCCCCCCAGAGCACCCGGTCCCCGGTCCGGTACCAGCGCTCGCCGTTCTCTTCGACCAGGCAGGCGGCCGTGCGCACCGGATCGCCGTGGTACCCGGTCAGCAGGGACGGGCCCGCGACCCAGAGCTCGCCCGCCACGATGCGCAGCCGGGCCCCGCTGGCGGCCGTGCCGATGGGGAGCTCCTGGCTGGGGGGGGCTGGCACCTCGTACCAGGTGCACACGTTGGTCTCGGTGGGCCCGTACAGGTTCGCGAAGCGGGCCTGGGGCAGCGCATCCATCAGGCGGGCCAGCGGCGCGGTGGGGAAGACCTCGCCGGCGAACAACACCACCCGCAGGGCCGAGAAGTCACAGGCCGCCAGGTCTGCCTGGAGCAGCCGCACCAGCGCGCCAGGGACCGAGTACCAGACCGTGATCCGCTGGTGCTGCCAGAAGGCGGCGAGGGTCGCTGGAAAGGCCGACGCACCCGCCGGGGCGATCACGGCGGTCGCGCCCCCCGCCAGGGCCCCGAAGATCTCCAGGGTCGACAGGTCGAAGTGCAGGGGCGACACCCCACTGACCCGGTCACCGGGCCCGATGCCAAAGGTCTCCACCGACCAGTCCACGAACGCCCGCACCGCCCGGTGGCTCAGGGCCACGCCCTTGGGGGAGCCCGTGCTGCCCGACGTGTACAACAGCACCGCCAGGTCTTCAGGTCCGCCGCGGACCGGGGCCACCGCTGGGCCCAGGGTTGCCTCCCAGTCCGCGTCGAGGCCCGGCCAGCGCCGCGGCCGGGGGCCCAGGACCAGCAGCCGGTCGACGGGGGCTGCCTGGAGCAGCGGGGCAAGGCGTCGCCCCCAGCGCCCAGCGGTGATCACGACCCGGGCCCCGGCGTCTTGGAGGATCACGGCGTTGCGCGGCACCGGCGCCACCGGGTCCAGCGGCACATAGGCCGCTCCGGCGAGCAGCACCCCGTAGATGGCGACCACAGCAGCCGCAGAGCGGTCGAGCACCAGGGCCACCCGGTCTCCGGGTCGGACGCCGGCGTCGACGAGCCAGCCCGCGACCCGCCCAGCCTGCTCGGCGAGGGCCCCGTAGCGCAGCTCGTCGTCGCCCACGCGAACCGCCACGCCCTGGGGCCACCGGGCCGCAGCACCGGTCAGGGTCTGCCAGAGCATCACAGCCCCATCGCGCGCGCCACCAGGTTGCGGAGCACGTCGGCTGTGCCCGAGTAGGCCTGGCTCATCAGGGCATCCCGCAGGTCGCGCTCCAGCCCCAGCTCCCGGCTGAGGCCCAGAGCGCCGTGGACCCGGACCGCGTCCAGGCAGGTCTGGACCAGAGCGTCGCCCACGACGATCTTGCACAGCTCGGCGTGGGCGCCGGACTGGCGCTGGTCGCGGCGCCACGCCGCCTGGTACAGCGCCAGCCGCGACGTCTCGAGCCGGGCCTGCATGTCCACGAGCCGGTGGGAGACCGCCTGGAACGAAGACAGCGGCTTGCCCCCGACCCGCCGGCCCCGCGCGTGCTTGACCGACGCCTTGATCACCCGGGCCATCGCCCCCAGGCCCGCCGCCAGGATGCCGATGCGCTCCCAGCCCATGCTGGACATGAACACCAGTGCCCCGGAGCCCTCGTTGCCCAGCCGGTGGTCCACGGGCACCCGGCAGTCCTGGAGCACCAGCTCGCCCAGGGGCGCCGTGCGCAGGCCGACCATGTCCTCGGCCGGGCCCAGGGTGAGGCCTGGGGTGCCTCGGGGCACCAGGAAACAGCTCAGTGCCCCCAGCGCAGCGCCCTCGCCGGTGCGGGCGAAGACCACGGCCACGCTGCAGTGGGGCGCGTTGGTGACCCAGGCCTTGGTGCCGTTGAGCACGTAGTGGTCGCCGTCTCGCACGGCCCGGGTGCGCAGGGAGAAGGCGTCGGAGCCGGACTCGGTCTCGCTCATGCCGTGGGCGGCGATGCACTCCCCGCTGGCGAGCAGCGGCACCCACTGGGCCTGCTGCTCCGCGGTCCCGAACTCCAGGATCGGCACCAAGCCGGCGAACAGGTGGGCGCTGGCCGCGAAGAGCAGCCCGTTGTCCTCGCAGCCCTGACCGAGCCCCTCGAGCATGGCGCAGGCATCCACAAGGCCCAGGCCCGAGCCGCCCAGCTCCGGGGGGGCGATGGCCCCGGCGAGCCCGAAAGACGAGGCCTTGTCCCACAGCGCCGCCGAGAAGGTGCCGTCCCGATCCCGCTGGGCCAGGGTCGGGTCGGCCAGCTCGCGCTTGGCGAAGTCCCGGGCGCGGTCCCGGAGCACTTCGGTGTCGGTGGTGAGCCCGAACCCCACGCCCTCAGCCACCCCCTGCGGCGCGGACCTGGGCGGCGATCTTGGCCACCGTGTCGAAGCGGTCCATCGTGATGTCGCGCATCTGGACCTGGACCCCAAAGGTGTCCTGGAGGAAGGTCAGCACGAGCATGAAGCCGAAGCTGTCCAGGATGCCCTCCTCGAACAGGTCCTCGTCCCAGTCCACGGGGCCTTCGCCCCCCAGGAACTGGCTCACGATCCAGGCCTCGACCTGGGCGGCGATGGGATCGGTCTCGGACACGGCGCCAGCTCCGGGGACGGCAGAGCCTACCAGCGGGGGCGTGTAGGACTCCGGCCGCTCAACGACTGAGGGAGATGGTCCGACGACTCCGTGAGAGGCACAGACTTCCTTCCAAGGACACTTCCATGTTCCAGACCGCACTGTTGTTCGCGCTCGCGACCGTTCACGCCCAGGAGGCCGAAGAGGCTCCCGAGAGCACCGACGCAACCGAGACCGAGTCCACCGACACCGAAGAGGCCCCGGAGACCGAGAGTGCACCGGAGGAAGGCAAAGGTACGGACGACGCCGCCGAAGCCGCGCCAGAGGCCGCACTGGAGCCGCTGGACACCAGCCGCGACGGCTACACCCTGACGCTCCCCCGACACCAGTTCATGACCGGCCTGGAGATCGTGGCCGGGGTCTGGACCGTCGGCAGCTACGCCCTGCTCCTGGGCTCGTCCTACAAGCTGAACAAGGCCTTCGAAGACGGCGGCACCATCGGAGAATTCGCAGCCGGTGGCCTGGGCGTGATCCTGGGCTACGGCAGCTACATCGCCAGCTCGTGGTTCTGGGTCTGGAAGGCCAACAAGCACGCCAAGAAGCTGCGCTACTCGGGCCTGGCGGTGAACCGTCTGCCCGTGCTCGGCATGATCGGCGGCGGCGCCCTGGCGCTCGGCTTCTACATCGGCGCCCTGAGCGCCAAGTCGGCCAACACCAGCCTGTTTCTCAGCCGCGCCATGCTCGGTTCGATGGCCCTGGTCCCCGCCTTTGGCACGGTCCAGTTCGTCCAGAACATGAAGGCCGGGCGGATCCTCCAAGGCCGCGAGCTCGCCGTCTTGCCGATGATCTACGAGGACCGGCCGGGCCTGATGTTGGCGATGACTTTCTGATGGGCGCTTGACGTCCTACCGATCGGTAAGCAAGTAGGGGGGCATGTCCTCCCGCACCGATCTCCAGCGCCTGGGCGCCCTGGCCCGCCCCGAAGTGAAGCCCCTTGCCCTGGGCACCCTGGCCCTCGCCATCGCGTCGGCCATGACCCTGTCCTACCCCCTCATCGTCCAGAAGATCGTGGACGGCATCGACCAGGGCGGCGGCCGGGAGCTGGTGGATCGCTACGTGATCCTGCTCCTGGGTCTGTTCGCCATCGGCGCAGTCATGGGTGCGCTGCGGGCCTACATCTTCACCGCGGCCGGGGAGCGGGTCGTGGCCCGGCTGCGAGAGCAGCTCTACACCGCCATCACCAGCCAGGAGATCGCGTTCTTCGACGAGCGGCGCACCGGCGAGCTCACCAACCGCCTGGCCGCCGACACCACCGTGCTGCAGAACACGGTCACCGTGAACGTGAGCATGTTGCTGCGCTTTGCCGTGACGGGCACGGGCGCCATCGCCTTCTTGTTCTACACCTCCTGGCAGCTGACCCTGGTGGCCCTGGCTGTCGTGCCGGTCGTGGCCATCGGGGGCGGGGTCTACGGCCGCCGGATGCGCAAGATCAGCCGCGACGTCCAGGACGCCCTCGCCCGCAGCACAGAGGTCGCCGAGGAGACCATCGCCGGCATCCGTACCGTGCGGGCCTTTGCCCGGGAGCCGTCGGAGCAGGCCCGCTACAGCGCCGCGGTCCAGGAGTCCTATGCGCTGGCCCGCTACCGGGCGCGCATCATCGCCGTCTTCCGCGGGGTCATGGGCTTCGGCTCCTACGGCGCCGTGGCGCTGGTGCTCTGGTACGGCGGCACCCTGCTGGTCGAGGGCGCCCTGACCCTGGGCGAGCTGACCAGCTTCCTGCTCTACACCCTGACCGTCGCCTTCAGCCTGGGTGCGCTGAGCGGGCTGTACGAGGACTTCATGAAGGCTCTGGGGGCCAGTGAGCGGGTCTTCGCGCTGATGGACCGGGAGTCCCGGGTCGGCGGCGGCACCACGCGGCTGCCCAGCGTCCGGGGCCACGTGGTGCTGAGCGGGGTGGACTTCGCCTACCCCAGCCGCCCGGACCTGTCGGTCCTGTCCGGACTGGACCTGACCCTGTCCCCGGGCGAGGTGGTGGCCCTGGTGGGACCTTCGGGCAGCGGCAAGAGCACGGTCGCCACGCTGCTGTCCCGGTTCTACGACCCCACGGCCGGCGCCATCGCACTGGACGGCACGCCCTACTCGGAGCTCGACGCGGACTGGCTCCGGGAACAGGTGGGCGTGGTCAGCCAGGAGCCCATCCTGTTCGCGACCACCATCCAGGACAACATCCGCTACGGCCGGCCCGACGCCACCCAGGACCAAGTCCGCGACGCTGCACTGGCGGCCAACGCCGCCGAGTTCGTGGAGGGTTTTCCAGAGGGCTACCAGACCCTGGTGGGCGAGCGCGGGGTCAAGCTCTCGGGTGGGCAGAAGCAGCGCATCGCCATCGCCCGCGCCCTGCTCAAGGACCCCCGGGTCCTGGTGCTGGACGAGGCCACGAGCGCCCTCGACGCCGAGAGCGAGCACCTGGTGCAAGAAGCCCTGGACCGCCTGATGCAGGGCCGCACCACCATGGTCATCGCCCACCGCCTGAGCACGGTCAAGGACGCCGATCGGGTGCTGGTGCTCGATGGCGGGCGGGTGGTCGAGCAGGGCAGCCACGACGAGCTGCTGGCTGCGGATGGTCTGTACAAGCGGCTGGTGGAGCGGCAGTTCGCGGCCTGAGGCCCCGAAGTCGCCGGACGGCAGGTCCCGCACGCAGGTCCCACCCCAACGCGACAGGCAGTGCACAGGTCCCACCCCAACGCGACACTTCCGTCACCAGGGGCGCCTGGTGGCGCTCCCAGCGGCAGATCCGGGCCGGGATCGGCCACCAGAGCACCAATTTGTCGCGTCCGCTTGGGACCTGTGCATCGGCTGTCGCGTTGACAGGGGACCTGCGTCACCCCTGTCAGGTTCTCGACACCCCCCCAGCTCCCGGCCGCGCAGCCGTGCCGGTTCGGAGCTGGCACGGTCCGTGCTCATGGCCAGGCCATGGCGTTTCACCACACCTGTCGCTCGCTGCCGGGATCCCTGGCCTTTCGCACCCACGCCGAGGCCGGGCTGCTCTGGGACCTGGTGCTCCGCCACGTGCCCGATCCCCTGGCTCTCTGCCTGATGCCGGACCACGTCCACCTGCTCCACAGACGAGACGTCCACCACAGCCTGGGCCAGGCCCTGGCGGCCTTTGCCCAGGCTCGCAATCATCGCCGCGGCCACCGCGGAGCGGCCTGGCAACGGCAGCCAGCCCCGGAGCCCTGCGACGGCCCCACCAAGACCCGGCGCTCCGAGCGCTACATCCACCTGAACCCCTGCCGCGCCGGCCTGGTCTCTGACCCTCTCGCCTGGCCATGGTCGACGCACCGGGATCGGCTGGGGCTGGCGGTGCCGACCCGGGTCACCGTGGTGCCGAACCCCCACGGCTTCCACGCCTATGTCTCAGCCGACCCGACCGTGCACGTCAACGGCACACCCCTCCCTGCGATCACCGAATCGGCCACGATCGACGACATCGCCGCAGCGGTCTCCGCGCTGACCCGCTCGACGGCCGACCAGCTGGACCATCGGGGCCCGCCGCGACACACGCTCATCCGCAGCCTGCGCTGCCTGAGCGACCTGTCCGTGGCAGACCTCGCCCGAGCCACTGGCCTTCACCGCGCCACGCTCTACCGGGTACCCGGCATCTGGACACCCGACGTGCGGACCGTGGCCCAGGTCCTGGGCGACCCGCGCTTTGCAGCCCTGCAGCCCTGGGATCTGAGGCGGATGGCCGGTTGGGGCCGCTATCGATCGCGGCGCTGAGCGCTGGTTGTCGGGATCCAGCGGCCCCTGCGTCCCACCCAAGGCCACCACGGCGATAGTCACCAGCCGTGATCACCGCACTCCGAGGCGTCTTCTGGGTCTGCGTCTACGCCCTGGTGGCGCTCGCACCCCTGTTCGCCGCCCTGGTGGACCGGGCGCCCGGTCAGGGCTGGGTGGTGGACTTCTCGGTGGGCCTGGGGTTCTCGGCCCTGGTGATCTTCGTCCTGCAGTTCGGGCTGGTGGCCCGGTTTCAGCGCGTCTCCGCCCCCTTCGGCATGGACGCCCTGATCCAGTACCACCGGCAGATCGCCGGGGTGGCCCTGGCCTTTGCGCTCCTGCATCCCATGCTGCTGTTCGCCGATGACCCGTCGAAGCTCGCGCTGCTGGACGTGCGCACGGCCCCGAACCGGGCGCGCTTCGCGCTGACTTCGGTGGTGCTGCTGCTGGCGCTGGTCGGGACGAGCATCTGGCGGGAGCGCCTGAAGCTCTCGTATGAGGCCTGGCAGCGCCTGCACGGCGCGTTGGCCTTGGGCGTGGTAGCGGCAGCCGTGCTCCACGCCGTCGGGGTCGACCACTACGCGACCACCCCCGCCCAGCAGGCCCTCTGGTGGATGCTCGGGGCTGGCCTGGTGGGCGTGGTGCTCTGGCAGAGGCTGCTTCGGCCCTTGCGACTACGGGCGCGGCCCTGGCGCGTCGCAGAGGTGCTGCCCGAGCGGGGCCGAGCCACGACCTTGGTCTTCGAGCCGGTGGGACACGCGGGAATGACCTTCTCGCCGGGGCAGTTCGCCTGGTTGCGGATCCGCAAGAGCCCCTTCAGCATCACGGCCCACCCGTTCTCGTTCACGTCGAGCGCCGAACAGGCTGGAAGGGTCGCGATGACCATCAAGTCCCGGGGCGACTTCACCGCCGCGGTGGCCGAGCTGGTTCCGGGTGACCAGGCCACCCTCGACGGGCCCCACGGTCTGTTCAGCACCGACCGCTACGAGGGCCCGGGCTTCGTCTTCATCGGTGGCGGTATCGGCATCACCCCCCTGATCTCGATGCTGCGCACCATGGAGGACCGACAGGACCGGCGACCGGTGTGGCTGTTCTACGGCAGCCCCGACTGGGAGAGCGTCACCTTTCGGGAGGAGCTCGAGCGGTTGTCCCAGGTCCTGGCACTCACCGTGGTGCACACCCTGGACGACCCACCAGAGCACTGGTCGGGAGAGGTCGGCTTCGTCGGTCCCGAGATGCTCAGGCGCCACCTGCCCGAGCCTTTCGTGCGGCTCCAGGTCTTCGCCTGCGGTCCCCTGGCCATGATGGACGCGGTCGAGGACGCCTGTGCGAGCCTGGGCCTGCCCGACGAGCGCGTCCACACCGAACGCTTCGAGATGGTCTGACCATGCGACGAACCTGGACGACCCGCTTCGTCATCCTGACGGCTGTGCTGCTGGTCAGCGCCGCCGGGCTGTTCGCAGCGCTCCAGAACCCCCGAGCCACGGGCACACCGCTCGTGCTGCCCGGGCACACCGCGCCGGTGCGGCTGGTCCAGGTCTTCGAAGAGGCCCACTGGATCGAGCTGCCGCCCATCGTGCCGCCCCCGGAGCGGCTGCTCCACGACGGCTTCGAGCCCGAAGACCTGGCGGCCTGGCAGTCCGCGGAGCCCCAGGCACTTCAGCGCGTCCGGGAAGGGGTCGACGGCACCTGGGCCCTGGTCCTGGACGCCGGCGACGAGCCCCGTGAACTGCCCGAGGTGCGCCGGCGCATCGAGGTCTCACCAGGCCAGCGCTACCGGATCGCCGTCCAGGTACGGACCGAGGGCCTGGGCAGCGCGGCGACGGGCAGCGAAGGGGCCACGCTGTCGGTCACCCGGTTCTCGGCCGACGGCGTGGATGTGACCGAGGACGTGGGACCGCGGCTGCGCGGCGACACCCCCTGGCGCACCCTGGAGACCCTGGTGACCGCCGAGCCCGACACAGTGGCCTTTGAGCTGCGGCTCAGCCCAGGCACCGGGCAGACCCTCGGCCGGGTGCTGTTCGACGACCTGACCGTGGATCGCCTGGACCCACGAGCGGGCCTGCCACTGATGCGCAGCTGGACCGAGCACGCCCGCCCCGCGCCGTCGATCGACATCAAGACCGCCGCCCTGGGCCGCGAGACTCGGCCTGCCATCGCGCACCACGCCCCGGCCAGCTGGGGCTTTCAGGTCGACGTGCCCGACGACGGGGCGACCCTGCGCTTCGGCTGGGGACTGGGCGAAGGAACAGACGAAGCGGCCCGGGTGTGCCTGCGGGTGGACTGGGCCGACCAGCGCCTGGGCGGGACGCTGTTCGACGAGTGCCTGGCCGGCGACGAGGGCCGGGCCTGGGCCGACACCGCCCTGGCGCTGGACCGCGACGGCCCCTTGCGCTTCTCGGCGACCACCGCGACCCCCGACAAGATCACCGAGGTGTTTTGGAGCGACGTCAGGGTCGACGTGGCCCCGAGCGAGGCGCGGCCGAGCGTGGCGCTGTTGGTCATCGACACCCTGCGGGCCGACCACCTGGGCAGCTATGGGCACAGCGACCGTCCGAGCTCCCCCACCCTCGACGCCCTGGCGGCCGCGGGTGTGCGCTTCGAGACCGCGCGGGCGCCCTCGGGCTGGACCGCCCCCAGCATGGGCACCCTGGTGACCGGGCGTCTGGCCGCCGAGCACCGCGCCGGTACACGGGTGGTTCGGGAACAGGCGCTCACCCGCGAGGCGCTGGGCGCCCGCCGCAAGAACCTGCTGGCCTACACCGGCATGACCCTGGAGCACCCCACCCTGGGTGAGCTGCTGGCCGGCGCCGGCTACGAGACCTTTGGCATCCAGTCCAACTACTTCTTCAGCCCGCCGATGGGCTTCGCCCGGGGCTACGGCCGCAATCAGAACTACAAGGGCAGCAGCCTCAAGGGCGCACGCAAGGCGGTCAAGGAGGTCCAGCGCTGGCTCGGGGACCGGGACGAAGACCGCCCCTTCCTGCTCAGGGCCCACTTCATCGATCCCCACATGCCGTACCGCATGCGCCGGCCCTGGGCCCCGGGCTTCACGCCGCCGGAGGCCCTGCCGGGGTTGGACCACGATCCCGAGCTTCCGGCCCTGGTGCTGCGCGACCTCCCCGCCAAGGAGCAGGCCCACGCCGACGCGGCCCAGGTGCTCTACGACGCCGACATTCGCTGGGTCGACGACGCCTTGGGGGAGCTGATCCCCCTGCTCGAGGCCCAGGACGCGCTGATCATCGTCGTGTCCGATCATGGCGAGGCCTTCCTGGAGCACGGTGTGTTCAGCCACGGCCACGGGCTCTACGAGGAGCTGCTGCGGGTGCCCCTGCTGGTGCGCCTGCCCGGGGGGGCGCTGGCTGGGACCGTGGTGGACCGCCCGGTGACCCTGCTGGACGTGGTGCCGACCATCCTGGGCCAGGTGGGGGTCGAACCGCCAACTGACCTGCCGGGGGTCGATCTCTTCGCGGCGGACCTGCCCCCGCCAGAGCCGTTCATCACCGAGTCCATGTACAGCGGGCCCGATCGCACGGGCGTCGTGGACGGGGATGTGAAGTACGTCTACACCCATCCCCCTGGGTTCCTGGGCTTCAACCAGGCCCGAGTCGAGCCGTCGGCCCGGGCGTACCGGGCGGTCGAAGAGCTCTATGACCTGGCCGCGGACCCGGGCGAGCAGCACAACCTCGCCCGCGAGCGTCCGGACCAGGTCGCCCGCTACCGCGCCCAGGTGCACGCCTGGCTGGCGAGCACCTGGCCGGGTCTGCACATCCGTTGCGACGGCACGACCGACGAACAGGTCCTGACTGCCAGCGAGTCCATCGGACAGATCTCGCCGTTCACCGTCGAGCCCAGCGACCGCATCGCCCTGGACCGCACCCGCCACCAGGTCACGCTGGGGCTGACCGGGGACTCGGACTGGCTCGCCGTGCGCCTGTTGGAGCCCCGGGCGACCGCGACCCTGGGCGACAAGACCTGGTCCCTGGGCACCGGCGAGCTACCGGCCGAGCCGCCGGAGCCCGGCCCCGGCTGCCAGGTGTGGGAGGTGCTGCACAGCGGCGCCGCGGCCCAGGACGTGGACAGCGAGACCTTCGCGGAGCTGGAGGCGTTGGGGTACGTGGAGTAGGACCCAGGCCCCCACCTGTGACCCCCTGTGACCCCCCGAACCCCACCCCGGGAGCGAGGTTGGATGCAGCCGCGATGACGCGGCCCTCCCCCCACACCCGGAGTCTCCCGTGCGCATGTCCACCCAATCGCTGCTGGCCCCCCTGTTCCTGATCGCCGCCACCGCTTGCAAGAGCGACGCCCCCGAGGACACCACCACCGGCATCCTTCAGGATCACTCCACGTTCTCGGTCGCCGGCGAGCAGCTCACCATCGACGTGCTCACCACCTTCGAGCCGGACTCGTCGGCCTTCGACGAGACCCAGCTCTACCCGGTCGTGGAGTACTGGATGACGATCGACGACCCCAGCATCGCCTCCTTCGACGGGCAGGGCCGCGTGGGCTGGGAGCGCACGCTCTCGGCCACAGGTGACATCCTCGAAGAGCAGCTCACCCTGGCCTACGACTGCCACAAGACCGGCGAGACCCCCGTGACCCTCACCCGGAGGGCCACCTGGTTCGGCCCCGACCTGGAGGACACCCAGGCCGCCGACCTGCCCTGGACCGACACCGAGGACCTGGGCGAGCCGGTCATGGCCACCCTGAGCTGCAAGACCACCCAGGGCGACTACCTGGTGCTGTGGGACCTGGAGCTCGCTGTGGTCCGAGTGGACGAGGACGGCGCCATCACGACCCTCGCGGTCAAGGAGTGGCTCTCCGACCTCGACGTCTACCCCTACGTGACGTCGGTGATCACCATGGACGGCCAGGTCTTCATGACAGGCCAGGACGACTGGGACGGCTCACCGATGTTGCTCTCCACGACGGACGGGTCGTCCTTTGAGAACCTGGCCAGGGACCAGGAGGTGGACACCTGGCTCGGCGCGGCCGCGTATGGCGACGGCGCGCTGCTCGCCGGCGGCTACGACGGCGGCTGGACCTGGTCCGCAGGGACCTGGACGCGCTGGGCCGAGACCCCAATGAGCCCCGGCTACCCCCTGACCTGGGCGGACGACCGCTTCGTCTCCCTGGACGGGAGCTGGACCGAGGACAAGGGGCAGACCTGGACCTCCAGCGCAGCGCCGCCGGAGCTGGGGCACCCCAGCTACTCCTGCATCACGGCCGGCGACGGACGGGTCGTGATCGGCGACTCCGGGGGCACGGGCTGGTTCTCGGACGACGGGGGCGAGACGTGGCAGCAGGCCACCCTGGACGAGCACGCGGGGTGGGCGTTCAGCCGCTGCTACAACGGGACTTACGGCGAGGGGCGCTTCGTGATGGCCATGGACGGCACCGGCGGCAGCGCTGCCATCTTGACGAGCACCGATGGCAGTCACTGGGAGGCGGCGTCCGTGCCCGACGGCGTGGCCAACATCACCCACGTGGTGCACGTGCCCAGCGAGGGCTTCATGGCCGCCGGCGAGACGCTGCTGCGCTCGGCGGACGGCCTGACCTGGACCGAGGTGCCCCACGACCTGCCCTTCGTGGCCCAGTGGATCGCGCCCCTGGGCGGCTGATCCCCAGCGGCCCGGGATCCGCACGGGGTCCCGGGCTGCTCAGGTCAGGGCGGATTCCCTGGTCATTCTGGGGTCGAAGTGGTAGCGCCACACCAAACATGGACATGGGTAGGATCCATGTGTATCTTGCGCCATGTCCAGCAGCCGCATCCAGGTCGTCCTCGACCCCGCCGAACGAGAGGCCTTTCGGGCCCAGGCCCGACGGGAGCGGCTGTCGTTGTCCGCCTGGATGAAGGCCGCCGCCCGGGATCGACTCGCCGCCGCCCAAGAAGTCCCGTTCCCCTTCGACGCGGCCGGGCTCGACGCTTTCTTCGCGGACTGCGATGCCAGGCGCACGGGCCATGAGCTCGACTGGGAGGACGCCAAGCAGCTGGTCGCCGAGGGCCTGGCTTCAGGGCGCTCCGAGACGTGATCTTCGTCGACAGCAACGTGTGGATGTACGCGGTCGGACGGCCCCACCCGCATCGTCAGTCCGCCCGGGACTTCCTGCGACAGGTGGCAGCCGGAGAGGCTCCTCCTGCCGTGCTCTCTGCCGAAGTGCTCCAGGAGCTCGTGCACGTCTACCTGGCCACCCGTAGGCCCCAGGTGCTCGACGACGCTCTGTCCCTGATCGCCGCCTCTGGGGCCCAGGTGTGGCCCGTCGAGCCGACCGACGTCCTGCTCGCCCGAGAGCTGGCCCGGACCTGGCCCTCGCTCACCGCCAGGGACCTGCTCCACCTGGCGTGCTGCCAGCGCCGCGGCGTGCGACAGATCAAGACCTGGGACCGGGCCCTCGAGGCCGCCTTCCCCACCACCTCGCGCAGGGGTCCCGCGCCATAATGATCGACCCCCCCGGCACGGGAGCCACGATGGCCCGCCCCTCCCCCCTCCTCCTGGCGCTCCTCCTCCTCCCAGGCTGTCGCAACCTGGGCATCGACAACCCGGGCGACACCGGGGACTTCGTCACCGCCTGCGAAGAGCAGCTCTGGCACCCCGACGCCGACGGCGACAGCCACGGCAGCACCGCAGGCGCGGTGAGCCAGTGCGAAGAACCCACGGTGGGCGACTGGACCCTGGACAGCGGCGACTGCGACGACGCCGACGCCAACATCTACCCGGGGGCCTACGACTCCTGCGACGGCCGGGACACCGACTGCGACGGGGCCACCGACGAGGACGACTGGGTGACCTGGTACGCCGACCAGGACCAGGACGGCTTCGGCGATGCCAGCGAGACGACCCTCGCCTGCGACGCCGAGCCCGGCCAGGTCGACAACGGCGACGACTGGGACGACGACGACCCGACGGTCTACCCCGACGCCCCCGAGCTCTGCGACGGCCTGGACAACGACCAGGACGGCGAGATCGACGAAGCCGTGCCGGTCTGGTACCGCGACGTGGACGGCGACGGCGTGGGCGGGGACGTCTCCCTGGAGAACTGCGACCCACTCGAGGGCCACACGGCCGAGACCGGCGACTGCGACGACAACGACGCCGCGACGTACCCCGGTGCGCCCGAATTCTGCGATGGCGTGGACCGGGACTGCGACGACGCCATCGACGAGCAGGCCACCGACAGCGTCTACTGGCTCGCCGACAGCGACGGCGACGGCTGGGGCGACGACGACCTGGACCACGCCGAGCTGGCCTGCAGCCCCAGCAGCGGGCACACGGACCAGGGCGGCGACTGCGACGACGACGACGACGCGGTCCACCCCGCCGCCACCGAGGACTGCGACGACACAGACCAAGACTGCGACGGGTCGGTCGACGAAGACGCGAGGGACGCCAGCACCTGGTACGCCGACGCAGACGGGGACAGCTACGGCGACCCCGACGCGGCGACCCAGGCCTGTGACCAGCCCGCGAACACCGTGGCCGACGCCTCGGACTGCGACGACCGGGACGCCGCGGTGAACCCAGAGCTCATCTGGCACCAGGACGCCGACGGCGACGGCTTCGGCGACCCGGACGCGACCACCACCGGCTGCGAGGCCCCGGCCCAGCACGTGGACGAAGCGACGGACTGCGACGACACCCACGCCGGCACCCACCCCGGCGCCACCGAGACCTGCGACGGCGTGGACACGGACTGCGACGGCACGGTGGACGAGGACAGCACCGACGCCCCCACCTGGTACGGCGACGCCGACGGCGACGGCTACGGACTGCTGTCCGACGGGACCGCGGCCTGCGACGCGCCGTCGAACACCGTGGCCTGGAGCACGGACTGCGACGACGGCGACGCCAGCGTGTCCCCTGCCGCCGCCGAGCTCTGCGACGGGGTGGACAACGACTGCGACCACGTGGTCGACGAGGACGGCGCCGACGACGCCGGTACCTGGTACGCCGACGCCGACGGCGACGGTCTGGGCGACCCCTACAGCACGACCGCGGCCTGCGAGGTGCCGGCGTCCTACACCGACAACACCGACGACTGCGACGACGGCGACGCCTCCGTCGGCGCCGCGAGCACCTGGTACGCGGACAGCGACGGGGACGGCTACGGCGACGCGGGCAGCACGACCGACGCCTGCGACGCCCCCAGCGGCACCAGCGCAGACGCCACCGACTGCGACGACACCAGCCCCGACGTGTACCCGGGCGCGATGGCTCTCTGCGACGGCCAGGCCAACGACTGCGACACCGCAGGTTCGTGGAGCGAGAGCGACGAGGACGGCCTGGTCTCGCTCCAGGACACCAGCACCGGGCTGTGGACGGACTGGTCGGCCGACTTCGCGGCGGGCACCGCCGACAGCCCCGCCGCGCTCACCACCGCCTACTACACCGACCTGCGCATCTGTCCGGGCACCTACTACGTGAACCTGACGCTCTACCCCGACAGCTACGTGCACCAGTCGATCACCGGCACCGGCAGCGACCAGGTGGTCCTGGACGGCGGCGACAGCGACCGGGTCGTCTATTTCTACGACTCCTACCCCGGCAGCTACATCACGCTGGAGGGGCTCACGCTGACCGGCGGTGCGTCGACCGGCAGCGGGGGCTGTGGCTACTTCTACTACGTGGCCGAGTTCAA
>CAZFLE010000001.1:17530-37592 GCA_964519895.1 uncultured Enterobacterales bacterium | reverse complement strand
TCCGCGTCGGCCTATGGCGGGGGCGCGTGCTTCTCCGGCGGCACGGTCGACCTGATCACCAGCGACGTGTCGGACAACACATCCGATGGCTACGGAGGGGGGATCTCGGTCCAGAGCTCCAGCACGTGGCTCAACCTGTCGGAGACCACGGTGAGCGGGAACCACGCCGACTACACCGGTCCTGGCATCTGGACCTACGGCGATGTGATCTGCGAGGGCTCTGCGAGCTCGGACGCCGGCATCACCGACAACACCAGTACCCACTACGACGACCACCAGGTCTACGTCTACTACGCAGGGGACTGGACGTCGGACACCTGTGACTACGCGGACAGCGACGGCGCCGACGGTGGGATCCGGACCTACTACGGGAGCCTGGCGTACGAGGCGGGGGACGACGCGTCGTTCGTGTGTGATGACACGAGCTGTGGGTAGGTCACTGGGCGCTACCGCGTGCTCAAGGTGAACGCGACCGGGTCGACCCCTGGACGCTCGACGCGGACCGTGCTGGGGACGGCACCGTCATCCAGCTCCAGCCACTCCGGACTCTGCACGGCCTGACCGTCGATCCAGACCTCTGCCGGCCAGGCCGAAGCCTCGCCCTGGACGTAGCAGATCTCGCGCGGGCGCTCTCCGGCCTGGGTCGACTCTGTCAGCCACGAGGACTCGACACAGTCCGCGGCTGACCCTCCTCGCTCGTCCTTCCACCAATGGGCGCCGGCGGGCTCGGCCAGGAGCAGCAGGGGGATGGCGAACAACTCGTCGCGCCAGGGCAGGCCCCCGCCGGTGCAGGAGGTGGCGGCGTCTGCCAGGGCCAGCGAGGAGTCCTCGCCGTCCAGGACCAGGGAGAGCCGGGCGCCACAGGGCTCTCCCGACGCCATCCGGACGGCCTCGAGTGCCAGACGGTCATCGCCTCGCACCACATCGAGCTGCCAGACCACCGCGTGACCGCCATCGGCACGGGCCTCGAGGGACAGGGCCACCGCCAGGGGCGTGCCGAGGCTCACCGCCGGGTGATCGACCTGGGTGTGCTCAGGGCCCGTCGGACCGGTGGCGCAAGCGGCGAGCAGGGCGGCGAGGAACAGCTGCATGAAGACCTCCACCGCGACCTTAGGGGGGTGGGGACCAGCGACGGCTCTCGGAATATTCCTGGGGGCACCCGCCGCTGGGGCGTCTCTACCCTGCCCGGGATGTCGACGTCCCCGGTCTCCCCCTTCGCGCAGCGCGTGCTCGCGCTCTCACGCCGCCCGGCCTGGACCGTGGCCGTGCACGCGCTGATCACCACCACGCTGTTCATCCTGGTCTGCGCCAGGCTCTACAGCGGCCTGGCGCCCACGCTGGAAGAGGTGCGGCACCCGAAGCCGGGCTTGGAGCCGCCCACCGCGATGGAGGTCCTGGACCAGGCCGTCGTCCTGCTGTTCGACAACTCCATGACCCACACGCTGGGCATCACATCGGCTCGCATCCAGGCCTACCTGAACATGCTCGACCTGTACCCGGGCGAAGAGGTGTTCATGCTCGAGGCCCGAGCGCCGGCCGGCATGGACCCCGTCGAGGAGCTGCAGGCACAACAAGGTCTGTCGAGCAGCTTGATGCTCCATGGGATCTCCCGGGTGCACTGGGCCGGAACCCTGCCGGGGGCACCGATCGGCCTGGCCAGCTCCCGGTCCGTCGACCCACGGGACCTGCAGGACTTCGCAGAGCGACTGGCGCTCGACCCGCTCGCCAGCACGGTCACGACCCGGGCCGAGCGCCGGGGCAGCTGGCTCTACTACCCCTTCCTGTCCGAAGAGATCGGCAACCGGGACACGTGGCGTCAGCGCCTGGACACGGGCCTGGCGGCGGCCGCGGCCCGGGTGTTGACCGAACAGGGGCAGCCGGTCTGCGAGGACCGCTCCCAACAAGGCTGCTGGACCGTGACGGTCATCGGGGTGCCGTCCACCCTGGGCGAGATGGTGCTGGCGATCGCGTTCGTGGCCGGGGTCAACCTGATGATCGCCAACCTGGTGATCGTGCTGGTCCTGTGGTGGCTCTTCCGCCACAAGCGGCTGGTGGTCCTGACCGTGGTCGCGGTCCTCCAGGGCCAGGCCCTGACGCTGTTGCCCTTCCTGTTGACCGGCCATCGGATGGATTGGTTGTCCAGCTCCGTGCTGACGGCGGTGATGCTCCTGGGCGTGGCCGGCGCCTGCCATCACGGCTGGGCGTACTTGGAGCGCCGGATGGACGGCGCCAGCATCGACGACGCCGTCGAGTGGGCTGTGTCCCACGTGATCGGCCCCCACCTGTTGACCGTCGTGACGAGCGTGATCGCCCTGAGCGCGCTGGCCAGCTCCTCGGTGCCGTCGATGGCGACCTATGGCCTGTTCACAGCGATCGGGATCTCCCTGTCCTTCGTGACTGCCGTGACGCTCTTGCCGGCCCTGCTGAAGCGCTACGACGTCCCGATCACCACGCCCCCGTCCGACGCGGTGGAGCGCACCCTGGTCTGGACGGCCACGTGGTGCTTCGACCACCCGGTGCGCACCCTCGCGGGGTCGGCCCTGGTCTTCGCCGTGGGCGTGGCCGGGACGGTGAAGCTGGTCGACGAGGGGCTGCTGGACAGCAACGTGGCCTACTACTTCGGGCCGGAGTCCGACGTGTCCCTGCGCCAGGAGGACGTGCAGCAGCGCTTCCCGCTGGTGCCCTACTACGTGCTCCTGGAGCTCCCCGAGCAGGGCACGCTGCGCTGGAACCAGCGGGAGATGCTGGTGCGCCTGTCGGCGTTCGAGCGGGACCTGCTGGCATCGAGCGCCTTCCCAGAGGCGAGTCCGGTCCGCGAGGTCGTGTCGCTGGTCGACATGGCCGGGTCCGGCTGCCTGGCCTTTGAGGACTGGCAGTGCACCGACGGCCTGCCGGCCCGCACGGAAGACGTGCTGGACCGCCAGGAGCTGCCCCTGCTGGGACTGCTGACCCCGGACCGGGACTTTGCGCCAGACCTGCACACCCGGCTGATGGTGCTGACCGACCCGGTCTGGACCCGAGGGGGCCCGGTCATCGAAGCCGAGGTCACCCGCCTGGCCCAGCGGCACTTCCCCGAAGCCACCGTCTCCATCGACGGCACCATCGCGGTCTGGTGGAGCATGGAGAACGTCACCCAGGCCGAGCTCTACAGTGGGCTCATCTGGGCGCTGAGCCTCATCGCACTCTTCCTGGGCACGGTCTTCGCGCTGGTCCGGCCGAGCCTGCTTCCGCTGCTGATCCTGCCCAACCTGCCGCCGATCCCGATCGCGCTGGGTGTGTTCGGCTGGCTCGGCGATCCGATCTCAACGCCGACCCTGGTCGCGGTCATTCTAAGTATTGGACTAATCGTGGATGATTCCACGTTCGCCATCGGCCACCTGTCCCAGCACCTGCGGGCCGGGCGCTCTCGCCGCGACGCCTTGATCGGCATGGTCCGGGACGCCGGCGTGCCCATCGCCGGCACGAGCCTGGCGCTGTCGATCGGCTTCGGTACCCTGATCGTCAGCCTGCTGCGTCCCATCGCCCTGATGGGCGTGCTCCTGGGCCTGATCATCATCCTGGCCCTGGTGGCCGACGGCGTGCTGATCAGCGCCGGGCTCGGCCTGGCCGAGCGGTTCTCCCCCTCTGAAGAGGACGCCTGATGCTCATCTATTGCCTGTGGGCCGCGGCCCTCGCCGACCCCGGACCGTACCTGGCTCATGCGCGCCCAGCGCGGATGCACACCACCTTCACGCTGACGTCGCAGCTGGCCGATGCGCCGGCCGTGGACATGAGCGGTGAGCTGGTCGTGCGCGTGGTGCCCGAGGGGGTCCAGGTCTATGTACACGTGCTCCAGGGGCCCGACGCCGGCGAGGAGCTGGTCCTTGCCTTCGATGCCCACGGCGCCGTCGGGGCCAAGCGGGCGGTGAGGAAGGGAGAGCAGGTGCGGAACCTGCCGCCAGACTGGGTGCTCTCGCGCTTCGAAGAGCTGGGGCTGCACGTGACGGATCTTGTCGAGCTGGCAGCGCCAGCCCTGCGGGGTCAGGGCTGGGCAGAGGGCAGCGACCCGGGCACGGTGCTCTCGCCCCTGGACGCCCTGGGCTGTCGGAACCTCTACGGGCTGGGCGCGGACCTGCGGCCGACCTATGCCGGGTACTGCGATGGGGGCCGGCGGCGGCGCCAGGTGGAATTCCAGAGCTGGGTCGAAGTCGGTGGCTTCGTGTTGCCCGAGGTGGTCGCCTATGCACAGGCGGACAAGCGCGGCACGCTGCGATGGCGCTATGCGCCCGACGGCGTCTCGGCGACAGCCGGGGCCGAGCTGGCCGAGCTGCTGGGGAGCGGTCCATGAGCCGGCCCAACCACCGGCCGACCCGCCGCACCCAGCGCGCGCGCTGGGGAGTCGCCGTGGCCTCGGCCGCAGCGCTGGTCGGGCTCTCGGGACAGGCCATTGCCGTGCGCCTGGCAGACGGCACGCGGATCGTGACCAACAGCGAGAGCGTGCTCGACGACAACGGGCAGGCCAACCCCGGCTTCGAAGCTCTGGTCGCCGCGGCGGCGGTGGCGGATGTGTCTGTGGAGGACGCGCTCTACGGTGCCGCAGACCTGGGCAACCCCGATCCCGACCTGCCCGAGGAGCCCCCAGGAGAGCCCCTCCAGCCAGACGTGGGGTGGTTCGCCGCCGATCCCGGGGCCACCTCGCTGGCCCCCTGGTGGCCCGTGCCCACGAACCCGCTCCCCTACGGGGCCGTGCGGGCCTATGAGCACTACTGCCAGTACACCTTTGGCATTCGCCGCAGCGTGGGGCTGTGGAACCAGGCGATCCCAGCGGACCCAGCAGCTCGGGCGGCCACGGTCGGAGCCTTCGTGCAGGACACGCTGGCGACCTGGGCCCAGCAGAGCCAGGAGAGTTCGCTTCCCGCCCTGCAAGACGCCGAGGTTCCCCTCACGCCGGACGCCATCGGAATCCTGGACGACGTCTTGTCCACCGATGCCTTCGACGACGTCCTGGGCGCAGCACCCGGTTGGCCCGAAGCAGCCCCGGCCCAGGTCGTCTGGTTCGACGCCTACGATCTCATCCTGGAGCGTGTCGGGCGGGTCGACTGGGGACTGATGGCGATGCGAGGAGGTCGCCTCGACGACAACGGCGACGGCATCCTGGGCCCCTCTGAACAGACGCGGGTGTGGGCCTGGAGGCGGGTCACCGGCGCCGTCCTGGCCGATCGGCCGACCCAGCCGCTGATGGATGGCTGGTGGACGGCCACGACCGACAACACCGGCTTCCACATCCACATGGTCTACCTGTTCGATGCCACGGCCATCCCGGAAGGCGTCGAGGGCACCACCCAGCGCTCGGTCATGAGACAGGTCCTGCGGCGGGGGTACGAGATCACCGTCGATCCGCTCCACCGAGACTTCGCCGGGAGCTGTTGGCCGTGATGACGGGGGCTCTCTGGGTGACGTGGGTGCTCCTGCTCGGAGAGCCGGCCAGCGGGGCCACCCCCGCCGATCCATTGGACATCGGGCTCGCACCGCCAAGGGCCGGTTGCTTCCACGGGCTGGAGAGAGATCCGTCGGCGGTCTGGTACCTGCTGGAGTTGGTGGTCGACAGCGGCGGTGCCCAGGCCTGGCTGGGGCTCGCAGAGCAGGGAGTCCAGGGCAAGTCGGCGAACCCCCGCCTGCCGATCCCCGTGACCTGCTTCGAGGGCACTGCGCGTCTCGGACTCTATGACATCACCGGCCAGCGCAACGCCTTGGGCGCCGAGGACAGCGAGCTGTCGTCGCGCTCTGCGGTCGTGTTGCTGCGCCAGGCCGGGGAGCAGGGGAAGAGGCCCGAGCCCTACGAGCTCTACATGGGCGACGTCCTGTCGGCCCAGGACACGGCCGACCGCGGTTCCGAAAGCGCCCGCCTGCGGGTCAGCCCGCTGCAGCGGCCCACCACGCCCGCCTTCATCGTGCCGGAGCTGGCTGTGCGGGACCTGAAGCTTCAGCTCGACGGGGACTGCGGTCAGGCGATCGTCTCGGGAGAGGGCGGCGAGGATCGAAGGGTGCCGGTGATCGCGGTCGTGGAGACCGAGCCAGGCCAGGCCCGCCTCGAGGGCTGCGAGCTGGCGTCCGCAGAAGAAGAGGGGAGCGCCTCAGAGCTGGACCTGTTGAAGGCCCTCGCCCGTGGGGATCCCACGGAACCAGCGACGCCGCTCGAGACCGTGCGCATCAACGGCCTGTCCGTGACCCCGAGCACGCTCCGGCTCACGGTCTTGACCTCGCGTCCCCATCGTGACGTGTTCGGGCAGATCTGGCGGGATCCGGGGTCTTCGACCCGCCTGCGAGAGGGCTCTGGCCGGGCGTCGGGCCTCATGGAGTACAGGCCCCCCAAGCTCCAGTTCCTGGCACCGGCCGGGGCCTCGGTCAACGCCTTGGTGAAGCTTGGGGGAGCCCACCCGGTCTCCTACGTCCAGGAGGGCTCCGTCCCCCGCGCGCACGACGACAGACAGAACAACCCCAAGGCCTGGTTCGACGGCTCGGGGGTCTTTGTCGTGGCGATCCAGGGGGGCGAGGGCGTCGCGGGCCTGGCCACGGTGGTGGACCTGTCGACAGGTGGTCGCGGACCGGACTCGGAGGAGGCCACGCCCCGGCTCTTTCGAACCGCAGCCCGAGCGGTGGAGATCCCGAGGGACAGCGTGGTGGTCGCCGCCGGCATGGATGGCGAAGCCGAGCCGTTGCTCGCCCTGCGCAGCGGGCCTGCTCAGGGGGCCCAGCTCGCGGCCGGGGGAGTGGTCGATGGGGACTGGCAGACCACCGCGTGCGACATGGCCTCTGGCGAAGCCAGCACCCTGCGCCTGGAGGGACTGCGGCGCATCGGAGACAGCGTGCTGATGCTCGCAGACAGGGGCCTGGCGTCCTGTGAGCTGGGGAGCGGCCGCGTCACCTGGCTCCTTCGGCCGTCCATCGGGCGGTGGTCCCGCGTTCACTTCGCTTCGTCGGGCCCTGGGCCGGGGGCGTCGTTCGACAACGGACTGGAAGTCGCCCAGGACCCCGCGACCGGTGGTGGTCCGGGTCTCGTGATCTACGGCAGACTCACCGGGTCGGCCGAGGCGCCCGGAGCCTGGGAGTACACCTTCATCGACCCGAACGGACATCCGCTCGGAGCGACGACGCGGCTCCCCGCCGGCGTCCAGCTGGTGCCGGCCCCCCCTGAGCTGGCGGACGCTGGGGTGGTGCAGGTCTCCTGTCAGGAGAGATCCTTCAGCGACCACCGCTGGACCGTCGCCACCCTCGACGGGACGGCCTTGAGGACTGTGGTGCCCGTGGGCTTGCTGTCCAGGCTGTTCCAGGGCGAGGACACGATCACGGCCGGGCCCTGCAAGAAAGACCGCGACCACCCCACAGCGTGGGCCAGGTTCATCCAGGCCGACAGCGCCACCCTCACCCGAGTCCAGCTCTCGCCGACCGAGAACCAGATGGTGGCCCGGCAACACCGCTACCAGAGGATCGGCGGCACAGCCTCGGGGGGACAGCGGGTGCTGGACACCCGTCGGCTCGACCCCGACGTGGACTGCCTGCCGAACCAGCTCTCCACCGACGGCGCCGTGGTGGTCCGCTTCGATCGCTGGGGCGTGCCGTGGTGGGAGGTGGGCCGCGGCCAGGTCCGGGGCGTCTCTGGCCAGCAGTGCGCGTCCGAAGTCCACATGGGCCTGCCCGCACCCGGACTCCCCGAGCTCAGCCGAGACCTGCTGGCCACGATGACGATCGTGCCGACCCGCGCCCCCGGGGACACGCCCCACCGCAGAGCCTCCAGCTTCATGGTCGCCTGGCAGAACAACTCCACCCAGGTCGGCGACATGCTGCAGAGCACCCAGCTGCTGCCTGGGGCCGGTCCTCTGGAGGAGGGCCTCTGGGCAGGCATCCTCGGGCGTCTGGTGACGTCGGGCAAGCTCAGCATCTACCACCCCAGCGGCGGTGTGGCGCGCGTCGGCGTGACCGGTCCGCCACCCTTCCTCGCCAGCGGGGTCTACCTGATCCTGGCCGCCCTGCTGGGCGTGTTGGCGTTCGTGCTCTACGGCACCCGCAGCTTCTGGCAGGAGCGCTTCCGGGCATACCTGGCCGCGCCACAGCCGCGCTTCCAGCACCACAAGCCGATCGCCGGGCGCGCCCGACTCTTCGGCGGCGTACGAGAGCTCTGCACCCGTCTGGAGAACCAGATCAGCACCGAGAGAGTCTCGATGGTGATGCTTGTAGGGCCGCCCAGGACGGGAAAGAGCAGCGTCTTGGCGGTCCTCCAGGAAGCGATGCTGGGACGCGAGGAGCCCCACGACGATCGGCCCGGTGTGACCTTTCAGCAGTCGACCCGGGTGCACGTTCCGGTCCTGGTGAACCTGCTCTCAGCCGGGGGGATGCCCCGGGACTGGACGTGGAACGACCTGGAGGCCCTCACCTGCCGGCGGGCCTTCGAACAGCTCCAGCTCCTCGGGAGCGTCAATGGTGTCCAGAGGGTCCGGTCACTCCTGGAGGGTCAACCGCTGCCGCAGCAGGCCTGGACGCGGGTGACCGGGGACGACGGCCTGATGGCGTGGCTCAAGCGTGCCGAGGGCAAGGTGGGGGTGGTCCTGATGCTCGACGAAGCCACGCTCTTCTGGAACGACGAGCGGTGGCGGGGCATGACCTACAAGCTCCGGAACCTGGTGGACATGGCCGATGGTCGCCTCAAGTGCATCTCCGTCAGTCACCGCAACCCGCTCGTCAGCGCCAGCTCAGAGGGCAGCAACGCGGCCAACACAGCAGCGATCTTGACGCTCACACCACTGGCCCTCTCCGACAGACTGGCGCTGATTCGGCAGACCGACGAGTACTACGTCTTCGAGGAGCAGGTCGCCAGGCACCTCGCAGAACGCTTCGAGGTGACCGCTGTGCTCCAGAATGCCTGTGGAGACCTCGCCGAGCTGGCGGCCGACAGGTCCTATGGGGTCCAACGCTTCCTCAGCGGAATCACCCGGGTTCGGCCAGCACACCTCGACGCCGGGCGCGATCGCCTGACCGAGATCGAGGCCGAGTGGCAACACCTCCTGGAAGAGGCCGGTCAGACCGTCACTTTGAGCTGCCTGGACGGTCACAGCTGGGACGTGCCCTTGACCGACTACCTCAGCGAACAGACGCTCTGCCCGATCACAGGCTGTGGTAGGGAAGGGACCGAAGCAGGTGACTGAATGACCACCGCCCGATCACTCCTCGCGAAGCTCCGTGCCCGGCGACCTGTGGCGAGGCCCGTGGCGGGCCTACCCGATGCCCAGGCGCTGGAGCGCTGGTTGATCGCCTTGGCCAACGAACCGGCCGGGGGCTGGGTCTTCCTGGGGGTGGACATGCGGGACGGGTGGCGCACCTGCGGTACCACAGTCTCCAAGGACGATGTCGACGCCGCAGCCGCACGCATCACCCCGGCGATCAGCGTGGTCACCCAGGAGCTCGAGGGACTGACCGAGTCCAACGGGGGCCCGTGTCTGGCGATTCAGGTCCGCCCGCTCCCGGCCCACCAGCCTCGCGCGTGCCTTCCCCCGGCGCCTCCCTACATCCTGGACTGCATGGGGAGCCCTGTGCCCTACCGGGGCGACGGGGCGGGGACCGAGCTCCGGAGAGGGGGAGAACTCATCGACCCACGTGGGGAGAACCCGGCCGCCCAGCTGGACGCACAGCGCCAATACTGGCCCCAGGCCGAGGACGCGGCGCTCAAGGCACTTCGGTTTGGTGCCCCTCCGCTGTTCATCGTGGGCCGGCGTCTGGTGGGCAAGACCACCCTGCTGGGGTTCATGGCCAGCGCGTTCCGACGCCTGCACGGAGACCGGGCCGCCATCGCCTATGTCGACCCCCGGATCGAGGTCACACAGGGCGAGCCATCCCCAGACCTGCAGCGAGCAATCGACTTGCTCGGTCAAGGGGGAGACACGCCCCGCCTGGTCCTCATCGACGAGGCAAACGGCCTGGTCACCGGACTGGAGCAACGGGAACACAAGCCGAACAGGTGGCAGGCCATCAAGCGGCTCATGAGTGCCTTGACCCGAGCCTGCGCAGATCCCTGGGTCTCCGTCGCCATGGTCGGTCACTTCAGGGCCCACGAGCGAATCCTCGCGGTCGAGTCCGAGGCCCTGGGGGGAAGTGACACCTTCTATGCCCAGAAACAGCAGCTGATCATGCTTCCGCTGGACCAGGCCGCGTATGGCGAGTACGTCCACCAGCTGGCTCTGGACCAAGACTGGACCGGGACGCTGTGGGACATGACGGGCGGTCACACCGACCTGACGGTTCGCCTCATCACCCTGCTCGCCGAAGGGCGGGGCCCGGACTGGGACCAGACCCGCGTCGACTCCTTCGACCTGTCAGGGTCCGCCTGGGTGCGCCAGTCAGGACTGGACGGGCACCTGGTTCGCCAGCTCAAACGCCTCGCCCACACGCCGGACATCAAGGACCTGGCCAGCGTCCGGCGCGAGTACGCAAAGCTCGTGGAGGACGTGGAGCAGGGGTACCAGATCGACGAAGAGGCCTACGCACCCGAGCTGCGGTCCCTGATTCGCTTTGGCCTGTTGCGCGACCCCAAGTCTGATGCGCCACCAGCGCTCAGGACCCGGCTGTTCCAACAGGACGAAAAGGGCCACTCCCGCGGGAACTCCGACCACTGGCGGGTCGCGAACGTCGTCATCGGGGCCGGGTTCGGCTCGGTTGCCCTCAAGCTGCAGCTGGGAGGGGGGGGCCGCACGGAAGAGACGGACTTCGTGGAGGTCAGAGAGCGGGCCGCACTGTCCATGGCCCTCTGCCACCACTTCGACGACGCGCCGGTGCAGGGGAGCCCGCTCGGCCTGTCGCCCGTCGGCGTCTGCGCGGCGCTCTGGCAATTCCGGGAGCCGCAGGACTTCCGGGGCCAGGTGCGCCTCACCAAGACCCTGAGCCGAGATGGCCACGACGTGAGGAAGCAGCTGGTCGACGCCGTGATGCCAATGCTGGAGGCCCTTGGGGCGAACTCCAACCGGGCGGACTGGACGTCGGCAATCGCCAAGCTGCAGAGCTCCGGCACCTGTTCGGTTCGCAGCTCCGACCTGGGGGAGACGCTCTACAAGGACGCGGCGGACAGCGACATGGTGCACAACACTCTGGCGCCCTACGCGGCCCGCTGGACGCTCTTCCAGATGTGGGCCCGCGAGCTGCTCAAGATCATCTTGACGCAGCGGAGGGAGTCCTTTGATGGGTCCGAGTGCGCTGTCCGCTTCGAGCGCGCGGAGGGGTCTCGCAACGGCCGCCAGTCTGGTCGCCTCTCTGTCCTCATCTGGATCAATCCCGGCGCAGCGTCGCTCCGAGTCGGGCCCAAGGTGTTCCGACATGGCCACGAACCGGTGGCCACCCTCTTGCCCTCGAGCAGGAAAAACCGACTCAGCCCGGTGCCCGAGCTGGCCTGGCTCCGTTCTCCCCTCATCGATGTGCCCATCAGAGAGTTCGGCCGCTTCCTGCTCGATCTCGGTCTGCCGAGCATGCTGGGCTGGGGGAGTGCCTCCTTTGAGTGGACGGGCGGCAGCGAACGGGACGAGACGAGCCAGCTGCAAGCGATCTCCCATGACTGGTACCACTGCGAACTCAAGGACGCCCAGCTGTCTGGGTGCATCATCGAAGAGAAAAAAAAGAATCCGCCTGGACAACTCCCCGACATGCTCGCCTACAAGAAGCGCAAGCAAGCCCAGGCCTCCCCCGACGACTGGCTCTTCTGGGGCGAGTGATCCCCCTCACCAGGCCAGCTCCACCAGGTTCGCCGCCATCTGCAGTTCCAGCCCGTCCTGGGCCATGCCCGACAGGGAGCCGCTGCCTTCGATCTGGAGTCCCACCCGCACACCGTCGGCGCTGACCCCGACCGAGCCCGAAGCGTCGACCCCGCCCGCCCAGGTGCTGAGCCCCAGCGACGGCAGGTCCAGACCCGTCGGCAGGGACCACGGCTGGGCCGTCCAGCTCGCCCGGTCGGCCACACCTTCGTCCAGGTCCTGGTGCAGGGACTCCAGCTGGTGGTGCACGGTGAGCACGCACAGCCAGCCGCCGAACACGGCGAAGGAACCCAGGAGGAGCTCGAGAGACTGGACCACGGGAGACCTCCTTCAAGGCACCAGGGAGAGGGGGATCGGCGCGGTCAGGTCGGTGCCGACCGCCGAGATCAGCCGGGGACGAAAGGTGGGCGTGCCCTGGCCCTGCACGGCCTCGAGCTGGACCACAGCGTAGCGCCGCCCGCCGGCACCGCGCACCTCGACCAGGTGCTGGCTCTTGTCCCTGGGCTTGGCCAGCGACAGCCCGGGCAGGGCGCCACCGCTGACACACCGGGTGCGCCAGGCCGCAAAGGCCACCCCATAGGCCGCAGGACCGGTGGGGCTGTAGCGGGTCGCCAGGCCCGCACCCGTCACCTCGACCCCCAGACCGGGCACCAGGCCCAGCCAGGGGTCCTGGTCGAAGACCTCGACACAGGCCTTCAGTCCCTGGAACCAGTCGACCTGGGCATCGGCCGGCGACAGGCTCACCTGGCCCCCGGGCACCCCGACGGCCACGTCGTCGAGCAGCCCCCTCAGCCGGGTCTTGCCCCGGGTGAGCCAGCTGAGCTGATCGCCGGCGGTGCGCAGCAGTCCGGCGTTCAGGTCCACGACGTGGGCCAGGTGCTGGGCCCCGCCACCGCCCCAGGGCACCGACGCCGCGGCCGCGGCGAGCCCCACCTGGCCACCGAGCTCCGCCTGGTCCAGCTGGGCCGAGCGCCAGGCCATGGCCAGGAAATTCATGCCGATGGACAGCTCCTGGCCTGCAGACCACGCCGCGTCCAGCGTCGCCTGGCTCTCGATCCGCGCACGCCAGGTCACGACCCCGGACGAGTACTGCAGCATCGCCCCGGACACCAGACTCGGTCCGGCGACCAGGATGCCCAGGGCCACGAAGCCATGCCGGCGGCGCCTCACGGGGTTCACCCGACACCCCCGACGGGCAGCAAGGCCTGGCCGCAGACCTCGACAGCCGGCGCTGCTTGGTCCAGCTCCGCCTGGCTGAAGCGTTCGGGCGACCAGCGGAAGCCCCACGCCGCAGGGTCCGGCCGCAGGCTGTGCAGGTGACACACCCGCACGCGCAGGACTTCACCCGGCGGCAGCTCGCCGCCGCCACCGATCGCACGCCAGGCGCCGGGGCGTCCGACATAGGCCTCCAGGTGGGTGCGGCCCAGGGCGTCCTCGACGTCCGCGTCCAGGGTCAGGCCCGCGGCGTCGGCTAGCCAGCCGGCGTCTGCGCCCCGCCCGTCCGTAAAGGACGCTCGGGGGCCGCCGGGCCGCACCATGGGCCACAGGCTCAGAGCCGCGTGCTCCCGGGCCGTCGCCAGCGCACCCGCCCCCAGCCGACCGTCCGAGTCGATCGCCGCCAGCAGGTGGCGACCGCCTCGAAAGGCACCCGCCCGGGTCAGATCCTCCACCACCCCCAGGCGGGCGGTGTGATCCACCGCCAACAGACCGATCAGGAGCAGCGGCGCCAGCATCAGGGTCATCAGGGGCTTGACCACGGGGCCTCCTCGTCAGGGCAGGGCGCCCAGCCAGGCGTCCAAGGTGTGGATGAGGGCCACCTGGTCGGCCACGAGCGCGGCGCTGACCAGCCCGAACAAGAGCCAGGCCAGGGAGAGGAGCAGTGTGAGCAAGGGGCGGTCCATGGGTTCTGGTCACCAGTGGCGCGGCGCCCGACTCTGGGATGGTCAGTACACGAACGACCCGTCCAGCCAGTACAGGAAGTGTCCGTCGAGGATCAGCAGGACCCCGGAGTAGCCGCCAGCGCTGCTGCTGGAGTCGTGGCGGTGGACCAGCCGCTCCCCGCTGCTGGTGGCCTTGCGCTCCACCCACATCATCTGGTGGTCCTTGCAGTCGTACACATAGGTCTCCTGCATCAAGGTCACCGCCAGGTGGTCGTCTCCCAGGCTGGTGTCGTGGGTGACGGTGGTCGCGGACCCGGAGCCGGTGGTGCGCACCGACGACGTCCGGACCCGCAGGTTGTCGAAGCCCGTGGCCAGCACCACGTCGGATGCCACCCAGGCCCCCGAGTCACCGCAGTCCTGGTGGATGTCGGCGCTGAGCGAGCTCGACCCGCCCGAACAGGACAGCTTGGCCGCCCAGTCCCGATCGCCGCCGCTGTTGTACACGGGCAGCCAGCACGCCGCCAGCGAGGACCCGGACCCGGACCCCCCGCTCAGTGAGACACTGTCGGGCAGGCCCTGGCCGTTGCCACTGGACGCGATGCGATCGGTCTCCAGGACCACGTCGGTGTCGGCGTCCACCAGGACCACGAGCGAGTAGGCGAACCCGTGGCCCCAGCCATAGCGGTCCTTGCAGCCGTCCGCAGTCACGGTCACGTCCACAGCGTTCCCGAGATCCTGGACCTGGGCCGACCAACCGCAGAAGCCCTGGTCGTCGTCGATCACGGTCTGGGGCAGCACCATCACCACCGCGTCTTCCCAGTAGCCGGAGGGCATGGGCACGGTGGTCGTGCGGCTTGCGTTCGGTCTCAGGGTCAGGTCGGTCCACGCCGCCACCAACAGACCCACGTCGTCATCGACCACACCGTCACAGTCCCCGTCGCGTCCGTCCAGGACCTCGACCGCCGCCGGATGAACGCTGGCGTCGCTGTCGTCGCAGTCCCCGCGACAGCTCAAGAACCCATCGCCGTCCTGGTCGAAGCCCTCGTCGACGTCGCCGTCACAGTCATCGTCCTGACCGCTGCAGGACTCCGGGGCCCCGGGGTTCACCGCCGGGTCCAGGTCGTTGCAGTCCACGTCGACCAGGTGACCGTCCCCGTCCAGGTCCAGGCCCTCGTCGACCTTGCCGTCACAGTCGTCGTCGAGCCCGTTGGGGCGCTCCTCGGCCCCCTCGTACCGTCCAGGGTCGTGGTCGTCACAGTCCCGCTCACAGCGCAGGCCGTCGCGGTCGGCGTCCGGGCTGTCGGGATCGGCCCCGTCCAGGTGGCCGTCGCAGTCCTCGTCGGGCCCGCCGCAGAGCTCCAGTGCGAACGGACTCACCGTCGGGTCGTCGTCGTCGCAGTCGCCGGCACACCAGGTCACGCCGTCCCCGTCGCGGTCGTGCCCCTCGTCGACCTCGCCGTTTCCGTCGTTGTCCCGGTGGTCGCAGAGCTCTGGTGCGTTCGGATAGACCGTCGGGTCCAGGTCGTCGGCGTCCTGCAGGCACCAGGTGACCTGGTCTCGATCCCGGTCGTGCCCTTCGTCGAGCTGCCGGTCGCAGTCCTGGTCGACGCCGTCGCACTTCTCGTCTCGACCGGGGTGAAGGGCCGCGTCGGCATCGTCGCAGTCGCCCTGGGCCTCGGTGTAGCCGTCGCCGTCGTCGTCTCCCCAGTCCGTGCCCTCATCCGTGCGGCGGTCGCAGTCCTGGTCCCGGCCGTCGGCTTCTTCGGCGGCGTGGGGGCCGACCTGGGGATCGAGATCGTTGCAGTCTCCCTCTTCCGGGCTCGCACCGTCGCCGTCGTGATCGAACGCAGGCGTGTCCTCGTCGACCAGCCGGTCGCAGTCCTGGTCCCGACCGTCCGGGCGCTCCAAGGCGCCGCAGTAGACCGTCGGGTCGACCGGGTCACAGTCGCAGGCCACGTGTTGGTCTTGATCCAGGTCGCTGGCGATTCCAAGGACGCCGCAGGCGAGCCAGGACAAGACGAGCGTGCAGAATGGAGTCACCTCAGCCCTCGGGAGTCTCGCCGTGCCAACCGGCGCCGTCGAACTGCCCCCAGGGCACCCGCGTCTCCTGGGCAAGCAACAAGCCGGACTCCTGCAGGACTTGCCCCGGAGAAGGGTCTGGCTGGGCCGTGGAGGCCAGGCTGCCCTCGAGCATCGCGGACACCGCCAGCCGGGGCAGCAGCTGCGCCTGAGCGTGCAGCAGACAAGACACGGCCTGGGCCACCTGGGCACCGGACAGAGGTCTTCCCGCGAGCCACAGGTCATGGTTCAGTCGCAGCACCCGGCCCGAGGGGGTGACCGAGGCACGGACCAGGTGCCAGCGCGCGTTGTGGGCCAGGACCTCGCGGAGCGCGCGAGCCCGTGCGCCCGGGCTCGAGTCGCTCAATTCGCAGTCCAGCGTCAGCCCCAGGCCCGCGCCCTCGAAGGCCAACACCAGGCGCACCGAGTGCAGCTTCCAGTCCGCGCCACGCACCTCCAGGCGGTAGGTCCGAAGGCCGAGCTGTACGAAGGGGGTGCGAGCGTCGATCAGCGCGCCCTTGATCTGCCGGCTCAGCATGGGGACACCGGGCGCAGCGCGGCCTCCAGGCTCGGCCACAGGTCGTCGGCGACACGGGCCGCGTGCACCAGGGCTCCGCCGACCGTGGCCTCGATCAGCTCGGGGCCCTGGTCCAAGAGATCGTGTCGCACCGTCACCAGGCCCAACCTGGGATCCCAGGCGCAGCGGGCGCCAAAGTCCGAGGCTCCGTGGAGGACCTCGAGGACCTCTTCCAGCCGGGGGTGGTCCGGGGAGATGAAGGCCAGCTCGATCAGGACCGTGACCAGGCCATCGTGGGCTCGGCGCAGGACCAGCCCCCGCAGCCCGCGGTTCCGGCCGGTGATCAGGGCCTGGGTGAGCAGCTGGTGCTTCAGGCCCTGGCCCTCGAGACTCGCGATGATGGGGTCGAACATGACTTGGATCTCCTCTCGCCATCCAGTGCGCCGGGCACGCGAGTCAGGACGGGATCTTCCTGTTCGGCCTCGACGTCCCGATTCTGCAGTGCTCCCCACTGGTCAACGTCCGGCACCCAGGGTCCGCCTCGGCCGTCGAGACACCCAACACAACCGGAGGTCTTCCATGCCCAGAATGCTCATGCTTCTGCTCGAAGCCATCGGCGGCGCGGCCTTTACGGCCGGCACGATCCTGTTCCTCAATGGGGAGTTCAAGGATGTGCAGATCGGCGTCGGCCAGAGCACCAACAAGGTGGTCACGGCCGCAGCCGACGCTGCTGAGTAGCCGGGCTCAACCGCCCGCGGTCGGGCCCTTCTCGGAGGGTCCGGCCGCCCAGGGCGTGGTCAGTCAATCTGTCCCGCGGCCTGCGCCGGCGCAGAACCCTGGGTCGCGACCGAGCCGACTTTCCAACAGGCGGGCCACAGGTGCCGCTTCTCCGCCACGTTCACCGCCTTGGTGAAGGTGTTCTCCTTGAGGCCGTGGTTCCGCGCGACCGCCGACTTGCTCATCTTGACCTCACGGTCGGGGTCACAGAACCAGTCGTGGAGCGCGGCTTCGAGGTCCCCGAACTTGGGGTGTGTGGGCTTCATGACCGACGTGGCCGAGTCCAGCAGAATCTCACGACACTCGGGCCCACCATCGGCCACGATGCGCTCCGGCCACTTCGGCGCCAGGGCGTCCGCGTTCGCCTGTTCGGCGTTGACGATCGCCAGCTCCTCGAGCGTCGGGCCGTCCTTGGGAAGTGCGACCCCCAGCGGCGGCGGCTGCTTGGGCAGGTTGCGCTGGAGCGCACGCAGGTAGAGCAGCCGCGTCCGCTTCTCGGCCTTCTGGGGGTCGGACTCCTCGCTGAGGATCGCCAGCAGCCCTCGAGGCCATCGGAAGAGCCCGAGCTGCGTGTCGATCATGGCATCCTCGAGATCCTCGTATCGAATCGTCACCGAGGCCCGTTTGGCATCGGAGAGGAACATCGCCCGAACGTTCGGGGTGACGTCGTGCACGAAGCGACCCACCAGGTACTTGTTCCAGGACGCGTGCGGCACCGGCAGGGGCACCTGGGCCAGGACACCGTCCCAGCTCGGCAGGTCCAGGTGGGGAGCCGGGCGCTGGCTGGCGGGGTTCGGGAGGAGGGTGGCAAGCGACGGGAAGGTGCGGGGGGCGGCCATGGCAGACTCCAAGTGCACGCCCAAGATGCCGGACGTCCGGAGACTGAACGGTTGAGGAACATTCCTGGAGACCAGAGATCACTCTCGCAGCCGCCAGACCCCCTCACCCGCCGCTGTTGTCTGGGCCTTTCGGGGTCCCTCGGCGGGCCGTAGCCACAACGTCACGCCGCAGCTGTCCCGTTCGCCAGACGGGTCTCGGCGGGTCCCGACCAGGTCGCCGCCCGCGGCCAGGATGTCCCAGGCGCCGGCACACCACGGCGCGTCCCCGCCGGCCTCGTCGTCTCGGCACAGCGCCAGGGCGGCCTCGGCCCCCAGGGCCTCCAGCAGGTGGCAGCCCGCGGCCTCGGCTCGTGCCTGGGCCCGGTCCATGAGCTCGGCGGTCACAGGCGCCGGGTACGCGGGATCGTCCCCGCAGAGGGCTGCGGGCAGTCGCTCGGAGAGGTCGCGAAGCCGGTCCGGCACGACCCCAACCAGGTCCGCCGTCTCGGGTGCTGTCTCGTCGTCGGTCACGACCGGGACCATAGCGCACGGGTCTGCGGGAGCCCCTGGCCGTCCACCCCCAGGACCTCGACCAGCGCGGCGGCGCGTCGCACCGGGCCCGCTGCGTCCTCCAGGCGCTCCAGCTGAAGGACCAGGGAGAACACGTCGACCACCCGACCCTGGACGGCCCGGAGTCCAGGCGCGGAGGGGTGCAACAGCGCCATGCTGGCGAGTCGCTGCAGCGCCAGCGCCGGGGACGTGGCGTGCACGGTCGTGACGGAGCCCCCGTGGGTGGTCAAGGCCTCGAGCAGCTCCCAGGTCTCGGCGCCTCGGACCTCGCCGAGCACCACCCGGTCGGGCTGCAGCCGCAAGAGACTCCGGAGCAACGGCCCATAGCCCTCGTCACCGGGACCGAAGCTGGTCCAGTCGTGATCGAGGGTGGGGGGCTGGATCTCCGGGACGTCCTGCATGATCAGCACCCGCTCCCAGACCGGCAGACCCCGCAGGAACGCCTCGGCCAGGGTGGTCTTGCCGGACCCGCAAGCCCCCGACACGACCAGGCTGCGGCCCCTGAGAGCCCGCTGCTCGACCAGCAGGCCAGCGACGGCCTCTGGCAACACGCCTCTGCCCACGAGCTCCGCCAGGGTCGGCCGGAAGCGAGCCGCCAGGCGAATCGCGATCTGCGGCCGCCGGTCTCCGTGGATCTGGCCACCGAGCACAGCGTGAAGCCGGCCCTTGCCGGGAATCGGCACCGACACGTGGGGGCCGGGGTCGTTCTGTCCGCAGGACCGGGCCAGGTGACGCACCAGCCCCTCGAGCTCTCGCCGACAGTCCAGCACACCGAGGAGCCGCTCCCGGGGCCCCTCCCGGCGATGGATCCAGACGTCGTGCACACCGTTGATCAAGACGTCCGTGACGTCGGGCGACACCAGATGGTGCATCAGGGGTGCCAGGATGTGGCACAGGATCGGCGGCCAGGCGGACGCCTGGGACTCCGTCGACTCGGGGGGAATCACTCTCATGTCCAGCTTCCTCCGGCGCTCATGGTGAAGACTCGGCCGAACATCTCCATGCAGGCCACGATCAGCAGAAACAGGAACATCACGACGGGCAGCGCCACGGCCGGGATCAACCGCACCGGCAGGCCGCCCAGCCGCATCAGGCGGCGGTGGGTCAGCTGCTCTCGCTGACCCCTCGCGAACACACACAGCGCCTCGCTCGCGCGACCGCCGCTGCCCGCTGCGGCCGACAGCTGTCCGATCAGGGACGCCAGCATCGGCGTCGGGATGCGTCGCCCGAGCTCTGCCAGGCTGGCCGACAGGTCGACGACCGAGAGCTCGAGCAGCGCCGCCGAACGCTGGAGCTCTCGCAGGAGCCAGTCCGGAGACGTGCCCGCGCAGCGCTCGATCTGCACCGCCTCGGCAAAGGCCGCCGGCACGGTCAGCCCGGCCGCCAACAGCGTGCCGATCCGGTCCGCCAGATCCGCCAGGCGGCTCTCGAGCCATCGCCGCCGGCGACGGATGGCCGCGTCGAGCCAGATCGACGGCAGCGCGGCGGCACCGATGCCGGTGAGCGGCAGGGTCACCGTGACCGCGGGCGCACCGCTCAGCATGCACATGCACAGCCCGACGGCCGCCAGGCACAGGGTCCCCAGGGCCCAGCCCACCTCGAGCGCAGCCCACTCCCGATCGGTGAGGGCACCGGGACGACCCGCCGCCAGCAGGCGGCTGGCCAGGGGGGCCG
>CAZFLE010000001.1:7005-17430 GCA_964519895.1 uncultured Enterobacterales bacterium | reverse complement strand
TCGGTGAGGGCACCGGGACGACCCGCCGCCAGCAGGCGGCTGGCCAGGGGGGCCGGGACCTCTGGGCCCAGGAAGCCATGAACGGCGACGGCCAGACGGACCCACTCAGAGGCCACGCTGTGCTCGAGTCGGGCCCGGCGCTTCCGCCCGGGACTGCCGGCCGCGCCACCGGTCGCCGGGGATCCGACCCCGAACGCCCACCACGTGGCGATCCCCGTGACCGACGCGGCCAAGAGCGGCATGAGGCCCGTCATCCGAGGAACCTGTCCGCTCGAATGGCCCAACCCGCCAGGCCAGCCGACAACGCCAGGGAACCCAGCAGCACGACCCAGTGCCAGGTGTCGAACAAGGGCGGCTGGCCCTCCAGCCCCATGGCGGCCGGGAGGTCCTGGGCCACCATCGCCATGCCCAGGATCAGGGCCTGACAAGCGCCGATCTCGACCAGAGGGCCCCGCGCGACCGCCCGGGTCCGAGAGCGGTACTGGAGCCGGTGCTCGATGGACCCCGCCAAGGTGTTCAACAGCACCGTGTAGGGAGCACCGCTGGACTCCACCGCGGCGACCACCGCCCCGATCTCACCCAGGGTCTCCGAGCCGAGCCGCCTGGCTCGCCGCCGCCAGCACTCGGCCAGGGACCCGCACCGGATGGCGTGCCCGACCAACACCCTGCGGGCCTCGAGGGCGATGGGCCCGTCACAGTGGCGCACCGCGTCGGCCAGGGCGGCGGCAGGGAGCAGACCCGAGTCGCTCCCGATCGCCCACTGTCGCAACAGGTCGACCGCCCCGGTGGCCAGGGCCGTCTCCAGCTCTGCCCGCCAGATGCGGTCGCCGATCCAGGGGGCCAAGACCCCGACCAGGGCGATCCCAGCCCCCAGAAGCACCCCCCGGGCGCCCCCCGTGGAGCCCACCGCGACCAGCACCAGGGCGCCCCAGCCGGCCAGCCACAGCGAGACCCAGGGACCTGGTGGGAGCACGAGTCCGCGGTCTCGACACAACCTCACCAGCCGCTCGTCCGGCCCCTCGTCGACACGAAGGCCAGACAGCAGCCAGACACCGAGCCCCACGGCCAGGCCCACACCCAACGTCACCTGCCAGCTCACGCGAATTGCCCCAGTCCATGCTCGACGAACGGCCCGGGGTCGTCGATGACCCAGCGACCGGCGCTGCCGACATTCGGGACCCAGGTCACCACCGGCTCGATGGCCAGCTGGCCACCGCACAGCACGGGCCTCGCCAGCTGCTGCAGGCCCATCTGGGCCACGCCGCCGACCAGTGCCGGACGCCGGGCCAGATCGGGCAGCAGGTGCACCACATAGTCCACCGCCGTGCGGACCTGGTGCTGGACCCGCCGCGGGTCGGCACCGCCCTCGACCGCCTTGTTGGCGAGCTTGTCGAGGGCGGTCTGGGCGTCACGGGCGTGGATGCCCCCGAACACGCCCGTGGTCGCCGACGTGAGCGCGTCCACCAGGGCATAGGCCTCGCTGCCCCGGACCTCGCCCAGCACGAGCACGTCGGCTCCCAGTCGCTTGGCAGCCCTCAGGAGCGCGGCGTGGTCCACCCCGCCCGTGCCCTCGTTGCCCTCATTGCGCGTGGCCAGCCGGGTGACACAGCGGCTCGCGGGAACCTTCAGCTCCCCCACGTCCTCCATCGTGACGACGTGGTGGGCCGGGTCGGTGGCTTCGATCAGGGCCGAGAGAAAGGTCGTCTTGCCGCTGCCCTTGTCCCCAGCCACCAGGAAATTCCGGCCCCTCAACACCTCGGCCCGCAGCAAGTCCACCAAGGACTTGTCGATGGACCCCAGCTCGGCCAGGAGCTCCAGGCTGGGCGAGTCCAGGGTCTGGCGCCGGAAGACAGCCGATGCCCCGCCGCCCACGCTCACCTGCCCCCCGACCAGCTGCGCCCGCTCGCCCGGGCCCACGGTCACACCGACCAGGGGCCGCTGGTGGGTCAGCTGCTTGCCGTCCCGCGCGGCGATGCTCTTCAGGATGCGGGTGCGATAGGGGTCGGGAAAGACGACGGGGCTCTGGACCATGCGTCCTCCCTCGCGCACGTGCACCAGCCCGGACGCAGAGATCGCGAGCTCCGAGGGTCGGTCGCCGTGCCAGATGGACTCGATCGGACCCAGCCCGAGCAGGTAGTCGCGCAAGACCTGTCTGCGGGAAGGCGCGATCGCTTCCCGGATCGCCGCGATGACCGCGTCGCGGAAGGCCTCGCGCGGGGCCCAGAGGAAACTGTCGTCGTGGTCGAGCGGGTCCAGCTCGTCGAGGACCCTCTGGAGCTCCTCGGGTGTCGGCGGTGCCTGGGGGCTCACGGCCTGCGCTCGTCGCCGTGGGCCTCGGCCCGCCAGGCCTGACCCTGCTGGAGCACCGCGCGCACATCGCTGGTGCCCGGACGATCCGGGATCAGGGTCAGCACGACCACCGCCACCGCCTGCTCTTCGATGCGATCCGAGCCCCCCAGGACCCTGTCCAGGGGCCAGATGCCCTGCAGGACCGGCAGGGTGTGGTGCACGTCCTGTCCCCGCTGGGGCGACCAGCGCATGACCTGCCGCGGCTCCCCCAGCCGCAGCCGCACGTGGCTGACCAGGCGCTCGGGTGCCACCTGGGTCTGGTAGTGACTGCCGCTCCGTTCGGTCTCCACACTGTCGGAGTAGGCGACGGTCATCTTGGCCTTGAGTTCGCGGCCGCTGCCCAGGATCTTCACGTCCTCGAGCACGAGCTCCAGCCCCGACGGTACCGCCGCGCTGGCCTGGCCCTCGCGACCCTGGACCGACGTCTCGGTGCCCGACGACAGCCGCACGTCCGAGCCCAGCTCTACCGGGACCTCCCGGGTGTAGTACCAGGAGTCCGCCGTGAGGGTCTTGCCGTATCCGTAGAGCAGCTCACCGTCGCTCCAGCTGGGGCCATTCCGCGCGATGTCGGCCATGCGCCGAACGAACTCGACCGGGTCCTGCAGGTCGAAGCCGTGGCGATCCACCTCGCTGCGACTGGCCCGGGCCAGCTCGACCCGGAGTCGCACCATCATCGGGCCCACATCGGGCACCCACTCGACCCCTTCTCGCCGGTCCAGTCTCTGCAGCCAGGGCACGGCCTGGGGCGGCAGGTCGCCGTGGGTGCGCACGATCACCGACCGGTCTTCGCACCGAATGCTGAGGAGTTGTCCGAACCCCAGCTCCTTGGCCTCCTGGCGGATCCCCCGCAGGCCGTTCAGGCAGGCGTCGACCGACACCCGCATCGAGGTGCCGTCCCACAGCTCCAGCTGGGCCACACCGGGCGTGCGCCCGATCAGGTAGAAACCGCCCTCTTCTGCCAGCTTGACGTCGTAGTACGGCGTTCGGAAGGCCAGCCTGGGGTTGCCGGCGCAGTGGCGAAACTCACCGGGTGCGATGACCAGGTGCTCCGGACACCGCGCCATCTCTTGGGCGTGGCTCACCGCAAGACCGAACAGGACGAGGAGGAGGAGTCGCAGCATGACGGCCTCAGAGGTCGACGAAGGTCAGGGGAGGACGCCGAGGCTTCTCGGCGTCCGGCTCGGGCGGGGGTGGCGGCGTGGGGACCGCACAGGAAGCCGTGGGGTCTCCCGGCTGCCAGCTGGCCCGAGACGGCAGGAAGCGCAGGGGCCCCAGCTCCTGGCACCGGACCAGGTCGTCGAAGGCCTGGCGGGGAACCTCGAGCACCGCCGACGTGGGCCCGGAGAAGACCAGGGGCCGACCCAGGCGGTCCGTCGGCAGGAAGTGCTCGTCGACCTGGACCACGCGGACGCCGTCCACCAGCATGGTCTCGCCCCGCCAGATCTGGACCCGATCGCCAGGGCGCGTGTTGCGCAGCTGCGCGGGGAAGGCCTCGAAGCCCTCGCTGATCCGGCTCAGGCTCTCGGCGGTCCTCAGCGCGGCACCGGTCAGCCAGCCGTCCTGACAGCCCTGGCGCTCGAGCACCATGCCGTCGGCGTAGCGACGGTTCGCCTCGGTGTCTTCGACCAGCCCCTCCTGTGGCGCGCGGTGGGCGGACGGGAGCTTCTTGCCCAGGAGGAAGCCTTCGGACTGGGGACAGCGCAGATAGGCGCGGGTCGGCACCGGCTCGGGCGCGCCCCCCAGGCTGCTCGCACCCCAGGCGATCAGCGCGGCGACGCCCGCCAGGGCAAAGCGGAGGGGTTGGCTCAGAGAGGTGTCCATCGAGACTCCAGTGGGGAGAGGCGCCCTGTTGGGACAGGCTCAGTCGTCGAGGATCCAGTCGCCGTCGAGCCAGTACAGGAACCGGCCCTCCAGGATCAGGAGGTCACCGGTGACCTTGCTGATGGACCCGTACTCCCGGAACACGAAGCTCTCGGAGCTGCTCCGCTGGGAGTGTTCGGTGATCCAGGTCGTGTGGTCCTTGTTGTCACCCACGTCGACCTGGAGCATGTTCACCAGCACCAGGTGGTCGGGCACCGACGTGTCGTAGGACACGTGCTTCTTGGCCCCGCCGGACTTGCTGGCCTTCCAGTCCCGCTTCCACCGCACGTCGACGTTGTCGAAGCCCGCCACCAGGATCATGTCGGCGACCACGTAGCAGTGGTCGTTGTCGCAGTTGTCTTCGCTGGCGGTGCCGTCGAGGGTGGCCGTGCGGTTGCTGCCGGAGCCCGAGCTGCTCGTGTCGCACTGGAAATTCCAGTGGAAGTCCCGGTCGCCACCGGAGCTCGACTTGTCCCCGTCGAAGAACTCCCCGATGGCGCACAGACCGAGCGCGTCGCCCTGGGTCCAGCTGGCCTCCATGGCCACGTCGTCGGGCACGTCGATGTAGCCCTCGGCCAGCTCGTCGGTCTCCAGGTCCACGTCGTCGCCGGCGTCCACGAACAGGACCACGCTGTAGCGGAACGCGTGGCCGATGCCCCGAGCGTCCTTGCAGCCGCCCACGTCGACCTCCACGTGCACCTCGCCCCCACTTGTCGACACGTCGTAGTCCCACTCGCACCAACCCTCGCCGTCGTCCTGGATGGTGTCCACCAGCACCGCCACGGCCCAGTCCTCGTAGCTCTCGGGCAGCGGCAGCGAGCTCTCGTGGGAGCCGTTCCGGTCGAGCTCCACGTACATGTCGGCAGCGACCAGGAGCCCCAGGTCCTGGTCCACTTCGCCGTCGCAGTCGTCGTCGGCGTGGTTGATGCGTTCGGCCTCGCCGGGGTTCACGTCTGGGTCGTCGTCGTCGCAGTCGCCGGAGCAGGTGGAGTGCCCGTCGCTGTCCTGGTCGTAGCCCTCGTCCTGGCGGCCATCGCAGTTCGTGTCCTGGCCGTCGCAGGTCTCGTCCTGGTCGGGGTGCACCCCGGGGTCTCCCTCGTCGCAGTCCCCCGCGTGGCCGTCGCCGTCCAGGTCGAGTCCCTCGTCGACCAGCCCGTCGCAGTCTTCGTCCCGATCGTCGGCGCGTTCGATCGCACCCTGGAAGGCGTCTGGGTCAGCGTCGTCGCAGTCTCGCTCGCAGCTCATGCCGTCTTGGTCGCCGTCCGGTGCGTCGGGATCGGCCCCGTCGATGAAGCCATCGCAGTCGTCGTCGCGACCGTTGCAGACCTCCAGTCCGTGCGGTCCGACCGCCGCGTCGGTGTCGTCGCAGTCCCCCAAGCACCAGGCCGTGCCGTCGCCGTCGACGTCGTGGCCTTCGTCGATCTGGCCGTCCTGGTCGTTGTCACGGCCGTCGCAGAGCTCCGGCGCGTCCGGGAACACAGTGGGGTCCCTGTCGTTCCAGTCCACGACGACAGCACAGGTGGTGAACCCATCCCGGTCCAGGTCAAAGCCGTCGTCGACCACACCGTCGCAGTCCTGGTCGATCCGGTCGCAGATCTCGAGGGCGCCCGGGTGGAGACTCGGGTCGTCGTCGTCGCAGTCCCCCTGGAGCTCGGTGTAGCCGTCGTCGTCGTCGTCGCCCCAGTCCGTGCCTTCGTCGACCCGACCGTCGCAGTCCTGGTCGACGCCGTCGCCGACTTCGATACCCGCCGCAGAGATGGTCGGCTCCAGGTCGTTGCAGTCGCCCTGCTCCTCGCTGAGGCCGTCCCCGTCGTCGTCTGCGCCGGTCGTGCCTTCGTCGATGCGCCCGTCACAGTCGTCGTCGATGCCGTTGGACTTCTCGGCGGCCCAGGGGTGCACGTCCGGGTTCTCCGGGGCGCAGTCCATGGAGACGAAGCGGTCGTGTTCCAGGTCGTCGGGGTCGCCGATTCGCGCGCAGCCCGACTGGCTCCCGATCAAGCCCAGCAGCAGGGTCAGGCCGATGGGGCCCACCTCAATACTCCCTCGGGGTTCCCGGCCCCGGAGGCGGGATCTGGACCAGGTGCACCCCGTGCTCGGAGAGCTCCAGGCGACGGCTGATCACGTCGCCGCCCGGGGGCAGTTCTCGGGACAGGTCTCCCACGATCAGGGTGAGGTCCTGGTCGGCGGGCACCACGGTGAAGACCCAGTGCTCTCCCGGCGGAGTGGACGGGCGGGTCCAGCCCCCCGACCGCAGGTCCAGGTCCAGCTGGGTCACCGACAGCACGTCGCCGTGGCTCTCCCCGCCCCGAACGGCGAGCTCGGGGCAGCCCTTGGGAACCCGGAGCAACAGCGGGCGTACTTCGACGCCCCGGTCGCCCTTCCAGGACGGGAGCAGCTCCGACGCGTTCTGCCCCAGCTCGTCCAGCGGGAGGTGGGGGGCGTTGGACTCGAGCAGCCGCGCCTGTTCCAGGACCAGGGCGCCGCCTTCGGGGTTCGCCGACGCGTAGTGGGCGAGGCCGAGCCACTGGAGCCCTCGGGCGTGGGCATCCCTGGCGGCCTGTCCGAGGGTGCCCGGCATGGCGGCGCGGCGCTCCAGCTCCAGGACCAGGTCTTCGATGCCGCGCAGGATCCACTGGCGGTTGCTGTAGCGGCGAGCGCGGCCATCCCGTGGCAGTGCCGCGTCGTGGGCGTGCTCTGCCGCCAGACGGATGTCCCGCAAGAGCCGCTCGGTCGGGCCGGTCCAGGGCACCGTGCGTGCGACTCCGGCGGCCTGCGGGGCCATCGCGGCCTGCTCAGACGCTGCCGGCAAGCGGGCGCGCAAGGCCTCGGCTTCGGCCTCGAGCTCGTAGTCGCCCACGTTGTCCGCCAGCTGGGCCAGCAGTGCGAGCACCTGGTCGACGTGGTCTCGCGTCTCGGAGTCGAGCCGGACCGGCGGGGTCTCGTAGACCTCGCGAAAGGCTTGTTCGGCCAACACCTGGGCCCGGGTGACGAACTGATCGAAGCCATCGATGGGCCGCAGAGTCGCGGCCTGGGCCTCCAGCAGCTGCCAGAGATCACGGACCACGAAGTCCAGCACCACCGCGGGCCGGTGGGTCCAGGCGGTCTCGGTGAATGGCGCCTGAACCAGCCGCTCCAGGTGCCCCACGAGCTCGGGAATCCGACCCTCCTCGGAGAAGATCTCCAGGCGGGTCCGCGCAGCCAGCTCGATCCAGTCAGCCACCTGGGCGTCCTGGCCCAGGTCGCCGCACTGCCCGGTCTTCAGGGCGTGACGCTCCAGGTGCACGCTGGCACCGACCCGGTCCGGGGTGGCGTCATTGGCCATCGCGACAGCCCAGTAGCGAGCCATGCCCCGGTGGGCGCGACACGCCGCGGGGCCGGGGTCCTCGCCCGACCTCGCGGCCTCTTCGCCGCTCGCTCGGAGCGCCGCCCGGGCGTGGCGCAGGGCGTCCTCGGGCCCCGTGGCGTCCGGGGCAAAGGTCTTGCCCGCGCGATCGAGGATCCACGCCGCGGACCAGGCATTGCTCCAGAAGGCGACCTTGCCAGGTGCCAGTTCGACCAATTCCCTCGCACGCTCGGCGTCGTGGTGGAAGGTGCGCCCGTCGTAGCCCTCCACCGACGCGCCCGGCTGCGCGGTCTCGAGCCGGTCGACCAGCTGCAGCACCGCGACCTCGACCGCCGCCGCCGTGGCCGGCTCGGTGGACAGCCGGGCGGCTCGCATCAGTCGGTTCACCAGGCCGTAGAGCGGCGCGTAGTACCGATCAGGGGCACCCGCCGAGCTGGTGGCCTCGACCTTGCGGAAGCCCTCGGTCAAGAACCTGGAGGCCCACACCAGCGTGGGCACGCCCGCATGCCGCGCTTCGCCGGCCTCGGCCAGATCCAGGGTCTGCTTGGCCACGTCGAGGGCCCGGGACGCCGACCGGTCGACCCGGTACCGGCGGAGCGCCTGGGCCACCGTCTCCTGGGTGGTGCTCGGCGCCACGGACGCCGCGGCGGCCGGAGGGCTCGGGGGGTCCGGCTGCTTCGCGGCGGCGGGGTTGATCCCGAGGCCCAACAGCACGGACGTGAGGGCGAGGAGACGGACTCGGGCGGGGGTCATGACAGCTCCTTGGCTAGGACCCAGTGGTGGGGAGGTCAGGAGTGGGATGTCTTGATCCACGTCTGCATCGCGGCCAGGACACGCCCCCAGTCCACCGAGGCGTCGACCGGCCCTCCACCGCTCACCCGGCAGTCGGCGAGGGCGCGCTTCCAGGCCTCCAGGTCCGGGTCGGCAGGACCGAGCAGCTCCACGGCCGTGGGGCTGTGCTCCCGGACCAGGGAGCAGGCACGCAGCTGGGCATCGCCGACGTCTTCGCCGTCGTCCTGGTCCAGGGGATCCTCGGGCGGCTTGTCGATCGTGTCTTCCTCATCCAGAGAACGGTCACGGAGGCCCGAGAGGCCATCTCGACCGGGATCCACATCGTCGACCGCTGCTCCGTCCGCTGGGTCGCCGAAGGGATCCTCGGGCTCCGGATCCGGCAGGTCGACGAGCTCGACGGGGGAGGGCTGCGGGGTGTCCCGGACGGTCTTGGGGGTCCGCTCGAAGATGGGCTGCGGCGACTCGGCCACCCGCTCTCGCACCTTGGCGGGCTTCCGCGCCGCCGTCGGCGGACCCGCCAGGCGCACGAGGCGCTCGGCCGGCACCTCCACCTCGACCACGACGGCGACCTGGCGAGAGAGCCCCAGACCCATGATCCAGATGTAGAAGCACAGGGCCAGAGCCAGCAGGCCGGCCGGCTCGTGGGCTGCTCGAAGCCAGGCCCGGCGCCGGGCCGCTCGGAAGTGTCTCAGCTCGATCACTCGGGTCTCCGAAAGGCGACGCCCACGGTCGCGCCGGCGTAGATCAAGGGCCGGGTCAGGTCCGCCCGGTGCAGGTGCACGGTGCCGTCGAGCGCCAGACTCAGGGCCCGCAAGCGCTCGGCGCCCAGCCACACCAGCAGATCCACGCTGCCGTGGCCCCCGATCGTGAGCTCCCTGGCGTCATCGACATAGGGACCCAGGGTGGTGATCCGGCGGAACACGCCCACAGACGGCCCCAGGCTGACGCCCGCGTCCAGGCGGCCCCTGCCGAACCATCCGAGCCGTCCATCAGCGCTCATGCGCAGCACCCGGGACTCCAGCTCGCCCTCGACGCCCACCCACCGGGTGGGCACCCCCGTCGCCACCCCATAGCTGGCCGCCAGGCGCACCTCGCAGGGCCCCACCAGGCCCACCTGCAGCCAGGCGCCGCCCCCGGGGGTGCTCGCGAACAACACGCCGGCCTGGGGCCCCAGAGCCCCCGAGAAGGCCCCGAAGACCCCGAAGGCCCCGTCGTTCACCAGGGCCAGCCCGCCCAGGTTCAGGCCCTCTCCAGGGGCACGCTCGCGGTCCGGTGCGGTCGGGAAGGTCTCGTCGGACGGTGGAGCCATCTCGGGCGCGAAGTCGTCGAAGACCCCGAGCTCGGGCGCACCCAGGTCGGGCACGGGAAGCGCGAGCGGCATCGCGTGGGCGTCGGCCTGGGCCAGCAGGGCCTGCTTGGCAGGGTCGTCGGAGGGAAGTGCACCCCAGGCGTCGGCGACCCCTTCCCAGACCCGATGGTGGGGCTGCAGGTCCAGGGCCTCGGCGAAGAACCCTCGCCGGCTCCCCAGGTCCACCACGAACAGGACGTCGCGGGCCAGATAGAAGCTACACGTCTCGTCCCCTTCACACCGCACGTCGCCGAAGCGCGGCTCCAGGTGTCCATAGGAGACCCCGGAGATGCGGCCGGCCGCCGCCTGTTCCACCCGCTCCTGGTGGGTCGCGCCCGGGTGACCCAGGTGACACCCGAGCACCTGCTCCAGGACATCTCCGGATGGCAGAGACTCGCCGTCGCGACCGACGGCCAGCATCCGGTCGCCGAGCTGCTGCACGACCTCGGGATCCGGTGCCGGACACTCGGCCCAGGCGAGCCCGGGCGTCCAACAACCAGCGAACAGCAGCAGGGACCTTGCGAGTTTCATCACAAACCTTGGTGCCCGCACACCAGGAGCGTGCGGGCACCGAACGGAGGGGTGCCGACCCTAGGGAAGGCGGGTCTTGTACTTGCCGGACAGACACTGCTGACGGGTCAGCTGGACCACCTGGACGGAGATGCCATCAAAGGTGACCTTGCAGCCCGTGCGGGTGCCCGCCTCGTTGCCCTTGGTGTCGCCGACACAGCTG
>CAZFLE010000001.1:2840-6905 GCA_964519895.1 uncultured Enterobacterales bacterium | reverse complement strand
CTTGCAGCCCGTGCGGGTGCCCGCCTCGTTGCCCTTGGTGTCGCCGACACAGCTGAGCGAACGGATGATGCCGTTGGCGGCCGGCCGGTCCGTGGAGTGGTCCGTGTCCCGGTAGAAGATGTCGGCCTTGGTCGCGCCGGACACCTTGGGCTTGCCCTTGACGGTGTCCACGACCCAGCAGGGGTCCAGGTCCAGGTCCCACTCCAGGTCCCAGGTGTGCTGGACCTCGGTGTAGTCGGACTGGCGGCGCCGGTCCGAGTGGCACTCGACCCCGTGGATGTACAGGGGGATCAGGATGCGGTCGAAGCCCTTGAGGGTCGGAGAGCCGGTCTTGATGGACATGCACGGGCCGTGGCCGTGGAAGTCCGGATCGCCGCCGGTGCGGTTCGGGATGAACCAGTTGCCGGGATCCCAGGGACCGAAGCTGACCGTCTGGCGGGCATTGGCAGCCTCGGCGTCGCCGTTGGGAAGGGCGACGCCGAGGGTCAGCGCTGCAGCCGCGAGGCCGGTGAACAGGAAGGTGTGACGCTTGCGCATGGGGACCTCAGGCGAGCTTGGTGTCGGGGTCGGGGAGGGGGAAGTCGCCCACCGGAACGCGGACCTTCTTGCCGGTGTCCGGGTCGGTGACTTCGTGGGTGAACGGGTGGCGGGGCTCGTCGTTGCTCTTGGGCCGGGAGGACTTGGACTTCGCCGGTCCGGCCTTGGGCGCCGCGAAGCGGGGGTCGTCCTCGTAGAGCCGGTGGATCATGGCCCGGCCGTTCTCGGAGGCGCACGCGCCAGCACAGTGGGCAATGCCGGCCCAGTCGGTGGACCCGATGTTCGCTTCCAGGGCACACTCGCCGACGCACTCGCTCCAGGTGGTCTCCTGGGCGGCGGCGTCACCGCTGGCGAGGGTGAGAAGGATGAGGAGAGTCATGGGGCCTCCCGGCCTCGGGGTTCACCCTCCTGTGGCGTCGGTCGAAAATCCGGGATGGAACGCCCGGCACACGACCCGTCACAATTGCGCCCGCGAGCACACCGGGGCCGTAGGAGGTCCCATGTCCATCACCGCGTCCCTGCTCCTCACCCTGGCCCTCGGCGGCTGCAGCAGCCTGGCCATCTCGCCAGACTTCGACGGGGATGGGCACACCGTGGCCCAGGGCGACTGCCGCGACGCCGACCACCTGGTCTTCCCAGGTCAGACCGAGCTCCAGGACGGCCTGGACCAGGACTGCGACGACCTGGTCGACGAGGGCACGCCCGGCTTCGACGCCGACGGCGACGGTTCCTGTCCCGACACCGAGAACCCCTGCTCAGCCGGCGGGCCCGGCGGGGACTGCGACGACAGCGACCCCACGACCTGGCTGGGCGCGGCGGAGCAAGAAGACGACGTGGACAATGACTGCGACGACGCGGTCGACGAGAACCTGCTCACGAACGACGACGACGGCGACGGCTTCGCCGACAGCGACGGAGACACCAACGACGTCGACCCCACCGTCTACCCCGGCGCGCCCGAGACTTGCGACTGGCGCGACGAGGACCTGGACGGCCGGGTGGACGAAGACCACGACCAGGATCTCGACGGCTTCACCACCTGCGGCGGGGACTGGGACGACGACGACCCCACCAGCTTCCCCGGGGCCCCCGAGCTCTGCGACGGCGTGGACAACGACGCAGACGGCTTCTGGGACGAAGGGGCCGAGAACGACCAGGACGGCGACGGCGTGCCGGACTGCGACGACTGCCAGCCCCACGACCCGACCAGCTTCCCCGGGGCCTACGAGGTCTGCGGCGACGGCGTCGACAACGACTGCGACGGCCTGGTCGACCAGGACGATCACGACGAGGACCAGGACGGCGACGGCTGGGGACGCTGCAGCGACTGCAACGACCAGGTCTGGAGCATCTACCCCTATGCTCCCGAACGCAGCGACGGGGTCGACCAGGACTGCGACGGCACGGTGGACGAAGGCATGGACGGCGACGGCGACGGCTGGCCCGAGCACCTGGACTGCGACGACGACGACCCCAAGCGGTTCCCCGGGGCGACCGAGACCTGCAACGCCATCGACGATGACTGCGATGGCTACATCGACGACCAGACCTCGGCCGACTGCGAGACCTTTGGCAGCTGAACAGCGTCGGGAATGTTCCGCTCCGGCCAACGCCAGTCGGGAGGAACACCCTGTGAGCACCCCGGAGACCCGATGCCCGTCGACCTGGACACGCCGCTCCCCATCGACGCCAAAGGCCCAGACTGCGAGCTGACCGACCGCGTGGCCGATGCCCTGCACGGATGCTTCCCGGATCGCTACTGGAGCCACGAGAACCGACTCGTCAGGCGCCAGGACGATCGCATGGTGCGGGTGACCGTGCCGGAGCTGTCGCCCCAGGTCGCCCGGGCCGCGACCTTGGTCGAGGTGCTGAAGGACGGGACCGTTCGCAACCGCCCGGTGCCCACCCGGATCCAGCGGGATCTGCTCTACAGCGCCGATGCGCACTGCCGGCCCCTGGAAGGCATCACCCGCGCACCGTTCCTGGCCCCGAACGGCGACCTGGTCGTGACCCCGGGCTACCACCCGCCGACCCAGCTGTGGCTGTCCTGGGAGGGCGCGCCGATCACCCCGGTCAGTCCCACGACCCCGGACGGCGCCGACGTGCTCGAGCGTCTCCTGGACTTCCCCTTCGTGGACACCGCCGACCGCACCCACGCCCTGGGGCTCTTCCTGGTCCTGCTGCAGCGCCCGGCCATCTCCGGGCCGGTGCCCCTGCACCTGATCGCGTCGACCGCACCGGGCACGGGCAAGACCACCCTCGGCCGCGCGGCAGGCCTGGTGGCTTTTGGCGAAGAGCCCATCCTGTATGGACTCGATGGCTGGAGGGGGGAACAGGGCCGTCAGCTGCACACCTACCTGCAGGACGCCCCCCCCTTGATGCTGCTCGACAACCTGCCCACGGGGGCGGTGCTCGGGGGGTCCGACCTGCACCGCATCCTGACCTCTACGGGCCGGGTGGCCGTGCGCATCGTTCGCTCGGGCCGCACCACGATGCTGAAGGTCCGCAGCGTGTTCGCCGCCACGGCGAACCACCCGGCGCTGGACGTCGACATGCAGCGCCGCACCGTGACCATCCGGCTGGCCGAGGTCAAGCACCGGGCGTACCGAACGCCAGACCTGGCCGGTTGGCTTCGATCGCACCGGCGCCAGGTCCTGGCGGTCCTGCTGGGACTGATCCAGGACTGGCTGGACGCGGGCCGGCCTGCACCTGCCGCATCTCTCAAGGGCTTCGACGTGTGGTCCCAGGTCGTCGGCGGCGTGCTGTCCCACGGGGGCTTCGAAGGCTTCCTGGGGCACGGACCGCCGCCGCCGAGCCCGCTGGATCAGGACTTCGCCGAGCTGCTCTCCTCGTGGCCCGCCGACCCCGACGGAAGGCCGCGCCCCCTTCGGCCGGGCCAGGTGCTCGGGGTGGCGGAGCAGCTCGCCTTGACCGCACTGCTGGACCGGGTCGCTGGCGGCTGCCGGGCGAGCCGCATGGGTCGGATCCTGCACCGCCGCGCCACCGAACGCTGGGTCTGCAACGGCCAGGTGATCGTGCGCGGGAGTCAACGGGGCGGCGCCGACTACCGGCCGCAGCCCTACGGCATGGAGGGGTCGTCGAGCGGCCGCTGAGCGGGCCGTCGACCCCTACCTGTCGACAGGTTCTCCGGCGCCGCGTTCGGTCCCCCAGATCCCGCCACCGTCGCACTGGGAAAGCGAACCCATCGTCAGGACCGACCGTGACTCACCCGCCCCCTTCTGCCATCGACCTCGCCCTGCGTGCGGCCTACCAGGACAAGCTGGCGGACATCGCCGACTGTCTCTTCCAGGACCTGGCGGTCCTGGTGCCCGCCCGGGGGGAGCTCGTGCCGCTGCTGGGCCGAGCCGTGGCCCATCAGCTCACCAAGCGCACGCGCCGTCCGCTCCAGTTCGAGCTCGTGACCCTGCCCCTCGACCCGGCGTTGGGTCCGGCGGATGCGCTCTACTCCGCGTGCGCCGTCGCCATTCGCAAGCTGCGGGCCAAGGACCGCACACCGAAGCGTGCGGT
>CAZFLE010000001.1:0-2740 GCA_964519895.1 uncultured Enterobacterales bacterium | reverse complement strand
AAGCTGATCGCCGCCGCTTGCCACCAGGCCCGGACCCGGGCCGCGAACCGCGAGACCGTCCTGGGGCGCCTGGACCGCCAGGTCGGCCGCATTCCGGTCGTGGGGGAGTCCGGTGTGCCCGCGGCCCGCTCCGAGCAGCTGAGCCTGGCGGACGTGGCGGGGCTGGCGGCGATCAAGGACCGCCTGAGCCGCAACGTGATCCGCCCCTTCCAGCGGGCACGGGCCGCCGAGCCGGACGCCAGGAACCTGTGGCGCCAGGTGCCTGGCGTGCTGCTGCACGGTCCGCCGGGCACCGGGAAGACGCTCCTGGCTCGCAGCGTGGCGGGCGAGCTGGGGGTGCCCTTCGTCCTGGTCAAGGGCCCTGAGCTGTTCACCATGTGGTTGGGCGAGAGCGAACGCAAGACCCGAGCCGCGTTCCAGGAGGCCCGGGCCCTGGCCCTGGCCCATGGCGGCTGCGTGCTGTTCTTCGACGAGATCGATGCCATGGTCTCGAACCGCAACAACGACCGGAGCATGACCCGCAGTGGCCGAGCGGTGGTCAACACCTTCCTCTCGGAGCTGGGCGGGGCCGACACCACCTCGGGGGTCCTGGTCATCGGGGCCACCAACACGCCCGAGCTGCTCGACCCGGCGGTGACCCGCCCCGGCCGCCTGGGTGAGCGCATCCTGGTCGGTCCGCCCGACGCCGTCTCTCGGCGAGCCATCCTGGCGATGCACGCGAAGCGGTGCGGCGTGGTGCTCGCCGAAGACCTGGCCGATGAGCTGGTCCAGCTGACGACCCTGCCCTTGCCAGACGGCACCCGCACGACGGGCGCGCACCTGGAGCAGGTCTGCCTGTGGTTCGAGCGTCGCCGCCACGACGGCGCCCCTGCTGCCCCACAGAGCGAGGACCTGCATCGGGCGCTGCACGAAGTGCTGGGCCTGCAGCCCCTGCGACCGGACCCGGTGCGAGACCGTCGGGCGGCGGTCCACGAAGCGGGCCACGCCACGGTCGCCCTGGCCTGCCTCGGCGACGTGGTCGAGCGGGTGGTGGTCCGCGAAGGTCCTCGCGCGGGGTACACGACCCTCCACCCAGAAGCGGCGGCGGCGGTGGAGGCCACGCACCTGAGGGGGCTGCTGCTGGTCGCGATGGGGGGCCGGGCCGCCGAAGCGCTTGTCTTCGGCGACGTGGGCAGCTCCGCCCGGGACGACCTGGCAAAGGCCCGCAGCTTCGCGCTGCAGCTCATCTGTGAGCTGGGCACCGACCAGGTGGTGGGTCCGGTCTACGTGCCGCACCCCGAGCTGGCCAGCACCCCGAAGGGCGCCCACGTGGCCGCGGCCACCCTGGGGCTGGTCGACGAGCGCGTCGCGGCGGTCGTCCGCCAGGCCGACGCCGAGGCTGGCGCCCTGCTGGCCCGCCAGGCCGACCTGTTCGGGGCGATCCTGGCCGGGCTCCAGGAGCGCGGTCGCCTGGAGCAGGCGGACCTGCGGGCACTCCTCTGCCCGCCACCGGAGCCGGCCGCCGGGCCGCGACCGTGCCAGACATGAGGCTCGGGACAAGGGGTCTGCAAGGTCTGCAAGGTCTGCACACGGGTGGCGCCGGAATGTTCCCAGCCCCAGTCGGACCCAGAGGCCGATGACACTCGAGTCACCCACCGAACCTCCGGAGTACGACATGGCCAGCGCCAATCCCCCCAGGAACTGTGGCGTCTGCGGCTTCCCGATCACGCCGCCGAGGAGCGGTCCGGTCCCGATGTTCCACCGCAGCAAGGAGCGGCCCTGCTACCAGGTCCAGTGGGCGCTGCGGGACAACCTGGCCAAGCTGGAGCGCATGGAGATGCGCCCCGAAGCACGCCGCTCCATGCGCTCCCGCGTGCTCTCCATGACCTGTTCCAGCCTCAATCCCCGTCGGTTGGGGGACCCGGACTGAGCTGGGGACAGCAAGAGCGTCGAGCTCCCGCCGAGGTCTCCTCGGTAGCAAAATTCAGATAATTTAGGGTACCTTAGCCAGCGCGGACGCAGACTTCACCAAAGACAGCCCCGAGCTGGAGCACGCGACGGCGACCGCGCCCCCGGCGGCGTCCGGGGACAAGAGCGCTGGGGCGGCCGGCTTCGAGTCCGCGGGCACAGACCTGTGCAGCGGGGGCGGCGACTGGTTCGTCGACTGGCGCATCTCGTGGACGGACTTCACGGCGGCCACGGGGGCGAGCTCGATCAGCGACTTCGCCCTGGTCTTCGGCACCTCGGCGAGCGCGAAGCAATTCTCCAAGGACGTTGGGGACTGCGACGCAGACACCGAGACGTGCACCACCTGGGCCGATCTGGTCGGCGCCCAGGACAGCGACGGGGATGGGCTCTCAAACGGCGACGAGTTGGTGTTGGGGACCGACCCGACCGACAGCGACACGGACGACGACGGCCTGAGCGACGGTGACGAGGTCGACACCCACGGCACGGACCCGCTGAATGACGACACCGACAACGACGGCCTGACGGACGGCGACGAGGTCGACACCCACGGCACGGACCCGCTGGATGACGACACCGACGGCGGCGGGGTCAGCGACGGCGACGAGGTGAATACCGACGGCACCGACCCACTGGACGGCTCGGACGACGGCGGTCTGGACACCGGCGGCGACGCCGACGCGGACACCGACACCGACGCGGACACCGACACGGACTCGGACGCCGACGCGGACACGGACACGGACACGGATGCCGATGCCGATGCCGATGCCGATGCCGATGCCGATGCCGA